>NZ_JBWKWW010000012.1:0-191089 GCF_059422425.1 Pseudomonas sp. GW821-FHT01E05
ATCGCCGATGGTAGTGTGGGGTTTCCCCATGTGAGAGTAGGTCATCGTCAAGATTAACTTCCGAAACCCCTATCTGCGTCTGCAGGTAGGGGTTTTGTTTTGCGCGCGATTTGTCGGCGCGGGCTGGCTCGCGATGGCGATTTCGAAGACGCCATGGCGCGCACTCGAGTGTCGACCGGCTGGCTCCTACAGAATAGACTCAATCTTTTTCCGAGCCAGAGCCTTTTATGCCTGATCCGGTTGACGCCTCCAGGGTGTCAGATTTGCCGCTGGACGACTTGGTAGCGTGCCATGAGTGTGATTTGCTGATGCGTAAACCACGGCTCGCTCATGGCGAGAAAGCCCAATGTCCGCGCTGTGGTTATGAGTTGTACGCCCATCGACACAATGTGGTGGATCGTAGTCTGGCATTGGTCATCGCCGCACTGCTGTTATATGTCCCTGCGAACTTTTTACCCATCATGCGGCTCAATCTCTTGGGGCAGTCGTCAGAAGATACTGTTTGGACTGGCGTTGTCGGTTTGTTCAATACCGGCATGCAAGGTGTGGCCGTCGTGGTGTTTCTTTGCAGTATGGGGATTCCGCTGCTCAAGCTGATCTGTCAGTTTGTCGTGCTGCTGAGTATTCGCTGGAATATTGGGCGCAGCTACGGCCTGTTGCTCTATCGCACTTATCACCATTTGCGCGATTGGGGGATGCTTGAGGTCTACCTGATGGGCGTATTGGTGGCCATCGTGAAGTTGGCAGATATGGCCGCGATCGCTGTCAGCCTTGGCTTGGCGTGTTTTATCAGTTTGCTATTGGTTCAGGTCTGGCTGGAGGTGGTGATGTCGCCTCATCAAATCTGGCAAGCATTGTCAGGAGAGGATGCTCATGCGGGCGATTGATGCAGGCATTTTGATTTGTGCCGAATGCCATGAGTTGAACAGGCAGGAAGCGGACCGCGATGAGCAGGTCTGCACTCGCTGTGGTGCGCTGGTTCATGCGCGTCGCCCGAATAGTTTGATGCGCACCTGGGCATTGCTGATTACTGCTGCGATTCTCTATGTACCGGCGAACGTATTGCCGATTATGACGGTCAGTTCTTTAGGCCAAGGTGATCCCAGCACCATTATGTCGGGCGTGATTCAGCTGGTTCAGCATGGGATGTTCCCGATCGCCGCCGTCGTATTTATCGCCAGCATCCTGGTTCCCACCTTCAAGTTGGTGGGAATCAGTTTGCTGTTGTTCTCAGTGCAGCGCCACCAGCCGCTTTCGGCCCGCCAGCGCATCATTATGTATCGGTTTATTGAGTTCATTGGCCGCTGGTCGATGTTGGATATCTTCGTGATCGCCATTCTGGTGGCGGTGGTGAATTTTGGTCGGCTTGCCAGCATCGAGGCTAATCTCGGCGCTATAGCCTTTTCCAGTGTGGTGATTTTGACGATGCTTGCAGCAGTAACTTTTGATCCCCGACTGATTTGGGATAACACGGAATCGGACGGCGACCATGACTGATTTGCCTGACGCTAAAACCCGACCGGCTTCCAATTGGTCAGCCATTTGGGTACTACCGCTGATCGCCTTGGTGATTGGCGGTTGGCTGGGCTGGCGTGCCTACAATGAGACCGGAATAGAAGTTCAGGTCCACTTTGAAAGCGGCGAAGGCATTCAGGCAAAAAAGACTGAAGTGGTCTACAAAGGCATGTCGGTCGGTAAGGTTAAAGCCCTGGCCCTCGATGACGAAGGTGATACCAAAGGGGTGGTTGCCACCGTCGAGATGAACAAGGATGTCGAGCAATACCTGAGGACCAGCACTCGCTTCTGGCTGGTCAAACCGAGCGTGACTCTGGCGGGGATTACCGGGCTCGAAACGCTGGTTTCGGGTAACTACATTGCGGTTAGTCCGGGTGAGGGTGAGCCGACCCGAAAGTTCAAGGCCCTGGCGAAAGAGCCGCCGTTATCGGATTCCAAGCCAGGCCTGCACCTGACCATCAAGGCTGAGCGCCTGGGTTCGCTGAATCGCGGTAGTCCGGTGTTCTACAAGCAGATTCAGGTCGGTCAGGTTAAAAGCTATCAGTTGTCTGGAGATCAGAATACCGTCGAGATTAAAGTTTTTATTGAGCCAACCTATGCCAGCCTGGTGCGCAAATACACGCGTTTCTGGAATGCCAGCGGGATCAGTATCGATGCCAACTTATCCGGGGTAAAAGTACGCAGTGAGTCTCTGGCCAGTATCGTGGCGGGTGGTATCGCGTTCGCCACTCCGGATAACCGCAAAGACAGCCCCCCCACTGATCCGAGCCTGCCATTTCGCCTCTATGAAGACTTCGAGGCCGCTCAGGCCGGTATTCGGGTCAAGGTGAAACTCAGTGACTTCGAAGGTTTGCAGGCTGGTCGCACGCCGGTCATGTACAAAGGCATTCAGGTCGGTAGCTTAAAAGCCTTGAAGGTCGATTCTGATCTATCCAGTGCGAGCGCCGAACTGACCCTGGATCCGCTGGCCGAAGATTATCTGGTGAATGGCACCCAATTCTGGGTGGTCAAACCGTCGATTTCGCTGGCTGGTATCACCGGGCTGGAGGCGTTGGTCAAAGGTAACTACATCGCGATCCGACCGGGTGACAAGGGCGGTGCACCGCAACGCGAGTTCGAGGCGCGTGCCAAGGCTCCGCCGCTGGATTTGCGCTCCCCTGGCCTGCATATGGTGTTGTTGACCGACAATCTGGGCTCGCTGGAGGTCGGTAGCCCGATTCTCTACAAGCAGGTCAAAGTCGGTTCTGTGCAGAGCTATCAGTTCTCGCGTACTCGTAAACAGTTGGTCATCGGAGTGCATATCGAGAAAGAATACGAAGGGCTGGTCAACGGCTCGACTCGATTCTGGAATGCCAGCGGGATCACGCTGTCGGGCGGTTTGACTGGCGGTATTCAGGTCAAGAGCGAATCGCTGCAAAGTCTGATGGCCGGTGGTATCGCTTTCGAAACCCCCGAGGCGAAAGTCCCTCTGAGCAAGCGTATTCCACGCTTTCGCCTGTACGCGAACCATGAAGAGGCGCTGCAGAAGGGCACGCTCGTGACGATCAAGGTCGATCGTGCCGACGGATTGCGAAGTGGCACGCCAATTCGCTTCAAGGGGCTGGATGTCGGCAAGGTTGAGGATGTCGACCTCAGCGATGACCTGCAATCGGTGTTGCTGACGGCGCGCATCACCGAGGTGCCGGAACGTATTGCCCGAATTGGGAGCCAGTTCTGGGTGGTCAAGCCGGAGCTTGGTCTGATCAAGACCTCCAATCTTGAAACGCTGGTCACCGGGCAATACCTGGAAGTTCAGCCGGCCGCGAAAAATCTTGGTCCACAAAAAAGCTTTGTAGCGTTGGCCCAGCCGCCGGAGTCGGCAGTGCCCGAGGCGGGTCTGAGTCTGGTACTGAGTGCCGCTCGCCGTGGTTCGCTGAAGATTGGTGTGCCGGTGACGTACCGAGAAGTGACCGTGGGTAAGGTTACCGGCTATGAGTTGGGCCAGACTGCGGACAGGGTTCTGATTCATATCCTGATCGAGCCGAAGTATGCGCCATTGGTGCGCAGCGGCAGCCGATTCTGGAACAGCAGCGGTTTCGGTGTGGACTTCGGCCTGTTCAAGGGGGTGACAGTGCGCACCGAGTCCCTGGAGACGTTGATCCAGGGCGGCATTGCCTTTGCCACACCGGATGACGAGCGTATGGGCAATCCGGCCCGGTCTGAGCAGACCTTTCCGTTGTTCGACAAGTTTGAGGAAGAGTGGCTGGTGTGGGCGCCGAAGATTTCCCTAGGTAAATAACGTCCCCAGCAGGAGCAGCCGGTCGACGCTCGATTGCTCGCGATTCAGGCACTTCGGCGTGTCTGATTCACCGATCGCGAGCAAGCGGGCTCCTACAAAAAACGGGTAACAAAAAAGGCCGCGATCCAATGGATCGCGGCCTTTTTCGTCTCTGCGCCAGTGAGCGCTTAAACCTCGTCGAGCTCCGGCTCGGTCGATTCAATGTTAACCATTGACTTCACCTCGTCATGCCGACGGATGTACTTCCAGTCCGCCTCATCGATGTAGATCCCGTTCGGCCCGCTGCCGCCTTCCAGGTCGATGGCGACATGGGCGGAAACCTGCGGCTTCACACTGGCCAGAATCGGCACGAAGCCCAGCTGCAAGCTGGTTTCCAGCAACGCCGCCTGGTTTTTCTCGTCGATGTCTGCGGCCTCGTCGAGGTAGTACGGCAGACGCACACGCCCGGCCTGATCGCGGTCCATCAAGTGCAGCAACAAGTACATGTTGGTCAGCGCCTTGATGGTCATGGTTGTGCCGTTGGACGCCGCACCATCGATATCGGTGTGGATGACCGGCTGGCCGTTGACCTTGGTGATCTCGAACGCCAGTTCGAACAGGTCCTTGAGGCCCAGCTGGTTATGGTTCGCCGCTACCAGACGCGCCAGGTATTCCTTGGCCTCTTCGTTCTTGTTGTCCTGATCGGCGCTTTGGCTCAAGTCGAATACCGAGAGGGTTTCGCCTTCTTCATACTGACCGGCGCTGTGGATGATCTGGTCGATATGCTTGAGGGCTTCCTTGTTCGGCGCCAGGACAATGCGGAAGCTTTGCAGGTTGGACACCTGACGCTTGTTGATCTCGCGGTTGAACAAGGCCAACTGGTGTTCGAGGCTGTCGTAGTCGCTGCGGATGTTGCGCAGGGTCCGGGCGATATCGGTGACAGCCGCACGGCGGGCTTTGCCCAGGGTCAGTGCTTCGTCGGTACGGTGCGCGTACGCGTTGATCAGCAGTTGCAGGCGACGCTCCACATCGTCTTCACTGTCGAACTTGGCCACGCCCTTGAGGCGAACCTGAGCATATAGCGCTTCGATCTGTCCATCGCTGCGCAGCAGGCCTTGCCAGCTGTCCTGATAGTCATTGAGCAATGGCAGCAGGTTGTCCATGGAGTCGTCGACCGGTTCCATGAACGGCGTGCCGAACGGCAGGTCGGCAGGTAACAGCTGACGGCGACGCAGGGCATCGTCGAGCGTGCGTTGCTTGGCTTCCATGTCACCGATCTGCCGACCGACGAGTTGAAGTTTGGCCGACAGTTGCTGGACACGTTCGGTGAAGGCATCGCTGGAGCGTTTCAATTCATCCTGAGCGGCTTCCATCTGTGCCAGTTGCTCAAGCTTGTCGTCTTCCTCGGCGCTCAGGGTTTGCGAGCGACGGAAGTCTTCCAGAGCTTTCTGTGCATCCAGCACTTGCTGATACAACGCTTCGGTCTGGGCCTTGCTGGCTGCACGGTCTGCCGCGACGGCCGCTTGAGTTTTCAGTTGCTTGAGTTCTTTTTCCAGACGCTCTTTCTGATCCCGTAGCGCGGCGCGGTCGGCCAGGGCTTGCAGCGCCGGCGGCTCGATGTGCGACAGATCTATGGACAGGCCCGGTACTTCGAAGCGCTCGCCCTTGAAGCCATCGAGAATCAGCTCCATGGATTTGACCCACTCGCCGTTCTCGTCCAGCGCAATGCCGTGCTCGCCCAGCGGCAAGCTGAACAGCGCGCTGTTGAACAGGCGCATCAGGCGCTCGACGTCCTGTTGCGAGAACTCTTCACGCAGACGGGCATAGCTGTTGTTGTCGGCGTGGTCGAGTTGCTGCTTGACCGACTTCAGGCGTTTTTCCAGATCGCGAAGACGTTCTTCCAGATCTTCGGCGCTGAACTGTCGGGACTGCGCGAGGGCGCCGGCCAGCTCATCGTGAGCATCCTTGGCAGCCAGCAATTGCTGTTCGAGGACTTTGACGTCGTCGATCAGGGCGAAACGATGCTTGAGCACCGACAATTCGCCGAGCCAGCGCTGGATGCCGCTGATTTCCCGTTCCAGGCGCATCAGTTCCTGGGTGCCACCGCGTTGGTCGTTTTGCAGGGCGTCCTGTTCATTGCGGTAATGCTCGGATTGAATCAGTAACTCTTCCTTGCGCGCGCTGGCGTAGTCCGACCAGGTTCCGAGCAATGAGTCGAGCAGCGGCGATAGCCGGTGCAACTTGCCGCGCAGGATGTTGCGCTGCGTGACCCCGGCGGCCAGGGCTTCGACCAGGGGACCCGCGG
This sequence comes from Pseudomonas sp. GW821-FHT01E05, assembly GCF_059422425.1. NCBI lineage: Bacteria > Pseudomonadati > Pseudomonadota > Gammaproteobacteria > Pseudomonadales > Pseudomonadaceae > Pseudomonas > Pseudomonas sp. GW821-FHT01E05. The sequence goes on from NZ_JBWKWW010000012.1 coordinate 6,078, forward strand.
TGACCAGCGAATTGTAGTCCTGCTCCATCCGGCGAACGTCGCGGAAGGCTTCTTCGCAGGCAGCGATGTAGTCGACGCTGCCGGAACGCAGGCTGTGCTCGAAGGCATCGAGGAATAGTTGCTTGAGCTTGGCCGCGGTAATTTCACGCATGTGCAGCAGGTTGATAAACAGTGCGCGGAAGGTTTTCAGGCTCTGTTCGCTGGTGGAGCGCAACGGGATCAGTGTCAGGTCCAGAGGAATCGATGTGTGACCGCCTACCAGCAAACGACGCAGTTCCTCGGGCTTGAGCTCGTAGGCTTTAAGACCCTGGCGCTCAAGATTGGCGAACAACTCTTTCTGCCGCAGGCAGGTCTCGTCTTTCTGGTAGTGCGCCAGGTCCAGTTTTCCGGCGTAGGCAAAGAACTGGTGACCGAAGCCGCCGCCCGGACCACGGCCGACCACGCCGATGACGTGCGGACCGTGGGGCAGGGAGACTTCGACGAGGATGTAGCTGGTGTCCGAAGCAAAGTAGAAGCGCCGCGATTGCTCCAGGCTGTACTTGCCGAAGCTCATGTCGGACATGCGCGCCAGGATCGGGAACTGCAAGGCGTTGATCGAGGCAGATTTACCGAGGTTGTTCGCGCCGTACACCGACAATGGATGTTCCAGCGGGAACAGCCCGAGACTGTAACCGGCGGTGTTCAGCAGGGCAAAGCGGCGAATGCCGTAGCGTTCCTGGCTCATGCGTCGATCTCCTGTTCATCGGCAATGGCGCGAGCCAATGCGTCTTCCTCGCTCTCTATCTTGAATTCACTGAGGTCCAGCGGGTCATCGGTTTCCAGCAGTTTTTCGTCACTGTCGTCATCGATCAGCACCGGTGCCGGCAACGGCAACACGCTATGCAGGCTCGCTGCCAGGTCACGGTCCTGCTGCACAGACAGGCAAACATCGAGGAAGCGGTGCATCGGTGGCAGGAACCGGTAGATGCCGTTTTCTTCGCTGGCAAAGCCGAGCTGGGACATGCGGCGCATGATTTTTTCTTCCAGCTCTTCCTGAGTCTGCACTTCGGCCTGGATAAACAGGTCGCGGTACTTTTCCAGCAGCGATGGCAGTTCATCGCGGCCAAGGCTGCCGCCATCAAGGACCGCGACCGGATCGCGACCCTGATCAGCCAGATGCTCGACGATGATGAAGGTGAACAGCGCCAGACGTTGCGCGGTCTTGTTCACCGCGGCGGCGGCCAGCTCCGGAACGAAGTAGTAGAAACCACGGGTGTCGCAGATCAGCTCAAAGCCCAACGCCTTGAACAGCGTGCGGTATTGATCCTGGAAGTTCGACAGTTGCGCGTACAGCTCCGGGTCCCGGCGGCTGACGTGGTAGCCCTTGAACAGCTCGCGAAAGATCGGCGCCAGCTGGGACAGTTCGGAAAGATCAAGATGCATGGGGAGTGCTCGCAGAATTCTCAGGCGCGTCATCGCGGGCCGAGAGCAGGGCGAAGGAGCGCAGGCTGACCTGGTGCTCGTGTGTGTGGTAGTTGCGACGCTCGAGACGCTCGCGTTTGAAGCGTTTGTCCCGCGAGAGCCGCGAGAACCAGTACAGCAACTCGTCGGTGGCGCCGTCCGGTTCTTGCGCCAGCAACCAGGTCATGAGATCTGGCATTGGCAGGGCGTCTTCGCAGCGTTCAAGCATTTCGCGAACGGTGCGCGGCGCACGTGGGGCCTCGCCTTTTTGGGTGTTGTGGGCTTTGGGGAAACGCGCCGGTTTCGGCTCGAAACGAGCCAGGGCGTAAACATAGGCCTCGACCTGGCTGGCACTGCCCAGAAACGTACTTTGCGGCCGGGTGAACATGGGCATCGCCGCTTGCGGCACCGCATCGATACCTTTGCGACGAATGGCCGACAATGCGAGTGCCGCGCCACGGGTCACGGCATTGTGCCGGCGGGCTTCTTCGCGCAGCGGCAGCAGCAGTTCCCGGGCGTGACGCAGCGTCAATTGGGCGCTGGTCTGCATCTCGAGGATGCGCGCGTGGGTACGCAGCAGCATGTCGTCATCGACCAGGTGGCCGAGGCGCTGCTGTTCGCTGAGCATGCGTAGCAGCACGTTCTCGACTTTGCGCACGCCTTGCTCGAAAGCGCCGTCAGCGTTGACCAACTGGATCATCGGCTCAACGTATTCGTCCCAGGTCGCCAGCACTTCGGCGTAGCGCTGACGCAGCGGGATCTGCCGGTCGCTGGTCTTGGCTCGCTCGGCGACAGCCACCAGGGCCTGTTCGTCGTTGGCGAGTTTCTTCAGGACATCCCGTACCCGCATGTCGAGCAAGCGCAACTGGCGCGCCAGGTCACTGCCGTCGCGAATGTCGAAGGCATCCTGGATATAACCGGCCAACCGCTCCAGATGTCGCAGATAGGCTTCGATTTCCAGGCACAGGCCAAGACGGTGTTCACGTCGCAGGTAGGCGAGGAAGTCGTGGATCTGCGCATTCAGCTCGAAACGGTTCGGGCTTTTCGCCACAGGAACCAGAATATCCAGGCGGATCCACACGTCCAGCAGGCTGGTGATGTCCTGTGGCGTGCTGTCCAGTTGCTGAGCGGCCAGTTGTGAACGCAGTTCGTTGAGGCTCAAAGTGCCTTGGTCGAAGTGCTCGCACAGTGGCTCCAGGAGTGCCCAGTGTTCGGCGAGGGCGCGCAAGACGCGCTTGGGTTCGATCATGGGAAAGGCCGGCTGGTTGGCGATTAAAAGCGGCGATTGTACTGCATCAGACGGGTTGCGATTCACCCCAGGGCGTTTGATGAGACGGGCTGCCGGTTTTCTATTGATCAACTGCGGGCGATCTTGGGCGAAGGGCGGTAGAATCCCCACTCTTTAGTTATCCACAAGTGGCCGACCTTTGCTTATCGAGTCCCGTCGCCGCGCTTATCTGACCGCCATGCAGGTGGTCAATTGGCTGCCGCGCACCGAATTGCCGTTTGCTGCACCATCGCGCCCAGAGTTGCTGGTGATGCCTGAGCCGCTGGTCGAGCCGGTTTCGCATGCACCAGTCGCCAAAACGGCTGCCGAGCCTGTGGCCAGGCCTGCCGAGCGGGCGAAGATCGAAGTGCCGCGTCCGACGAGCGTGAGCAAGCCGGCGGTCCAGGCCCAAGAGGCTCCAGCCCCGGTGGCCAAGGCGCCGCAAGTGCCCCCGCCACGTTTCGCCTTGCAACTGCTGCGGGCCGGTGCTTGCCTGTTGCTGGTAGAGTTACCCACAGGCGAAGCCTTCCAGACCCGCGATCCTGCCTATTTATTGCTTAAAGACCTGCTGCGCGCCGCCGGTCTGCCGGACAGCCCGCAAATCGTTGGCGAGCCAGTGCGCTGGCCATTGCTGGTGCGCGGCACGATGGATCAAGGCCCTGAAGCGGCCCGCGACTTCGTGCAGGGTTTTGTTTCGGCACGTCTTGAGGACGCGCCCTGCGTCTGTCTATGGCTGATCGGCCTGCCAGCAGTACGTTTTGCTGGTGAAGCGAATGCGCAATCCTACAATCTGGAACTGCAGGTCGAAGGTCTGGGCTCGGTCTGGGCGCTACCTGGCCTGGAACTATTAATGGAAGAGCCACAGCGTAAGGCTGATGTCTGGCAAGCCATGCGTCGGCTGATGGCGCGCTGGAAACGTAACGATGAGTGATGCTGTAACTTTCCGCCCGATGACCGAGGCGGATCTCGATGCTGTACTGAAAATTGAATACGCGGCGTTCAGCCATCCCTGGACACGCGGCATTTTTCTGGATGGCCTGGGCAAGTATCAAATCTGGCTGATGTTCGAAGGCGAGCAACAGGTGGGGCACGGTGTCGTTCAGATAATCCTTGATGAAGCGCATCTGCTGAACATCACGGTCAAGCCGGAGAACCAGGGCCGCGGCCTCGGTTTGCGCCTGCTGGAACACTTGATGTCTCGCGCCTATGAAGTAAAGGCACGGGAATGTTTCCTGGAAGTGCGTGACAGCAACCGAGCGGCCTTTCGGTTGTATGAGCGCTATGGTTTCAACGAAATCGGCCGCCGCCGCGATTACTACCCGGCAGTGGGCGGGCGCGAAGACGCGGTGGTTATGGCTTGCACGTTGGTCGACTAGATAAGAAGCTCCCATAGGAGCTGCCGCAGACTGCGATCTTTAGCGGGCTGCGCCGCGCTGCAGATTCAGGACCGACGTCATAACGTCAAAGACCTGCGGCAGCTCCTGTGGGTTTGGCGCTTTTCCAGTGATACGGATGCGCTACCGATTACCATCCACGGGGTCAGTTTCCGCCATTTCGGCTTCATCCAGGCCATTGCCGCCACCGATTTCGTCTTCATCGACGATGCTCAGGTCCCAGTCGGCCGGTTCATCGTCACCGGCTTCATGGGCGTCGCGCGCTCCGTCTTCAAGTATCATGGTTTCCTGGCTGAGGTCGTCGTCGGTTGACTCATGGTCAGGTGTCGTGGCGCCAGTCATGCCAGCTTCGTGGCCACGCTTGGGCGGTTGTTCTTGATAGCGTTCGCTCTCGGGCGTCAGCTCAGAGATGCGGCCACTGGTTTCTTCATCATCGAAGTGCAGCTCCTCCATCGTGCCCATGCGATCGTCGTTGTCATCAATGGGCTCGGGTTGCGGAGCGCCGTAGGGACGTCGTGATTCGGTCATGGCAATTCCTCATAATGTGGGGCCTATAGGATGGACAGGCCCTACCCTTTAAGATTCCACGGTATTCCCCGCTTGGCTAGTTGCATTCTGAGCGTGACCTCGACCGGCGGTCGTCTGTCAAAACAGCGCATCATTCTTGAGGCTTCAAAGATGAACGAACTACAAGATCTGATTGATAACAACGAGCGCTGGGCCGATGCGATCAAGCAGGAAGATCCTGACTTTTTCGCCAAACTGGCTCGCCAGCAAACCCCTGAATATCTATGGATCGGCTGTTCAGATGCTCGCGTACCGGCCAACGAGATCGTTGGCATGCTGCCTGGTGACCTGTTCGTCCACCGCAACGTGGCCAACGTGGTGCTGCACACTGATCTCAACTGCCTGTCGGTCATCCAGTACGCGGTGGATGTGCTCAAGGTCAAACATATCCTCGTCACCGGTCACTATGGCTGCGGCGGTGTGCGCGCCTCGATGCAGGATCGTCAGTTGGGTCTGATCGACGGCTGGCTGCGTTCGATTCGCGACCTTTATTACGAACACCGTGAGCCGCTGGCCCTGTTGGCTACGGAAGAAGAGCGGGTTGATCGTCTCTGCGAGCTGAACGTGATTCAGCAAGTGGCCAACGTCGGTCATACCAGCATTGTGCAAAACGCCTGGCATCGCGGACAGAGCCTGTCGGTCCACGGTTGCATCTATGGCATCAAGGACGGCCGCTGGAAAAGCCTGAACGCGACTATCAGTGGCTTTGAACAACTACCGCCGCAATATCGATTGCGCCCGGTCGGGGCGATTTAACGTTCGCTGCTCAAAAGAGTCTGTGCCAGTGCTCTATCCTGCGTCAGCAACGTCTGACGCAGGATAGGCGGCTGGATTTACAGGTGCGAGGTGGCCACCGAAGGCGCCGGTGCGGGGGCTTTCAGCTGGTCCAGCTGAGATTTGATTGGGGTTGTAGAGCATTTGGCCTGAGCTTGTTCGGGTGTCAGATTGCGGATTGAGGTGTAGAACAACTCACAGGTTTTTTCTTTCTGGGTGACTTGCCAGGTTTGCGTACAGCTTTTCAACTGCGCATCCGGATTACTTCCTGGTTTGCTGCCCATCCCGGCCTGCCAGCACGCGGCACTCAAATCCTGCCCCATGACTTTCAAGCCGGCGGCATCTGCCTTGGCTTCATCGCCGTTATAAGTCGCAGGGTCTGCCGCATACCAGATATAGCTTGGGTGATTGGAGCCTAGAACCGGCACCTTCACGCCTTCGGTCGGGCTGATCTCTGCCAGGCCCAGCACACTTACGGTCGCACCATACTGCTGCTTGATCCAGTTACGCACCGGTGCGCCGAAGGCAACCATTGGCAAGGCTGCGCCACTGGCGTTCAGGCTGACTTCCTTGACCATGGTGGTCTGGTAGTCCTTGAAGTAGTCGTAGACGCCTTCCAGGTCCTTGCCAGCGGTGGAGGGCGCTGCAATCGGCGCGATGTCGATGATGGTCTGGTAGCCCGGCGTCTGTTCGGCGGGAATGTCGTTGGCCGTCAACAACGTGGCCCAGCGATCGGTGGTCTTGGATTCCAGATAGTCCTGCGCCTGGGTCAGCGAGTAATCCGGCGGGAAGTGCAGCAACTCGACACTCTTGCGGTTCTCCAGCGCCATTCCCAGCGGCAGGAACAGATACCAACTATAAGCCCACTTGCCGTCGGCATTCAGTTTGCTCGCGCCGTTGTAGGCCAAATCTCCGGCATTGAGCAGCGCCGCAAGAGGTTTCTCATAACCGGCAGGCACACCGCTGATCGCCGCATAAAGCTGATCGTTGTCGGTTTTGACGCTGACTTTCGCCGCGCTGTAGCCATCGCGTTGCACGCTTTGGGTCAGGTAGTGCTCGACGGTCTGCTCAAGCGTCCAGTTACGGAAACAAATCACATCGCAGTTGTTGGGGTAGGCGAACAGTCGGGTGACACGCTCGGTGCTGCCCAGCTTCAGGTCGGCGTTGGCGTGTACGGTTGCACTCAAGGTGAGCGCGGTGAGGGTCAGGGCGAGTCCAGCGACTTTCAACATGCTTGGCTCCTTGTCAGCAAAGACCCCGTTTGTACGGGGCGGACGTCCATACTGGAGCAGTAACGGGTGACAAAGAAGTAGGTGGGAGAATCTTTTTTCAAGATGCTGGCGACCGCTCACAAAACGGGTCTGGAGCGGTCAAATGCCAGGTTTCAATCAAACCGCAAAGTGCAACGCATTGCTCAAATCGCCCATTGGCTTCTGCCCGCGGGCTACCATCGCCTCATCTCGCTGCTTGAGCCCGTCGAGTTTCTCCAGCTGAAATACCCGAGTAATCAACCGCAGAATCGAAGCGGTGTCATAGACCGTATGATCCACCGTGCCTTTGCGGGCGAACGGCGAGACCACCAGCGCTGGCACCCGCGTTCCAGGGCCCCAACGATCACCTTGTGGAGGCGCAACGTGATCCCACCAACCGCCGTTTTCGTCGACTGTGACCACGACCACCATGTTTTTCCATTGCGGACTTTCGCGCAGCACCTTCAGGGCGCGGACAATGTGCCGGTCGCCGGATGCGACATCGGCGTAACCGGCGTGCATGTTCAGATTGCCCTGAGGTTTATAGAAACTCACGGCCGGCAGTTTTCCTGCCTCGGCATCGGCGAAGAATTTGTTGGTGCCTGATTCATCGCCCAGGCCAGCGTCCCGCAAGCGCTTGCTGCGCTCTCCGGGATTCTCCGGACCCTGTCGTTTGAAATAGTTGAACGGCTGATGGTGGTACTGAAAGTTCGGAATCTTCGGAATACCGCCCGAGTCTTTGTACGCATCCAGAGTCGCTTGCCAGGCACCGGCGTACCAGGCCCAGTCGATGTTGTTCTTTGAGAGTTTGTCGCCGATGTGCTCGTGAGTCTGCGGGACCAGGACATTGGGCAAGTCGGGTTTGGAGTATTCAGGGCGTTCGGGATCGCGGATCCATGTCGGCCAATACGGCGGAGCCAGGGTATTGACCGCGTAGCCGTCGGGCGTCAGAGCGCTGGGGCCGAACTGCGGCGGGCCGGTCATGGCGCTGGCCGGTGATTTCTCCAATGGCTTGAGGCGAGTGTCCAGCGGGTCATCGCTCTGCAAGGAGGCGATCTGCGCTTTGGCCACCGAGTTTGCGGCGTCCGGATAAAACGGCACGGTGGCGCTGATCAGATACTGATGGTTGAGAAATGAACCGCCGAAAGCGCCCTGGAAAAAGTTGTCGCAGAGCACAAACTCTTTGGCCACATCCCACAAACGCAATGAATACCGGCTTTGGGCGTAATGCCCCATGGTCAAGCCACCGGAGTCAGCCCAGGCGACGAAACGGTCGTTCTTGCCACCGTTGATCTGCATCTGATTTTGATAGAACACATGCCACAGGTCGCGGGTGACCAGTCCGAATGGCAAATCCTCACCGTTCGGGCCTTTGAGGGCGAACGGGGCATTGGGCAGGTGTTCCTGAAATTGGGTTTCGTTTGGGTAAGTCACACCATCGAGGGTTTGCGGGCCGATTTGCAGCACTCCGCCCCAGGCCGGTGGCAAGGTTTCCAGCAGACTGCCGTCACGGTCGTGTTGCTGATAATCGGCAGGTTTGAGTGATGACAGTGGCTTTTCCACACCGGGAAAGTCGCCGAACAAATTGTTGAAACTGCGGTTCTCGGCAAAGATCACTACCACGGTTTTCACCTGATCGTGCAGTGCCTTGTCCAACTCGGCAGGCGACAGCGGACGCTCGGCAGGTTTACCTCCCTCATCGCCATTGCTGCCGCAGGCGCTCAGCGTCGCGCCGACACCTAAAACCGCAACGCCGCCAAGGAAGCGACGGCGGCTGGTGTCGGTGGGGTTGTCCACTTCAAGAGATTGCGCGCCGTTGCCTTCTTTTTCGTCAGTCATTCGGTTTTGCTCGCTGGTTCGTTAAATAGTTACAAAGTTTTTCGGTCGAAAGGTAGCAATGAAACATGACCGAAAGGCTACACGGGGGCTCTAGGTCAGGGGGCAGTCTGGATGAAACAGCGGAACTTTTGGTTTCGCAGATGTTTCATTAGCTTTCAGGTTGATTGCAGATACGCCTTCGCGGGCAAGCCCGCGAAAGGTCGCGAAGCGGTCTCGATTGACCTACGGCATCATCGGCGGCACATGCGTCAGCGTCGTCCCAAGTGCCCACAGCAGAAACAGCACCAGAGGTGCGTGTACCAGCAACTGCACAAACGAAAAGCCGATCAAGTCTCGTGCCTTCATCCCGAGCACGCCCAGCAGTGGCAGCATGTAGAACGGGTTGATCAGGTTTGGCAACGCTTCGGCAGCGTTATAGATCTGCACGGCCCAGCCCAGGTGGTACTTCAGGTCGTTGGCGACTTGCATGACATAAGGCGCTTCGATGATCCATTTACCGCCGCCTGAGGGGATGAAGAAGCCCAGCACCGCCGAATACACGCCCATCAGCAGGGCGTAGGTATCGTGGGAGGCGATCTGTACGAAGAAGGTCGAGATATGGTGCGCCAGGGCTTGGCCGTCGGAGCCTTTGACCACGGTCATCAGCGCGGCGATGGAGCCGTAAAGCGGAAACTGGATCAGCACGCCGGTGGTGGTGGGTACTGCCCGGGCCACCGCATCGAGGAAGCTGCGCGGACGCCAGTGCAGGAGTGCGCCGAGCATCAGAAACAGGAAGTTGTAGGTGTTCAGACCGGAGATCGCACTGATTGCAGGTTTGGTCGAAAACTCATGGAACAGCCAGCCTAGCGCCAACAGCACCAGCAAAATCGTCAGCACCGGACTGTATTCCAGCCATTCGCCAGGGCGTGTGCGTGGTTGCGGTTCAGGGATGCTGAAACCCGGGTCGACACCGCAAGCCTTGGCATCCCGGGCGGTAGCCGGGCCGGGCGCGGTGGCGTAGGCGATGGTCAGCGAGACCACGATCAACGCCAGCAGCAACACGCCGGACTGCCAGAGAAAAATGGTTTGGGTGAACGGAATCACACCTGTGATCGACAGAATCGACGGCGGCAGGCTGGCGGGGTTGGCTTGCAACTGCGCGGCGGATGAAGAAAGCCCCAGTGCCCAGACTGCGCCCAGCCCCAGATAGGCTGCGGCACCCGCGGCGCGGTAGTCCATGTGTAAATCGGTGCGACGGGCCAGTGCGCGAACCAGCAATCCGCCAAACACCAGCGACAGGCCCCAATTCAACAGCGATGCGACCATGGAAATCAGCGCCACCCAGGCCACGGCGGAACGGCCGTTCTTCGGGATGTTCGCCAGACGATCGATCAGCTTCACCGCTGGCGGCGAACTGGCAACCACGTAGCCGCCGATGACCACAAAGGCCATTTGCATAGTGAACGGAATCAGGCTCCAGAATCCGTCGCCGAAGGCCATGGCGGCCTCGGTCGGTTTGGCGCCGATGGTCATGGTCGCCACAGAGACAATGATGACTGCCAGCGCAGCAAACACCCATGAGTCAGGAAACCAGCGCTCGGCAAAGCTTGAGCAATGCAGGGCAAAGCGGGCATAGCGGCTATCTTCGATATCAGCGGCCATGAAAATACCTCAAGGATTTTTATGTTTATTGTGGTGTCCGCAGAGCAGCAGTGGCTCTTTTGGTCGTGAGCGAACAGTAGATCAATCCAACTTTTGTTGCCGAAGCTATTTGGGTTTTTTGCAACGACCTTTGTCTGATTGACGTGCTTTATGTGGGGGGATCCCGGCTTTGACATTCATGCGAGCCTGCCTATGGCGACTTTCCTGATTGTGCTGCGGGTTGGAAAGCGCCCGATTATTGGTTTCGCCCGGTTGAATTCAATGTACAGAAAATCGCTAAAAACCAACCCAGTGACCTGGTCGGGTTGTTCCTGAGGGCTTTTGCGTAGACCATTGGCGCCGTGGTTTTGCCTATTCAGGGTTTGTTTTATGACTGCCATTACCGATTTACGACCGGCGCCGTTCTCCCGGTCTGACTACAAAACCCTAGGGCTGGCGGCCCTCGGTGGCGCGCTGGAAATTTACGATTTCATCATTTTCGTATTTTTCGCGCTGACCCTCAGCCAGCTGTTTTTCCCACCGCAAATGCCAGAATGGCTGCGCTTGCTGCAAAGCTTCGGGATCTTCGTCACCGGATATCTGGCGAGGCCACTGGGTGGGATTCTGATGGCGCATTTCGCCGATCAGTTGGGGCGCAAGCGGGTTTTCAGCCTGAGCATTTTACTGATGGCACTGCCGTGTCTGCTGATCGGGATCATGCCGACCTACGCCCAGATAGGCTATTTCGCACCGTTGCTGTTGCTGGCGCTGAGGGTGCTGCAAGGCGCGGCGGTGGGCGGTGAGGTGCCGAGCGCCTGGGTTTTCGTCGCCGAGCATGCACCGGTCGGCCATCGCGGCTATGCCTTGGGTTTTCTGCAGGCCGGGCTGACTTTCGGTTATCTCATCGGAGCGCTGACCGCGACGTTTCTGACGCAGGTCTACTCCCCGACAGAAATCCTCGATTACGCCTGGCGCTATCCATTTCTACTGGGCGGGGTGTTTGGCGTGGTGGGCGTTTGGTTGCGTCGCTGGTTGAGCGAGACACCCGTGTTCATGGCTATGCAGGCCCGCCGCGAAGCCGACGCCGAACTGCCGCTGCGTACCGTGCTGCGTAACCATCGTCAGGCCATGCTGCCGGCGATGATCCTGACCTGCGTCTTGACCTCGGCGGTGGTGGTGTTTGTGGTGATTACCCCGACCATGATGCAAAAAACCTTCGGCATGACTGCCAGCCATACCTTTGCCCTGAGCAGCCTGGGTATCGTTTTCCTGAACATCGGCTGTGTACTGGCCGGGCTGATCGTCGACCGCATCGGTGCCTGGCGCACGGTGATGCTCTACAGCCTGCTGCTGCCGCTGGGCATTGGCGTGCTTTATACCTGTCTGATCGCCGGTGGCAGCTGGATCGGCGTCGCCTACGCTATCGCCGGCCTGAGTTGCGGGGTGGTCGGCGCGGTGCCGTCGGTGATGGTCAGCCTGTTTCCGGCGCGGATCCGCGTCTCCGGGATCTCCTTCACCTACAACATCGCCTATGCGCTGTGGGCAAGTATCACTCCGCTGTTGTTGATCGGTTTGATGCCCTGGAGCCCATGGGTGTGCGTGATTTATTGCGCAGTGATGGGCGCGCTCGGAATGGCTAGCACGGCGTATTTCGGTTCGCGTGTGCAGCGGGTTAATTGTGGTGCGGTGGTTTCTGGCATTTAGAAACGTCATTCACGGGCAAGCCCGCTTCCACACGGACTTCGCAGCCGACGCGGCAAAATGCCACTATTTTTGCAGGGCAACCTCGAGCCGCTCTTCAGAAAAGTTTTGCGTGGCCGATGGCTTGGCTGAATGCCGCTCTTAACCCTGCCCATCGGTACATTTTCCCATGTTTAACAAACGCTTGAAGCAGGAGCTGTCGGCTCTTCGCGAAGAACTCTCCAGCCTTGTACAAGTGAAAGAAAGCCTGGAGAGCGAGATGCTCGTCATCAACCTTGACCCCGATGGACGGGTTCAATCAGCCAATCAGAACTTCATTGCCGAGATGCTCTATAAGAGCAGTGATTTGCTCGGGCGGCACATCGAAGACATCGTCCCGGCCCATGTGAAAACGGATGAATTTCACCATCGTTTCAAGGCCGCGCTGACCCGCGGTGAGCACTTTGCCGGGGCGGTTCGCTTGCTCAGAGGCAACGGCGAGGAAGCCTGGCTGCGCTCGATCGTGCAGCCTGTCAGAGGCTCGGACGGGCGGATAAAGAATTTTTCGATTTACGCCAGCGACCTGACCCGCACCATTGAAGCTTCCCGTGAGCACGAAAACCTGATCGGTGCGTTGGTGCGTTCAACGGCGGTGATTGAGTTCGATATGAGCGGTAACGTGCTGACGGCCAACGACCGCTTTCTCAACGGCATGGGTTACAGCCTGGCGCAGATCCAAGGTAAACATCACCGTACGTTCTGCGCGCCGGAGGAATACAACAGCGAGGCATATCAGGGGTTCTGGAAACGCTTGAATGCTGGCGAGTTTGTTGCCGACCGCTTCAAACGCATAGACAGCCATGGTCGAGTGGTCTGGCTGGAGGCCTCCTATAACCCGGTGACCGATGCTAATGACAAACTCTACAAAGTCGTCAAATTTGCCACGGTGATCACTGATCAGGTGAATCGGGAACAAGCCGTCGCCGAAGCCGCGAATATCGCCTACAGCACTTCGTTGCAGACCGACAGCTGCGCCCAGCGCGGCACCACGGTGGTCACTCAGGCAGTGAATGTGATGCGCGATCTGGCCAGGCATATGCAACAGGCCGGCGAAGGTATCGAAGCGCTGAATGAGCAATCACTGGTGATTGGCACCATCGTCAAAACCATCAGCGGCATCGCCGAGCAGACCAACTTGCTGGCGCTCAACGCCGCGATCGAGGCGGCCCGTGCCGGCGAGCAAGGTCGAGGTTTCGCGGTGGTCGCGGACGAGGTTCGACAGCTGGCCTCGCGTACCAGCAAAGCCACCGACGAAATCGTCGGGGTGGTGCGCCAGAACCAGGACATGGCTCGTGACGCCGTGGCCTTGATGAGCGATGGCAAACTCCAGGCCGAACAAGGCCTGGCGCTGGCCGCCGAAGCGGGCACGGTGATTGTCGAGATTCAGGACGGTGCGCAGAAAGTGGTCAGTGCGGTGGGGCAGTTTGCGAATCAACTGTCGGCGTAAATGCTTTACGCGGAACTGTGAAGAGTGGGCTATCCCTGTAGCAGCAGGCTCCGCCAGCTGCTACGGACCGCGTAACGGCCGGGTATCTCATGCAACGTGTCAGACGAGACCCGGCTTTTTGCTTTCCGGGAAGCGTTAGTCTTTCCGGTGAATTTCATAGTGCAGCAGGTCAAACCATTCGCCGTGCAGCAGAAAACTCTTGCGCGAGTGGCCAAACTGCTTGAAGCCACTGACCTCAAGGACTCGGATCGATCCAGCGTTTTGCGGTCGGGCCGTTGCCTCGACCCGCATCAGCGACAGCTCATCAAAGGCGATTTCCAATCCCAGACGAACCGCTTCTTTAGCGAGACCGCGTCCGGTGTATCTGGAGCCAATCCGGTATCCCAGCGCCGCTGACTGAAAATGCGGCCGCTTGATTTGGGTCAGATTGAGTCGTCCCACGAGAATGTCATTCTCGCGAACAAGAAATTGGTACGCGAGGTCTTGAGCGGCGTCCTGAGCTGCTGTTTCGATTGCTCTCGCCACGCCTTCCCGAGAGTAATAGTCCGCAGGTCGGGCATTGATCCAGCTCTCGAAAAACGCCCGGTTGCCGAGTTCGAACCCGAGCAATTCATCTGCGTCGTTTTCGTGGGGGGCTGCGATATTCAGTATTGGCATGACGTCAGCGCCTCAATCCATTGTGCGAGGGGGCTTTCATCTCACGATCGGCAATCGGATTCAAGCCCGTAATCCACGCCTGCCGTATACCGTTACAATCGGCTCTTTTCTCAGGAGCAGACAGCCATGAGCGTTTCCCACCGTCGTCCGGTTCCCTTGTCCAAAGCCTACCGTCTGCTCAACCACGGACCGACCGTACTGGTCAGCGCTGCCCACGCCGGGCAGCGCAATATCATGGCCGCCGCTTGGGCCATGCCGCTGGATTTCGAACCGCCGAAAGTTGCCGTGGTCCTCGATAAATCCACCTGGACCCGACAACTGCTCGAAGCCTCGGGCACCTTCGTACTCAACGTTCCTTGCGCCGCTCAGGCCGATATCGTGCAGACCGTAGGTTCGACCTCCGGGCTCGAACTGTCTCAGGGCGAAGGTCGCGATAAATTCCAGACCTATGGCCTGCAAACTTTTGCCAGCGATATCGTCGAAGCGCCGATGCTGGAAGGTTGCGTCGCCTGGCTGGAATGCCGGCTGTTGCCGGAGCCCCACAACCATCAACAGTACGATCTGTTCCTGGCCGAGGTGATATCCGCCCAGGCAGACGAGCGAGTCTTCAGCGACGGCCGCTGGCACTTCGAAGGGCAGGATGCGCTACGCACCTTGCACCATGTCGCAGGCGGGCATTTTCTGAAGATTGGCGACCCTGTGGATGGGAAGACGTTGCAGGATTGAACACAGTGGTTCTGATCCAGGCGGGGTCGACTCCGAACTACTTCATGGCTTCAGCATCACCGTGCATATCAAGCAGCATCGGCGCGTCGCTCATGACGATTTCACGCATAAACAGGCGATCAGTTTCGAGCCTGGGGAAGTCGTTCAATGAATGTCCTTATTCGTTGGTCGGGAGGTCCTGGGGCATTTGAAAAGACCACGGCATTTCATCTTGACACAAGCTCAAGGCGAGATCATTTCAGGCTTGGCTCACCAACGGGCTTGCCCCAATGCATCGGCAAATGCCATCAGCTTCGGCGAGTATTGCCGTGACGGCGGGTAGACCAGAGAAAGTGCACGGCTGCGGCCGGCATAGTCCTCCAGCAGCGGTACCAGGCGGCCATCACCTATCGCGTCCTTGACGGCGAACGTCATCAGTTGGGCAATACCGTAGCCGCCGAGCACAGCATCCACCAAGGCGTCGCCGATATCGAAGATCAGCCGGCTACTGACGCTTATGTCGCGCACTTTGCGGTCCAGCATGAACTGCCAGTCCACCAAACGGCCACTGCGCAGATTGCGCACGCTCAGGCAGTTGTGCTGTTGTAGATCGTCGACCGTTTGTGGCGTGCCATGGCGTGCGAGGTAATCCGGTGATGCCACTGTGACCCAGCGTAACGGTTGCATTGGGCGGGCGATCAAGCGCTGGTCCTGGATTTCTCCGGTGCGCAGTACCGCATCGAAGCCCTCATCGACGATGTCCACCAAGCGGTCGGACATCACCGCCTCGATGCACAGGTCGGGGTAACGCTGAGTCAATTCGCCGATGACCGGCATCACCACTTTGCGCCCGAACAACGAGGGAGTGCTGATCTTCAGCAACCCGGACGGCGAGCAACGACGGTCCAGCAGCAGCTTCTCGGCTTCAGCAAGTTCGGCGAGCAGTGGTGCGCTGCGTTCATAGAGCACCTGGCCGTCTGGCGTGAGGCTGACGCTGCGGGTATTGCGTTGCAGCAAGCGCACACCCAGCTCGCTTTCCAGCCGCGAGATGGCTCGGGACAGACCTGATTGCGTGAGCCCCAGATCACCGGCGGCGCGGGTAAAACTGCGAGTCTCTGCGACCCGGACCAGCAAGCGGACGGCGTTTAGATCCATGATTAAAGTCATCACTGAAAGAGCTGGATTGGTATTTATCATTTAATCGGCATCAAAGACACTGGCGCCTCTTCATTTCTGGAAAGGACGCGCAAAGATGCCCTCCAACCGTTTACCCAAGCCCTCAGGCTGGATGCTTTTGCTGCTGGCCGCTGCGCAGCTGATCATCGCCCTGGACGCGACCATAGTGTTTGTTGCGTTGCCTGAGATCGGCAGCCATCTGGGTTTTTCCGCGCAGCAATTGCAGTGGGTGGTCAGCGCTTACAGCGTGGCCTTCGGTGGTTTCCTGCTGTTGGGCGGGCGCGCGGCTGATCTGTTGGGCAAGCGCCGCTTCTACGTGGTGGGACAAGTGCTGTATGCGTTGGCGTCGCTGGCCGGCGGGTTGGGTGGCAGCGCATTGCTGTTGGTATTGGCACGAGCGGTACAGGGCGTGGGCGGGGCGATGTTGTTCCCGGCGACGTTGGCGTTGATCAACACCCACTATGCAGAAGGGCCGGCGCGTAACCGTGCCTTCGCGATATGGAGCGGCGCTTCGGCGGCAGGTCTGGCCCTGGGCGCGTTGTTGGGTGGTGTGTTGACTCAGTGGTGGGGCTGGGAAGCGGTGTTTCTGGTCAATGTCCCGTTGGCTGGAGCCTGTGCCTTGGCGGCACGGCGCTGGATACCGGCCGATGGAGAACGGCAACGCGGGCGCCACTTCGACCTAAGTGGTGCATTGACCGTTACTGTCGGCGGTACGCTGTTGGTGTTCGCCATCGTTCAGGGCCCGGAGTGGGGCTGGACGGCCCCCGCTACCCTCGGTTGTATGGCGTTGGCGGTCGCGTTGCTGGGGCTGTTCGTCTGGATCGAGCACAAAGGCCACGACCCATTGATGCCGCTGCGCCTGTTCAGCTATAGCGAGTTGCGCATGGCGATGCTGCTCACGGCCATATTCATGAGCAGCTTCGGCGTGCAGTACTACTTTTTGACGCTGTACTACCAACAGGTTTACGGCTACAGCGTGTTGCAGTCCGGGTTGGCGTTCCTGCTGCCGACCCTGCTCTGCACCCTGGGCATATGGTTGGCCGAACGTTCGCTGTTGAAACTGGGGCTGCGCACTACTCTGGTCAGCGGCTTGCTGGCTGGCGCTGTCGGAATTGCGCAGGTGTATTTCGCGCTGCCTGACGGCGCGGGCTATTGGCGGTTACTGCCCGGGATCATCATCCTCAGCATTGGCCAGGGCATGACCTGGACCGCCATGTGGGTGTCTGCGGGGCAAGGTATCGCGCCGGGTGAACAAGGTGTTGCGGCAGGTATGGCCTCTACCAGTCAGCAGATCGGTGGCGCTCTGGGATTGGCGCTGTTGGTTTCTTTGGCCAACACCGGATTGAGCGGCGAGGGCAATGCAACGCTGGCGAGAGGGATCGAGCTGGCGATAGGTGCCAGTGCGGTGATTGCCTTGGTGGGCGCGGCGTTAGCGTCGCGACTGCGCAGCCGATTGCAGGCTGGATTGGTGACGATAGGGGAACACTGCTGATGGTTGGAGAGGGGCTGATTAAAACAGCCCCGGTCACATCCAGTGGTTTCAGATCCACACATCACTCACTGCTGTCCGTTCGCCACCTTCGTGCCCGGTGTTCAGCACTCCCTTGGGCTCGATCAGCAGCAGCTTGACCTCATACTCGGCAAAGGGTTTGTGCTCGACGCCTTTGGGCACGACAAACATCTCACCCTGGGAGACAGACACCTGGCCGTCGCGAAAGTCGATGCGCAGTTGACCTTCGAGCACGATGAAGGTCTCGTCAGTATCGGCGTGGTCATGCCAGATGAAGTCCCCTTGCAGCTTCACCACCTTGAATTGGTAGTCGTTCATTTCGGCGATGACCTTGGGCGTCCATTGCTCGCTGAACAGGTTGAGTTTTTGCGCAAAGTTCAGACTTCGATAATGGTTCATGAGGTTTGTCCGCTGACTGATCGTGAACCCACGATAGCCAAGGCGGCAGCGTGTTTCTTGTACGATTGTGCAGCCATCAGCGTCCGTGCATTTTCAACCAGCGCGCTGGCGACAGGCCGTAGGTTTTGCTGAACTGTCGGGTCATGTGGCTTTGATCGGTGAAACCGGCGATCAGTGCCGCGCTGACCATTGGCTGGCCCTGCATCAGCAATGAGCGGACCAGATCCAGGCGGCGCATGGTCAGGTAGCGGTAAGGGCTGGTGCCGAACAGCAGGCGAAAATCCCGCGACAGGCCCCAGCGATCCCGGCCGCTGTGCTCGGCCAGTTCCTCCAGTGTCACGGTGCGATCCAGTGCGCTGTGCATGAATTCCCGAGCCCGTTCTGCCGCCAGGTAGTCGAAGCTCTGACGGGGCGCTGTCACGCCTGACACGGCACTCAAGGCATTCGCCAGGTCGAACAGCGCGTCCTGTTCTTCCAGTGGATCAAGGGGGCAGTCCAGGCTCTGCAGCAACACATTGGTTGCCGCGTACAGCCGTGGGTCGTCAGACAGGCCAGTCTTGATAAAGGGCAAAGGCTTGCCACCGAGCACCTGCTGGATCAGCGCCGGCTCGATGTACATCATCCGGTACTTGAAACCATCCTCGGTGCCCGCCTCGCCGTCGTGGACTTCATCCGGGTGCAGCACCATGGTCCCGCCCGGCAGACTATGACGCCACGCGCCGCGATACTGAAAGCTTTGCACGCCAGCAAGCGTGCGGCCTATCGCATAGGTGTCATGACGGTGCAGGTCATACCCGTAACCCGAGAAGTACGCTTCGATGCGCTCCAGGCCACTGGTGCGGGGCGCGCGGTGGAGCCAATCGGTGTGGCTGTTGTGTTTGCCCATGGGTGGCGGTCCTTGCTCTGTGTGCGCAACGAAAATACGGTAACGCACTGCGAACCGGCTGTCTTCATCGGGCGCGAAGGCGTTTTTCGAGGCGCCTTTCGCTCATTGCGGTCATTCGGAAGGGTGAGGGGACTTTTCGGCTTTTTTACCGACCGTTCCAAACTCAATCGGGGTCTTGGTGTAGAACAAGGAAAAGTCCTCGGTCTCCAGACGCTCAAACAAGCGCACGCACTCATCTTCGGTAATCGCCAGCCGAATCTCGGTGGGCTGGTCGGCCAGCTCAAAAAAGTGCGCGGAATGCAGGCGGCCCGTATGCCCAAAACCCTCGATGGCGGTTGCCAGTGTGGCTCCGCGCAGCCCCATTTCTTTCGCTAAATCGACGATCCAGTCACCCAGCATTTTGCCGTGGTAGCGACGACTCTGCTGAGTAAAGAAAATCACCAGGAAACCGCTCATGATCAATCTCCCTTAGCGTGCGCTTAACAGTTGGAACGAAAGAAGGCCCCCAGCGATCATCGCCAGCGAGCCCGCGACGTGGAGCAACATGGCGCCCGTTGCCTGCTGAGTCTCCCTTCCTGGATCAAGCCTGGGGTTTGTGCCGAGAACGTAGTCAGGCCCCCGCAGAAGCCGGAGATGACCCGTAATTTCAGCATAGCTGCCAACTTCCTCGTTAGAGGCCGGAGCCGACAATCGCGGGGAAGAGGTTGTTTTAAGGTGCAGAGCCTTCTAAAACGGCTGTTGGTCCATACGTCTGAATTCGAGTAGAAATACCCAAACGAGCGCGGTTACCCATGGCGCCATGACTTCACCACAACAACACAAGGATGGTTTGTTCGATGAAGCTACTACATCTGAGGCACGCCGGTCCGTTGTCGTTGCGGGTATTGAAGCGTGGCCAGGCTCTTTGTCAGCAGTCGGGTTGAGTGCGTTTGCAGCTCAATCGCTGAAGAGCAGGATCGCAGCGAATAACCGCGACGACACACGCAAAATGTCAGGAGACTAAAAAATGAAATTTGGCTACCGACCGGTAGAGGAACAGGACGTCCCACGGATTTGCAGCTTTGCCCGGAACGAGGAGGAGTTGTTTTTCTTCT
Organism: Pseudomonas sp. GW821-FHT01E05; assembly: GCF_059422425.1. NCBI lineage: Bacteria > Pseudomonadati > Pseudomonadota > Gammaproteobacteria > Pseudomonadales > Pseudomonadaceae > Pseudomonas > Pseudomonas sp. GW821-FHT01E05. The sequence continues at coordinate 25,843 of NZ_JBWKWW010000012.1, forward strand.
TTCCCGCGGCCACCTGGCCGTTGACCCATGAGCAACTGCGCAACTCGATTGCCCAGCGATCAGATTCGACGGTGATTGAGCAGGACGGGCAAGTGGTCGGTTTCGCCAACTTCTACCGTTGGGAAACCGGGGGAGCCTGCACCATCGGCAATGTCATCGTCGATCCCGAAATGCGTGCGGGCGGGATTGGCGGGCACCTCATCAAGCACATGATCGAGATTGCGCTGACCAAGCACCGCGCCAAGGAGGTGACGCTGTCTTGCTTCCACCAGAACCTTGCAGGACTGCTGTTCTATCCCAAACTCGGGTTTACGCCTTACGCCATCGAAGAGCGCAAAGACAAAAAAGGCGCGCGGGTGGCGCTGATTCATATGCGCTTGGCACAGGCCTGAGTCTTTTGCTGGATGCGATTGCCGGGTCAAGAAACCGTATTTTCAAAATGAGGCTGGATGATGAGCAAGTTGCGGGTCGGGTTATTTTTGGTGGCCGCTCGGCAGAACATGAGGTTTCGCTGCAGTCGGCGAAGAACATCGTCGACGCGCTGGACCGCTCGCGCTTCGAGCCGATGCTGATCGGCATCGACAAGCAAGGAAGCTGGCACCTGAATGACACCTCGAACTACCTGATCAACCAGGAAAACCCGGCGCTGATCGCCCTCAACCAGTCGAACCGCGAGCTCGCCGTGGTGCCAGGCAAGTCTAGTGGCCTGTGTGGTTAGTTCTGTTAGTCAACTTCGGCGCCACAAGCCCCTATCCTGCGTTGCTGTTCCTCGCCATAGCGGGCTATGACTCGTCACAGCGCCTTGGCCAGGGACTTCTGGCATCCGAATTTGAACTAACGAACTAACCGTACAGGCCACTGCCAGTAGCTGCTGGGGCATGTCGACGTGATCTTCCCCATCGTTCACGGCACCCTCGGTGAGGATGGATGCTTTCATGGTTTGGGCCACCGAACAGCTTCGCGAATGTAATTGATATCCCACTCGCTTTCGTCGACTCGCACAAATCCATGACGTTGATAAAAGCGATTCGAGTCACTGCCGCGCAATGCGCCCAGACGGATCGGGAGTCCTTCCTGGGCGGCATTGTCGAGAACGGAACACAAGGCTGCCGAGCCAAGGCCTTTGCCTTGATGTTCTGGCATGACGTACAGATGCTCCAGGAACAAGTGATCAGCTTTTCGCCTGATCTGAAGAAAGCCTGCCCGTTGACCATCACTGACGATGAAGCTGCACAATGCTGGTTCAAACGTGGCGAGAAATCTGACGCGCGCCCTTTGCGGATCAAAGCGACCAATGCGCTCAAGACTTTCTTGCATCGACGCAATCCGCATCAGGACAAGGACTTCGGCGTCGTCCTGCGTGGTGGCTTCGAATGCGATGTCCATGCTTACCTCCGTTCAATCCATGAGTACTGAAACGACTTTGCCTCATCGCGATGAGTGCTTCGTCGATAATCGGCAAATTCAGGCATTGAGCTGTAAGTACGCAGTTCGCTGATCTCTTCTGCTCTTTTTGGATGTCAGCAGCCTAACCTCGATCAATCCCCCAGCGCTTCACCCTCACGCCGCGGATCGGCGCCGCCAGCCCATGAAGCTTTGCCTTGAGCATCGCGGACACGGACGATGGCTTGGGTGCCGCTGGTCATGTCGATCTCGTTCACGGTATGCCCTTTGTCTTTGAGAGCTTGCACCAGTGCGGGTGTGAATTGCCCTTGCTCCAATTCGGTCGGGCCGTTGCGGCTGCCAAAGTTGGGCAGGCTGATGGCGGCTTGCGGGTCCATGTTCCAGTCGAGCATGGCCACCACTGACTTGGCCACGTATTCGATGATTTGCGAGCCGCCGGGAGAGCCGACTGTGGCTACCAGTTCACCGCTCTGGCGGTCGAAGATCAGTGTCGGAGCCATGGAGGAGCGCGGACGTTTACCGGGTTCGACGCGATTGGCGACGGGTTGGCTGTTTTCCTCAGGGACGAAGGAGAAGTCGGTCATCTGGTTATTGAGCATGAAGCCCTGAACCATGAGGTGAGAGCCAAAGGCCGCTTCCACCGTGGTGGTCATCGACACGGCACCGCCCTGGTCGTCTACCGCCACTACCTGCGAGGTGGATATCCGCATCGGCGAACGGTCTGGAGCGTACGCCACCTGGATGCCGGCCGGGTGGCCGGGCTTGGCCGTACCCATGCTGTGCTCACTGATCAAGGCTGCTCGACCTGCCAGATAGCTGGGGGCGACCAGGCCTGCGATCGGGACGGGGACGAAGTCTGAATCAGCCACATAGAGCCCGCGGTCGGCATAGGCCAGACGCTCGGCTTCGGCAATCAGGTGCACGGCTTCAAGTGCAGGTTCTGTTCCGGCCGGGGCGTTTGTTTTGACCGGCTTGAGCGGCGGCAGGGCAAAGCGGCTATCCCGTACTTCCAGCGCCTGCAAGGTGCCGAGGATTTGCGCGACGGCTATCCCGCCCGAGGACGGCGGCGGCATGCCGCAGACTTGCCAGCGTTTGTAGTCGGTGCACAGCGGCGTGCGCTCTTTGGCGGTATAGCCTTGCAGATCGGTCATCGACAGGCTGCCGGGGTTGGCGTTGCCCTGAACCTTGGTGACGATCTCGTGGGCGATCGAGCCTCGATAAAGGGCATCCGGACCTTCTTTGGCAATCCGTTTCAGAACGCCGGCCAGGTTTGGGTTTTTCAGCAAGGTACCGATGGCTTTCGGGCTGCCGTCGGCATTCAGGAAATACTCGGCCATGTCCGGCGAGCGCGGCAGGAATGGGTCCGACGCAATCATCGCGTGAAGCCGCTGCGAGATCGGGAAACCTTGCTCTGCCAGGCGAATGGCCGGTTCGAACAATTGCGCCCACGGCAGACGACCTTGTGTCTTATGGGCCAGTTCAAGCGCACGCAATGCACCTGGTGTGCCCACCGAACGACCGCCAATCTGTGCCTGACTGAACGGCATCGGCTTGCCGTCAGGTTGCAGGAAGAGCTTTTCGGTAGCACCTGCCGGCGCGGTTTCGCGTCCGTCATAGGCGCGCATTGTTTTGCCGTCCCAGAGCATGATCAGCGCGCCGCCGCCAATGCCTGAGGATTGTGGTTCCACCAACGTCAGTACCGCTTGCATCGCGATCGCGGCATCGATCGCCGAGCCCCCCTGACGCAACATCTCACGCCCGGCCTCGGCTGCCAGCGGGTTGGCTGCCGCCGCCATGTGGCGTGCGGCGTATTGGGTGCGCATGTCGGTGCGGTAACCCGAGGCGATTTCCGGGGCGACCGGTAGAGCGCTGACGGAGGGTGCAGACGGCGGGGTATTGCAGGCCGCGAGGGTTAAAGCGGCGGCTATCAGCGAAAGGGCAGATAGGCGGTAGTGGCTCAAGTTGAAGGCTGAGAACACGCGGGGCACTCCGTCCGTGGGTAGATGAGGTGTCGAGCGCAGCCGATAGATGCGCTCGCGTGCGGGGGAATGTATCGGCCGACAGCGGTAGACGCAACGCGTTGGACGATTTTGCTGGCTGCTCAGGCGAGCGTCTTCGATGCTGCTCCTATCGTTTCAGAGCAGGGTTTTGGAAAAGTATCGACTGGGTGTCTCACCCAGCACCCTGCGAAATACGTTAGTGAACGCGCTGGGACTGCTGTAGCCCAGATCCATCGCCACTCGAGTAACAGGTTCTCCGTTACCCAAGCGAACCACGGCCGCCAGTAAGCAGGCCTGTTCCCGTCGATCCCGCTGTTGCTGCTCACCTGGTTAGCTCACGGGGCAGCGCCGTTCATGACCCTGGTAACGCACCTTGATCGAGTGGCAGTGTTCTCGCTCCTGTTTCTCGGACACAGGGTTGACGGCCGTGAAGGCTTTTCCATCGCGCTTATCCTGTCAGCACTCGCTGTTGGCTTGATAAAAGGCCGGCCCCTGTTCGTGCGCGATGCCCGGTCGGGCGAATAGTGAGAGCCTACGCGGTGTTGTTCATCGGCAATGACGGAGCCTGATTTTGCGTGTTTAATCGGGCAAGCAGCATCAGCCCACGCTTTTTCTCGATAAGTCGGAGTTAGCTACATGGAAGTGATTAATCAAATGCGCCCTGACGAGTGTCAAGGCATGGAAGACATCCGGCGCGAGATCGATCTCCTCGATCGGGCAGTCATCAAGATGCTGGGAGCGCGCTTCAAATACGTTCAGGCCGCGTCGAAATTCAAAACCTCTGAAACCTCTGTGCGGGCCCCGGAGCGTTTCCGCGCGATGCTGGCCAAGCGTCGTGAATGGGCGGAAACCGAAGGTCTGAGCCCCGAAGCGATCGAAAAGCTCTACACCGACCTGGTCAATCATTTCATCGAAGAAGAGATGAAACACTGGAAGGCCCAACGCTGATGGAAAACCAATACGACGTCGTCATCGGCTTGGGCGCCATGGGAGCGGCGACGCTCTATCAACTGGCAAAACTGGGCATCCCCGTGCTTCATCCTGACCCACGGCCCGAACGAGAGCGACGCCTGCTACGGTTTCCCACCCATACCGGGTGAGGGCAGCATGAAAGTCGCCACCGAGCAGTTCGACGTCAGCACCTCTGCGCAATCGATCGACCGAACCACTAGCCTGACGCAGGCAGAGACTTTTTATCGTGCGCACATGAAGGGCCGGTTCGCTGGCGTATCAGCGGATTTACTCAAATCCAGCGTTTGCGCTTACACGGTGACCCCGGATTTCGGCTTTATCATCGACGAGCATCCTGAGCTTCGGAATGTAACGGTAGTCAGCGCCTGCTCCGGACATGGCTTCAAGCACTCGGCAGGAGTTGATGAGGCATTGGCGCAGCGATTCGCTTATGGGCAAAGCGACGTAGATCTTCTGGCGTTTTCAGTCGGGCGGTTTGCGCGACTGTTGGAAAACTGATTCCGAGATCATTTGAAGGTTAAACGCCCATTTTTCATGACTGAAAAATGGGCGTTATCAGGTCAGCTGAATCTAACGGATCAGAACTGCCAGCGCACCTGCACGTCACCGGTATTGGCGGTGTAACCGTTCGCCGCTTCCAGGGTGTACTTCGCCCCCAGGCTGAGGTTTTCGCTGTGCAGCAGCGTGACGCCCAGTGCCAGGACCCCGGTGTCATTGACCGGTTTCGCCCCCGGGCTGGTGAAGCTGGTGGCGCCCGAGGTATCGGCGGCATAGTTGGCGACCGATTGCAGGCTGGTGTCGTGGTACTCATGACGCCAGGTCAGTTGCGCCGACGGTACTACGCTGCCGTAGGACGTGGCGAAGGAGCGTTCCAGCTTGGCGCCCAGATCGCTTTTGAGCGAACTGGTGCTGGTGGAATCGACATGTAGTGCCGCGCCGTTGCCGCCGGTTTCGGTGAAGCTGTCCTGGCGCAAGGTGCTGTAGGTCAAGCCGGCAATTGGCGTGAGGACGGTGTGGGCCAGCGCCGCGCCGAGGTCGATCGGGTAACCGGCCTGTGCGGAGGCAATGTACTGCATTCCGTCGTGCTGGCCTTTGGCCGAACCGCTAAAGCCGGTGAAGTCGATTTCACGCGTGGTGTCGTATTGGTGCTGAACGGCACCGGCCGACAGGTCCAGGTACCACGGCTGGCCTTGGTAGCTGGCATAGCCGAACAGGCCGTAGGACTTCACGTCGGCAGAGCTGCCGGTGTTGTCGCCGTCGTTGTTCACCGTGGTTTTGGTGTAGCTGAACAGACCGCCGGCGCGCCAGCTGTCGTTGAGCGCGGCATCGGCCCCCAGCAGCAGGCCGCTGTAGTGGGCGTGGTAGCCGGCCACATCGTCGCGCTCACCCAGTCGGGAACTGCCGCCAAAGGCCTGGCCCCAGAGCCCGGTGTTGCTGGCGCTTTCACCGGTGGCGACGCCGCTGCCGAGGTTGTCGTTCTGCGCGGTGCGCAGGCCTTCGAGGTGCGCCGTGGTGACATTGAGCACTTGCACCGTAGACGCGGTAGACGCCTGAGTGGCAGCCGTCAGGTTCGCGGTCGGACTCAATTGGGCCCCGGCGTGGTTGCCGGCGGTCGGGGAGTCGAGGGCCGCGGCGGTGTTGAACAGGTTCATCAGGCCGGCATCGTAACCGCCGTAATTGAACAGCCCGGCCAGCGGGGCGACACTGCTGGCACTGGTGGCCCGATTGATCGGCGCATAAGAAGGTGTGACCGGACCAACCGGAGGCGTCGCAGGTATGGCCGCACCCAGGGTCACCAGCAAGTCGGCATGGGAGCCATCGGTCACACTGGTGCCCACTGCGTTATAACCCGGGACCGTGTAGTGAAGGCTGCTGGCATTGTAGGTCGTGCCAGCGGTGTTGGCCTGAATCACGATGTATCGCTGGCCTTGGGCAAAACCATAGCTGCCAAGCTTCTGCAAACCGACCGTGGAGCCTGCAGCGATGTTCGCCTTACCGGACACCACCAGGCGCCCATAGCCGCTGTCGGTGCTGATATCACCGGTGGTCACGGCATTGTCGGCCACACCGAGAATCAGGCTGGCGTCGCTGCCTTGGTAGTAATTGCCGGTGATCTTGATCGTATTGTTGACCTGCAGCGTGCCGGTAGTGTCATTGGCGGCAGTTTGAGTGTCGACGTTGATGTGGTCATTGAGCAACTGGTTGCCCGGCCCGAACACCACATTCGAGCCGATACTGCTGATCAGGCCGATGTTGGTGGCGCTCACACCGCCCGTGCCTGCGCCGGTCAGGATGCCAAACACCGATCCTGGACCGCCATTGATCGTCATGTTCGACGCGGAGTCATTGCGGATCGTGCCGGCGATGGTTCCGGAGTTGGTTATGGTGCCCAGCGTCGAGTGTGGACCGGTATAAATGGCGAACCCATTACTTGTGACAGTGCCACTGTTGTTCAGTGTGTTGAGGGTGTCGATGTTGTGAATGCCAAAGGTGCCGCCACTGATGGTGCCACTATTGCTCAACGTATCGATGTCGTAGCTGCGAATACCGGCATTGCCGCCAGAGATGGTGCCGCTGTTGCTCAGCGTACCGATTCTGCCCGAGTTCCTGATACCTGCACTGTTTCCACTGATAATGTTGCCCGCCGGGTTGTTCAGCAACGTGAGCGTGCCGCTGTTGTCAATGCCATACTCATTGGCCCGAGCGACGCTGACCTGGCCAGCTGCCAGTGCCGAAGCGGTGGCGATGGCCAGGACTGTCAATCGGCTTGGTGTCTGTGAGGGCTGGCGTGTAAAAGAGTGCATGAGGTACTCCCTGTAATATTCCTGTTATTTTCGTAAAAGTCTCGTTGAGACCTTCGGAATCAGCCATGCAGAACAGCGCAGGCCCGTGATTCACTCCCTGGTTGGCAGTCTAGTAAGGTTCTTGCGCGATTGTGCGGAGCTTTACGGAGAGGGGGGCATTGAGCGTGCGTCTGGCCGTCAGGTTTTACTCTGAATGCAGGCCGCCGGCATCCAGCTCGCGGTACTCCCAGGCGTTCGGCTTCAGTCCCAAAAGGGCGGGCTGATAAGGGCAACGTTTGATGTTGGAGCGTTTCATTTCCTTGTATCCCCTTGGTTCAGTTTTCTTGCAAGGAGTCACAGGGGGACATATGGAAGGAAGGTATGGGGGGATGCAAGGACAGATAGCCAGAAACAAGAAAGCCCGCACTAGGCGGGCTTCTTGATTTGTTTATAGGCCTCGGTAGAGGTCTATAAACAGGTACTTGGTGGCTACACAGGGACTTGAACCCCGGACCCCAGCATTATGAATGCTATGCTCTAACCAACTGAGCTATGTAGCCAAGTGGCGCGCATTATTCGCCGAGAAGGGAAAAGCGTCAAGCGTTTTTATTGAAAATTTATCTACGCTATCAATTGTTTATCGAAATACCTCTGTCAGCAGGGGCGCCGGGCAACGTTGGAACCACTGACTGGCCTGTTCATAGGCGTGGGCCAGCTGCAGTACGGCGAAGTCGGCCTGGTGCCGGCCGATGATTTGCAGACCCATCGGCAGGCCGTTCTGGCTGAAGCCGACCTGCACGTTCGCCACCGGGCATCCGCAGAGGGTGCCGGGGATGACCACTTCCATCCAGCGATGATAGGTGTCCATGGTCACACCTTCGATGGAGGTCGGCCAGGGAGTGGTTTTATCGAACGGGAAGACCTGGGCGCTGGGCAGCAGCAGGTAATCGTAACGTTCGAGCAGTTTGCTGATGGCGCGATACCAGTTGCTGCGGGTCACTGACGCAGCGAAGACGTCGCTGGCAGAGAGCTTCAGGCCATTTTCGATTTCCCAGCAGGCCTCCGGTTTCAACTGTGTGCGCTTTTGCGGGTCGGCATAGGCAGCGCCCAGGGAGCCGGCGACCATCCAGTGACGCAGGCTGCGCCAACTGTTCCAGAGCTGTTGCGCAGCGAAGTCCGGTTGCGTGGCTTCAATGCTGCAGCCAATGGCTTCAAAGTCGGAGAAGGCGCTCTGGCAAAGCTCGAGAATGCCTTTCTCCATCGGCAGATAGCCATTGAAGTCGCCGAGCCAGCCGAGGCGGGTGCCTTTGAAGTCGCGCTCCAGTGGTGCGGCGAAGGCGTTACCGGATTCGGCGATGGACAGCGGTGCTCGCGCATCCGCGCCGGCCTGTACCGAGAGCAGCAGCGCGGCGTCGCGTACGCTACGGCCCATAGGGCCTTCGTAGCCGAGTTGGTCGATGAACAGGTCGGCGCTGTCATCGAACGGCACCCGGCCCTGGGATGGGCGAAAGCCGAACACGTTGTTGAACGCTGCCGGGTTGCGCAGTGAACCCATCATGTCGCTGCCGTCGGCCACCGGCACCAGGTGCATGGCCAGCGCTGCGGCGGCACCACCGCTGCTACCGCCTGCGGTTTTGCTCGGGTCGTAAGCGCAGCCGGTGGCGCCGAACAATGGGTTGTAGGTCTGTGAGCCGAGGCCGAATTCCGGGGTGTTGGTCTTGCCGATAATGATCGCGCCAGCGGCCTTGATCCGCTCGGTCATGATGCCGTCGCGCTCTGGCACGAAATCTTTGTACAGCGGTGAGCCGAGCGTGGTGCGGATGCCACGGGTCAGCGACAGATCCTTGATGGCATGGGGCAAACCGTGCATCCAGCCACGGTAGAGACCGCGAGCCAGTTCTGCGTCGCGCAGGTCTGCCTGGGCCAGCAATTGGTCAGCCGGTTGCAGGCTGATCAATGCGTTGACCAATGGGTTGAAGCGCTCGATGTGGGCCAGGTAAGTCTGCATCACTTCCCGACACGACACCTGGCGCAGGCGAATGCGTTCGGCGAGTTCGTGGGCCTGCAGCAGGACCAGTTCGCTGATGTTATTGGAGGTCATTAAAACGCTGCCTTGTAGAAGACTGGGAAAACGCCCCGACGCCCTGTCGGGGCGGTCGGGTCAGCGCATCAGGCTGGTCCACAGACGGTCGGCAAGGCGGATAGCGCCTTCGCCGCAGGTCTTGCTGAACACCACTTGGGTGCCCTCCGGGATGTGCAGCTCGGGCGCGTCCTTGAGGCCAGCGTCGAGGAAGGGCTCCACGCCCTTGATCGGGCTCTGATGCTTGAGGAAGTTCTGGGTCATCGCGGCATTTTCAGGCTGGCTGAGGAAGGCGATGAAAGCCTTGGCGTTAGCCGGGTTTTTGCTGCCCTTGGGGATGACCATGTTGTCGACCCAGGCCAGTACGCCTTCTTTCGGGTAGAGGTAGCGCAGGCTGGGTTTCATCTCACGGGCGCGCATCGACGATCCGCCCCAGAAGGTCGACATGTCGACTTCACCCGAGGCCAGGTTCTCGCGGATCGAGCCGGCCTTGGAGCTGTAGGTTTTGACGAAGGGCTTTTGCGCTTTGAGCAGGGTCAGCACTTGCTGCATCTGTTTCGGGTCTTCGCTGCACAGCGGAATGTTCAGATACAGGCTGGCCATGTCGACCACATCGCTTACCGAGTCGAACATGTTGATCCGCCCTTGCAGTTCGGCCGGTGGCTCGTAAAGGACTTTGTAGCTGTCCGTCGGGCCTTTGTAGCGCTCGGTGTTCAGCACCACGCTGGTGGTGCCCCAGATGAACGGCATGGAGTAAGCGCCTTCCGGGTCCCAGGTGGGCTTTTTCAGATTATCGGCGACGCTGGCGTAGTAGGGCTGGTTGACTGGGTCAAAGCGCTCGAGCAGTTGCTCCTTGATCAGGATCGGAATGAACTGGTGCGACGGAATCGCCACGTCGTAGCCCGCGCCGCCCTGTTTGAGCTTGGCCAACAGTGTCTCGTTGGAGTCGTAGGAGTCCACGGTGACTTCGATGCCCGTCTGTTTCTGGAACTTGGCGAGAATCTGCGGCGAGAAATAGCCGCTCCAGCTCACCACGTTCAATTTTTCGGCCGCCTGAGCACTGCCGAGCAGAGGCAATGTCAGTAACAAAGAGGTGCCGAGGCTTGCGATCAACTTGCTCATGGTATTTCCTCAAGGTGGAATAGGCAGGTTCAGACTTTCTTTTTACTCAACAGGTAGGAGAGGCTGACGAACAGCACCGAGACCCCGAGGATCAAGGTCGAGACGGCATTGACGTCGGGTGTTACGCCCATTCGCAGCAAGCCGAAGATGAAGATCGGCAGGGTGGTGGTGCCGGCCTGGGAGACCATCATCGAGATCACGAAGTTATCCAGCGAGACAATGAAGGCCAGCATCAGCCCGGAGACGATTCCCGGCATCAGCAGCGGCAGGGTGATCTTGCGAAAGGTTCGCCAGGGACCTGCATAGAGGTCGGCCGAAGCGTGTTCCAGGGACAGGTCCATGTCGTTGAGCCGCGCGCGGATCGGCAGATAGGCGAAGGGGATGCAGAACACCGTGTGGGCGATGATCAGGTTGCCGTAACCGAGCGACAGGCCGATGGTGGAGAACAGCGCCAGCGTGGCCACGCCAACGACGATTTCCGGCAGCACCAGTGGCAACATGATTGCGCCCATGGACAGTTGCATCCCCTTGAATTTGGCGCCCCGCGAGGTACCGAGTGCCGCGAGTGTGGCAATCGCGGTGGCGATCATGCTGGCGCTAACGGCGATCAGCAGGCTGTTACCGGCGGCCTGTCGCAACGCCTGATTGGCAAACGCCGCGCGGTACCAGTCGAGACTGAAACCGGTCCAGACCGTGGCCGACTGATTGGCGTTGAAGGAGAACACCACCAGCACCACGATCGGCGCGTAGAGGTACAGGTAGAACAGCAAGCTGAAGCCGCCGAAGCCCGGGAAGTCCTGCACGCTGAGCCCGTTTCGTTTGAGCAGACGCAACATCATTCACCTCCTTTGGCGATGCGCTGGTGTTCGGCGCGCAGGGCGTAAACGGTCAATACCAGCATCACTGCGGCCATCAGCACCAGCGACAGGGCAGCGCCGAACGGCCAGTTACGGGCATCGCTGAACTGCCGGAAAATCAGGTTGCCGAGCATCATTTTGGTTCCGCCACCAAGCAGTTCCGGGGCAATCATCGCGCCCAGGCAAGGGACGAAGGTCAGGATCGCGCCGGCGAAAATCCCCGGTTTGGCGATCGGTAGCACGACTTTGATCAGCGTCCGCCAACGCCCGGCATACAAGTCCTGCGCAGCTTCCAGCAGGCGGATGTCCATCTTTTCCAGGGTCGCGTAAATCGGCAGCACCACGAACGGTGCGTAGGTATAAACCAGCCCCAGCAGCACCGCGCCATCGGTATAGAGCAGTTGCAATGGTTGATCGATCACGCCGAGCCCCATCAAGCTGTTGTTGATCACCCCGGTGTTACGTAGCAGCAGAATCCAGGCGTAGGTGCGGATCAGCAGATTGGCCCAGAACGGCACGGTGATCAGGAATATCAACAGCCCGCGACGATGGGCCGGCTGCATGGCCAGCCAGACCGCCACTGGAAAACCGATCAACAGCGTGATGACCGTGGTCAGCCCCGCAATGCCGATGGAGCGCAGGGCGATGATCAGGTACGAGTCGGCGAAGGCCAGGCTGTCGTCCAGTTGCCGTTCGAACAGCAACGAGGTGTAGGCGTCGCTGCTGAAGACCTTGTTCACCCCGCCATAGGGGTTGGCTTCCATCAGTGAATAGCCGATCACGATCAGAATCGGCACGATCAGAAACAGGCCGATGGCGAGTAGCGCGGGAGTCACCCCGAGGAAGCTGCCGAAGGCCTTGCGCCGTGCCAGAGTGGTGGATATCGGTGAAGCGTGCATGGGAGTCCCTCGCTCAATCCAGCAAAACGCTGGCGCTGCCTCGATCGAACAGCAGGCCGGCCCGACTGTTGACCGGGAAGCGCTGGCTTTGGTCGACGCTGTTGGGCGTGCGCACGGTGAGGCGCGAACCGTCGGCCAGGCTGACCTGGTATTGCAGGTCGGTGCCCAGGTAGATCTGCGCGTCGATCCTGCAGGGCAGGGCACCGGTAGCGCCATCTGGCACCAGGTGCAGGCGTTCCGGACGCACCGAGAGCGCAACGCTGTCGCCGATGGCTACGTCGCTGCAGGGCTGAGCCGGCAAGGGGTGACCGGCCGGGCCATCGAACCAGGCCAGCCCGGCCTCGACTCGTGAGACCCGGCCTTCGATGAAGTTGGTCTCGCCAATAAAGTCGGCGACGAAGCGATTGCGCGGGCGCTCATAGATGTCTTCCGGACGACCGACCTGCTGCACTTCGCCTTCGGATAACACGGCGATGCGGTCGGACATGGTCAGCGCTTCTTCCTGGTCGTGGGTGACGAAAATGAAGGTGATACCGGTCTTGGCCTGGATGGTTTTCAGCTCTTCGCGCATGGCTTGGCGAAGCTTGAGGTCAAGGGCCGAAAGCGGCTCGTCGAGCAGCAGCACCTTGGGATGCGGCGCCAGTGCCCGGGCCAGGGCAACCCGTTGCTGCTGGCCGCCAGACAATTGTGTCGGGCGGCGCGTGGCGAAGCGTTCCATCTGCACCAGTGCGAGCATTTCCCGCACGCGCTCGGCGATCTGCACCTTGCTCAGGACTTTGCCCATGGGCTGCGATTCGAGGCCGAAGGCCAGGTTCTCGGCGATGGTCATATGTGGGAACAGCGCGTAGTGCTGGAACACCGTATTGACCGGGCGCTTGAAGGGCGGGCGATCGGCGATGTTTTCGCCGTAGAGCAGGATCTCGCCCTGGGTCGGAAACTCGAACCCGGCGATCATCCGCAGAAGGGTGGTTTTGCCACAGCCGGAAGGGCCGAGGAGGGTGAAGAACTCGTTGTCGCGGATATCCAGGTCGATGCTTTTCAGCGCCACCGGACCGGTTTGCGGATCTCCGTAAACCTTGCGTACCGAGCGAATGGACACAGCCAGCGTTTGCAGCGAATGCAGGGCATTCATGCGTTACCTCCGATTCCCCCATCGCCTGTTCGAATTGCTCGGCAAAGAGCTGCGTCGTCAGGCCATGGATATTATTTTTTTGGGCAGGATCGAGATGTTTTCGGGTGTGCAGCGAGCCGCGTCGGCGGGCTCTTTGTTCTGTTCTTGTTGTTCTGGTGTGGCTCGATTATCAGTGAGGGGTTGCAGGTGCGAAACTTCAATTTTAACATAGGAGCTGTTAAATAATTTAATAGCTAGAGGCGGTTCTACCCAATGCCTACCCACCGTTTGCCGCCACTCAATGCCGTACGCGCTTTTGATGCGGCGGCGCGTCTGGGCAGCTATGTCGAAGCCTCAAAAGCGCTGCACGTGACCCAGCCAGCGATTGGCCGGCATGTGAAGTTGCTTGAGGAGTGGCTTGGCGTGCAGCTATTTGAGCGGACCTCACGCGGGGTTGTGCTGACAGTCGCCGGGCAGAAATACCACCACAAAATCTCCGCGGCTTTGCAGTTGATCGTTGAGGCCGGGAAGGAGTTGCTGCCCAGAGATTCCGAGCGCTGGCTGCGGATCATGGTGGTGCCGGGCTTCGCCAAGCGCTGGCTGACACCCAGGCTTGAGGCGATGCGGCATCTGCGACCGGGGTTGAAGTTCGCCATCGAACCCAACTCGACCTTTACCGAAGTAGATGGCAAGAGCGCTGACTTGGGCATCGTTTATGGCCTGGATGGGCAGTACGCCAATTCCCGCGCGACCTTGATCTGCCCGCGGGTATTTCCGATTTGTACGCCGGGGTACCTGGCGAGCATCGAGCCGATTCACAGCCCGGTCGATCTGGTGAAACACAATTTGATCCACTTTGACGACGGCGAATGGTGGAACATGTGGTTCGCCGCCAATGATCTGGATATTCACCTGACTTCCGACGTGTTGTACGTCAACAATGACCACGCCTTATCGGTGGCCGAAAGCGGCCAGGGTATTGCACTGGCCAACGAAGTATTGGTACGCGATGAACTCGAGGCCGGCACCCTGGTGCGAGCAGTTGAGGCCCAGGTGAAACTGGAAAGCTATCGCGTACTGACGCCGTCAGCCGCGTTGTCGGCGGATGTGCAATGGTTTATCCAGTGGTTGTCGACGTCGCTGGAGCAGGAGTTTCCAGAGGCGGTGGTCGGGGTTTGATGGCCCCGACTTGACGTCAAAAGTGAAGGCCTGCACCTACCCCGTAGCAGCTGCCGAAGGCTGCGTTCGGCCGCACAGCGGTCGTAATCCGGGCAACTCAAGTGTCCTGTTGAATCGCGTCAGGACTCTTTGCGACTGCTGCGCGCTCGAACGCAGCCTTCGGTAGCTGCTACAGAAGATTGCGACACCTAGTTCAACCGAAACCTCCCCGTATTCTCACTCAGCGCCTTACTACCCTGGCTCAAGGTGTCCGCCGCGCGGTTCACCGCTCGTGCGCCTTCAAGCAGGCGCATGGCCGCTTGATCGACCTGTTGAATATTGCCGCTGACTTCATCGGCGGTGCTGGCCTGTTCTTCGACGGCAGTCGCAATCTGCGCCAGGGTATCGGTGACGCTTTGCACCGCACTGGCAATTTCTACCAGGCGTTCGCCAAGCCCGGTCACTGCCTGGGCATCGGTTTGTGCCTGACCGCAGGCGGCTTCCATCAAGGCCACGGCCTCGCTCACCGTGGCCCGCAGGCTATCGACGGTACCGGCGATTTGCGCGGTGGAGGATTGGGTGCGCTGCGACAGGCTGCGCACTTCATCGGCCACCACGGCAAACCCACGACCTTGCTCCCCGGCCCGGGCCGCCTCGATGGCGGCGTTCAACGCCAGCAGATTGGTCTGCTCGGCAACGCCGCGAATGGTATCCACCACCAGCTGGATCTGCTGCCCTTGCTCGCTGACCCGGCCAAGTGCTGCGGCAGTCTCGTTCAGGCGCTGGTTGAGTTGCTGGATGCTGGCGGTGGTCCGCTGACTGTCGCGGCTGCTGTCGGCGGCAATACGCTGGGTGTGCCGGGCACTGCCGGAAGCCTGTTCGCAGCTGTGTGCGACACCTTGTGAGGTGGCGGCCAGTTGGGTCGCCGCCGCGGCGATCTGGCTGATCTGCAATTGCTGTGCTTCGACTTCGCCCAAGGCGCCGCTGGAGTGGTCGTTGAGGGTGCGTACTGCGTCACTCAGTTGCAGGGTTTCGTGATCAACCCCGAGCAGACTGGTACGCAACTGCACCACCGCGACGTTGAGCGCGCTGCTGATGGCGGCCAGTTCATCGCGCCCGTGTACCGGTACTTGCAAAGACAGGTTGCCGTCACGCAAGGACTCGGCCAGCAAGGTGATGCCGCTGGCACTGCGACGGATCGATGTCTGCAAGCAGATGAACAGGTACAGCGCTGCCAGTAGCAGGCCGCCGAAGATCGTCGCCACCAGGATGAATTGGCGGATGGCCGAGCTCTGGTAGTAATCCAGGCGGCTGTCCAGCGACACCAGGGACTGTTGGCGCAACGATGACAGGTCCATGAGGAGGGCGTCGAGGCTGCGCTCGAAGTCTTGCGGCTTGAGATTGATGCTGCCGCCGAACACGCCGTCGTCGAGCACTTTGAGGCCGTCATCCAGATGCTTCAGGCTGTCGTGGTATTGCCCGGCCCAGGATCGCAACGCGCTGGGCAGCCGGGCTTCGAGCAGGCTGCCGGTCTTCACCAGTTGCTCGCGGGCGTCGCCGATGCGGCTGCGCAGGTCCCGCAGTTGCAGGCGGCTTTGCAGGGTGAATTGCCCGGACACCACTGAGGCCTGGCCGACACTGGCCAGGCGACCAACCCGTTCGATCAGGTCTGGAGCGTGCTGAGTGGAAATCTGCGTCAGCAGGCAGGTTTCCAGCCATGGGGCGAGGATCAGTCGGTTGTCCATGGCTATCTGCTCGCGCAAGGCTTGCAACGCGCTCAATGCGGCGGTGAAGCGCTCGTAGCCGTCCGGCCACCAGCCGACGCTGCTCAGGCTTTTGGAGTCCAATCCGCTTAGAGCCGCTTGCAGCCCTTGATAGCGACTCAAGGTGTCGCCGACGGCACCTTCGGTTTGCAGAGCGGTGCCGAGGTCGGTGACGGCTTGAGTGACGGCGGGCTGGACCGAGTCGAACGCAGCCATGGCGGCAAGGGTCGCCGGTGTAGGCTGACGATTGGTTTCTGTTGCTCGCCAGCGGGCGGCGCGGTCACGCTGAGTGGCCAGCAAGTTGTCCAGACTGTCGAGGGCCAGCAATTGGCGAACTCCGGCACGCTCGCCGGAGATCAGGCTTAACTTGTCGCGGTAGTCCTGGCCGATTATCCACAGGCTGCCCATCAGCGGCAGGATGAACAGCAGAAACAACAGCTGAAACTTGCGGGCAAAGCCGAAGCGCCCAAGCAGTCTGATTCCTGGTGATAGAAAAACCTGCATGCCCGACTACTCCTCTGAGCACCACGCACCAATGGCGTGCAGTCCTGGCGGTGTGGCCTGGACCTGTGCTTGCTGTTAAAGGCCTCGGAAAATCGCAATCGCGAGCCCTGTGCGGTGAGCCCTGTAGCGAAACTTCCCATTCTCGGTCCCCTTTGTAAGGGGCCGCGTTGAAGTGGATAAGCAAGGCAAGATTCAGACCATGGCTTTGAGCTATCACGTTATGCGTTGTAAGGTTTGAAGTTGTTGGCAGGCTAGGGGGATGGCTTTGCTGCGCTGAAAAATGGCACATTGACCCACCTGCAAATGCGCACCCATCTGTTGTACGGAAACTCTTATGGCTATCAGTAACCTTCAGACCTCCGCGAGCCCGGCTTCTACCGCCCCGCAAACCAGCCCTTTGGTCATGCGCATCATCGGTGCCGTGGCTTTGGCGCATTTGATCAATGACCTGATTCAGGCGGTGTTGCCATCGATCTATCCAATGCTCAAGGCCAACTATGGACTGACCTTCACTCAGGTCGGCTTGATCACATTGACCTTTCAGCTCACCGCTTCGCTGTTGCAGCCATGGGTCGGGTATTACACCGATCGCCATCCCCAGCCCTATCTGCTGCCGATGGGTATGGTCAGCACGTTGATTGGCATTTTGATGCTGTCTCAAGTCGGTAGCTTCCCGCTGATTCTGTTGGCCTCGGCGTTGATTGGTATCGGCTCTTCGACCTTTCACCCGGAAGCTTCGCGGGTCGCGCGACTGGCCTCGGGCGGCCGTTATGGCTTGGCGCAGTCGACCTTCCAGGTCGGTGGTAACGCCGGCTCGGCGTTCGGGCCGTTGCTGGCGGCAGCGATCATCATTCCGTTCGGCCAGGGCAACGTCGCCTGGTTCGGGGTGTTTGCGGTGTTCGCCTTGGGCGTGCTGTATGCGATCAGCCGTTGGTACAGCAATCACCTGAATCTGTTCAAACTCAAGCGGGGCCAGGCCGCAACCCATGGCTTGTCGAAAGGGCGGGTACTGAGTGCATTAGTCGTGCTTGGGCTGCTGGTGTTCTCCAAGTACTTCTACATGGCCAGCTTCACCAGCTATTTCACTTTTTACCTGATCGAGAAATTCGACCTGTCGGTGGCCAGCTCACAGTTGCATCTGTTCCTGTTTCTCGGTGCGGTCGCGGCGGGGACGTTCTTTGGCGGCCCGATCGGCGACAGGATCGGTCGCAAGGCGGTCATCTGGTTCTCGATTCTCGGCGTGGCGCCGTTCACGTTGTTGCTGCCTCACGTGGACCTGTTCTGGACCAGCGTGCTGAGCGTGGTGATCGGCTTCATTCTGGCTTCTGCATTCTCGGCCATTGTGGTTTACGCACAGGAATTGGTACCAGGTAATGTCGGGATGATTGCCGGGGTGTTCTTTGGTCTGATGTTTGGTTTCGGCGGGATTGGTGCGGCGCTGCTTGGGCATCTGGCCGACATACACGGCATCGAGTACGTGTACCTGCTGTGCTCGTTCCTGCCGTTGTTCGGTGTTTTGGCGATCTTTTTGCCGAGAACCAAAAAGGCATAAGTCAGAGATCCTGGAGCGAAGCTTGCCCGCGAAGAACGATGACGCGGTCTAATAGAAAGACCGTAGCGTCTATATCGCGGGTAAGCCTCGCTCCTACGGAATATGTGGTGGTTTGATAATCACCAGGCACAAAAAAGCCGCGTCGAGACGCGGCTTTTTCTTGGGCGTTTCTTTTACACGTTGAAGCGGAAGTGCATCACGTCGCCGTCTTTGACGATGTAATCCTTGCCTTCCAGACGCCATTTACCGGCTTCTTTGGTGCCGGCTTCGCCCTTGTACTGGATGAAGTCGTTGTAGGCGATGACTTCGGCGCGGATGAAGCCTTTTTCGAAGTCGGTGTGGATCACCCCGGCCGCTTGTGGCGCAGTAGCACCGACTTTTACGGTCCAGGCGCGGACTTCTTCAACACCGGCGGTGAAGTAGGTCTGCAGGTGCAGCATTTCGTAGCCGGCGCGGATCACGCGGTTCAGGCCAGGCTCTTCCAGGCCCAGGGCCTCGAGGAACATGTCTTTCTCTTCGCCGTCGTCAAGCTCGGCGATTTCCGCTTCGATCTTGTTGCAGACCGGTACAACCACTGCCCCTTCTTCTTCGGCGATGGCCATGACCACGTCGAGCAGCGGGTTGTTTTCGAAGCCGTCTTCGGCAACGTTGGCGATGTACATGACCGGTTTGGTGGTCAGCAGGTGGAAGCCACGGATCACCGCTTTCTCGTCGGTGCTCATGTTCTTCATCAGGCTGCGCGCAGGCTTGCCTTCGGTGAAGTGAGCGATCAACTGCTCCAGCAGGCCTTTCTGAACCACGGCGTCCTTGTCACCACCCTTGGCGTTACGGGTGACTTTCTGCAGTTGCTTCTCGCAGCTGTCGAGGTCGGCGAAGATCAGTTCGAGGTCGATGATCTCGATGTCGCGTTTCGGGTCGACGCTGTTGGAGACGTGAATCACGTTCTCGTCTTCGAAGCAGCGGACCACGTGGGCGATGGCATCGGTTTCACGGATGTTGGCCAGGAACTTGTTGCCCAGACCTTCACCTTTCGAGGCGCCGGCAACGAGGCCTGCGATGTCGACGAATTCCATGGTGGTCGGCAGGATGCGCTTGGGTTTGACGATTTCCGCCAGTGCGTCCAGACGCGGATCGGGCATTGGCACTATGCCGCTGTTCGGCTCGATGGTGCAGAAGGGAAAGTTCTCGGCCGCGATACCGGATTTGGTCAGGGCGTTGAACAGGGTGGACTTGCCGACGTTAGGCAGGCCGACGATGCCGCAGTTGAATCCCATGGTGTTTCCCCTCGGATAAGAGTCAGGCCTTCTGGCTGTGCAGGTTTTTCATCGCGCGGTTCCATTCACCAGCGAGAATATCCGGCAGCACGCCGAGGGCAAAGTCGATGCTTGCATCGAGTTTTTCCTGTTCGGCGCGTGGCGCACGACCCAGGACAAAATTTGAAACCATACTGGCGACGCCTGGGTGGCCGATGCCAAGCCGCAAGCGGTGGAAAGTATTCTGATTGCCGAGCTGCGCGATGATGTCGCGCAGGCCGTTATGACCGCCATGCCCGCCGCCCTGTTTGAGCTTGGCTACGCCGGGTGGCAAGTCGAGTTCGTCGTGCGCCACCAGTATCGCTTCCGGTGGGATGCGGTAAAAACCGGCAAGTGCCGCTACGGCCTGGCCACTTCGGTTCATGAACGTGGTGGGAATCAGCAGACGAACATCCTGACCCTGATGCGTGAAGCGCCCGGTCAGGCCAAAAAATTTGCGCTCGGGCACCAGATTGATGCGCTGGGCCGATGCGATGCGCTCAACAAAAAGGGCCCCTGCGTTATGCCGGGTCTGTTCGTATTCGGTGCCTGGATTTCCCAGGCCAACGATCAGTTGTATGGCAGTCACATCAGGGGCCCTTCTTTGGAGTTGTGGATAGCATCGCCGCGTTGAGGTTGTGCGGCGAAAGTGGACGAAAAATGCTCATTTACCATTATGTAAACTCCGCGTTCTCGCCCGCTTTCTCGCTACGCTCTAGTCCGCGATGTTTCCAACAAACTCCGGCGTACAGAGTGAATTACTCTGCAGCGCCTTCTGCAGCTTCTGGAGCAACACGTGGAGCGTGAACGTTGGCAACAGCCAGGTCGTTACCGTGAGCCAGAGCTACGAACTCAACGCCTTTAGGTGCTTTGAGGTCGGACAAGTGAATGATCGAACCGATTACGGCGCTAGCCAGGTCGACTTCGATGAATTCAGGCAGATCTTTTGGCAGGCAAGAAACTTCGACTTCAGCAACAACGTGCGAAATTTCGCCGCCTTTCTTCAGGGCAGCTTCTTCGTTGATGAAGTGCACTGGAACGTGAGCGGTCAGTTTCTGGCCAGCTACAACGCGTACGAAGTCAGCGTGCATCACGTGGCCTTTGGCCGGGTGACGCTGCAGAGCTTTGATAACGACGTTTTGCTTGGTGCCGCCAACGTTCAGTTCGATAACGTGGCTGAAAGCAGCTTCGTTTTCGAGCAGTTTGGCAACTTCTTTAGCCAGCATGCTGATGGATTCAGGGGCTTTTTCGCCACCGTAAACTACAGCTGGAACCAGGCTTGCGAGACGACGCAGGCGGCGGCTCGCACCTTTCCCCAGGTCGGAACGCACTTCAGCATTCAGAGTAAAATCGTTCATGTTGTATCTCCAAAATAACCACATTCGCCCCAGCGTTTGCGACCAGCGCTAAAGGCGATATGGGCAAAAAAGCCCCGCCCCAACAAGAATGCCGGGGCGGGGCGCTTTTCGTCATCGTGATGAGTGCGAAGGGCAGGGCCCTTAGCGGAACATCGCGCTGATCGATTCTTCGTTGCTGATACGGCGAACCGCTTCGGCAACTACCGGTGCGATATCCAGTTGACGGATACGCGAACAGGCTTGTGCTGCAGCGGACAGCGGGATGGTGTTAGTCACCACCAGCTCGTCCAGCATGGAATTTTCAATGTTTTCGATCGCTCGACCCGACAGCACAGGGTGTGTGCAGTAGGCAAAGACCTTGGCAGCGCCATGCTCTTTCAAGGCTTTAGCCGCGTGGCACAAGGTGCCGGCGGTATCGACCATGTCATCGACCAGAATACAGGTACGCCCTTCGACATCACCGATGATATGCATCACTTCAGAGTGATTGGCTTTCTCACGGCGCTTGTCGATGATCCCGAGATCCACGCCCAGGGATTTGGCAACAGCACGTGCACGCACGACGCCGCCAATGTCCGGGGACACGATCATCAGGTTTTCGAAGCGTTGGTCTTCGATGTCATCCACCAATACCGGGGAGCCGTAGATGTTATCTACCGGAATATCGAAGAAGCCCTGGATCTGGTCAGCATGCAAATCAACCGTGAGAACACGATCGATGCCGACTACGGTGAGCATGTCAGCGACGACTTTCGCGCTGATAGCCACACGTGCGGAACGCGGACGGCGGTCCTGACGGGCATAACCAAAGTAGGGGATCACCGCAGTGATTCGAGTTGCTGAGGAGCGACGGAAGGCATCAGCCATCACGACGAGTTCCATCAGGTTATCGTTGGTCGGAGCACACGTCGGCTGAATGATGAAGACGTCTTTACCGCGGACGTTTTCATTAATCTCAGCGGTGATTTCGCCGTCGGAAAACTTACCGACAGAAATGTCACCGAGTGGGATATGCAGCTGACGTACAACACGCCGAGCCAGATCGGGGTTAGCGTTCCCCGTAAAGACCATCATCTTGGACACGCGCAGTACCTGAAGGCTGAGGGTATACCT
Organism: Pseudomonas sp. GW821-FHT01E05; assembly: GCF_059422425.1. Lineage (NCBI taxonomy): Bacteria > Pseudomonadati > Pseudomonadota > Gammaproteobacteria > Pseudomonadales > Pseudomonadaceae > Pseudomonas > Pseudomonas sp. GW821-FHT01E05. The sequence continues at coordinate 47,811 of NZ_JBWKWW010000012.1, forward strand.
GGATGAGTATAGGAAAATGGCAGGGGCGGCTGGATTCGAACCAACGCATGGCAGGATCAAAACCTGCTGCCTTACCGCTTGGCGACGCCCCTGTATCTGTTGCAACGAGTGCCCAGCACCCGGTTCCTTTTAGAGCAGACTTTGCAGCTTGCGATGCAACATCGAAACGTTGCTTCCCTTTGCTACAAACCCTGTTAGGGTCTCTGTAAGAAGGGCCGAGACTTTATCAGCTTCAGCTTTGCTTGGGAAGCCCCCAAACACACAACTTCCAGTTCCGGTGAGTTTTGCTTCGGTAAATTTACCTAACAAATTCAATGCGTTACGTACATCTGGATAACGCCTTGCTACCACCGGTAAGCAGTCATTTCGACTGTTTCCCTTGGGAACGGGGCGCACTTTAATGGGCGGAGAGTTACGTGTCAACAGTGGATCTGAAAAAATTTCTGCTGTACTTACAGATACTTGCGGCACAAGCACGAGATACCACGGCTCTTCGGGGTCTACGGGGGTGAGTTTTTCTCCCACACCCTCAGCGAAAGCTGCGTGCCCACGCACGAAAACCGGGACGTCCGCGCCCAATGTCAGGCCCAAAGCCGCTAATCGATCTTCATCCCAACCCGTTTGCCAGAGGTGATTGAGGCCGAGCAGAGTGGTCGCCGCATTTGAACTGCCGCCACCGATTCCGCCGCCCATGGGCAGAATTTTTTCGATCCAGATATCGATTCCCAGCGTGGAGCCGGATTGTTCCTGAAGCTTTTTCGCCGCGCGCACGATCAAATTGCTGTCGTGGGGGACGCCGTCGAATTCGGTATGCAGCTTGATGATGCCGTCATCGCGAACGGCAAAGGTCAGTTCGTCGGCATAATCGAGAAACTGAAACAACGTCTGCAGCTCGTGGTAGCCGTCTTCACGGCGACCGAGGATATGCAGCATCAGATTGAGTTTTGCCGGAGCAGGCAGGGTCAGGCGTGGAGTTGTCATGTCATTGCCCCAGTTTGCGCGGTTGCCAGTCCTTGATCACCAGCGTGACGTCGAGGTCGGGACCATGCAGCTTGATTCGTTCCGGTAGCCAGAAACCGTTCTCTTGGGCGTAGCTCAAATACTCGACCTGCCAGCCATCCTGCTCGAGGTTGGCCAGGCGGCTGTCGGCATCGAGGTTCAGGCGGCTTTTGCTATCGGGCGCGGGAAGACCGCGAACCCACCAGACCAGATGCGAGACCGGCAGCCTCCAGCCGAGTTGTTCTTCCAGCAGGGCCTCTGGCGTAGGCGCTTCATAGCGTCCCTGGTTGGCGACTTCCAGTGCCACCCGGCCCGGGCGACCGGTCAGGCGTGCCGCGCCGCGACCCAATGGGCCGGACAGGCGTATGTCGTAGTAGTCCTGACGTTGTAGCCAGAACAAGGTGCCGCTACCCGAATCCTTCGGCGCGCGAATGCCGACCTTGCCGCTGATCTGCCAGCCATCGAGGCTGCTCAACTGTTGTTTGTGCACGCGCCATTGCGCGGGGTTGCCGTGACCTTCGACGGACTCACGGGCGCCAAAGCCCGCGCAACCGGCAAGCAGGGCGATGAAGCTGAAAACGATAAAGTGGCGCAAAAACATAATCTTAAAAAGTCTCGGATCCGGTCAGGCGCTTAATGGTGCTGCGCAGGGTAGGGCTGTCGGGCTGATCCTTGAGGAATTTGCCCCAGATTTGCTTGGCCTCGCGTTGTTTGCCGTTGGCCCACAGGACTTCGCCCAGGTGCGCAGCGACCTCCTGATCGGGGAAGCGCTCAAGGGCCTGGCGCAGCAAGCGTTCGGCTTCATCGAGGTTGCCCAGGCGGAAGTTCACCCAGCCGAGGCTGTCGAGTACCGCCGGATCTTCCGGATTCAGCTGATGAGCCTGTTCGATCAGCGCCTTGGCTTCGGCGTAACGCGTTGTACGGTCCGACAAGGTGTAGCCCAGAGCATTCAGCGCCATCGCATTGTTCGGATCGTGCTTGATGATCAGCCGCAGGTCTTTTTCCATCTGCGCCAGGTCATTGCGCTTTTCCGCCTGCATGGCGCGGGTATACAGCAGATTCAGATCGTCCGGGTACTGCTGCAAGGCTTGCTGCAATACTTTCCAGGCGCGATCGCCCTGATTGTTGGCAGACAAGGTCTCAACCTCGATCAGATACAGCTGTATTGCGTAATCGGGTTGAGTGTCGCGGGCAGTGGCCAAACGGCTTTCGGCTTCGCTGGTGCGACCGTTGTTCATCAGAATATCGGCCTGACGCAATTGCGCCGGCAGGTAGTCATTGCCCGGTGCAACCTGGGCGTATTCGATCAGTGCACCTTGTGGGTCGTTGCGTTCTTCGGCGATGCGGCCCAGGTTCAGGTGTGCCGAATCGACGTGGCTTTCCCGGGCGATCAGGTCTTCCAGATAGCCCTTGGCCTCTTCCCAGGCCTTGGCTTCCAGGCAGACAAGCGCCAGTGAGTAACGCAGCTCGTCATCTTCCGGGTATTGCTGAACCAGCCTGGAAAACTCGACTTTGGCGTCGTGCATGCGGTCCTGTTCGACCAGCATGCGTGCATAAGTCAGGCGCAGGCGTTTGTCGTCCGGGTATTTACGGATGCTTTTTTCCAGCAGTGGCAAGGCTTCCTTGCCACGACCCATGCTTTGCAGCAGGCGGGCGTGGAGCAACAGCGGTGCTACTTCGCCATCTTCCGGTGGATTTTTTTCAAGGAGGGTCAGTGCGGCCCCAGATTCACCATTCTGTTGCAGCAACAACGCTTTGCCGAAGATCAACTGACCGTTTTTCGGGTGTTTCTGCAGTAACCGGTCAAAACTTTTGATCAAGCCGTTGCGGGTGTCCTGGTCGGTATCGGCGGCAGACAAGGCAAGAAAGTCGAAATGGGTGTCGCCTTTGCCTTGCAGGACTTTCTCCATGTAGACCATGGAATCGTCATAACGCCCGCCGCGGGCCAATTGAACGGCTGCGGCACGTTGCGCCTCCAGATCGTCCGGGGCGTTTTTCGCCCAGATCAGAGCGGTGTCCAGCGCTGCCTGATCGGCACCCAGGTACTCGGCGATGCGGAACGCCCGTTCGGAGATTCCCGGATCCTGAGTATTGATGGCCTGGGTCACATAGTTGTCCAGTGCAATGTCGAAACGATTGCGCTGGCCAGCCAGTTCCGCACTCAGCAGACTGAAGATCGTATCTTCGCTGAACGAACTGTAAACCTTGGGCTTTTCAGGGGCCGGAGTGCTGTCTTCGACCGGTGGCGTACCGTCCGATGATACGGGTGCCAAGGCCTGGCAGCCGCTTAGGAAGACAAAAGCAAGGAGCAACGCGGAGGATCTATTCATATAGGAAGAGGACGACTAACCTGCGGTCGGATCATCATGACACAAGCCTTCGGCCAAACATAACCGCCCCGTTAATTCATATTAAAGGGCGCTCGAATGCTTCGTGCAGGGGGGATTCGTTGCGGCAATGGTTGTTCTGAATCTGGCGAAGTAGGACAATTGACGGCTTCTCGACATCATCAGCGACCTTGAATGGCCTTTCTTGCACTCGGTATCAACCACAAGACTGCTTCAGTAGACGTCCGCGAGCGCGTGGCCTTTACCCCTGAGCAGTTGGTTGAGGCCTTGCAGCAGCTCTGCCGCCTCACCGATAGCCGCGAAGCTGCGATCCTCTCCACCTGCAATCGCAGTGAACTGTATATAGAACAGGATCACCTTTCGGCTGACATCGTGCTGCGCTGGCTGGCCGATTATCACCAATTGAGCCTCGAGGAGCTGCGTGCGAGTGCTTATGTGCATGAAGATGATGCGGCCGTTCGTCACATGATGCGTGTGGCTTCAGGGCTGGATTCGCTGGTGCTGGGTGAACCGCAGATTCTCGGCCAGATGAAGTCGGCCTACGCCGTGGCTCGCGAGGCCGGCACCATTGGTCCGCTGCTCGGGCGCTTGTTTCAGGCGACGTTCAATGCGGCCAAACAGGTGCGTACCGACACCGCCATCGGTGAAAACCCGGTGTCGGTGGCCTTTGCCGCCGTCAGCCTGGCGAAACAGATTTTCAGTGACTTGCAACGCAGCCAGGCTCTGTTGATTGGCGCCGGCGAAACCATCACGCTGGTCGCCCGACATCTGCATGAGCTTGGCGTCAAGCGTATCGTGGTCGCCAACCGCACGCTGGAGCGCGCGAGCATTTTGGCCGAACAGTTCGGTGCCCACGCGGTGCTGCTCTCGGATATCCCGGCAGAATTGGTTCGCAGCGACATCGTCATCAGCTCCACTGCCAGCCAGTTGCCGATTCTGGGCAAGGGCGCGGTCGAGAGTGCATTGAAGCTGCGCAAGCACAAACCGATCTTCATGGTTGACATCGCCGTGCCGCGCGATATCGAGCCGGAAGTCGGCGAGTTGGACGACGTTTACCTCTATAGCGTCGACGATCTCCACGAAGTGGTCGCCGAAAACCTCAAGAGTCGTCAGGGTGCTGCGCAAGCGGCGGAAGAGATGGTGTCCATCGGCGCCGACGACTTCATGGTGCGATTGCGTGAACTGGCGGCGGTGGATGTACTCAAGGCCTACCGCCAGCAAAGCGAACGCCTGCGTGATGAAGAGCTGCTCAAGGCCCAGCGCATGCTCGCCAATGGCAGCAACGCCGAAGACGTGCTGGTGCATCTGGCCCGCGGCCTGACCAACAAATTGCTGCATGCCCCGAGCGTGCAGTTGAAAAAGCTTTCCGCCGAAGGCCGCCTCGATGCGCTGGCCATGGCTCAGGAACTCTTTGCCCTCGGTGAGGGCCCATCGGATAGCTTTTCGGATAAAAAACCGCAATGAAAGCGTCACTGCTCAATAAGCTGGACATCCTCCAGGACCGTTTCGAGGAATTGACCGCCTTGCTTGGCGATGGCGAAGTCATTTCCGACCAGAACAAGTTCCGTACCTATTCCAAGGAATACGCGGAAGTTGAACCGATTGTCACCACCTATGCACAACTGCTCAAGGTTCAAGCTGACCTCGAAGGCGCCCAGGCGCTGCTCAAGGACAGCGACCCGGACATGCGCGAAATGGCGGTCGAGGAAGTGCGCGAAGCCAAAGAGCGGCTGATCGAGCTCGAAGGCGACCTGCAACGCATGCTGCTGCCCAAGGATCCCAACGACGGGCGCAACGTCTTCCTCGAGATACGTGCCGGCACCGGCGGTGACGAAGCGGCGATTTTCTCCGGCGACCTGTTCCGTATGTATTCACGCTACGCCGAGCGTCGCGGCTGGCGGGTGGAAATTCTCTCGGAGAACATAGGCGAGCACGGCGGCTATAAAGAAGTCATTGCCCGGGTCGAAGGCGACAACGTCTATGGCAAACTGAAATTCGAATCGGGTGCCCATCGCGTGCAACGGGTTCCAGCGACAGAATCTCAGGGCCGTATTCACACCTCGGCCTGTACCGTGGCGGTATTGCCTGAGCCGGATGAACAGGAAGCCATCGAGATCAACCCGGCGGACCTGCGGGTCGATACCTATCGCTCCTCCGGCGCCGGTGGTCAGCACGTCAACAAGACCGACTCGGCGATCCGCATCACTCACCTTCCTTCGGGAATTGTGGTTGAGTGCCAGGAAGAACGTTCTCAGCACAAGAACCGTGCGCGGGCGATGTCCTGGCTGTCGGCCAAGTTGAACGACCAGCAGACCAGCGCCGCGGCCAATGCCATCGCCAGCGAGCGTAAGTTGCTGGTAGGTTCGGGTGATCGTTCCGAGCGGATCCGTACCTATAACTTTGCTCAAGGCCGGGTTACCGATCATCGGGTCAACCTGACCCTGTATTCCCTTGATGAAATCCTCGCGGGCGGCGTCGAAGCGGTGATCGAGCCATTGCTGGCCGAATATCAGGCCGATCAACTGGCATCGATAGGTGAGTAAATGACGATTATTGCCAGCTTGTTACGCTCGGCCGAACTGCCTGATTCGCCCACGGCCCGTCTGGATGCCGAGTTATTGCTGGCAGCAGCTCTGGGCAAGTCCCGCAGTTTTCTGCACACCTGGCCAGAGCGGATCGTCAGCAGCGAAGCTGCGCTGACCTTTGCCGATTATTTACAGCGCCGCCGCGCTGGCGAGCCGGTGGCCTATATTCTCGGCCAGCAGGGTTTCTGGAAGCTGGACCTGGAAGTCGCGCCGCATACACTGATTCCGCGTCCGGACACTGAGCTGCTGGTGGAGGCCGCGCTGGAACTGTTGCCGGCTACACCTGCCAAGGTGCTCGATCTGGGCACCGGCAGCGGCGCGATTGCCTTGGCCCTGGCCAGTGAACGTCCGGCCTGGCACGTCACGGCGGTGGATCGGGTGCTCGAAGCCGTGGCCCTGGCCGAGCGCAACCGGCAGCGGCTGAACCTGAACAATGTCACGGTGCTCAACAGTCACTGGTTCAGCGCACTGCAAGATCATCGTTTCCAGCTAATTATCAGTAACCCGCCGTACATTGCCGATGCCGATCCGCATCTGGTGGCCGGTGATGTGCGTTTCGAGCCGGCCAGTGCGCTGGTGGCGGGTGTGGACGGACTCGACGATCTGCGTCTGATCATCGCCCAGGCACCGCAACACCTCGAGGCGGGCGGCTGGTTGATGCTTGAACATGGCTACGACCAGGCGCTGGCAGTGCGTGATTTGCTGCTGACTCGCGGCTTTGAAGAAGTACACAGTCGTAAAGATCTGGGCGACCACGAACGTATCAGTCTGGGGCGTCTACCGTGCTGAATGATCAGGAGCTGTTGCGCTATAGCCGGCAGATTTTGTTGCAGCATGTCGACATCGACGGTCAGTTGCGCCTCAAGAACAGCCGCATATTGATCGTCGGCCTCGGCGGTCTCGGTGCGCCGGTGGCCTTGTACCTGGCGGCGGCCGGGGTTGGCGAGCTGCATCTGGCGGACTTCGATACGGTCGATCTGACCAACCTGCAACGGCAGATCATTCATGACACGGACAGCGTTGGCCTGAGTAAGGTCGATTCGGCGATTCGTCGCCTTACAGCGATCAATCCAGAGATTCAGTTGATCGCCCATCGCTCGGCGCTGGACGAAGACTCGCTGGCAGCCGCTGTCGCTGCTGTCGATCTGGTTCTTGATTGCTCCGATAATTTCTCTACCCGCGAAGCCGTCAATGCGGCCTGTGTTGCGGCGCGCAAACCCTTGGTCAGCGGCGCGGCGATTCGCCTGGAGGGGCAGCTTTCGGTGTTCGATCCGCGTCGGCCCGAGAGCCCTTGTTACCACTGCTTGTATGGGCACGGCAGCGAAGCCGAATTGACCTGCAGTGAAGCCGGCGTGCTCGGTCCGCTGGTGGGGCTGGTCGGTAGCCTGCAAGCCCTTGAGGCGCTGAAATTGCTGGTCGGCTTTGGCGAACCGCTGGTGGGGCGCTTGCTGTTGATCGATGCCTTGGGTACGCGCTTTCGCGAACTGCGGGTCAAGCGTGATCCAGGCTGCGGTGTCTGCGGGCCAAAACATGCGTGAAGCGCCGATTGGTGTGTTCGACTCCGGTGTCGGCGGTCTGTCGGTGCTGGGTGAAATCCAGCGCCTGCTGCCCAACGAGTCGCTGCTGTACTTCGGCGACTGCGGCAACATTCCCTATGGCGAGAAGACTCCGGAGTTCATTCGGCAGCGCTGCAGCGTGATGGCTGAATTCTTCGCCCGGCAGGGTGCCAAGGCGTTGGTGCTGGCCTGTAACACGGCGACGGTGGCCGGTGTTGCGGACTTGCGTCGCGATTACCCGGACTGGCCGATCGTCGGTATGGAGCCAGCGGTGAAGCCGGCGGCGGCAGCGACCCGCAGCGGTGTGGTCGGCGTGCTGGCAACTACCGGGACCTTGCAGAGCGCCAAGTTTGCCGCGTTGCTCGACCGTTTCGCCACCGATGTGCGGGTCATTACCCAACCTTGCCCCGGGCTGGTGGAGCTGATTGAAGCGGGTGATCTGCACAGTGCCGTGCTTCGCCAGCTACTGCTCGGTTACCTTGAGCCCCTGTTGGCGGCAGGTTGCGACACCATCATTCTCGGCTGCACCCACTATCCCTTTCTCAAGCCATTGCTCAAGCAGATGCTCGCTGACGAGATCAGCCTGATCGATACCGGCGCCGCCGTGGCCCGGCAACTTCAACGCTTGCTCGCCGAGCGTGAAATGCTCGCCGAAGGCCCCGCACACGAAGCGAAATTCTGGACCAGTGCCAGCCCTGAGCATCTGAGAAATATCTTGCCGTTGCTATGGAATAAGTCTGGCGCTGTGCAAAGCTTCCCTTTGTAAAAAAATTAAAAAAAACGATTCAAAAGAGCTGAGCTTCTACGTCAGCACCGAGTTCTATAGCTAGTCTGTTGAGTAGTACGAAAACCATACGAAAACCATACGAAATCGTTCGGAAAAGGATGTTTCTAATGAAGCGACTATTCTGTTTGGCTGCGCTTGCGGCCGCACTGTTGGGGCAAAGTTTTTCGGCACAGGCTGCTGGAGTGGAGTTCGCGATTGGCGAGACCAGCGACTCGACCCAGACCTACCGCCTGGGTATGCAACTGGATTGGGACAAGAGCTGGCTACAGAGTAATGTCGGTCGTCTAACCGGCTATTGGAGCGGCGCCTACACCTTCTGGAACGGCGACAAAAAGCCGAGCAACCACAGCCTGTCATTCTCTCCGGTACTGGTTTATGAGTTCGCCGGCGAAACCGTCAAACCTTATGTCGAGGCAGGGATTGGTGTGTCATTGTTCGCCCACACCGAGGTGGAAGACAACAAGTTGGGGTCGTCGTTTCAGTTCGAAGATCGCATCGGTTTAGGCCTGCGCTTTAGCGGTGGACATGAAATCGGTATTCGCGCGACTCACTATTCCAACGCCAGCATCAACAGCCATAACGACGGTATAGAGAGCTACGCGCTGCATTACACGATGCCGCTTTGATCTGAACACTGGCCAGGGAACTATTGTGGCGAGGGGCTTGCCTGCTCGCCACAAATGCTTACGTTTGAGATTCAACGGTACGCGGTAGCAATCCCTTGGCGTTCGTTGATGCAATCCGCTTCACCCATCTCGAACTCCCGGCAGATCAGCGGGCGTTTCTCGTAGATGGTGCACATCATGCTGTTGCGGTCCAGCGCGGCGCACCAGCCATCATCCAGACGCAGCATGACTTCCCCGCCCCAATCGTCAGTGTCGATAAAGCGTTCAGGCACGCCGGTGTCGGTGATCAGCATGACTTCCAGTTGGCAGCAGCAGGCTGCGCAGGTGGAGCAGGTAATCGCCGGTTCGGCAATTTCGGTGAGGGGGATGTTGGTCATAGACGCGCAGTGTAAGGCAGTGGGCCCGTGCTGTGTGAAAGGCCTGACGGACGCCCGGTGAGCTAACGCTTGCCGGGCAGCGGTCGAGTGTCCACTGCCGATGATGTCGACACTACGGCTAGTCCTCGGTCGTCGGTCCGTTTCGGACCATGAGCTGGTCGATCGCCGGTTTCGTCTGGTTGGGAAGCGTTGACAGCGGCCAGAACTGCGCCATGAACAAGGCCGGAAAAGCGACCTCCAGGGGGCGATCCTGGATTTTCTCCAGGATATGCCGCGCGGCTTTGTCCACCGGCCAGCTCGTCGGCATGGGGACGTCGTTTTTATCGGCCAGTGGGGCGTCGACGAAGCCAGGACTGACCACGGTGACGGCGATGCTTTGCGGTGCCAAATCGACGCGCAGGGACTCGAACAGATAGCGCAAGCCGGTTTTGGACGCGCCAAAGGCTTCGGATTGCGGCAACGGCAGGTAGGTCACCGAGCTGGCGATGCCCACCAGGTGCGGTAAGTTCCCGGCGCGCAGCAGGGGGAGCGCAGCTTCGATGCAATAACTGCTGGCAAGCAGATTGGTGCGTATTACATGCTCGATGATCGATGCGTCTAACTGCCTGGCGTCGACGTATTCACAGGTCCCGGCGTTGAGGATCACCGTGTCGAGAGCCCCCCAAATCTCTGCGATGTGCTCGCCGACTTCCCGGACTTGCTGGCCGTTGGTGAGATCGGCGGGCACCAGCAGCACTTGCCCCGGGAAGCGCGTGGACAGTGCTTCCAGCGGCGCGACAGTTCGCGAACTGACAGCAAGATGCACACCGGACCTGAGCAGTTCTTCGGCCAACGCGGCACCGATTCCGCTGCTGGCCCCGGTCAGCCAGATACGACGTGCAGGTGTGCGACTCATCCCATTCTCCTTTTTAGCCATGCGATGGCTTGGCTAACCGCAGACAAAGTTTCATAACGCAGGGCCCTGGCATCGAAATAATATCCCATGACCATCCGCAGGCGGTTGTGCATCCATCCGGTTTCCAGCAATTAGCGCATGGCTGCGTCGATGATGGGTAACGCCGTCCGCGCCTGCTGCCAGGCGGCCAGTTCTTCGGGGGCTGCGATCAGTCGTGGCAGTGCGCCGTGCAGGCGGGAGTAGCAGACTTTGCGAAACTGGCTGAAGACCTGGAAGTAAGTGCCCGTTTTGGTCAGCACGCTGCCGGGCTTGAACAGCAATTGATCGAGGTAGCTGTGAAAGGTGACGCCATGAGTTTGCAGCGCTTTGGCGACCGCCGCATCACGCTGGCTTTCATGAGTGCCGTATTCCTCGTTGGCGTGAACCGCGTCGATACCGAGTTGTTGGCATAACTCAAGTAGCACATGGGGTATTTGTGCCCAAGTAAGGGCATGGCGGATCAGCAAGGGGATATTCAGTTCGCCCAGGGCTTTGCTTAGCTCGCGTAGATAGCGCAGCCAGAAGTCGACTTTGCACGGAGCGTCATCGTGGGCCTGCCATTGCTCCGGGCTCAGAAAGTACACGGCTACGGTCGGGCCGCACACTGCGGCGGCTGTAAGGGCAGTGTTGTCATGTAGGCGCAGGTCGCTGCGCAGCCAGATCAATTGCATGGTCGTTCCTTAAATTAGACCGCACTGAACCAGTCCCAGGTGAGTCGACAAAGGATCTTCGGCCAGGAATAAATCAGCAATTTCAGCGGTGCTTACGGACAACTCGGCGTGGTGGATGCACACCGTTGCTCCTGCAATGATTTTTGGGCAACTGATACCGTTCAAAATTTTCGGCAGTTGGCTCACATTCATGGCTTTGCTCGAATACAGCAGTACACCACGGGCTTGCAGATGATCGACTGCCATTGCCAGTTCGCCAGCGGGCAGTGGCCAATCGAAGACTTCCACGGGGCAATCGGCGCTGCTCACCAACCAGGCGGTGAGCCACAGATGGGGCTCCAGCGGCAGGTCCGAGTGGTTGATCAGCAGCAGCGGTGCCCCGCGCAACTGGCGGTTGTTGTGGTAGATCCTCGCGCCGAACTTGCTGCGCAGCCAGGAATAGAAAAACACCCGCTCCATCCGTGTACCGAACTGGCCCTGCCAACGCTGATCAAGTTCTGCCAGTAGCGGTATGAGCAGTTGTTCACACAACGTTCGCGGGGGATACAGCGACATGGCCTGGTTGAAGGTATCGTCGACCTGGCGTTCGGCCAACTGGCTGATGGCGTGCATCATGCTCTGACGCAGGGCGTGCCAATCGTTGTCGGCTGGCTGGGCGAAAGCCTGTGGGGTGTCGAGCAACTGCTTGACCTGACTGACGGCAACACCGCGATTGAGCCAGGTCAGAATCGTCAGAATGCGCTGCACATGCTCGGCCGAGAACAGCCGGTGACCTTTGGGCGTGCGCTGGGGCACGATCAAGCCGTAACGCCGCTCCCATGCCCGTAGCGTGACCGCGTTGACGCCGGTCTGGCGGGCGACTTCGCGAATCGGTAGCCAGCCTTCGTCCAGCGCCCTTTGGTAGTCGGGGGCAGGATCATCATTGGTTGTGGTGTCGGGCTTGGCCATGGTCTAAATCGCACTTTGCAGGCTGAGGTTTTCCGGGTGCGGTTGCAGATACACCTGCTGCGCCACATACGGATCGGGATGCTGGCGCAAGTGATGCTTGAGCAGCGTTAGCGGCACCACCAGCGGCACGATGCCGTGGCGGTACTGGCCGATGACATGCTGCAGTTCCTGCTTGTCTGCAGCGCTGATGGTTTGCTTGAGGTAACCACTGAGGTGTTGCAGTACATTGGTGTGGGTGCGGCGGGTGGCGCATTTTTTCAGCGCCACCATCAGCCCGCTGAAGTAGCGCGGGCCGAGCTGGCTGGGATCGCACTTGCCCATGCTGCCGAGCAGATTGCCCAGGGTTTTGTATTGCACCGGGTTATGGGCCATCAGCAGGTATTTGTAGCGCGAGTGGAACCCGGTCAATCCGTGGCGGCTCAGGCCGTCCTTGAGTAACTGCTGCCAGGCGGTATAGGCGAAAACCCGGGTCAGAAAGTTTTCTCGCAGTACCGCATCATTGAGGCGGCCGTCTTCCTCTACCGGCAAATCAGGGTGCAGCGCGCAAAACGCCTGGGCGTAAACACCGCGACCACCACCATTGATCGGCATGCCGTTGTCTTGATAGACCTTGACCCGTTCCAGCCCACAGGACGGCGACTTCTGCATGAAGATGTAGCCGCTGATGTCATTGAGCACGAGCGCCATTTTCTGGCCGTAATCAGTCAATGGTTGGGTGACATTGATGTCGTGATGAACCGTGCCGACAGCGTGTGGTTGCCCAGGGTCACCTACCAATCGGACAGGTTCGCGGGGAATGCCCAGGCCAATGGCGACTTCCGGGCAAACCGGGATGAAGTCGAAATACTCAGTGAGGGTGCGACTGCACAGGTGCGACTGCTTATGCCCGCCGTTGTAACGCACCTCGGCACCCATCAGGCAAGCGCTGACAGCAATTTTCGGTCTGGTCGCAGCAAGGTCGCTGGGCATTGGAGAACCTCGGATCTATAGCTATACAAATCATTGTGTCTGTACAGCTTTTGTTCATCATAGATTCAAAGGTCTACAAGTCAAATTGTCTGTATAGGTATTTTGTGGAGGTTTGCCGGGAGAGGTCGCGGTGGGCTGCTGTCCATTTCGACAGCAGCAATTTGCGCGCTTTGATGCGGTTTACTGCAGGTGTTCGTGCAAGCGTCGGGCGGCTTCCTGACCGCTGAGCCAGGCCCCTTCGACCCGCCCGGAAAGGCACCAGTCGCCACACACATACAGACCCAGATCGGCGTCGGCCAGCGCCCCCCATTCATGACTGCTGGCCGGCCGGGCATAGAGCCAGCGGTGGGCGAGACTGAAGGTCGGAGCGGGCATGGCGCTGTGCAGCAGTTCGGCGAAAGCGCCATGCAGTTGCTCGATCACTGCCTCTTTTGGCAGATCGATATGCTGCCGGCTCCAGCTACTCGTGGCGTGCAGTACCCAGGTATCGAGCGTGTTGTCGCGCCCCGGTTTACTGCGGTTGCGAGCCAGCCAGTCGACCGGGCTGTCCTGTATGAAGCAGCCTTCCATCGGGGTGTCCAGCGGTGTTTCGAATGCCAGGGCAATGGCCCAGGTCGGATCCATCTTCACCCCGGCAGCGACACCGGCCAGTTTCGGCGCGGAAGCCAGCAGGGCGGTGGCCTGAGGCGCTGGAGTGGCAATCACCACATGACTGAAAGGGCCATGGGTGAAGCCTTCGGCATCTTGCAGATGCCAATGTTGTTCGCCACGGTAGACCTCAGTGATGCGGCAGGAAAAATGCACTTCCATATCGCCGATCAGGGCACGGGTGATGGCGCTCATGCGTGGCGTACCGACCCAGCGAATCTGTTCGTCCGGCGAGGGGCTGAGCTGGCCGCCGTGGAAGTTATAGAGTTGCGGCAACCATACGGCGACCCAGCCATTGGCTTGCCAGCGCTGGACTTCGATGACGAAGCGGCGGTCGCGGGCGGTGAAATACTGCGCACCCATGTCCAGCGCGCCAGCGTCACTGCGCTTGCTCGACATGCGTCCGCCGCTGCCACGGCTTTTATCGAAAAGCTGCACTTCATACCCGGTATCGCGAAGTGCCTGGGCAGCTGAGAGTCCGGCGATACCGGTACCGATGATTGCGATGGGTACAGTCATAGGGGCCTCGCTTACCTTTCAGTACAGACTACGCCGTCGTTTAAACCTATACAATATTGTTTTTTGGTATAACTTTTGGCGTTCTCGGTCTTACAAGCTGTTCTAGATAGGTTGTCCTATTGTTAACCATAGGGCTTATCCGATTGAAAAGATCCCTGCTTATAAAAATAGACTAGTGATCCGGGTAAAACGCCATGCGAGGAAGATGTCATGCACATATTGCTGACCGGCGGTACTGGTTTGATAGGACGTCAACTCTGTCGACACTGGTTGACCCGGGGCCATCGTTTGACTGTGTGGAGTCGTCGACCCGACAAGGTGACCAAACTCTGCGGAGTCCAGGTACGTGGAATAGGTCGGCTCGAGGAAATCGGTCCGGATCCGGTCGATGCGGTGATCAACCTCGCCGGTGCGCCCATTGTTGATCGGCCCTGGACCCACAGGCGCAAGGCAAAGCTGTGGAGCAGCCGGATCAGCCTGACCGAAACCTTGCTCGCCTGGCTGGAAAGTCGCGAGCAGAAACCCCGTGTGCTGATTTCCGGTTCGGCGGTGGGTTGGTACGGCGATGGCGGTGAGCGTGTGTTGAACGAGGACTCGCCTCCGGTCAGTGAAGACTTCGCCAGCCAGTTGTGTATTGCCTGGGAAGAGACGGCACAACGTGCCGAGGCCATGGGCATTCGCGTGGTACTGATCCGCACCGGGCTGGTGCTGGCCGCCGAGGGCGGCTTTTTGTCGCGCCTGTTGTTGCCGTTCAAACTGGCGCTGGGCGGGCCGATCGGCAGTGGTCGGCAGTGGATGCCATGGATCCATATCAACGATCAAATCGCCCTGATTGATTTTCTTCTGAATCAGAATGATGCACGCGGTCCTTATAATGCCTGTGCGCCTGAGCCTGTGCGCAATCGCGAGTTTGCCAAGACCCTTGGCAGCGTGTTGCACCGACCGGCGATACTGCCGATGCCGGCCTTCGCTTTGCGAGTTGGCCTGGGCGAGTTGTCACTGTTGCTGCTGGGTGGCCAGCGGGCCATGCCGACGCGTTTGGTGGCGGCGGGTTTCACTTTCCAGTTCACTGATTTGCGCGCGGCCCTGGACGATTTATCCAGCCGCCTTTGAAATAGGACGTTGCATGACCGATCACGCGTTGCTCCTGGTCAACCTGGGTTCGCCAGCTTCCACTTCGGTGGCAGATGTGCGCAGCTACCTCAATCAATTTCTGATGGACCCTTACGTCATCGACTTACCCTGGCCGGTGCGGCGTTTGTTGGTCTCGCTGATTCTGATCAAGCGCCCTGAGCAGTCTGCCCAAGCCTATGCGTCGATCTGGTGGGATGAAGGCTCCCCGCTGGTGGTGCTCAGCCGCCGCCTGCAACAGGCGATGACCGAGCAATGGAAGCAGGGACCGGTGGAATTGGCGATGCGTTATGGCGAGCCGTCGATTGAAACGGTGCTGACTCGCATGGCTGCCCAAGGCGTGAAG
The DNA here is from genome assembly GCF_059422425.1 of Pseudomonas sp. GW821-FHT01E05. Taxonomy (NCBI): domain Bacteria; kingdom Pseudomonadati; phylum Pseudomonadota; class Gammaproteobacteria; order Pseudomonadales; family Pseudomonadaceae; genus Pseudomonas; species Pseudomonas sp. GW821-FHT01E05. Next base: position 63,255 of record NZ_JBWKWW010000012.1, read on the forward strand.
CGCGTGACGCTTGCACCGCTCTATCCGCAATTCGCCGACAGCACCGTGACCACGGTGATCGAGGAAGCCAAACGCGTGGTGCTGGCTAAGAAACTGGCGGTGCAGTTCTCGATCTTGCAGCCGTTTTATGATCAGCCGGAATACCTCGACGCCTTGGTGGCCAGTGCCAAGCCGCATTTAGAGCAGGATTTCGATCACCTGCTGCTGAGTTTTCATGGCTTGCCAGAGCGGCATTTGAAGAAGCTTAACCCTGGCCATAGCTTCGAAGGGGGCGGGGATTGCTGCCGTGATGCACCGCCGGAAGTCGTGGCGACCTGTTATCGCGGCCAGTGTCTGCGCACCGCACAGGCCTTTGCGCAGCGCATGGGATTGCCGGAGGGCAAATGGTCGGTGTCGTTCCAGTCCAGGCTGGGCCGCGCCAAATGGATCGAACCCTACACCGAAGCACGTCTTGAGGCGTTGGCGCAGCAGGGCGTGAAAAAAATTCTGGTGATGTGCCCGGCATTCGTCGCCGATTGCATAGAGACGCTGGAAGAGATCGGTGATCGTGGGCGAGAACAATTCCGCGAAGCGGGTGGTGAGGAGCTGGTGCTGGTGCCGTGTCTGAATGACAACCCGCAGTGGGCGCATGCGTTGAATGCGCTTTGCGAGCGGGCGCCGATTGTGTTGTAGGAGCAATGATCGTTCCCACGCTCCCGCGTGGGAATGCCTCACTGGACGCTCTGCGTCCGCTCTTACTGTGACGCGGAGCGTCACGGGCTGCATTCCCACGCAGAGCGTGGGAACGATCAAGGTTTAGAGCAACGACTCATCCGCCTTCTTGTGCTTCCAGCTATCGTTACCCGGCAGGATCAGGTTCAGTGCAATCGCCACCACGGCGCACAAGGCGATGCCTTTGAGGCCGAAGTCGTTCGGGCCTGTCCCGGTACCGATCAGCACGCCGCCAATCCCGAACACCAGGGTCACCGACACAATCACCAGATTGCGCGCTTCGCTCAAATCGATTTTGTGGCGAATCATCGTGTTCATCCCCACTGCGGCGATCGAGCCGAACAACAGGCAGAGAATCCCGCCCATCACTGGCACCGGAATGCTCTGCAACAACGCGCCGAATTTACCGATAAACGCCAGGCTGATGGCGAAGATCGCCGCCCAGGTCATGATTTTCGGGTTGTAGTTCCTGGTCAGCATTATCGCGCCGGTCACTTCGGCGTAGGTGGTGTTGGGTGGGCCACCCAGCAGTCCAGCGGCGGTGGTGGCGATGCCATCACCAAACAGCGTGCGATGCAGACCGGGTTTCTTCAAGTAATCACGGCCTGTAACACTACCGACCGCAATAACCCCGCCGATATGCTCGATGGCTGGCGCCAGCGCGACTGGAACGATAAACAGAATCGCCTGCCAGTTGAACTCGGGTGCGGTGAAGTGCGGCAGCGCGAACCACGGTGCTGCGGCAATCTTTGCGGTATCGACCACGCCGAAAAAGAACGCCATGGCGAACCCCACCAATACGCCGGAAATGATCGGCACCAGGCGGAAAATCCCCCTGCCGAACACCGCCACGATCAACGTAGTCAGCAGTGCCGGCATCGAGATCATCATTGCCGTCTGGTAGTGGATCAGCTCAGTCCCGTCGCCGGCCTTGCCCATCGCCATGTTGGCGGCAATCGGTGCCATGGCCAGACCGATGGAAATAATCACCGGGCCGATGACCACGGGTGGCAACAGTCGGTCGATAAAACCGGTGCCCTTGATCTTCACCGCAATGCCCAGAAAGGTATAAACGAAACCGGCCGCCATCACCCCGCCCATGGTCGCGGCGAGGCCAAACTGGCCCTTGGCGAGAATGATCGGCGTGATAAAGGCAAAGCTCGAAGCCAGGAACACCGGCACCTGGCGCCCGGTGGCTAGCTGAAACAGCAAAGTCCCCAGGCCCGCCGTGAACAGCGCGACGTTGGGGTCGAGGCCGGTAATCAGCGGCATCAACACCAGCGCGCCAAACGCCACGAACAACATCTGTGCACCCGACAGAATCTGGCGCCAGAGCGGGTCGTTGAACTCGTCCTGCATGCTCAAGCGTCCTTCTGCTTGGTACCGAAAATCTTGTCGCCGGCATCACCCAGGCCCGGAATGATGTAGCCGTGTTCGTTCAGGCGCTCATCGATGGACGCGGTGTAGATGGTCACGTCGGGGTGAGCCTTCTCCACGGCGGCGATGCCTTCGGGAGCGGCGACCAGGACCATGGCGCGAATGTCCTTGCAGCCGGCCTTTTTCAGCAAGTCGATGGTCGCGACCATCGAACCGCCGGTGGCCAGCATCGGGTCGATGATCATGGCCAGGCGTTCGTCGATTTCCGGAACCAGTTTTTCCAGATAGGTATGCGCTTCGAGGGTTTCCTCGTTGCGGGCCACACCCACGGCGCTGACCTTGGCGCCCGGGATCAGGCTGAGGACGCCTTCGAGCATGCCGATACCGGCGCGCAGGATCGGCACCACGGTAATTTTCTTGCCGGCGATTTTTTCGACTTCAACGGCGCCGCACCAGCCTTCGATTTCGTAACTCTCCAGGGGCAGGTCTTTGGTGGCCTCGTAGGTGAGCAGGGCACCGACTTCCTGAGCAAGCTCACGGAAGTTCTTCGTGCTAATGTCAGCGCGGCGCATAAGGCCGAGCTTGTGGCGGATCAGCGGATGGCGGATCTCACGGATGGGCATGGGGAAAGGCTCCGGCGGCGGGCAAAAAAACCGGCCTAGGTTAATCTATCCGAGGGTGTTGTCCTATAGACATGCTGTACGTTAGTCCAGAAACGCTTGATCTGACTTCGCAGGATGCGTACCTTTGCCCGCTTTTCCGAAACAGCCACCCCCTTGGAGAACGCCATGTCCGCTGATCTCGAGCATATCCGTCAAATCATGCGAGAGGCTGACTGCCTGTACACCGAAGCTGAAGTCGAGGCGGCCATCGCCCGAGTCGGTGCGCAAATCAACTTCGAGCTGGCTGAGCGTAATCCAGTGGTTTTCTGTGTGATGAACGGTGGTCTGATTTTCTCCGGCAAACTGCTGCCCCATCTGAATTTCCCACTGGAAGCGTCCTACCTGCACGCGACCCGCTACCGCAACGAAACCAGCGGCGGCGACCTGTTCTGGAAAGCCAAGCCAGAAGTTTCGTTCATCGACCGTGACGTTCTGATCATCGACGATATCCTCGACGAAGGTCATACCCTGGGCGCGATCATCGACTTCTGTAAACACGCCGGTGCCCGTGCGGTGCACACCGCCGTGCTGATCGACAAGGATCACGACCGCAAGGCTCGCCCTGATCTGAAAGCAGATTACGTCGGCTTGCCGTGCATCGACCGCTACATCTTCGGTTACGGCATGGACTACAAAGGCTACTGGCGCAACGCTGCGGGTATCTACGCCGTCAAAGGTATGTAAGACATGGCGACAACGGGTTTTTTCGATCAGTCATTGTTCGCCGAGCTGGCCGAAAAAGCCGCGGCCAGCCCGCGCGGTCGCCATCACCACAACTTCCACCAGATGCAAGAACCCTGTCACCGCATGGCCATTGGGATGCAGCCGGGTACCTACGTCCCGCCGCACCGGCACCTGGGTATCGACAAAGCCGAAACCATCCTGGTGCTCAAAGGTTGCCTTGGTTTGCTGGTGTTCAGCGACTCGGGCGAACTGCTGAGCAAGCGTGTCATGCAGGCCGGCGGCGATTGCCTGGGTGTCGACCTGCCGCCGGGCGTGTTCCACAGCTTTGTGGTGCTGGAGGCCGATACGCTGATGTTCGAATGCAAGGCTGGGCCTTATCAACCCGTGGGTGAAGGCGAATACGCTGATTGGGCGCCCCGCGAAGGTGAGGCGGGCGTGGCCGGGTATCTGGCCTGGATGCGTGCGCAGTTTGATTGAAGGCGGGCTGTGCAAACCCTGATTCCGCTCAGGTAAGGAATTTCTGGCTTCGCGTATTCCCCGTAGCAGCTGCCGAAGGCTGCGTTCGACCGCGAAGCGGTCGTAAAATCAGGCGTTGTGGTGTTACAGGTTAACCGCGGTTGCATGATTTGCGACTGCTGCGCAGCCGAACGCAGGCTTCGCCAGCTGCTACGGACCGCGTCGTCGCCTTAGCTGTCACGTCCCCACCCCTCCCGCGTATTCACCCCATCCACCAACCGTAAAATCCTCAACGGATTGGCGTTCTTCAGTGCATCCGGTAATAGCTCGTCCGGGCAGTTCTGATAGCACACGGGCCGCAAGAATCGATCGATCGCCAGGCTACCGACCGACGTCCCTCGTGCATCCGAGGTAGCCGGGTATGGACCGCCGTGAACCATGGCATCGCAGACTTCAACACCGGTCGGGTAGCCATTGAGCAGCAGGCGTCCGGCTTTTTGTTCGAGGATCGGCAGCAGGCTTGAGCACAACTCAAGGTCCGCCGGTTCGGCGATCAGGCTGGCGGTCAATTGTCCTTGCAGCGCGTGCAGTGCCTGTCTCAGCTCGGTCTCATCGGCCACTTCGATCAGGATGCTGGCAGGTCCGAAGACTTCCTCTTGTAGCAATTCATCGCCCTCGAGCAAGAGGCCGACATCGGCTTTGAACAGCTGTGGGCGGGCGTGGTTTCCTTGCGGGTCTTCACCGCTCAGCCGGCTGACCCGTGGATGCTGCAGCAAGCGTTGAACGCCTTGCTGGAAGCTGCGCAGCGTGCCGCTGTTGAGCATGGCCTGTGGCGGTTTTTCACGCATGTTCGCCGCGAGCTGTTCGCCGAAAGCGCTGAACGCCGACGAACGCAGACCGATAATCAGTCCCGGATTGGTACAGAACTGACCGCAGCCCAGCACGATCGACGCACTTAGCTCGCTGGCGATCGTTTCACCCCGTGCATGGAGAGCCGCCGGTAGCACCAGTACCGGGTTGACGCTCGACATCTCGGCGAATACCGGGATGGGTTGCGCTCTGGCTGCCGCCATGTCGCACAGTGCGCGCCCACCTTTCAGAGAGCCGGTGAAGCCAACTGCCTGGATCGCCGGGTGCTTGACCAGCGCCTCGCCAACGCCAGCTCCATAAATCATGTTGAACACGCCTTCGGGCATACCACAGCGTTGGGCGGCGCGGATGATTGCCGATGCAACATAGTCGGCGGTTGCCATGTGCCCGCTGTGGGCCTTGAACACCACCGGGCAACCGGCGGCCAACGCGGCGGCGGTATCGCCGCCGGCCGTGGAAAACGCCAGCGGAAAGTTGCTGGCGCCAAACACCGCAACCGGTCCGAGACCGATGCGCCATTGGCGCAGGTCGACACGAGGCAGTGGCTGACGTTCAGGCAGCGCGCGGTCGATGCGCGCACCGAGAAAATCGCCTCGGCGCAAAACCTGTGCAAACAAGCGCAATTGACCGCTGGTGCGCGCTCGTTCACCCAGGATGCGGGTGGCGGGCAGGGCGGTCTCACGACAGACGATGGCGATAAAGTCATCGCCCAGGGCATCGATTTCCTCGGCGATGGTTTCAAGAAATCCGGCGCGAGCGGTGGCCCGCAGGTTGCGATAGCTCGGGTAGGCCCTGGCGGCGAATTGCGCAGCGTTGTCGACCTCTTCGGCGTTGGCCTGGCTGAAGCGATAGGGCAGGGCTTCGCCGGTGCTGGCGTCAAGGCTTTGCAGTTGCTGATCGCCCAACGCGCTGCGGCCGAAGCCGATGAAGTTGTGGCCGGTAATGATAAACATAAGCAGAAAATCTCGGAGGGGCCGCGCCCGGTGAGGCGCGCGGCGGTCAGGACGGATGCTTACAAGCCGACATCCGGCAGCGTTGGGCGGTTGGCGAGGGCGGTCTTGATCAGCGCCTGGACTTCGCTGCGTTCGTGGTCGAGCAAGCCCAGGCGTGGAGGGCGGGTCAGTGCCGAGCCACGGCCCATTAACTCTTCGCAGAGTTTGATGCACTGCACCAGATCCGGACGGGCATCGAGGTGCAGCAGCGGCATGAACCATTCGTAGATCGGCATCGCTTCCTTGAAGCGGCCATCGCGGGCCAGTCGGAACAACGTCTCGCCTTCTTTCGGGAACGCGTTGGACATCCCGGAAACCCAACCCACCGCGCCGACGGCGATGCTTTCGAGCACCACGTCATCGAGCCCGGCGAACAGCACGAAGCGGTCGCCGACCTCGTTGCGCACGTCAATGAAGCGCCGGGTATCGCCCGAGGAGTCCTTGAAGCAGACGACGTTGTCGCAGTCGGCCAGAGAAATCAGGATGTCCGGCGTGACGTCATTCTTATAGATCGGTGGGTTGTTGTAGACCATCACCGGCAGGTCGATGCTGGCGGCTACGCTGCGAAAGTGCGTGGCGGTCTCGAAGGGTTTCGAAGAGTAGACCAGCGCAGGCATGAGCATGATGCCGTCGGCACCAACCCGCTGGATTTCCTTGGCGACCTTGCTGGCGTTGGCGCTGGTGAACTCGGCGACGCCGGAGATCACCGGCACCCGACCGGCCGCGGCGTCCTTGGCGAGTTCTACCAGGCTGATTTTTTCTTCGGTGCTCAGCGAGGTGTTTTCGCCGACGGTGCCGCAGATCACCAGACCTGAAACACCGTCGCGAACCAGGCCGCTGATGACCTTGTGCGTGCCCTCGTAGTCGATGGAAAAGTCACTGTTGAATTGGGTCGTGACCGCTGGGAAAACGCCGCTCCAGTTAACGTGCTTGCTCATGTTGCCTCCGCTGATGGAATTTTAGTATTTCGTATACGTTAGTGTTGAGCACTGAAAGTGCCCTGTGGTTCAAAAGTCTTTGTCAGATTAGCGTGCTTCAAATGTTCAGTTCGACCGGCCAGGTATCGGACAGTCGATAACCGCCGGGCCAAGGGTCACTTGGGTCAAGCAGGTGCTGGTGAATGCCGGTGATCCAGGCGCGCCCGGACAGGCAAGGGACAATCGCCGGACGCCCGGCAATTTCGGTGATGGCGTCGATTCGGCAATGAAACTCTGAGCCGATGATCGAGCGCCCGATAAAGGCTTCGCCAACCTCAAGTTGACCTTTGGCATGCAACACCGCCATGCGCGCCGAACAGCCCGTCCCACAAGGCGAACGATCAATCTTTCCGGGGCGAATCACTACCGCGTTGGCAGCGTTGGCTACGCCATTGGCACGATTGACCGGTGCGGCGATCTGGCAGAAGGAAATGTGCTTCCAGTCCGGGTTCAGCGGATGGACGAAGCCCAGTTGTTCGTTGGCGGCCTGGGTGATTTTCAGCCCTGTGGCCACCAGATCCGCAGCTTCATCGGCGGTCAGCGAGAAGCCCAGGCGCTGAGCATCGACGATCGCGAAACTGTCGCCGCCATAAGCGGTATCGACCTGTACGGAGCCTAGCCCGGGGACTTCGATCCACGCGTCCAGTTTGTCGGCAAACGACACCACATTGCGCACTTCGACCCGCTCGGCTTTGCCGTCACGGCATTGAGCGGTGACTTCGATCAGCCCGCCGGGCGCTTCCAGCACCAATCGGGTCACCGGCCCGGTCATCGGCAAAATCCCGCTGTCGAGCAGCACCGTGGCCACGCACAGGGAGTTGGAGCCGGACATCGGTGGTGTATCAGCCGGTTCCATGATGATCCAGGCCATGTCGGCTCGCGGGTCTTTGGCCGGAACCAGCAGATTGACGTGGCGGAATACACCGCCGCGCGGTTCGTTGAGGACGAAATTGCGCAGGGTCTGGTCTTGCGCAATCCAGCGCGATTGATCCCACAGGGTGGCACCGGGCGGCGGTGCGACACCGCCGACGATCACATCGCCGACTTCCCCTTCGGCGTGGCAACTCACCACATGAATGATCTTGCTTGAGCGCATGCTGGTCTCCTTTGAAGTCTCTGTGGGTTACACGACCGATTTGAGAAAGTCGGCGGTTTCCGGCCGTTGCGGCTGGCCGATCACCTGGTCTGGCGGGCCGATCTCATGGATCTTGCCGTTGCGGAAAAATGCCACGCGGTCCGAGACGTCCCGGGCGAAGCGAATCTCGTGGGTCACCAGCACCATGGTCATGCCTTCCTCGGCCAGCAGGCGCATGGTGTCCAGCACCTCGCCCACCAGTTGCGGGTCGAGGGCCGAGGTGGCTTCGTCGAAGAGCATGTAGTCCGGCGACATGGCCAGCGCCCGGGCAATCGCCATGCGTTGTTGCTGGCCGCCGGAGAGCTTGCTCGGGAAGACCTTGAGCTTGTCGCCGAGCCCGACGTGGGTGAGCTGGCGCACGGCGATCTCTTCGGCTTCCTGACGGCTTTTACCGAGGACTTTGCGCGGTGCGAGCATGACGTTTTCCATTACCGTCAGGTGCGGGAAGGCGTTCCATTGCTGGAAGACGATGCCGATCTTCTGGCGCAATTTGTTCAGGTCGGTCCCGGTGGCATGCACCGGTGTGCCGTCGACGCGGATCTGTCCACCCTGAATCGCTTCCAGGCCGTTGATGCACATCAGCAGGGTCGATTTACCCGATCCCGAGCCGCCGATGATCGACACTACTTCGCCTTTGTTCACCGTCAGGTCAACACCCTTGACCACTGCCAGATTGCCAAAGGACTTATGGACGTTCTCGATCTCAATCATTTTCCTGCCACCTCTGTTCGAGCCGCGCACCCAGACGGGCGATCACCAGGCTCATGACGTAGTAGATAAGGCCGGCCAGGGCAAGCACGAACAGCGGCTCCTGTAGCCGGGTGACAATGGTTTGCGAGGCACGCAACAGTTCGACGATGCCGATCCAGAGCACCAGCGAGGTGTCTTTCATGACCGCCAGGGTGAGGTTGATCCAGCCGGGAAACGCCACTCGGGTCGCCATCGGCAGGACGATGTGCAGCAAGTCCTGGGTGTGGCTCATGCCCAGCGAGCGCGCGGCACGGCGGGTGGTCGACGGCACCGAAAGCACGCCGCCACGGACGATCTCCGCGCAGTAGGCGGTGGCGTAGGTGCCGAGGATTACGCAGGCTACGCTGAAGGCGCTCCAGTTCAGGCCGATGATGGACTTGAACGAGTTGAGCAGAACGAACTGGATCAGCAACGGCACGCTGCGAAACACATCCAGCACCCACGCCAGCGGCAGGCTCAGACGTGGTAACAGAGCACGAAACAAGCCGCAAACAACCCCCAGCAGTGTGCCGATAAACATTGCCCAGAAGGTCAGCAGCAGGGTGGTGCCAGCACCTTGCAGCAGGTACTGAACATCGCCCCAGGTCAAACTCGATGTGTACATGGTGGGCTCCTCAGTACCGGAACAAACGCCAGGCCAGCAGGCGGGCGATCAGCACCACCAGTTTGGCCAGGACGAAGTAGAGAACGGCGGCGATGGCGAAGAACTCGAACGTGCGGAACGTCTTCACGTTCAACGCCTGGGTGACCCCGGTGAGGTCGCTGGTCAGACCGACCACCACCCCGAGCGAGGTCATCAGCAGCGCCCAGACCATTTGATTGGTCAGCGGGTAAAACACCACGCGCAACAGCTGCGGCAGTACCACCAGGCGATAGGCTTGCGGTGCACTCATGCCCAGCGAGCGAGCAGAGCGCAGTTGGGTGTCGGGCACCGCGTTGAGGCCACCGCGAAAGGTTTCCGCCAGGTAGCCGGCGTTGTTGAAGGTGATACCGATCAGCAGCGCCAGCCACGAGCCCATATGAATGCCAAAGGCACCGAGGCCGAAATACAGGACGTAGACCTGGAACAGCGCCGGGGTATTGCGCGCTACGGATACCCAGCTGGCGGCAATCGCCCGAAACAGACGTCGGTGGGACTGCTGGCCGAGGGCGAGAAACATCGCGATCAGGGTGCCGCCGAGCATCGACAGCACGGCGATTTCCAGGGTGATCCGGGCGCCGTCGAGCATGTCCGGCAGCGCCTGAAAGGCCGCACGCCAATGGAAGGTGTAGTCGAACATCAAAGGAGTTCCTTGGGTTTCAACTGGTTTGGGCGTTGTCAGTTAAAGAAATGAGGTCCCTATGTAGGAGCGAGCTTGCTCGCGATGGGCGTTAACGATGACGCGTATTCTCTGAATCGACGCGCCGCCCATGAGTCCATCGCGAGCAAGCTCGCTCCTACACGAGGACAAACCCAATCCCACAGGTATTCGGTGCTTAGCGATACACCCCATTCGCCGTCAGCTCCGGCGCGGTCCCGCCGACCCACTGGGCGAACAACGCCTGATAGCGACCGGAGCGCACTTGATGGTTCACAAACAGGTTGAGGTAGTTGAGCAGACCGTACTCGCTGCGCTTGGCGCCCAGGGACACGTAGTCGATGTCATAGGGTGCGGTGCCCGCGACGCTGAGGCTTTTGTACTTGCCGGACTTGATCAGTGATGAGGCGACGGTGGAGGTCACGGTGGTGGCATCAATCTGCCCCTGGCTCAAGGCAAGTACGGCATCAGCCAACGATTGATAGGCATGGAAGGCGCCTTTGCCGTTGGCCCATTTCTTCACGTCGTTTTCCAGTGAGATCGCTTCGAACGTACCGGCCGGGCCGCCGACCGAGCGGCCCTTGAGGTCGTCGTAGGTTTTGATCCCGGCATCGGTGCGGGTCAGCACCACCATCTGGAAGGCGAAGTAGGGAATGGTCATGCCTACGGTTTTGGCGCGCTCCAGGGTGTCGGAGGTCGATGCCACGATCACATCGGCGCGGCCCGAAACCAGCGCTGGAATGCGGTCAGGGAAAGGCGTTTCGACGATCTCGGCTTTAACCCCGAGGGTTTTTGCCAAGTCATTGCAGTAGTCGACGTCGAACCCGGCCGGAGTGTTCTTCTCATCGCGAAAGCCCATGGGTGGGAAGTCGAGCGTGACGGCGCAGCGCAGGCTGCCGGACTCAATGATGTCATCGAGTTTGTCGGCCTGGGCCAGGCCAATGAACGCAGTGCTCAGAACGGCGGTGAAGAGGACGGCGGATGCAGGGTTTTTCATAAGGGGCCTCGTTGTCGGATGGTGTCGAGCAGTGGGCAGTTCTTATCAAATTGGTATTTAGAATTTCGTATACGATATTTGATATGCACTGCGTGTGCCAAAAACACAGCGAAAACCCGGGACTGAATCCCGGTTTGGCTACAAAGCCCGAAACAGACGGCAAGAGAGAAAGAAAGGGATTACCGGGCCCGGTCAGGCAATCGGTGAGTGGACTGGGTGATGCGGCTACTCATGTCACAAAAGGGAGCAGGTTTGATCGGGGTGCTTCGTAACGGGTAACAGTCAACGATGGCTGTCGCGGTATTGGGTCGGGGAAAGGCCGGTGAGTGCCTTGAACTGACGGCTGAAAGCGCTGTGGTCGGTGTAACCGCATCGCAGAGCAATCTCGGTGATCGGCAGGTCGCCCGACAGTAACTGTGAGGCGGCGCCCAGCCGGGCCTTGTGGATCATCTGCCGGGGCGTCAACTGGAAGATGCGTTTGCAGTGCCGCTCCAGTTGCGCCACGGAAAACCCGGTGAGGGCGGTCAGATCGCTCAGCGCGATATTTTGCGCGTAGTGCTCGCGGATATGCCCGTCGACGGCGGCGAGTTTTTGATAGGCCGGATGATTGGACTGTGGCGCCAGCAGGTCATAGGAAATCCCCGCCATACCGATGATGGTGCCTTGGGCATTGTGCAGCGCCAGCTTGTGGGTCAGGCACCAACCGGGCTCGCGGCCGGGGTATAGATGCAGTTCAAGCTGATCACTGAGTGGGCTACCGTCGTTCAGCACCCGGCGATCCTGTTCGGTGTAATGCGGGCCAAAGCGTGAGGGGAATACCTGCTCGGCCGTCTTGCCGAGCAACTCGCGGCCATCCCTGACACCGCAGCGCTGGGCCAGGGTTTGATTGATCAGCATGTAGCGCGCGGCGGTATCCTTGATGAAGAACACCACGCCGGGCATGGCGTCGAGCAGGGGCGCGATCAATTGCAGACTGCCCAGTAACTCGGGCAGATCTCGCGGGGAGGGCAACGACAGGGGGAACGTCATCAAGCAGCGGCCCTGGTGATGGAGGGCCTTACTCTACGGCGAGCGGATCCGGCTTGGGAAGCTCGGTGCTGTCGGCGAGTTGCAGCAAAGTGTCGATCCGCGTCGGAGAAAATGGCGGACGTGGCGCAGGTGTCGGCCAGTCGAACAGAAAACTCGTTGCCGCACCGCAGATCCGTCCCTGGCAGGCGCCCATGCCGCAACGGCTTTGGAGTTTGGCCTGGTTCCAGCCCGTGCAATCCTTGAGGGTGGAAAACGCTACGTCTTCACAACGACAAATCAGGGTGTCGGGTTCGGTCAGGTGCTTGAGCTCATCGCTCAAGGCGAAGGCACTGTTCAATTGATCGGCAAAAGACTGCCAGCGTTGACGCTGAGGCCAAAGGGCGCTGGCTTTTCGGGTTTCGCCGATTGCGTTCAAACCGGCGATGGTACCTTCCACCAACGCCAGTTCACTGCCGCCGAACCCGGTGCATTCACCGGCGGCAAAGTGATCGATCAGGCTGGTGGTCTGGGTGGCGTCAACGGCAATGGCCTGGTTCTTCAAGTCACATCCCAGCGCTTGAGCGAGCTGGGTGTTGGGGATCAGGCCGAAGCCGCAGGCCAATCGTTCGCAAGGGATTTCCAGCACCCGACCATTACGTTTCAGCCTGACGGCTTCAACGTGTTCGTCGCCAAGGGCGGCCAGCACATGGCTTGCGCAATGGTAATGGCGATCAAACAGCCGAGCGGCTTGCAGCAGTTTGCCTGGCCACTTCGGCAGATGCCGGGCGAACCCGGCGACGGCGCGCAATGGCGCTTGCTCGGTGATCTGCAGCACCCGGGCGCCGGCTTTTTTTGCGGTGGCGGCGCTGGCCAGTAACAGCGGACCGCTGCCGCCAATCACCAGACGTTCGCCTGCCACCGGCATCCCGCCCTTGATCAAGGCTTGCAGGCCACCGGCCCCGGTGACACCGGGCAAGGTCCAGCCGGGAAACGGCAGCAACAATTCGCGGGCGCCGGTGCAGAGAATCAGTTTCCGGTAATGAATTCGCCAGCCGTGTTCGGGGCCTTCCAGCAACAGTTGCTTAGGGCCGGCAAGCGCTACCACTCGTGTCGAGTTGAACACCTGCACATTGCTCGCTGCGGCCAGTGCCTGGCGATGGCGCCGTGCATTGACCGGTAATTGCGCTTTCAGCCCATCGCGCCAAATCTGCCCGCCGGGTGCCGGGTTGTCGTCGATGATGACAATGTGTGCGCCACTGGGGGCGGCCGCTAACGCAGCAGCCATGCCGGCCGGTCCGGCGCCGATGATCAGCAGATCAACCTTCATGCCCGGGTCTCCACGCACATACCGTTGCGGCACACTGTCTGGCAGGCGAGGCGGCGCTGGCCGTCGATCATCACCCGACACTCCTGGCATACACCCATCCCGCAAAACGGCGCGCGGCGTTGGCCGCTGACCGACGTCCGACTGTTGCCATCGCCACCGAGATAAAGCGCGGCAGCGACAGTGCTGCCTACGTCGACCGTAACCGCCCGGCCGTCGAGCCTTAGTTCAATCATGAGGGGTTCAATCATGCGCGTAGCCCTTGTGCTGTGGATAAGAACCGCCCCGGCAGATACGGTGCCGGGTCGATAGCCGCGACGCTTTTGCACAACTGCGCCGCCAGCACGTGCGCGCTGCCGGGGGCGGTGGTGACGCCCAGACCTTCATGGCCGACCGCCAGCCACAAGCCCGGCTGTTGCGGGTGTTCGCCGAGCAAGGGCAGGCCATCGGGCGTCGCTGCGCGCAGGCCGGTCCAGCTGCGGATGGCGTTCATCCCGCCCAGCTCCGGCAGATAGTCGAGGGCACGGCGCAACATACGCGCCAGCACAGCGCCTTCGACCTGCAGATCGGTGGTATCGAACTGACGGGAGGAGCCGAGGAAAATCTGTCCGGTGGGCCGCGGTTGAGCGTTGAACGCAACCGAAGTGCCCTCGCTGGCGTGGGCACTGGTGACATATCCCAGTTCCACCAGTTGATGGTGGATCTTGCCGGGATAACGGTCAGTGATCAGTAGGTGGCCCTTCTTGGGGCGGATCGGCAGTTCCGGGCAGAGGTCGGTGGCCTGAATCCCGTTGGCCAGTACCACGGCTTCGGCGCGCAGGCGTTCGCCGGTGGTCAAGCGCAGCTGATTGCCACAGACCTCGGCGACTTCTGCCGTGCGACGTGTGAGGCGTTTTGCTCCTTGTGTCAGCAACCATTGCGCCGCATTGGGTGCGTAAAGAATGCTGTCACCGCTGACTTTCAGCGCGCCACTCAAGCCCGGGCGCAACATCGGCTCGGCGTTGTACAGCGCTCGGCTATCGAGCATCCGGCAGGCGATACCTTGAGCGCTGAGGGTCTGATGCTTGATCTCGGCGGCGGCCAACTCCTGCTCATTGGCCGCCAGCCACAGGGTGCCGCAATTGCTGTAGGCGCAACCGTCGTCCAGCCGCGGCGCCCATTGGCGCCACAGGTCAATGGAGTAGCGGCTCAGGGCCAGCTCCGCCGGATTGTCATCCATCGCCACCAGATGGCCCATGCCGACCGCCGTGGCGCCGCCGCGCTGGCTGTCGAGCACCAGCACGTCGAGGCCGCGTTGTGCCAGTTCATGGGCACAGGCGCTGCCGACAATACCGGCGCCGATGACGATGACGTCGGCATTCATGGACGAATGCCCCAGGCGAACGGATCGTCCTCTTCCAGCAACAAGTGGTTCTCACCGCTCATGTGGGCGCGGCCGCGAATGGTCGGGATGATGCGCTGCTCATCGAGTCGCTCATAGCTGGCTTCGAACTGGCTGCCGATGACGCTGGCCTGGCGCCAGACTTCGCCCGGCTGTAACTTGCCGTCCGCCGCCAGGCAGGCCAGTTTGGCGCTGGTACCGGTGCCGCAGGGTGAGCGGTCGTAGGCTTTGCCGGGGCAAAGGACAAAGTTGCGGCTATCGGCCTGCGGGTCGTCGGCGAACAGCTCGATATGATCGATCTCGCCCCCGTCCTCACCCCGAATACCCTGGTTTTCCAGGGCCTCGCGGACCGCCCGACTGTAGGCGGTGAGGGCGTCGAGATTGTCACTGGCGATGCGTTGGCCATGCTCGGCGATCAGGAAGAACCAGTTGCCGCCCCAGGCGATGTCACCACTGACCGCGCCATAGCCCGGCAGGCTCAGCTTCACGGCTTTGCGATAACGGTAGGCCGGAACATTGCGCACGCTGACCGAGCGGTCCTCGTGCAAGGTCGCCTCGACCGTGCCGACCGGGGTTTCGATCCGGTGCATTCCGGGCTCAATGCGTTTGAGATACGCCAGTGACGCCACCAGGCCGATGGTGCCGTGGCCACACATGCCGAGGTAACCGCTGTTGTTGAAAAAGATCACCCCGGCGCAGGCGCTCGGGTCCTGGGGCTCGCAGAGCAGGGCGCCGACCAGCACGTCACTGCCACGCGGCTCCAGTACCGTAGCAGCGCGCCAGTCATCGTATCGCTCAGCCAGGCGTTGTTTGCGTTCGGCCATGGAGCCGTTGCCGAGTTCCGGGAAACCGGCGATCACCAGGCGGGTCGGTTCACCGCCGGTGTGGGAGTCGAGGACATGGATGCGTTTCACGAGAGGCGCCACCTTGCACAGGAAATGTCTGTGCAAGACTGGCCTTTGAGGCGGCTTGCGGCTTGAGGGATTTACTCGGTGAGGATGACGAAATCAGCACAGTGAGTCAGGTCCGCGCAGGTGCATTCGGCAGATGTTCATAGAGCGTGCGGCAGACGCCGATGATGTGTTGTTCGATCAGTTCGGCAGCCTTGTCGGCGTCGCCGGCACGGCAGGCCGCGAGAATGTCGCGGTGCTCATGGTCGGCGCGCTCCTTGCCTTCGGAGAGACTCATCTGCATACGCAGGTAGCGCTCGACCTTGTCGTGAATCGAACGAATCAGGTTGATCAGAAAGGGTCGTTGCGCGGGTTCGTACAAACAGGCATGCAAGGCCCAGTTCAATTCGGCCCAGCGACCGATGTTATTTTCATCGATGAACTCGGCACAGATGCTTTCGGCGCGGGCGAAAGTGGCTTCGGTCATGTTCGGTACGGCCAGGCGAATAGCCTGGACCTCCAGCAGCACCCGGACTTCAAAGATCTGCGCCAGCTCAGGCTCGGAAATCTTCGTCACCACCGCACCCTTGTTGCGCTGGAACTGCACCAGGCCTTCAGCCTCAAGGCGTTTGAGCGCTTCGCGCACGGGAATTTTGCTGACGTTGAACAGGCGCGCGATATCGTCCTGCCGGATCGGCTCGTCTTCGGCGAAGTGCCCGCCGATGATCGCTTCACGTAAGTGTTTGGCGATGACTTCCGAGGCGGAAGGCGCAATGCCAAGGTTGGGCGCATTGAAGCTCGGTAAAGGCAATTGAGTGAGTCCCGGCAGGCGTGGACGAATATTGTATACGAACACCGCAGGGCTCGACTCAGCGAATCAGTGCATCCTGCGCCAGCCATTGCTCGCTTTTACGCCTGGCTTGTTCAAGGGTTTGCACATAGACCAACTGACGTTGCTCTCGGTGAATCCCGGCACGGCGCAGCTTCAGACGGACACGTGGGTGGGTTGCCACCAGAATCAGGCCGATGCCATCGGCGCGGTAATCCTTGAGAATAGTGTCGAAGACTGACAGTGCGGTCATGTCCAGCATGGGGACAGCGCTCATTTCGACGATCACGACTTTGACTTCCGGGCTGAATTTGCGCAGTACGCTGAAGGCCTTTTCGGCGGCGCCAAAGAACAGCGGGCCACGTATTGCATAGCAGCGAACGTGCTCGGGCAAGTTGAGCAGTGCCTGATGGAAGTCTCGGGGAAGTTCGGCGGTATCGGTCAGCTCGCTCATGCGCTTGATGAACAGCCCTGCCGCCAGCAGCAGGCCAACAGCCACGGCCAGCACCATATCGAACATTACCGTCAGGCTCAGGCAAGTCAGCAGTACCAGCACGTCGCTGCGCGGTGCGATGCGCAGCGTATGAATGACGTGCCTGGCTTCGCTCATGTTCCACGCTACCATCATCAACAGTGCCGCCAATGCTGCCATCGGCAGATAACTGAACAAGGGCGCGAACACCAGAATCGCGGCCAATACAACGCCGCTGTGAATGATGGCGGCAAGGGGTGAAAAGGCTCCGGCGCGCACATTGGTCGCCGTACGGGCAATAGCGGCGGTGGCGGTAATACCGCCGAACAGCGGTGCAATCAAATTGCCCAGGCCCTGGCCAAGCAGTTCGGCATTGGGGTCGTGTTTACTGCCGGTCATACCATCTGCCACAACGGCGCAGAGCAACGACTCAATTGCACCGAGCATGGCGATGGCAAACGCCGGGGCCATCAGTTGGCGGATCAAATCATAGGACAGCGGCAGCGACTGGCCATCGGCCCCAGGCAAGTTCCAGGGCCAGTCAAAATCTGGCAGGAACGGCGGAATGCCAGCATGGTTGACGCCGTCGATCAGATAACTGAAGCGTTCGCCAAGGGTGGCCACTGGCAGGCCATTTTTTTCCAGCAACACGCCCAGCAATGCGCCGACGGCCAGGGCAACCAGATGCCCGGGGATCTTTGGGACTACCCGTGGCCAGGCAATCAGAATGGCCAGGCAAGTGACGCCAGTCAGCCCGTCTCCAAGGTGCGCGCTGGGTAATGCCGCAAGCAGCGCACCAAGCTGTTCTACGTAGTGTTGCGGGTGGCTGGAGAGGCTAAGCCCCAGAAAGTCTTTCAATTGCAATGTGGCAATGACAATACCGATCCCTGCGGTGAACCCCAGTGTGACCGGATAGGGGATGTACTGAATCAGGTGTCCGGCGCGAATAAGGCCGAGGGTGATCAGAATTACGCCGGCTAGCATTGTGCAAAGCAACAAGCCGCCAAGCCCGTATTGTTGGGTGATGGGCAGCAGTATCACCACGAAAGCCGCTGTCGGGCCGCAAACGTTGAAGCGGGAACCACCGGTCAGCGCAATCAGCGGCGCCGCAACAAGCACCGTATACAAACCTTGCTGAGGTGCCACGCCGACGGCAATCGCTAACGCCATGGCCAGCGGAATGGCGATGATACCTACCGTCACCCCTGCGCTGAGGTCTCCGCGCAGGGCTTTGAAGGAGTAATTTGCGCGCCAGGTTTGGCGCCAGGCTGCAAATAACGGTGGAAAGGAGAACGCCATAGGTGCTCCGCGAGAAATGGGCTTCACCGCCAGTCGGTTGCTTGCAGTGTATGCGCGGATCGTCAAGTCAGCGTATTGATCCAGGTCGGTGGCGGGTGTGATCAGGCCTCGTGTAGAGTGTCTGGCCCCGTGTTCGGAACCTTATATGAGCCTTTTGATTCGCAAGGTGGTCACTTGTGTGCTGCTACTTGGCCTGCCACTGGCAGCTGCTCAGGTGTTGAGTGCGCCGATGCACGCGCAGTTCCTGCCGCCAGACGATCTGACCCTGCGTGACGCTCAGCCTGAGCAACAGCAACTGCTGCAAGTTACCGATTACTCGGTGGTGGTCGGCAGTCAGCGCCAGTCCAGTCAGCAGCCGATTCCGGTGACGTCACCGTTATTGATCCGCTTGAAGGGCAAACCGCTGAACAAGGGCGCGGCTATCAATCAGGTTCTGGTCAATTTCGATGGCGAAAGCAAAAGCCTGAAAAAGCCGGTATTCGACGACAAGACCAAGACCCTTACCCTGTATTACCCGCTGGTCCAATACCGCGCAGTGCTCGATCTGCTGCGCAACGACACGGTCTATTGCCAGTTCCTGAGCTATGCCAACGGGCATGTCTGGGCTGACTTGCACACCGGGGCCGTACGCGCGCGTTGAGCGCGAGGGCTGGCGAGGGGTAAACTGCCCGCCCCGTGAAAAGTCCGCGAGCTGGAGTCGGCAATGCGTAAAGATAAGAAACAGGTGATTGGTGACGAGATCGGCGATGCGCAGATCAAATTGTTCCTCGATTTTGAACCGGTCGACGCGACTTCACCGTCCTTGCACAAACTGATCAAGGCCTACCGTGGCCTGCGTATCGACGATTTCGAGCGCTTCCTGGTGTTCTTCATCGAAGCCGGTTTTGATCTGGATGGCAAAGACGAGCACGGCAAGGATTTCGTCGCGCTGATCCAGGATCAGCGTAACGCCGCCGACTACATCGAACTGATCCAGAAAGCTCGCGTGTAGGAGCCAGGCTTGCTCGCGAAGCAGGCGGCTCGACACTTCGGTATTGCCGGTGACAAAAAAACGCCCCGTTCTTGAAGAAGAGCGGGGCGTTTTTTGTGGGCGAAGACTTTAAGCGTAGCTTTCGGTCTCGCTGCTTTGTTCAACCAGTTCCAGGCTGAGGTTGTTCTGCGCGTTGATCTTGCGATACAGCGCAGCGTCGGTTTCCAGTACCTTTTCACGGGCCGGGAAGATTTCCTTGAGCTTGGCTGCCCATTCGCCTTTGGTCTTGCTCGGGAAGCAACGTTCGATCAGCTCAAGCATGATCGAAACGGTGACCGACGCACCAGGTGAGGCACCGAGCAGAGCGGCCAGTGAGCCGTCCTTGGCTGCGACCAGTTCGGTACCGAACTGCAGAACGCCGCCTTTCTTCGGGTCTTTCTTGATGATCTGCACGCGCTGACCGGCCACTTCCAGGCGCCAGTCTTCAGCCTTGGCTTCGGGGTAGAAGCGACGCAGCGAATCCAGACGTTGTTCCATCGACTGCATCACTTCGCTGACCAGATACCTGGTCAGGTCCATGTTGCTTTTGGCCACAGCCAGCATCGGGCCGATGTTGCCGACGCGAACCGACATCGGCAGGTCCATGAACGAACCGTGCTTGAGGAACTTGGTGGTGAACCCGGCGTAAGGTCCGAACAGCAGGGACTTATTGCCATCCACTACGCGGGTATCCAGGTGCGGCACGGACATCGGTGGCGAACCTACCGCTGCCTGGCTGTAGACCTTGGCCTGGTGATGTTTGACCACTTCCGGGTTGTCGCAACGCAGCCATTGGCCACTGATCGGGAAACCGCCGAAACCTTTGCTTTCTTCGATGCCCGAAGCCTGCAACAACGGCAATGCCGCGCCGCCAGCACCGAGGAAGACGAATTTGGCGTCGACATCACGGGAGTTGCCAGTATTCACGTCCTTGATGCTGACGGTCCAGCCGCCGTTGTTACGCTTGAGGCCGGTGACACGCTTGCAGTACTTGACCTGGGCATCGGCTGCGCTGGTCAGGTGCTTGAGCAATTGGTTGGTCAGGGCGCCGAAGTTGACGTCGGTGCCGTTCATCACGCGGGTTGCGGCAACGACTTCGTCAGCCGGACGACCAGGCATCATCAATGGCATCCACTCAGCCATTTTCGCCTTGTCTTCGGTGTATTCCATGTCCGCGAAAGCGTGATGCTTGTGCATCTTTTCGAAGCGTTTTTTCAGGAACGAAACGCCACTGTCACCCTGCACGAAGCTCAGGTGCGGCACCGGGCTGATGAAGGTTTTTGACGAGCCGAACGTGCTTTTACTGGTCAGATAAGACCAAAATTGCTTCGACACCTCGAACTGGGTGTTGATATGCACGGCTTTTTTGACATCGACGGTGCCGTCGGCGGCCTGAGGCGTGTAGTTCAGCTCACACAGCCCGGCGTGGCCGGTACCGGCGTTGTTCCACGGGTTGGAACTCTCCGCTGCACCCGAATCCATCAACTCGACGACTTCCAGCTTGATCGCGGGGTCGAGTTCTTTGAGCAGTACGGCGAGGGTGGCACTCATGATGCCCGCCCCAACCAATACTACGTCGACTGCTTCGTTATGCGCCATTAACGCGTCTCCAAAATCTGCAGCACCAAATTGACGGCATAGCTGCCAGGAGTTACGGGGCATGCTTCAAATTGAGCCCCAGGTCACCCATGGCCAGGATCGCCATGTCCGAATCTTCGCAATTTTTCGCAACTTCGACGGACGCTACCAACCGGGCCTGAGGTTCATATGAACTCACTTCAGTGCGCCGGAGGCAATTCGACTTATGGTCAAGGCGTCCGTTTGTGCAACCAAATCCGTAGCGGACAGGCTTCAGTCTCCAGTTCTAGAGGAGTGCTCGGTCCTGTGTGGTTGGGCTGTTGTAGACGCTAATAGTGCATTTTCAGACGCAAAGCTTTTCATTTGCTCGCCACACTCTTGTGAAGTTGTGAAAACCCGTTTTTTCACGCTCTTTTGAAGACGTGAACCTCAAAAAAGGGCTGCCTCAGCCTGGCACCGAGCCCGAGGAGTAAATGCCGACATGCAATACATGACAGGCAAAACGGGCAAACAACTCAGTGACCGAGCGCAATGGCAGCTCTGGCAGATTCGCGAAAAGTGGTGGATTGCAGGGTAAACAGCAAGCGCCGCCAGCTTCACTCGATCTGTGTGGGCGGCTCTCTGTGGGCGGTGCGGGGAGCTAATGCAAGTGCATTAGCGATGCTGCGAGGCCCGATCAGGAGACGTCCTTATAATCGGGGGGAGATTGTAGCGAAGAAACGTGGAGAAATGGTCCTGTTAAATGACTTTTATTAGCCGTTCGGTCAGGTGGTCAACACCTGTTGTAGCCGTGAGCGAGGAGTGCGCGGGCTGATACAGGCGCTGGCGGGTAGTGGTTGATGCAGCCAGTTGAGGCGAATTTCTTCGATTTCAACCCAATCATCACCCATTGGCGGCAGGCTGCAGTGCTTGAAAGTCTGGCAGCACCCATCGCAGTCGAGCAGAGCGAAATAGCGGTATTGGCGTCTTGGGGTGAACAGTGACCAAAGGAATTGCTTGGCAACGTACCTGATGTCTTACTGCTTTGAAGCTTGCCAGTCTTGCATGACGTTGATGTTACGGGGGGGGCCGCCAGGCATAACTTTGCAGATCTCTTCAGCAAGTGTTCAGGGTCGCTGGTTTGCTACGCGTGCCCACCGCTATACTGCGGGTCTGTGTGTGCCTGATTCTGGAGAGATGAGCATGTTGCAACGCCTGTTGTTCGGTTTGATCACTGTGACCAGTTTGACGCTGGTTGGCTGCGCCAACAGCCCGCAACAACTCAGCCCGCAACCGAAACTCACGACCCAGCTCGCACCTGTGGGTCAGGGGCAGCCGGTGGTGGTGAAAGTGGTTGACGGTCGTGCGTCGCAAACCCTGGGGACACGCGGCGGTCTGTACCCTGAAACCAGCGCCATCACCGTTGCCAGCGCCGACATCGTGCCTAAACTGCAAGCCCAGGCCGAAGCCGCCGTGCGTCTGCTGGGGTTCACCCCGAACCCGAACGCCCTGAATGCTCCGCAGTTGACCGTGACCCTGACCGAACTCAAGTATCAGTCGCCTAAAGAAGGCATGTATGTAACCGAAGCGACTATCGGTGCGATCTTCCGCTCTGATGTGTCGAACGCCAACCGTCGCTACAGCGGCCGTTATGGTTCATCTCTGGACCAGCGTTTCGGTATGGCTCCGAACCAGGAAACCAACACCAAGCTGGTCAGTGACGTCCTGAGCGATGCCCTGACTCGAGTGTTCAAGGACCCGACCGTCGGCCAGATGCTGAGCCAGTAAAGCTCATCCAGGCGATATGCCCGCTACGAAAAAGCCCGGTTTCATCACTGAAACCGGGCTTTTTCATGGCTGTATGAATTCAGGCTGCTTCGACATAAAAGTCGAGAATGCTCACGCCGGTCAGCAGGTCGGTTTCCGGCAGGTCGGCATGCTGATGGCCGCCCAGGGCGCAATACACCAGCCAATGGCGGTCCTGGACGTTGAAGGCCAGGCTGCCGACCAGCGCTTGTTGCTCATCGCTGGGGGAGATCAAATAAAGGCGATCCTGGTTTTCTGCGTGCAGCATGACAAGCTCCGTGTCGGTATCGAGGGGCAACAGACTGGCTTGTTTAGATGACGAACCTGTGACGACATAAGTTAATCAGGCAATGGTTTGTTATTTGTCGGAAAAGGGCGGGCATGTGTCAGGGCTTCCGGTAGAATCCGCGCCGCGGGTGCTTGTTCGACGGCCCCTAAGGCATGTTTTACTCGAGGTTCATGATGTCGCTGCAACTGATTTGGTCCATGTTCAATGCCCACCCCGCCAAACTGATCAATGTCCTTGCCCTGCTGTTTGCCTGCCCAGGCGCCTGGCTGCTGCATGCGACCCGTCGCCGTGAACAGCGCACGCTGGCCAGTCTGGAAGCGCAAAGCCAGAACCGCAGGCTCGACCAACCGGTGTTGCTGCCAGACGTTGCAACCTTGCGCATGAACCGTTTTTTCTACCGCTTCGGCTTCGCCTGCCTGGCGTTGGCGCTGCTGGTATCGTGGGTCAGCACCCGGATCTAAGGGCCGGCTGAACCCTGTAGCAGTTGCCGAAGGCTACGTTCGGCTGCGCAGCAGTCGTGAAACCAGCAAACTCATTCTTCCTGATCAGGCGCGCTTTGCCATATTGCGACTGCTGCGCAGTCGAACGTAGCCTGGCGGCAACTGCTACGTGGCCGCCCGCTCCAGAAAAAACAACGGCGCCCGAGGGCGCCGTTGTCGTATTCAGCAAAAGCCTTACAGCAGCAAACCCGCCTTGACCCGATACTGATTGCGTACCGGCGTTGCGTATTGCAGCACCAGAAACGGACGGTGCTCCGCCGGGCAGGCGTCCAGGCGGCGTTGCCATTCCTCCTGGGCCACGGCCAACTCCTCGGCCGGGAACACATCGGCTGCGGCCGGCACCTGCAATTGCGGGTCGGCGTCGCTCCATTGCGCATAAGCGAGGTAGTGAACCGGGAACAAGCGATAGCCGCCGAGAATCTGCCGGTCCATTTCGATCGCCAGTTGCTTGGTGTCTTCGAAGAGCTCGGTGATCGGTGCGGCAAAATTCACATGCACGCGACCTTTGTAGCCGGTGATACCTTTGGCGATGCTGGCATCGTCCTCGCCCGGCACCTTGCTGTAAGAACCAGTGGTGGTGCGGATGTACAGTTCGCGGGCCTTGGCCTGGTCGCACGGGTCGTATTCGTAGCTGATCGACACAGGGGTCAGGTTCAGCGAACGGATGACCTCGGCGAACGGCTCGTCCTTGCGGCTCATGTGAAACATTTTGAGGATCGCCGACTCGGTGCGGTCATCCCCGTCCTTGGCGCGGCCTTCGGCCTGGGCGATCCAGATCGATTGGCAATCGTTGAGGATCGAATGGTTGATGTAGGCCGAAAGTAGCTGGTAGGCGGCCATCTTCTCGCGTCGGCCGTTGATCGAACGGTGCACGATAAAACTCTTGTTCAGGCGCATCAGGTCGCTGACAAAGGGCTTTTGCAGCAGGTTATCGCCAATGGCGATGCGCGGTGTCGGCAGGCCGGCGTGGTAGATCGCGTAGTTGACGAAAGCCGGGTCCATGACGATGTCCCGGTGGTTGGCCAGGAACAGGTAAGCACTGCCGGACTTGAACTGCTCGACGCCAGTGTAGGTCACACCGTCGGTCGCACGCTCGATCGTGTGGTCGACATAAAACTCGACCTTGTCCTGCAAGGTGGCCACCGAAGTGATCCCGGCGAACTCACGGCGCAGCTGATGAGCTATAAGTGGTTTGAGCAACCAGCCGAGCAAGCCGGCAAAGCGCGGGAAGCGAAAGTGGGTGAGGATATCTAGAAGCGCCTTGTCACCGAGCAGTCGTGCCAGCACCGCTGGGACTTCGCTGTCGTCGTAAGGTCGGATGGTATCGAATTCGCCCATCATGCTCTCTTGTTGGAAACGGCTAGGGTAAGTAAAGGAATTGATCGAAACTGGCGGGGCACGGTTTGAAAATCAAGCTCTAACAAAAATGGCCCTGCAAATAGACCGGCGATTATACGCACAAGTCACTTGGAGACCGCGATGCTGGAAACTGCGCACTACGACTGCCCTTATTGCGGTGAAACGGTTGAGGCGGTTCTCGATCTTTCCGGGGGCGATCAGCAGTACATTGAGGATTGTCCGGTGTGCTGCCGGCCGATTGTTTTCACGCTGCAAACCGACGGTCAGGAATGGATGCTCGACGTTCACACTGAGAACGAGTGAAGGGTGAGCCTGTATGCAGCGAGTCTACGAACCGGAAAACCTGATGGAGGGCGAGTTGCTTCAGGGCATGCTGGCCAGCGAAGGCGTGGAATCCCATCTGGTGGGGCGGGATCTGCTGGGCGGTGCCGGTGAGCTGCCGGTGTTCGGTCTGCTGGGGTTGTCGGTGGATAACGATCAGGCGCAATACGCACGAGAACTGATCGCCGCGTACAATGCCGCACAGCCGCTGTCGGGCGATGAGCCGGAAAGCTTCCCTGGCGTTCTGGTCTGTTAGGCTGACGTTTGTTTTGTCCTGGAGTCGTGTTGCCCCATGTGTGGACGTTATGCCCTGTTTCGCTGGAACCCCGCTTTCGCGGCCTTGCCAGGATTCCCTGCGGATCAGCAGGCGCAATGGAATATTTCGCCCAACGATTCGGTGCTGATCCTGCGTGCGACCGACGGTCAGCGTGATCTGGCCCGCGCCCGTTGGGGCCTGACACCGCCGTGGTTAACCGATATGTCGCGTACTCCGGCCCATGCTCGAGCCGAAACCCTGGCCGAGCAGCCGATGTTTCGCGAAGCGTTTCGTTTACGCCGCTGCCTGTTGCCGGCCAATGGTTTCTACGAGTGGCGCGGGACCAGCCGCAAGCGCCCGTACTGGCTGACACCGGGGGAGGGCTCGGCACTGTACTTCGCGGCTATCTGGGAGGCTTATCCGGTGCAGGAGCAGGTCTGGTTGAGCACTGCGGTGGTCACTCAGGCCGCTTCGAGTCAGCGCCGCCCGCTGATTCTCGATGCCGCGGGCCAGGAAGCCTGGCTGAACCCCGAAACGCCACTGCACACCTTGCAGGCTTTATTAGCCAGCGAGCCGGCGCCTTTGCGCGAGCGGGTGCTGGCCAACCTGGTGAATGATCCGAAGCTCAATGCACCGGAGTGTTTGACGCCGGGTTGATTCAGCTTCAGACCGTGGTGCATTGATCGTTCCCACGCTCCGCGTGGGAATGCCGCCATGGACGCTCTGCGTCCGCTTCTGACGCTGTGACGCAGAGCGTCACGGGATGCATTCCCACGCAGAGCGTGGGAACGATCAGAAGCACGAGTGGGAGCAGAGATGTATCTGAAATGTACGTGTTACACGTCCGTTGTATCTGGCGCCGATACATTTCACCGCCTAGGATACGCGCCATGTTTTCAGGGAGCGTATTGATGAATAAGTCATTGGTTTTGTGTGCGCTGAGCGCGGCTCTGCTGCTCAGCGGTTGCGAGTCTGTCAACACCACCAACGGCGGCGCGGTGGGCGTTGAGCGCAAGCAGTACATGTTCAGCATGCTGTCGACCGACGAGGTCAACCAGATGTATGCGCAGTCCTACCAGAAGACGGTGGGGGAGGCGACCACGAAGGGAGTGCTGGACAAGACCAGTACCGAGGCCAAACGAGTCCGGGCTATTGCCGATCGACTGATCGCCCAGGCGCCGGTTTTTCGTCCGGATTCGGCCCAGTGGCAGTGGGAAGTCAACCTGATCAGGAGTGACGAACTCAACGCCAACTGTGGTCCTGGCGGCAAGATCATTTTCTACAGCGGGCTGATCGACAGCCTGAAACTCACCGACGATGAAATCGCTGCGGTCATGGGCCATGAAATTGCCCACGCTCTGCGCGAGCATGGCCGTGAGGCGATGTCCAAGGCCTATGGCATTGAAATGGCGAAGCAGGGTGCCGGGGCGCTACTCGGTCTGGGACAGGACAGCCTGGCCCTGGCGGACACCGTGGCCAATTACGGCATGACCTTGCCCAACAGCCGCAACAATGAAAACGAAGCGGATCTGATTGGCCTGGAACTGGCCGCCCGCGCCGGTTTTGACCCGAATGCAGCGATCACTCTGTGGAATAAAATGAGCAAGGCGTCGGAAGGTTCGCCGCCTGAATTCATGAGTACCCACCCGTCTTCCAGCAGCCGGATGGCTTCGTTGCAAGCGGCGATTCCGAAGGTCATGCCGCTTTACCTGAAGGCCAGGAAGCCCTGAGTCAATGATCGTTCCCACGCTCCCGCGTGGGAACGATCGGTGTATGTAATCAGACCCACCCGCTCATCTGCATCGCCTTGTACACCGCGACAACGGCAAGGATGAAGAACGCGGTGGCCGCCAGGCGACGGATCAGGGTCAGGGGCAGTTTGTCTGCCGCGAAGTTACCCGCCAGCACCACCGGTACGTTGGCAATCAACATGCCGAGGGTGGTGCCGATGATCACCAGCCACAGTTCAGGGTATTGAGCGGCGAGCATCACCGTGGCGATTTGGGTTTTGTCGCCGATTTCTGCGAGGAAGAACGCAATCAGCGTCGTCAGGAATGGCCCGAATTTGCGGGCAGTGCTGGCTTCGTCGTCATCCATTTTGTCTGGCACCAGGGTCCACAGCGCCGTTGCGGTAAAGCTCGCGGCGAGGATCCAGTGCAGGGTGGCGTCCGAGAAGAAGCTCCCGAACCAGGCGCCGACCGCACCGGCTGCGGCATGGTTGGCCAGGGTCGCCGCAACGATACCGGCGATGATTGGCCAGGGTTTGCGGAAGCGCGCGGCGAGAATCAGGGCAAGCAGCTGCGTCTTGTCGCCGATTTCGGCCAAGGCAACGATTGCGGTAGGAACGAGTAGAGAATCCAGCATCGGGTATTTCCTAAGGGGCGGGTCGACACGGCTATGACACGTACAGCCTTCCCGCCCCGGGTAAGGTGTTCGTGTCATAGGTCTTGTCAAACCCTGCGGTCCGTCTGTGCGGACTCTGGGTCGCATACGCCATGGTCTGAGGACCAAGTATGTTGACGTATGCCGGACGAGCATGGCGCTCGTGGGAGACTACTCCCCTAGGACGGAGCGAATTCTGCCTAGGCAAAATCCATTCGGCAAGCCTTCTTTTCTAAAAGAGGTTTCAGCCGCGCTTGGCCCGATAGATGCGAAAGCCTTGTCCTTCGGCCTTGATCGAACACTGCCCCAGATGCTCTTCTATCAGTGGTTGATAGCGCAGGAAGCTGTTGGCAACAAGGCGCAGTTCGCCACCTGTTTTCAGATGTTTTACCGCTTTTCGCAGCAGGTTTTCCGTTGCGTGATAATCGGTATGAACCCCGACATGGAACGGCGGATTGCTCAAGATCGCACTTAGACCCATGGGTGCTGCGTCGATTCCATCGCCGGTCAGAACCTCGGCTTCCAGGCCATTGGCGGCCAGAGTCAGACGACTGCTGGCGGCTGCAAATGCATCGACGTCCAAAAGCGTGACGGTGTTGTGCGGATACCGACGTTTGACTGCGGCACCCAACACGCCCGCGCCGCAGCCGAAGTCCAGCAAATGGCCGCTGGGCAGTTTGTCCAGATGCTCAAGCAGCAAGGCGCTGCCGCGATCCAGGCGACCGTGGCTGAATACACCGGGCAGGCTGATGACTTTTAGCGGTCCTTCGGCCAGCGGCAGTTCGTACTCTTGCGCAAGGCTTTCCAGCGTCACGGCTTGCGGCGCATTGGCCACGGTGACCTGCCAGAGCTGGCAATGCCGTGCGCTGTCGAGTTTGCGAGGTTTGCCGAAGGGGTTCAGTTGCTTGGCTGCGCCTTCGATACCGCTGCGCTTTTCACCGACCAGGTACAACTCGCGGCCGGCCAGGCGCGAGGCCAGGGCATTGAGCACGTAGTCGGTCAGGTCTTTGGATTTGGGCAGGAACACCACCGCTGTCTCGAACGGTTGTTGCGGCGCGTTCACACCAAAATGGCTGCGCTCGGCAAAGCGTGCGCCCAGCGCCGCCTGATCACCGGCATGCCAGCACCAGCCATGGGCGTTGGGCAATTTGCCCAGCAAATCATCGGCGGGTAAACCGGCCAGCAGCAGCGAGCCCTGGAATAACTCAGCCTGACGAAGCAGTACTTCACTGCGCGGATCCATGGTCTGCTCCTGAAAAAGTGGCGCAGTTTATCAATTGACGACCCGCAGCGCTGTACCGTTGAAAAACGCCTGGGCGTTTTCCGTCAACTGACCGACGATCCGCTGCCGTGCCTCGCGACTGCCCCAGGCGTTGTGCGGGGTAACTATCAGGCGTGGAATGTCGTTGCTCAGCAAGGGATTGCCGGCAGTCGGCGGCTCGACGCTCAGCACGTCGGTGGCCGCGCCGCCGAGGTGACCGCTGCGCAAGGCGTCGGCCAGAGCCTGTTCGTCGATCAAGCCGCCGCGAGCGGTGTTGACGATGAAGGCGCCGGGTTTAAGCAACGCCAGCTCGCGGGAGCTGATGAAGTTGCGCGTGTGTTCATTGAGCGGGCAGTGCAGGGTCAGCGCGTCGACTTGCGGCAACAGCTCCTCCAGCGGTAAACGATCGGCGCGGGCAGGGCGTCCGGGTAGTTGGCCGAGCAGTACGCGCATGCCGAAGGCTTCGGCCAGCCGCGCGACGGCGCCGCCCAGTTCGCCATGGCCCAACAGGCCGAGGGTCTTGCCTTCCAGCTCGACAATGGGAAAGTCCAGCAGGCAAAACTGCCTGGCCTGTTGCCAGCGGCCTTCGCCGACCGCTTTCTGATAGTCGCTCAGGCGCGTGGCCAGGGCCAGTAGCAGCATGATCGTGTGCTGGGCAACTGACGGTGTGCCGTAACCCTGGCAATTGCTGACGGTGATGCCGTGGGCGCGAGCGGCGGCGAGGTCGACGTTATTGGTGCCGGTGGCGGCAATCAGGATCAGCTTCAGTTCGGGGCAGGCGGCTAACGTTTCGGCGTTGAGCATGATCTTGTTGCTGATGGCGACATTGGCACCTTGCAGGCGTTCGATCACTTGATCCGGCGTGGTTTGTGAGCACAGCTGCAGATCGCTGAAACTGTTTCGCAGCGCACTGAGGTCAAGGTCGCCCAGGTCCAGGGAAGTGTGGTCAAGGAACACGGCGCGGCGATTGTTACTCATCAACTGTACCTTTTGTGCGGTTAACTGAAGGCGTAATGTGGCGAGCCTAACAGATGAAACAATTTGATACTCCCTACCAAAAAGGAGCCCCCATGTACTGGACAGAGTTCTTGACCGTCGCTCTTATTCACCTGCTCGCTGTTGCAAGCCCCGGCCCGGACTTTGCTGTGGTGGTGCGCGAAAGCGTGACTCACGGTCGCCGTGCGGGTACCTGGACGGCCTTGGGCGTCGGTATGGCGATCTTCCTGCATGTGGGCTATTCATTACTGGGTATCGGCCTGATCGTGTCGCAGTCGATCGTCCTGTTCAATGCCCTGAAATGGCTGGCGGCCGCCTATCTGCTGTACATCGGTTTCAAGGCCCTGCGCGCCCAGCCGGCCAGGCCGGCGACTGAAGACCTGCACAAGGAAGCCGGCGAACGCACGGCTCGCGGCGCTTTCACCGCAGGTTTCGTGACCAATGGCTTGAACCCCAAGGCGACATTGTTCTTCCTGTCGTTGTTCACCGTAGTCATCAACCCGCAAACACCGCTGGCGATTCAGGCGGGTTATGGGGGTTACCTGGCCGTGGCAACCGGTTCCTGGTTCTGCCTGGTGGCCATGCTGTTCAGCCAGCAGCGGGTACGCGCCGGTTTCGCCCGCATGGGCCACTGGTTCGACCGGACCATGGGCGCGGTGCTGATCGCCATTGGCGTGAAGCTGGCATTCACCGAGATGCATTGATTGTACGACCGGAAATGAATGCTGGCGCAAGGCCATCATTTGTACGGCTCTGCAAATCATTCCTTTGGCTGATTTGGCTGTCATAAAGGGGTTCTAAAGTGCAGATCTTTACAGCCAAGACCGTGCAGTCACAAAAGGGATTCTTATGTTGCAGACTCGCGTTATCCCGCCAGCCGAAGGCGCTTATCAATACCCGCTGTTGATCAAGCGGCTGCTGATGTCCGGCAGCCGTTACGAGAAAACCCGCGAGATCGTCTACCGTGATCAACTGCGCTATAGCTACCCGACCCTCATTGAGCGTGTCGCGCGGCTGGCCAACGTACTGACGGCAGCCGGGGTCAAGGCCGGTGATACCGTGGCGGTGATGGACTGGGACAGCCATCGCTATCTGGAGTGCATGTTCGCCATTCCGATGATTGGCGCGGTGATCCACACCATCAACGTGCGTCTGTCGCCTGAGCAGATTCTCTACACCATGAACCACGCCCAGGACCGCTTCGTGCTGGTCTACAGTGAGTTCACGGGGCTCTACCAGGCAATTGCCGGGCAGCTGACCACGGTCGAGAAAACCCTGCTACTGACCGACGGAGCGGAAAAAACCGCGGACTTGCCGAATCTGGTTGGCGAGTATGAGCAACTGCTGGCCGCGGCCAGCCCGCAGTACAACTTCGAAGACTTCGACGAGAACTCGGTCGCGACCACTTTCTACACCACCGGCACCACGGGTAATCCGAAAGGGGTGTATTTCACCCATCGGCAATTGGTACTGCACACCATGGGCGTGTCGACGATCATGGGCAGCATCGACAGTGTGCGACTGTTGGGCACAAACGATGTGTACATGCCCATCACGCCGATGTTCCACGTACATGCCTGGGGCCTGCCGTATGTGGCGACCATGCTCGGGCTCAAGCAGGTTTATCCCGGTCGTTACGATCCGGAGTATCTGGTGCAGTTGTGGCGCAAGGAAAAGGTCACCTTCTCCCATTGCGTCCCGACCATCCTGCAGATGCTGCTCAATGCCAAGGCGGCCAGGGACACAGACTTCGGCGGCTGGAAAATCGTTATCGGTGGCAGCGCCCTCAACCGTGCGCTGTACGAAGCGTCCAAGGCCAAGGGTATTCAACTGACCGCCGCTTACGGCATGTCGGAGACCGGCCCGCTGGTGTCTTGCGCTCATCTCAATGACGAGCTGATGGCCGGTACTGAAGACGAACGCACCACCTATCGAATCAAGGCCGGTGTGCCAGGGCCATTGGTGGAAGCGGCGATTGTCGATGACGATGGCAACTTCCTGCCGGCTGATGGCGAGTCCCAGGGCGAGTTGGTATTACGTGCGCCATGGCTGACCGAGGGCTATTTCCGCGAACCGCAGAAGGGGGCTGAACTGTGGGCCGGCGGTTGGTTGCACACCGGCGACGTGGCCACCCTGGACAGCATGGGCGTGATCGATATTCGTGACCGGATCAAGGATGTGATCAAGACGGGTGGCGAATGGGTGTCGTCCCTGGCGTTGGAAGACCTGATCAGCCGCCATCCGGCGGTACGCGAAGTAGCAGTGGTCGGCATCCCGGATCCGCAATGGGGCGAGCGGCCGTTTGCACTGCTGGTAGTGCGCGAAGGGCACGCGATTGAAGCCAGGGAACTCAAGGAACATCTCAAGCCGTTCGTTGAATTGGGCCATCTCAGCAAATGGGCAATTCCTAGCCAGATCGCCCTTGTTACTGAAATTCCCAAGACCAGTGTCGGCAAACTCGACAAGAAGCGCATCCGCCTCGACATCACTGAGTGGCAGACCAACAACAGCACCTTCCTCTCGACGCTTTAAGCGTCCTTTGCCGTGCCCGAAAGGGCACGGCAAGCCCACCAAGCAAGCGCTTGGCTTGTCAAAACGTTATTTTCAGTCATCCTTGTCGTGCCGGCATCTGCCGGTTTGGCGAAAGGAGTGTTGCAGAGTGGGTGGGGCTGCAAATCACACTTTAGAGGGATCAAGCAGTACTACCTGCTGGCTATAGTCCGCTCAAGGATTTTTAAGAACGGGGCAAACGCACAAAACGGGGCGATGCAACTCTGACTGACTTTGGGACAACCTGGTTTCCTGTCACTCAGAGCGTTTTTAGAAGTGCTCACAGCCATAAAAATAAAGCACATGGAGTAGCGTCGATGACATCAGTAAACCAGTTCTGGCGCCGGGCGAAACTGCCCCTGGCGGTCAGTCTCGCCTCTACGCTTGCCGGGCCCGCGTTCGGCGTCAGTTTCAACATCGGTGAAATCGAAGGTCAGTTCGACTCGTCTCTCTCCCTGGGTATGAGTGTGTCAACCCAGCAGCCGAACAAGAACCTGATCGGCGTCAACAACGGTGGGAAAGGCCTGTCCCAGACCTCCGATGACGGTCACTTGAACTTCAAGAGCGGGCAAGCCTTTTCGAAGATCTTCAAGGGCATCCATGACCTTGAACTGAAATACGGCGATACCGGCGTCTTCGTACGCGGTAAATACTGGTACGACTTCGCGCTGCAAAACCAGGATCTGGAATTCAAGAACGTCAGCAACGACGGACGTAAGGAAGGCGCCAAGTCGTCGGGTGGGGAAATCCTCGACGCCTTCGTCTACCACAACTACTCCATTGGTGACGAGCCGGGTTCCGTGCGTCTGGGCAAACAGGTCGTGAGCTGGGGCGAAAGTACCTTCATTGGCGGCGGTATCAACTCGATCAACCCGATCGATGTTTCCGCGTTCCGTCGTCCTGGTGCCGAGATCAAGGAAGGCCTGATCCCGGTCAACATGTTCTACATCTCGCAAAGCCTGACCGAGAGCCTGTCGGCCGAGGCGTTCTACCAGATCGGATGGGACCAGACCGTTGTCGATAACTGCGGCACCTTTTTCTCCCAGCCAGACATCATTGCCAACGGTTGCACCGACAACCTGCGTGTACTGAACAAGCGCTCCACTATCCCGGCAGTCGCATTGGGGCCATTGGCCGCCGCTGGCGTTGATGTCAACGAAGAAGGGGTGCTGGTTCGTCGTGGTGATGATCGCGAAGCCCGTAACAGCGGCCAGTGGGGCGCGTCCTTCAAGTACATGTTCGACCCGCTGGACACCGAGTTCGGTGCGTACTTCATGAACTACCACAGCCGGGCGCCGATCTTCAGTGCCACCGGGGCTCCGCAGTCGGTTTTCAACGGCGTCAAGGCCTTGCCGGGTCCATTCCAGGCCTTGGGGCCGCTGGTGGTCGCGGGTAACTCGCAGTATTTCGTCGAGTACCCTGAAGACATCCGCCTCTATGGTCTGAGCTTCTCAACCACCTTGCCTACCGGTACCGCGTGGAGCGGTGAGATCAGCTACCGTCCGAATGCCCCGGTGCAGTTGAACTCCACTGACATTCTGTTCGCTGGGGTTCGCCCACTGGGCGGTACGCTGACCAACGCCTCCTTGCTCACTGGCGTTCCGGGTGAAGACCTGCACGGCTTTCGCCGCAAGGAAATCACCCAGATCCAGACCACCCTGACGCACTTCTTCGATCAGGTCATGGGCGCCCAGCGTCTGACCCTGGTGGGTGAAGTCGGCCTGACTCACGTCGGTGGCCTGGAAAGCACGTCCGACGTCCGTTACGGCCGCGATCCGGTCTTCGGCCCAGGCGAACTGCCAGCCACGGGTGGTCTGGACACCTGCTCGCAGATCCTCAACACCTCCACCATCAACGGTGCCGGTCCGGGCGCTTCGGCCAATAACCGTAGCAGCAACTGCAACAACAATGGTTTCACCACGGCCAACTCGTGGGGTTATCGCGGCCGCGCCATCTGGGAATACCCCGACGTGTTCGCCGGTGTGAACCTCAAGCCGAATGTGGCCTGGTCCCATGACGTCAGCGGCTATTCCCCTGGCCCTGGCGGTAACTTCGAAGAAGGTCGCAAGGCCGTGAGCCTTGGGGTCGATGCTGAATACCAGAACACCTACACCGCAAGCCTGGCATACACCAACTTCTTTGGCGGTAAGTACAGCACCGTGGATGACCGCGACTTCGTTGCGCTCAGCGTCGGCGTGAACTTCTAAGCACTGCATCTTGAGGACGAACAAAACTATGAAAATAACCAAGAGTCTGTTGCATGTCGGTGTCCTTGGGCTGTCGCTGCTGGCGACCAGCGTCATGGCAGCGGTTCCCGCGGCTGAAGCGGACAAGCTGGGCAAAAGCCTGACACCGATGGGCGCCGAGATGGCCGGTAATGCCGATGGCTCGATCCCGGCCTGGAAACCGATGGCCAGGAACGCCGGTAGCATCGACAGCAAAGGCTTCCTGTCCGACCCTTATGGCAGTGAAAAGCCGCTGTTCACCATCACCGCGCAGAACGTCGATAAGTACAAAGAGAAGCTGGCTCCAGGGCAGTACGCGATGTTCAAGCGCTACCCGGAAACCTTCAAGATGCCGGTTTACCCGTCCCATCGCGGCGCCACTGTGCCGGATGACGTACTCGCCGCCATCAAAAGGAATGCCACCAACACCAATCTGGTCTCTGGTGGCAACGGTCTGGAGAACTTCGAGACCGCAGTGCCTTTCCCGATTCCAAAAAGTGGCGTTGAGGTTATCTGGAACCACATCACCCGCTATCGTGGCGGCAGCGTGACCCGTCTGGTGACCCAGGCCACGCCACAGCCAAACGGCTCGTACAGCATGGTGTACTTCCAGGACCAGTTCGTGTTCCGCGACAAGATGAAGGATTACGACCCGAAAAGCCCGGGCAACATCCTGTTCTACTTCAAGCAGAAAGTGACCGCTCCGGCACGTCTGGCCGGTGGTGTGCTGCTGGTGCACGAAACCCTCGACCAGGTGAAGGAGCCGCGTTCGGCGTGGGTCTACAACGCCGGTCAGCGTCGCGTTCGCCGGGCTCCACAAGTGTCCTATGACGGTCCGGGTACCGCGGCTGACGGCCTGCGCACCTCTGACAACCTGGACATGTACAACGGCGCGCCAGATCGTTACGACTGGAAACTCGAAGGCAAGAAGGAGATGTACATCGCCTCCGACAGCTACAAGCTCGATTCACCGCAGCTCAAGTACACCGACATCATCAAGGCCGGTCACATCAACCAGGACCTGGCGCGTTACGAGCTGCGCCGCGTCTGGCATGTGGTTGCTACCCTCAAGGAAGGCCAGCGTCACATCTACGCCAAGCGTGACTTCTACATCGACGAAGACACCTGGCAAGCGGCGGTGATCGATCACTACGATGGTCGCAATCAACTCTGGCGTGTGGCCGAAGCCCATGCTGAAAACTATTACGACAAGCAAGTGCCGTGGTACGCCCTGGAAACCCTCTACGACCTGCAATCGGGTCGCTACCTGGCACTGGGCATGAAGAACGAAGAGAAACAGGCGTATGACTTCGGCTTCACCGCGACCACCAGCGATTTCACCCCTGCTGCACTGCGTCAGGATGGTGTTCGCTAATACGTTGTAAAACAGAGGCCGCATCCTCTGAACGCCCCGACTGGATCGGGGCGTTTTCTATTGGGCTCATCAAGGTAGGAGCGAGGCTTGCCCGCGAGGCATCGGCACAGGCGCCGAGGGGTTTCAGGTAAACCGCGTCGTCCCATTCGCGGGCAAGCCCGGCTCCTACGAAGAGCTATGCGGTTTTCTCTGGCTGGCCGGTGGTAACGGCAAACCGGCGCTGACAATTTTGGTTGTATTCTTTTTCTATCAATTTGTAGCGGAAATCTACAAAACGAGGCCTTTTACCGCTAGTCTGCGGACATCTGCAATGCCGACAACAGCACTTCAACAAGAGTTGGCTATGACTGACCTGTCCCGCTTACAAGGGCCTTCCAGTGTGGCGATTCCAGCACTGGAAGGGCGTTTTTACCGACCACCCTTGCCCGACGGCTATGTACTGCGGCCTCGCTTGTGCGAGCGCCTGAGTGCAGGCTTGAGCGGGCGCTTGCTGTTGGTCAGCGCGCCGGCCGGTTTTGGTAAAAGCTCCCTGGCGGTGGAGTTCTGTCAGAGCCTGCCTGCTCACTGGCAAAGCCTCTGGTTGGGACTGAGTCCTCGTGACAACGACCCCGGCCGCTTCCTCGAGCGCCTGCTCGACGGTCTTCAACAATATTTCCCGCAACTGGGCAGTCAGGCTCTTGGTCTGTTGAAAATGCGCCAGCGGCACCAGCCGTTTGCCTTCGAAGAATGGCTGGATGGTCTGCTGGATGAACTGGCCGAGCACCTCAGTGCGAGCAATCCGTTATTGCTGGTGCTGGATGACTACCATCTGGCCCAGGGACCGGTGCTCGATCGCTGCCTGCAATTTTTCCTCAATCATTTGCCCGATGGCTTGCTGGTGCTGGTCACCAGCCGTCAGCGTCCGGACTGGCACCTGGCGCGTTTGCGGCTGTCCCGGCAATTGCTTGAGTTGCATGAGCAGGACCTGCGCCTGACTCACGACGAATCTCTGACATTGCTCGACAGGCACAGCAGTTCGCTGCGCGGTGAAGCCCTGGAAAGCCTGATCCAGCGCAGTGAGGGCTGGGTTGCCGGGCTGCGCTTCTGGCTGCTGGCGGCCTCCGAAGCCGGCAATGGCGGTGCTCTGCCTCAGGCGTTGCACGGCGGGGAAGGGTTGATTCGCGATTACCTGCTCGAAGAAGTCATCGATTGCCTGCCCGCCGAGGTGCAGTCATTCCTGTATGACACCGCGCCGCAGGAGCGTTTTTGCAGCGAGTTGTGCGACGCTGTTCGCGAAGCCCACGACAGCGCTGAAATTCTTCGGTATTTGCAGGCCCATCAGGTTTTTCTCGTGCCACTGGATGATCAAGGCCATTGGTATCGTTATCACCATTTGTTTTCCGACCTGCTGCGTACCCGCCCCACGACCAATGCGGTATTGCCGGCCGCCAGTCTGCACCTGCGGGCTTGCCGCTGGTTCAATGCCCAGGGCTTGCTCGATGAAGCGGTGGAACAGGCGTTGCGTGCCGGACACCTGGATGTGGCGGCGAATCTGGTGCAGAACCTTTCCGAAGAACAGCTGCTGGCCGAGCAAAACGTTGGCATGCTGCTGCGCTGGAAAATGGACCTTCCCGACAGCCTGCTGATCAGCACGCCGCGGTTGATCGTGCTTTATAGCTGGGCGCTTGGACTCGCCTGTCAGCTGGACGCCGCCGAGGAGCTGGCGAGTCATTTGAGTCGATTCCTGCCGGCACCTTCGGCGACCGCGCAGAAATCCATGCTGGCTCAATGGCTGGCGCTGAGCGGGATCATCGCCCGTGGTCGCGGTAACCGCGAGCTGACCCTGCTTTATTGCACGCAAGCGCTGGAGAGCCTGCCGCACAAGCGTTACGGGCAGCGCTTGATGTGTCTTTCGACGCTCTCCAATCTGGCAATTGCCGACGCCGACCTGTGGCGCGCCCGTGGTTTGAACCGTGATTCGCTGGAGTTGGCGCAACGCGTTGGCAACCCGCTTTTCGAAGCCCTGGCCCATTACGATCGGGCCCGGGTGCTGCAAGCCCGGGGGGAAATCCTCCGCGCGCTCGATGAGGTGCGCCAGGGTTTGCAACGCCTGCAGAAGTTGTCCCCGCAGCGGCTGTACGCAGTTCGCGCTCGCCTGACTCTGTATGAAGGATTTCTGCTGACCCTGCGCATGCAGCCCGAAGCCGGGCTCGCTCGATTGCAGGCCGGATTGGGCGAAGCGCGAGCCTGTCGGGATATCAGTGTGCTGATCGGTCATTGTGTGATCGCCAAGCTCG
Source organism: Pseudomonas sp. GW821-FHT01E05 (assembly GCF_059422425.1). Lineage (NCBI taxonomy): Bacteria > Pseudomonadati > Pseudomonadota > Gammaproteobacteria > Pseudomonadales > Pseudomonadaceae > Pseudomonas > Pseudomonas sp. GW821-FHT01E05. Next base: position 101,529 of record NZ_JBWKWW010000012.1, read on the forward strand.
AAGGGCATAACGGCCAGTTCGCCAAAGCCTTTGCCGAACTGGCCGAAGCCGAGCGGTTGATGCACATCTGGGACGTACCGCCGATCTACTACCTGGCGATGATCACCCTGGTCAAATGCGAGCTGTGGCTGGCTCAGGGCCGTACCGATCTGGCCGAAGCGTGGCTGGCGCGGCTAGGGCAGACCTATAACGGTGAAAAGGCGGCAGCGCCTCCGGAATTCCATCCACAACTGCCGATGCACATCGAACTGCAACAGGCCTCGCTGGACGTGATCCAGGGGCGGCCCGCAGTGGCCGAGCAGCGGTTGAATACACTGGTCGAGCATGGGCAGCGAACCGGTCGGCAGATGCTCAGCGCGATGGCGTTGAATCAGAAGGTCACGTTGCTGCTCGGTAGCGGGCGCGAACCTGAAGCACGGCAAGCCTTGGCCCAGGCGTTTGAAGCGGCGGCGGGGGGCGTATTGCAACCTTTCGAGTGGTTGCTGGGTGGCCATCCCGACTGGCTGAGGGAGCAACTTCAGTTCAGTTCGCAATCTGCGCTGCGCCAAAGCTTGCTTGAGCGCTTGCCAGCGGCCGTAACCGTGGCCCGGGAGCCGGTCGAGCCGCAGCATCACACCGAAAGTCTGAGTGCCCGCGAAATGGCGGTCCTGCAATTGATCGCCCAAGGCTGCTCGAACCAGGAAATCAGCGATCGGCTGTTCATCTCCCTGCACACCGTAAAAACCCACGCCAGCCACATCAACAGCAAACTCGGCGTCGAGCGCCGGACCCAGGCCGTGGCCCGGGCAAAGGAATTGGGGGTGTTGGGGTGATCCAGAATGTCGGGCATGAACCCTGTGGCGAGGGAGCTTGCCCAACTTCCCGTAGCAGCTGGCGAAGCCTGCGTTCGGCCGCGCAGCGGTCGTAAATCCTGCCGCCACGGTTAACCTGAAAAAACGCGGTGCCTGATTTTACGACCGCTGCGCGGCCGAACGCAGCCTGGCGGCAGCTGCTACGGGCATGCGGGCAAGCTCCCTCACCACAAGTGCTCGCCAGACCGGCATTGCTAAACCGCCTCCAACGCCTGTAACCCGCAAAATTTCCTCTGCGAATACGCCAGCGGCGTGCTTTCACGGCTTTTCACTGCCAGCACTTTGCCGATAAACACCGTGTGGGTGCCCAGGTCCATTTGGTGCTCGATGTGGCAATCAAAACTCGCCAGGGCATTGTCCAGTAGTGGCGCGCCCGTGGTGTGCGGGGGCCGGTGGCCCAGGTGTTCGCCGGGCAAAAAATAACTGGGTAAAACGCATCTTTACACCTCATCCAGACCCGCGATTTAAACGGGTCAAAAGGCTCTGCATCAGTTATTTATCTTCAATTACCAGCTTAATAATATTTTACCAATACAGGGGTGATCCCTAGTCTTGCGCCAAGAGATGACAAGCCATGTCCGACCTGAATCCAACTGCTTGTTAGAAGGGTGTAGAGATGACCATTGATAAAATAAAAATAGATACGCTTGTTGTTGGCGCCGGTCAGGCTGGGGTGGCCATGAGTGAACACCTGAGCAAACTCGGCGTGTCCCACCTCGTGCTGGAGCGCAATCGTATCGCCGAACGCTGGCGCACCGGACGCTGGGATTCGCTGGTTGCCAACGGTCCGGCCTGGCACGATCGTTTTCCGGGTCTTGAGTTCGACGATCTCAGTCCCGACGGCTTTGCCCCGAAAGAGCGGGTTGCGGATTATTTCGAAGCCTATGCCAGGAAGTTCAATGCACCCATCCGCACCGGCGTGGAAGTGAAGAAGGTGGAACGCAATGTTGGCCGGCCGGGCTTCACCATTGAAACCTCCGAGGGCGCGATCGAGGCCAACCGCGTGGTGGTCGCCACCGGACCTTTCCAGCGTCCGGTTATCCCGCCGATCGCTCCGAAAGATGAGCAATTCACACAGATCCATTCGGCCGAATACCGCAATCCAGCGCAGCTTCCCGAAGGGGCTGTATTGGTTGTGGGTGCCGGGTCGTCGGGAGTGCAGATTGCCGATGAGTTGCAGCGTGCCGGCAAGAAGGTTTACCTCTCGGTTGGCGCACACGATCGCCCGCCCCGCGCCTATCGCAACCGTGACTTCTGCTGGTGGCTGGGCGTTCTCGGTGAATGGGATGCGGCGGCCATGAAGCCGGGCAGGGAACACGTCACCATTGCCGTCAGCGGTGCCCATGGCGGCCGTACGGTGGACTTCCGCGGTCTCGCCCATAGCGGGATGACGCTGGTTGGCCTGACGCAAGCGTTCAATGGCGCCGTGGCGACCTTCCAGGCGAATCTTGCCGACAACCTGGCTCGCGGCGATGAGAACTACCTGGCGCTGCTCAATGCGGCTGACGCCTACATTGAGCGCAATGGTCTGGACCTGCCGGAAGAACCTGAAGCCCGCCATACCTTCGCGGATCCGGAGTGTGTGACCACGCCCATTCTTGAGCTCGACCTGGCCGAGGCCGGCGTGACATCGATCATCTGGGCAACCGGTTTTGCCGTTGATTACAGCTGGCTGAAGGTCGACGCCTTCGACGCCAACGGTAAGCCGCAGCATCAGCGGGGCGTTTCGAGCGAGCCTGGCGTGTATTTCCTGGGCCTGCCGTGGCAGTCGCGTCGTGGCTCCTCGTTCATCTGGGGCGTTTGGCACGACGCCAAGTATGTGGCTGACCATATCGCCACGCAGAGTAAGTACCTCGCCTACCGGGATGCCGCGCAACGTCAGGCAGAAGACTGCGAAACCGCCCCTGCCGCCCCGGCCGTCAATAAAACAACCGTAAGCGCTTGATGCTCAAGATCCGCACCGGCGGTTGAACCGCCGGGCCATATTTTGCCTTTCTTCCCCCAGGAGCGTCAGATGTCCAAGCCAACCCATACCCGTATTCGCATGTTCAACACCAAAGAAACCTACCCCAACCAGACCCTGGACAACGATCTCTGCCAAGCCGTCGTCGCCGGCAATACGGTGTATGTGCGGGGCCAGGTCGGCACCGATTTCGAGGGCAGGCTAGTCGGTCTGGGTGATCCACGGGCCCAGGCCGAACAAGCGATGAAGAACCTCAAACAGTTGCTGGAAGAAGCTGGCAGCGACCTGAGTCATATCGTCAAGACCACCACCTACATCACCGACCCGCGCTTTCGCGAGCCGGTCTATCGGGAAATCGGTAAGTGGCTCAAGGGCGTGTTTCCGATCTCCACCGGGCTGGTGGTTGCCGGCCTTGGCCAGCCTGAATGGCTGATGGAAATCGACGTGATTGCAGTGATCCCGGACCAGGAGGCGAGCAGATGACTTTTTCCATCGTCGGTCGTTGCGCTGAAACCGGGCAACTGGGAATTGCCATCAGCTCGTCGAGCATCGCCGTTGGTGCGCGTTGCCCCTGGTTGCGCGCGGGCGTCGGCGCGGTAGCGACCCAGAACATCACCTTGCCGGCCCTCGGCCCGGAAATTCTCGACCTGCTCGACGCCGGGGAAAGCGCCAGCGCGGCGCTGGACAAAGCCTTGACCCGCCACGGCTTCAGCCAATACCGCCAGGTCGCGGTGATCGATCATCACGGCGCCACGGCGCTGTTTACCGGCAGCCAGGCGCTGGGCGTGAACAACGCCGTCGCGGGTGAACAATGCGTGGCCGCCGGTAACCTGCTGGCGAACCCAGGGGTGATTCAGGCGATGGTTGACGCATTCGAAGTCACCGCCGGCGAGTTATTGGCCGATCGTTTGCTCGCGGCCATGCATGCGGCCATGGCGGCTGGCGGTGAGGCTGGACCGGTGCATTCGGCGGCGTTGTCGGTGGTCAGTGATCTGCTTTGGCCTATTGTCGATCTGCGGGTGGACTGGGCTGAACAAAACCCGATCGGTCAGCTTGATCAACTCTGGCAGGCTTATCGCCCGCAAATGGACGACTATGTCATCCGCGCGCTGAACCCGACGGTCGCGCCCAGCTACGGTGTGCCGGGTGATGAATGAGTGCCTTTAGAAGTCGTGCGTTGCTGGAGCGGCTGATCGGCTTCAATACCGTCAGCCGTGAGTCCAACCTGGCCCTGATCGAATTTATCCGCGACTACCTCGCGGATTTTGGCGTGGTCAGCGAAATGTTCTTCAATGCCGAACGAACCAAGGCCAACCTCTACGCCAGCATCGGCCCCACGGATCGACGTGGCATCGTGCTGTCCGGGCATACCGATGTGGTGCCCGTGGACGGTCAGCCGTGGACCGTCGAACCCTTTACCTTGAGCGAGCGGGAAGGGCGCCTGTACGGTCGCGGCACGGCAGACATGAAAGGCTATCTGGCTTGCGTGCTGGCGGCGGTTCCGGATTTTGTCGCTGCAGCGTTGCAGGTACCGGTGCATCTGGCGTTTTCCTACGATGAAGAAGTCGGCTGTCTCGGCGTGCGCTCATTGCTGGCCGAGCTTGCGCAACGCGACCCCAAGCCGCTGGCCTGCATCATTGGCGAACCCACCGAGCTGCGCCCGGTACTCGGGCACAAAGGCAAACTGGCAATGCGCTGCTGCGTGCAAGGCGCGGCCTGCCATTCGGCCTATGCACCGCAAGGGGTGAATGCCATCGAATATGCGGCACGGCTTATCGGCAAGCTGGGGCAGATCGGCGACGCGCTGGCGGAGAGCGAAGGCCTTGATCTGCGATTCGATCCGCCCTATTCAACCGTGCAGACCGGGGTGATTCGCGGCGGGACGGCGCTGAACATCGTGCCGGCGCAGTGTGAGTTCGACTTTGAAGTGCGGGCCTTGCCCAGCTTCGATCCGGCGCAGGTCGCGGAAGCATTGCAAGCCTATGCCGAGCAGGAATTGCTGCCGAAGATGCAGGTCGTACGGCCTGAAACGGCAATTCGCTTTCAGCCCTTGAGCGGTTATCCGGGACTGGCGACCGACCCCGAAGGTTTCGCGGCAGAACTCATCGCCCGGCTCAGTGGCTCCAGCGAATTCGGCACCGTGGCCTTTGGCACTGAAGGTGGGCTGTTCAATCAGGCCGGGATTCCCACCGTGGTGTGCGGGCCGGGCAGCATGGACCAAGGTCACAAGCCCGACGAGTTCGTCAGCGTCGAGCAGATGCAGGGCTGTGAACGGATGCTGGAGCGGTTGGTGCAGTGGTTGCGTCAACCCACCTGAGTCTCGTTGAGTCTCGTTCCCACGCTCCGCGTACTGATCGTTCCCACGCTCCGCGTGGGAATGCAGCCCGTGACGCTCTGCGTCACATCCAGGAGCGGCAGCAGAGCGTGGGAACGATCATCAACCCTGTAGGAGCAGCCGGTCGACGCTCGATTGCTCGCGATGAGGGCCTAGAGATCACAGAGATCTTTCGGCCTTCGCTGTGAGCTGCTCCCGACAATAATCAGCAAACAGCTGCGCCGGTTTGGTCAGTTGCCCGCGCTTGAGCCAGGCTGCTACCAGACCTGAACCGGTGACGTCTTCGACGATATCCACGCACACCACTTTCTGCCCGTCATAGGTGCACTCGGAATGCGGCCGGGTCACCAGAATCGAAAAGCCGAAACCCTGGCCCACCATCCCCCGAACCATCTCGATCGACGGTGAGCTGAAGGCAATTCTGGGTGTCAAATCAAACTCTTCAAACAGACTGACGAAGTAGGTCCTGCTCGGCTGCACGTCCAGCAGAATCATCGGCTCCAGGCACAAGTCACGCAGGGAAACCTGCGCTTGCCGGGCAAAGCGATGGTCGGCCGGCAGCAATGCATAAGGTCGCTGCGCAGGCATCAGCGGTTCGGTCTGGATGGTGCCGTCCAGGTCGTGTTCATAGAGGATCGCCAGGTCAAAGGTGCCGGACGTCAGACCTTGCACCAGCTCCTGTTGTTCGCCGTCGCGGATACGGATCTCCACTCCCGGATAGAGCGCGGAAAAGCCTGCGATCAACTGCGGCAAATACAGCGGCGCCACGGTTTCGAAGCAACCGATATCGATCTGCCCGGCCACTACATCGTTGTCGGCCAGGGCGTTCTGTTCGAACTCCTTGGCCATGCGCAACAGCTCCTGAGCCTTGCGATAAAAGCGTGCGCCGCTGGGCGTCAGTGAAACCCCCTGGGCATGATGGCGGATCAGCAGTTGCACGCCAAAGCTGTCTTCCAGTCCCTTGATCGCCGTGGAGATCGATGGCTGTGCGATGTACAGCTTGCGCGAAGCCTCGGCGACGCTGCCGCATTCGACGGTGGTGATGAAGTACTTCAGTTGACGCAGATTGTAGGCAGCCACAGCGAACCTCGTTCTATGCCCCGTCGCGGGGTGGGTGAATTCGAAGCCAGACATCTTCTGGCTCGACTTCTGTTGCTTAGAGCCTAAGCAAATTGCGCACCGCCACGTCCGCTTGGCGAGCGCTTTTCTTGTACCAGAACAATAACCACAAGGCGTGCGCTTGGGGTATTTAGCTGCCCAGTTTTTTCATGGCCTGCGAACACATATTTACTATTTTTCCTCGACCAAGGCCTGCGCCACCATCCACTCCAATAGTCAGCATCAGGGGAGTCTGAACGTGTTCGAGCTTGAATATTGGCAACGCCAGGCAGCCACGCTGCGCTTTCGTGATCAGGCACTGATTGGCGGCAAAAGCGTGTCTGCGCAGTCCGGGCAAACCTTTGCCGCGATCAACCCGGCCACCGGCGAGTGCCTGGCCCGGGTCGCCGCTTGTGGCAGCGAAGACGTTGATGCGGCGGTGCTCAGCGCGCGTCAGGCGTTCGAGTCCGGCAGTTGGTCGGCGCGTTCACCCAGTGAGCGCAAGCAGGTGCTGCTGCGCCTGGCGGACTTGATCATGACCCACCGCGAAGAACTGGCGCTGCTCGACTCGCTAAACATGGGCAAACCGGTGATGGACGCCTACAACATCGACGTGCCGGGTGCCGCCGGCGTGTTTCGCTGGTACGCCGAAAGCCTCGACAAGCTCTATGACCAGGTCGCGCCAAGTGCGCAGAACGTGTTGGCGACCATCACCCGTGAAGCCCTGGGTGTGGTCGCGGCGGTGGTGCCGTGGAATTTCCCGCTGGACATGGCTGCCTGGAAACTCGCGCCGGCCCTGGCCGCGGGCAACTCGGTGATTCTCAAACCCGCCGAGCAATCACCATTCTCTGCATTGCGTCTGGGTGAACTGGCGCTGGAAGCCGGTTTGCCGGAAGGCGTGCTGAACGTGCTGCCGGGTCTTGGCGAACAGGCGGGCAAGGCGCTGGGTCTGCATCCGGACATCGATTGCCTGGTGTTCACCGGCTCCACCGAAGTCGGCAAGTATTTCATGCAGTACTCGGCGCAATCGAACCTCAAGCAAGTCTGGCTCGAATGCGGCGGCAAGAGTGCTAACCTGGTGTTCGCCGATTGCCAGGACCTGGAGCTGGCGGCGCAGAAAGCCGCGTTCGGGATCTTCTTCAATCAGGGCGAAGTCTGTTCGGCCAACTCGCGGTTGCTGGTGGAGCGCTCGATTCATGATGAGTTTGTCGAGCGCCTCAAGGCTCAGGTTGAACGCTGGCAGCCGGGCGATCCACTGGATCCTTCAAGCACCGCCGGTGCTATTGTCGACAGCCGTCAGACCGGGAGGATCATGACGTTTATCCAGGCCGCCGAACGGCAAGGCGCGCAACGCGTTTGCGGTGGTCAGCAACTGACCTTCAATGGGTCCCATAACTTTATCCAGCCGACGATCTTTACCGGCGTGAGCCCGGACATGCCGCTGTTTCGCGATGAAGTATTCGGTCCGGTGCTGGCAGTCACGGCCTTCGATGATGAAGCACATGCCCTGCAACTGGCTAACGACAGCGTCTACGGTCTGGCCGCGTCGCTGTGGACCGATGACCTCAATCGCGCCCACCGCGTGGCGCGGCAATTGCGTGCCGGCACGGTTTCGGTCAATAGCGTCGATGCGCTGGACGTGACGGTGCCGTTCGGTGGCGGCAAGCAGTCCGGCTTCGGCCGCGACCTGTCGCTGCACTCATTCGATAAATACACCCAGTTGAAGACCACCTGGTTTCAACTGCGCTGACAATAAAAACGGAGAACTGGCGATGACCACCCTACGTGAAACCCGCGACTACCAGGCCGCCGATGCCGCGCACCACATCCATGCATTTGTTGATCAGAAAGCGCTCAATGACGAAGGGCCGAGGGTGATGGTTCGTGGCGAGCGCCTGCATTTGTGGGACAACGATGGCCAGCGTTACCTGGACGGCATGTCGGGTCTTTGGTGCACCAACCTCGGTTACGGGCGCAAGGATCTGGCCGCCGCGGCGAGCCAGCAACTGGAACAGTTGCCGTACTACAACATGTTTTTCCACACCACCCACCCGCAGGTGATCGAACTGTCGGAACTGCTATTCAGTCTGCTGCCGGGTCACTACAGCCACGCGATCTACACCAACTCAGGCTCCGAAGCCAACGAAGTACTGATCCGCACGGTGCGCCGCTACTGGACCATCCTCGGCAAACCCGAGAAGAAAATCATGATCGGCCGCTGGAACGGTTACCACGGCTCGACGCTAGCGGCCACGGCACTGGGCGGCATGAAGTTCATGCATGAAATGGGCGGGATGATTCCGGATATCGCGCACATCGACGAACCCTATTGGTTCGCCCATGAAGGCAACCTGACGCCGGCTGAGTTCGGTCTGCGGGCGGCGCGGCAACTGGAAGACAAGATCCTCGAACTTGGCGCGGACAAGGTCGCGGCGTTCGTTGCCGAACCCTTCCAGGGCGCCGGCGGAATGATTTTCCCGCCAGAAAGCTACTGGCCGGAGATTCAGCGGATCTGCCGTAAATACGACGTGCTGCTGTGCGCCGATGAAGTGATTGGCGGCTTCGGTCGCACCGGTGAATGGTTCGCCCACGAGCACTTCGGTTTCGAGCCGGACACGCTGGCCATCGCCAAGGGCCTGACCTCGGGTTACATCCCCATGGGCGGGCTGGTGTTGTCCAGGCGCATGGCCGAAGTGCTGGTGGAGCAGGGCGGGGTGTTCGCCCACGGCCTGACCTATTCCGGTCACCCGGTGGCAGCGGCGGTGGCCATCGCCAACCTCAAGGCGTTGCGCGACGAGGGGGTGGTCACACGGGTGAAAGATGACATCGGCCCGTACCTGCAGCAGTGCTTGCGCGAGGTGTTCGGCAAGCACCCGTTGGTGGGTGACATTCAAGGTGTCGGCATGGTCGCCGCCTTGCAGTTCGCCGAAGACAAAACCACTCGCAAGCGCTTTGCCAACGAGAGCGACATCGCCTGGCGCTGCCGGACTCTGGGTTTCGAAGAAGGTGTGATCATCCGTTCGACCCTGGGCCGGATGATCATGGCCCCGGCGCTGATCGCCAGCCGCGAAGAGATCGATGAACTGGTCGGCAAGACACTGAAAGCAGTGGATCGCACGGCGCAGGAGTTTGGCCGGCTCTGATATTGCCGAAGGTCCTGCGGACCTTATGATTGATCGTTCCCACGCAGAGCGTGGGAACGATCTTCTTTTCCCCAAACCGCACTCACCCCGGCGCCCCCGCCCACGGCGCCCTTTTGCAGTGCGCGCTACCGAGGTTTTTCATCGTTCCCGGCGACATATTTCCTCGTTTTCCTATCCCCGGGCTTGGGCCAACATCGACCACGCCAGTCAGCCGAACGCTGACCACTTCAAGGTCCAGACAGAGACCGCACGTTGCACCTGTTCAAGGCCGCTGGCCGTACTGCCCCGCAAGACAAAACTAAATCAATAGCTGTGGGAGTGCTTCATGATCAAGTCCTTGCTAATCCGTTTCGCCCATCCCCTGGCGATCACCGCCATCGCCACCTGCGTCGCCACCAGCGCCCAGGCCGGCACCCTGTCCATCGGCCATACCACCTGGGTCGGCTATGGCACCCTCTACCTCGCTCAGGACCTGGGCTACTTCAAGGAGAATGGCCTGACGGTCGAACTGCCAGTCGTTGAAGAGGCTTCGATGTACATGGCCGCTCAAGCTTCGGGTCAGCTGTCCGGCTCGGCTTCGACCATCGACGAAGTACTCAAGTACCGTCCGCAGTTCTGCTTCAAAGCGGTGGCGGCGCTGGATGAAAGCCATGGTGGCGACGGTGTGCTGGTCGGCAAGGACGTCAAGAATTTGCAGGAGCTCAAAGGCAAGGCCATCGCCGTGAACGAAGGCTCGGTGTCGCAGTTCTGGCTGTCGTACCTGCTGAAAAAGAACGGCATGAAAATGAGCGACCTGATCGTTCAGAACATGACTGCTGATGACGCTGCCACCGCGTTCATCGCTGGCCGAGTACCGGCTGCCGTGACCTGGGAACCCCATCTGTCGATGGTCCGTGACAAGCAACAAGGCAAGGTGCTGATCGACAGCAGTTCCACCCCCGGCGTCATTGTCGATGTGGTAGCGCTCAACTGCGCGGTCATTGAAAAGCAACCGCAAGACGTCAAAGCGTTGGTCGCCGGTTTATACAAAGCTGTGCAGTACACCCAGGAACATCCCGAAGAGGCCTACAAAATCATGGCCAAGGGTGTCGGCGGTTACCTGTCTGATCCCAAAGAACTGGCTGCCGCCGCCAAGGGCGTGCGCTTCTACGATCAGACTATGAGCGAGAAGCTTCTCGGCTCGCTGGGCAAACCGGGCGACAGCGCGGCGCTGATCAAACTGGCCAACGAAACTGCCAGCGAACTTCAGGGCAAACCCTACAACGTCAGTAATGACGACCTCGTGGACAACCGCTTCGTCACCCCGTTCTAGGAGGTCAGCATGTTCAAGCGAAATTCATGGTTGAGCCGCTGCGTCACGCCCAAGACCGGTCTGCCGGCGCAAGTGATCTTGAGTGCCAGCGCCATGGCCTGGGTGTTGTTGATCGGGTTATGGGCGGGACTGTCTTACGGCGGCGTGGTGCCGGGCATGTTTCTGCCGACCCCGGGGGCGGTGCTGGACGCCGCGCTGCGTCTGGGGCGCGACGGCACACTGGGGGTGCATGTGTGGGCCAGCCTGGAAGTGGTGATGGTGGGCTTCATCGTTTCGTCGCTGGTGGCAGTGCCCTTGGGTTTGCTGATGGGCAGCTTCCGTATCGTCCAAGCGTTCCTCGAACCGATGGTCAACTTCATTCGCTACCTGCCGGTGACCTCCTTTGTGCCGCTGTTCATCCTGTGGATCGGCATCGGCCTGGAGCAGCGGGTCTCGGTGATCATATTCGGGGTGTTCTTCCAGCAGCTGGTGATGATTGCTGATGTGTCAAAAGGCATATCGAAGGACCTGATCAATGCCTCCTACACCCTCGGTTCGAGCCGTCGCGATGCAGTGTTGCATGTCATCGCTCCGGCCTCGCTGCCGGGTGTGCTCGATACCCTGCGGGTCACCATGGGCTGGGCCTGGACCTATCTGGTCGTCGCCGAACTGGTGGCGGCCTCCAGTGGCCTGGGTTACCTGAGCCTGAAAGCCATGCGCGGCTTTCAAGTGGATGTGATCTTTCTCGCCATTGCGATCATCGGCCTGTTGGGCCTGATCACCGATCAACTGTTCCGCTTCCTTCGTCTGAGGATCGCCGCATGGGCTCAGTAACCGCTGCCAATCATCGCTTCGTCACCCCCGCTGCCACCCCGGTACAGGCCGCGCCACGGTTGCAAGTGGACAAGGTCAGCCTGCGCTACCAGAAGCCCGACGGCGGCATCTTCACCGCGCTGGAAAAGGTCTCGTTTGAAGTGCCGGACCAGCAATTCGCGGTGCTGGTGGGGCCGTCGGGCTGCGGCAAATCCAGCCTGCTGTACCTGACGGCCGGCCTGGCCGAACCCACGGAGGGGGAGATCTACGTGGGTGGTCAGCAAGTCGAAGGCCCCGGCGCCGATCGCGGCATGGTGTTCCAGAGCTACACCTTGTTCCCGTGGCTGACGGTGCGGCAAAACGTCGAATTTGGCCTCAAACGTCGCGGCATGCCCGCTGTCCAGCGCAAGGAAATCGTCGACTACTACGTGAACGAAGTCGGCCTGACGAGCTTCGCCGACAACTATGCCAAGCAACTCTCCGGCGGCATGATGCAGCGCGTAGCTATCGCCCGCGCCCTGGCCAACGACCCGCAAATCCTGCTGATGGACGAACCCTTCGGTGCCCTCGACAGCCAGACCCGCTTGCAAATGCAGCAACTGTTGCTGCGGGTGTGGGGCAACAGCAAAAAGACCGTGCTGTTTGTCACCCACGACATCGACGAAGCCATCCTCCTGGGCGACCGGGTGTACGTCATGGGCGCAAAGCCCGGGCGAATCAAAAAAATCCTCGACGTACCCATCGACCGCCCGCGCACCCTGGACATGGTCATGGAGCGCTCGTTCATCGAAATGAAACGCGAGATATTCGGCTTGCTGCATGATGAGCTTGAGGAAGCGCACTGATCGGCTGCCCGCCAAGTACACGCATTGATCGTTCCCACGCTCTGCGTGGGAATGCCTCTGGGGACGCTCCGCGTCCCGTGACGCAAAGCGTCACAGCTGCATACCCACGCGGCAGCATGGGAACAATCATCAAATTCAACCGCAAGAAACGTAGTTCTTGCGGTTGAACCACAAATTATTGTGAATACGTCCTCTGACAAAGATGAACGATCGCCTTCACCGTCCAGCGACGTCTGAAGTGCCTGTCGGATCAAGGAGTCACCCATGTCGTACGTATTCAAACTGATGAACTCGCCCGTCGGCACACTCACCCTGGTGGCCAAGGGCAACAAACTCTGCGCCATCCTCTGGGAGAACGACAAACCCAACCGGGTTCGCTTCACCACCCTGCAAGAAGATATCCACAGCCCGGTGTTGCTGGAGGCCGAGCGCCAACTCAACGAGTACTTCGCGGGCAACCGCAGCCGCTTTGAGCTGGAGCTAGACTTTGCCGGCACTGACTTCCAGCAAAAGGTCTGGCAAGCGTTGCTGACCATCCCGTTCGGCGAAACCCGCAGTTACAGTCAAATCGCCGTGCAAATCGGCAATCCAAAGGCAGTTCGAGCGGTTGGCGCTGCAAATGGAAGAAACCCGATCTCAATTGTCGCGCCTTGCCATCGCGTCATCGGTGCATCGGGTGCTCTCACGGGATTTGCAGGTGGGCTCGGAGCCAAAAAGTTTCTGCTTACATTGGAAGGTGAAGACAGGTTTGAGCTCGCACTTTGACTGTTCAGCCTCTTCGCGGGCAAGCCTCGCTCCTACGAGTATCAGACGGTCCCACAATTCTGGCCCGACGCAAATCTCATGTAGGAGCGAGGCTTGCCCGCGAAGACTCTGGATCAGGCAACTCATCTTTTGTGCCAGAATCGCCCCCATCACTGATTTCCGAGCATGCCCCCGATGTCCCAGCCCCCCGCCCTTATCCGCGAAACCTTCCCCGTCGGCCCGTTGCAGTGCAACTGCACGATCATCGGCGACCCGATCACGAAAAAGGCTATCGTCGTCGATCCGGGTGGCAATCATGAGTTGATCCTGGCACGGCTCGATGCGTTGGGCCTGAAGGTGGTGAGCATTATCCATACCCACGCCCATCTCGATCATTTCCTCGCCTCCGGTCAATTGAAGGAAAAAACCGGCGCCACCTTGCATCTGCATAAAGAGGATCAGTTCCTCTGGGACAACCTGGAGATGCAGTGCAGCATGTTCGGCGTGCCCTACACGCCAGTCCCGTCGCCGGATCGCTGGTTGGCGGATGACGAAGAGCTGGCCTGTGGCTGCGGCGTGGCGCTGCACACGCCCGGACATACGCCAGGTTCCATGAGCTTTTGGTTTTCTGAGGCTAAGCTGCTGATTGCCGGTGACACGCTGTTTCGTCGCGGGGTGGGGCGTACGGACTTGTGGGGCGGCGATCAGGCGACCATCGTGCGCTCGATCAAGCAGCGTCTGTATACCCTGGACGAGGAGGCGACGGTGGTTGCCGGGCATGGTCCCGATACCCGTCTGGGTGATGAAATGCGGGAAAACCCTTTTGTGCGAGCCTGATTTTCTGGCGTGGACAGGCTTACGGAATTTTTACCGTCGGTCGTGTTCCAACGCCAGCACGGGTCTATTGCCAACGTCCGTTGCACCACAGAATGCAAAAAAGTAGGAGCTTTCCATGTTCACCTCGCGTCGTTTGATTATTGTCGCTACTGCCGTGGCCTTGTTGTCTGGCTGTGCGAACCAGAACCCGTATGACAACCAGGGTCAGGCCGACAGCTCCACAGGCTCCACGGGCATGAGCAAAACTGCCAAATACGGTGGTTTGGGAGCCTTGGCCGGTGCGCTGGCCGGTGCTGCCATCGACCACAATAACCGTGGCAAGGGCGCGCTGATTGGCGCCGCCGTGGTGGGTGCATCCGCCGCCGGCTATGGTTACTACGCGGATCAGCAGGAAAAGAAACTGCGTGCCAGCATGGCCAACACCGGTGTAGAAGTGCAGCGCCAGGGTGATCAGATCAAGCTGATCATGCCGGGCAACATCACCTTCGGCACCGATTCGGCGAACATCGCCCCGAGCTTTTATCAGCCGCTGAACAACCTGGCCGGCTCCCTCAAGGAGTTCAACCAGAATCAGATCGAGATCGTGGGTTACACCGACAGCACCGGCGGCCGTCAGCACAACATGGACTTGTCGCAGCGTCGCGCTCAAAGCGTAGCAACCTACCTGACGTCCCAGGGTGTCAGCGGTGCCAACCTGTCGGCTCGCGGTGCCGGTCCGGATGGCCCGATCGCCAGCAACGCCGACGTCAACGGCCGTGCCCAGAACCGTCGGGTAGAGGTCAACCTCAAACCGATTCCTGGTCAGCAGTATCAGCAGCAAGGTCAGCAGCAAGGTCAGCAGCAAGGCCAGCAATATCAGCAATAAGCCCTGACGCTCAGGTACAAAAAAGCCCGCCCGATCTTCAATAGATCGGGCGGGCTTTTTTTACGCTTGAACCCTGATTATTTCTTCAGGCCGTAATGCTCATCGAGCATGCCGGGAGCGTTCGGCGATTTTGGCGCGTAATCTTTCGGCGCTTCCTGGCTGCGCGGTGGTGTCAGACGTTCCCGTGGCGCTTGTACCGAATCGGCGTGCAGAGCGGCCAGCAAGCGTTGGCGAGTCAGTTCGTCCAGGGCCAGACGGTTGGCGCCCTCGGCGAGATGCTCTTGTACGTCCTGATAGCTCTGAGTGAGCTTCTGTACCAAAGCTGCGGTGCTGTTGAAGTGGGTGACCACTTCATTTTGATAACTGTCAAAACGTTCCTGAATATCATCCAGCTGACGCTGCGTGCGGTTAGGCGCGGCATTGGGCAGCAGGCGAGCGACCAGGAATCCAATGACGACACCGGCAACCAGGGCAAGAGTCGGCAACAACCAAACTAAGAGCGAGTGTTCCACGAGTCCTTCCTCTATAAACGGCTTTGCTTTACGTTAACGGCTCGGACCTGCGCTGTATACCGCGACGAGATCGCAATCATGCCAGGCACAGACTTTTAGCTAGACGAGTCGACCCAATTCGAGGTCACGGAGTTCCTTCCTTGCTTATGCGCGAAACCCCTGTATTTATCGATGGCCCGGTTGGTCAATTGGAAGCCTTGCACCTGGATCAGCCCGACGCCCGTGGCCTGGCACTGATCTGTCACCCGAATCCGGTGCAGGGTGGCACCATGCTCAATAAAGTTGTTTCGACCCTGCAGCGCACCGCGCGTGATGCTGGCTTGATCACCCTGCGCTTCAACTATCGTGGCGTTGGCGCCAGCGCTGGCAGCCATGACATGGGCTGCGGTGAAGTCGATGATGCACTGGCGGCGGCACAATGGTTTCGGGCCCGGCATCCTGAGCTGCCCATCACCCTGTTCGGTTTTTCCTTCGGCGGTTTCGTCGCGGCCAGCCTTGGTGGTCGCCTGGAAGCCAAGGGTGAAACACTGGCTCACTTGTTCATGGTCGCGCCTGCGGTCATGCGTCTGGGCGATCAGGATCAGTTGCCGCAAAACTGTCCGCTGACCCTGATTCAGCCAGAAACCGACGAAGTGATCGATCCGCAACTGGTCTACGACTGGTCCGATGCCCTTGATCGTCCCCATGAGCTGCTGAAAGTGGCAGAATGCGGACACTTTTTTCACGGCAAGCTGACGGACCTCAAAGATCTGATACTGCCGCGCCTTTCGAATTGATTGCAGTCTGACAAGCGATTACCCATGACTACTCGTACGCGTATCCTCACCGGCATCACCACCACCGGCACGCCGCACCTGGGCAACTATGCCGGGGCCATCCGTCCGGCGATCGTTGCCAGCCGCGACAGCAATGCCGATTCGTTCTACTTCCTGGCCGACTACCACGCCCTGATCAAATGCGATGACCCGCTGCGCATCCAGCGCTCGCGTCTGGAAATCGCCGCGACCTGGCTGGCCGGTGGTCTGGATGTGGATCGGGTAACGTTCTATCGCCAGTCCGATATCCCGGAAATCCCTGAGCTGACCTGGCTGCTGACCTGCGTCGCGGCCAAGGGCCTGCTCAACCGCGCCCACGCCTACAAGGCCTCGGTGGACAAAAACGTCGAAACCGGTGAAGACCCGGATGCCGGTATCACCATGGGCTTGTACAGCTACCCGGTGCTGATGGCGGCGGACATTCTGATGTTCAACGCACACAAGGTGCCGGTCGGTCGCGATCAGATCCAGCACGTAGAAATGGCTCGCGACATCGGCCAGCGCTTCAACCACCTGTTCGGCCAGGGCAAAGAATTTTTCACCATGCCCGAGGCACTGATCGAAGAGAGCGTGGCCACACTGCCAGGTCTCGACGGCCGGAAGATGTCCAAAAGCTACGACAACACCATACCGTTGTTCAGCAGCGTCAAGGAAATGAAGGACGCCATTTCGCGGATCGTCACCGACTCCCGCGCCCCCGGTGAAGCCAAAGACCCGGACAACTCGCACCTGTTCACCTTGTTCCAGGCCTTCGCCACGCCGGCGCAGTCCGACGAATTTCGCAGCGAACTGCTGCAGGGGCTGGGTTGGGGTGAAGCAAAAAATCGTCTGTTCCAACTGCTCGACAACGAGCTGGGCGAATCCCGCGAGCGCTATTACCAGTTGATCGAGCGTCCGGCGGATCTGGAAGACATCCTCCAGGCCGGTGCCAGGAAGGCGCGCGCCATTGCGATGCCATTCCTCAATGAGCTGCGTGAAGCGGTTGGCCTGCGTTCTTTCGTCAATCAGGTGCAAGTCACCACGACCACCAAGAAGAAAGCTGCGAAAGCCGCGCGCTTCGTCAGTTTTCGTGAAGACGACGGCAGTTTCCGCTTCCGTCTGCTGGCGGCTGATGGTGAGCAACTGCTGCTGTCGCGCAACTTTGCCGACGGTAAGGCAGCAGGCGCAGTGACCAAGCAACTGCAAGCCGGTCAGGCACTGGACCTGCGTAGCGACAACCTGAGCTTCAGTATCTGGCTGGAAGGCGAGTGCGTGGCAGACAGCCCGACCTTCGCTGACAGCGCTGCTCGCGATGCTGCCATCGACGCCTTGCGGGTTGCTCTGACACCTGCGCAGGACTAATCGGAGGTCTGCCCGACTAAGGGTTGATTGCCATTCTCAAGGGCCGTCGCTACAGTGACGGCCCGTTTTTGTTGCCTTGCTAACGAATTATGAACCCCCTAGAACGATATCAAGCTGATCTGAAACGCCCGGAATTTTTCCATGATGCCGCCCAGGAAACTGCGGTACGTCATTTGCAACGCCTGTACGACGATCTGGTCGCGGCTTCGCATAGCAAGCCGGGCCTGTTCGGTAAACTGTTTGGCAAAAAAGATCAGGCGCCGGTCAAGGGGCTGTACTTCTGGGGTGGCGTCGGCCGCGGCAAGACCTATCTGGTCGATACCTTCTTCGAAGCCCTGCCGTTCAAGGAAAAGGTCCGCACTCACTTCCACCGCTTCATGAAGCGCGTGCACGAAGAGATGAAGACCCTCAGCGGCGAGAAAAACCCGCTGACCATCATCGCCAAGCGCTTCTCCGACGAAGCACGGGTGATCTGTTTCGATGAGTTCTTCGTTTCCGACATCACCGACGCCATGATTCTTGGCACGTTGATGGAAGAGCTGTTCAAGAATGGTGTAACGCTTGTTGCCACCTCGAACATCGTCCCGGACGGTCTGTACAAAGATGGTCTGCAACGTGCGCGCTTCTTGCCGGCTATCGCCCTGATCAAGCAGAACACCGATATCGTCAACGTCGACAGCGGCGTCGATTATCGCCTGCGTCATCTCGAACAGGCCGAGCTGTTCCACTACCCGCTGGACAAAGCGGCCAACGAAAGCCTGCGCAAGAGCTTCCGTGCCCTGACTCCGGAGTGCACTCAGGCCGTCGAAAACGATGTGCTGATGATTGAAAACCGCGAAATCCGTGCCTTGCGTACCTGCGATGACGTGGCCTGGTTCGACTTCCGCGAACTCTGCGACGGCCCTCGCAGCCAGAACGACTACATCGAGCTGGGCAAGATCTTCCACGCCGTGCTGCTCAGTGGCGTCGAGCAGATGACCGTCACCACCGACGACATCGCCCGACGCTTCATCAACATGGTCGACGAGTTCTACGACCGTAACGTCAAGCTGATCATCTCCGCTGAAGTCGAGCTCAAGGACCTCTACACCGGCGGTCGCTTGAACTTCGAGTTCCAGCGCACCCTCAGCCGTTTGCTGGAAATGCAGTCCCACGAATTTCTGTCGCGGGCGCACAAGCCGTAGGACGTTTCCGAAAATAAAAAAGGGCCTGCATTGCAGGCCCTTTTTTGTGCTGTGCGTCGCTCCAACTGATCGTTCCCACACAGAGCGTGGGAACGATCAGCTTGTTGGCTGGTGCTATGCCGCCTGCTGAAACTGCTGCCGATACTGATTCGGCGACAGCTCGGTGTGCTGGCGGAACAATCGAGCGAAGAAGCTGGCATCGTCATAGCCGACTTCATAGCTGATGGTCTTGATGCTTTTGCGGCTGGCCGAGAGCAGGCCCTTGGCGGTTTCGATGCGCAGGCGTTGCAGGTAGTGCAGCGGCTTGTCGCCGGTGGCGGTCTGGAAACGGCGCATGAAGTTGCGGATGCTCATCCCGTGTTCGCGGGCGACGTCCTCGAAGCGGAACTTGTCGGCGAAGTGTTCTTCGAGCCAGTGCTGGATCTGCAGGATGATCACGTCCTGGTGCAGTTTCTGCCCGCCGAAACCGATTCGGCCGGGGGCGTAGCTGCGTTGCACTTCGTAGAGAATGTCCCGGGCCACGGCCTGGGCGACGTTGGCGCCGCAGAAGCGCTCGATCAGGTAGATATAAAGGTCGCAGGCCGACGTGGTGCCGCCAGCGCAGTACAGGTTGTCGGCGTCGGTCAGGTGCTTGTCCTGATTGAGCTGGACCTTTGGGAAGCGTTCGCTGAAGGCATTGAAGAAGCGCCAGTAGGTGGTCGCTTCCTTGCCGTCGAGCAAGCCGGCTTCGGCAAGCCAGAACACTCCAGTGGCTTCGCCGCAGAGCACGGCACCGCGTGCGTGTTGTTCGCGCAGCCATGGCATCACTTGTGGATAACGCTGGCAGAGCGTTTCGAAGTCGTCCCAGAAGGCCGGGAGGATGATCACGTCGGTATTTTCCAGGCCGCCGTCCACCGGCAAAATCACATCGCTGAAGCTACACACCGATTGTCCATCGGGGCTGACCAGACGGGTTTCGAATGCCGGGGTCAGGCCGTGGCCGAGTTGTTTGCCATAACGCAGGCTGGCCAGATGGAAGAAATCCTTGGCTTGCATGAGGGTTGACGCAAAAACCCGATCAATAGCCAGGATGCTGACACGCCGCAGGGGCGTGGAGAGTTGGATAGACATAATTCAATTATTCTTATAGGGGAAAGTGGTCACCAAACGGCTGGATCGTCTTATTTTTTGTCGGATGTGTCCAGTGTCCTGTGATGGATAGGCGGCATAGGCTCTGTGAGTCAATCCCGGCTAACAATAATTACAGGTGTGTGCATGATCCCCAGAACCTTGTTCAGTTCCGAGCACGAACTCTTTCGCGACAGCGTACGTACCTTTCTCGAAAAAGAGGCTGTTCCGTTCCATGCGCAGTGGGAAAAGCAGGGGTACATCGATCGCAAACTGTGGAACAAGGCGGGGGAGGCGGGGATGCTCTGCTCGCATCTGCCGGAACAATACGGTGGGCTGGGAGCTGACTTCCTCTATAGCGCAGTGGTGATCGAAGAGGTTGGTCGTCTCGGGTTGACCGGCATCGGCTTTTCGCTGCATTCGGACATCGTTGCTCCGTACATCCTGCATTACGGCAGTGAAGCCTTGAAGCACAAATACCTGCCAAAACTGGTTTCCGGCGAAATGGTCACGGCCATTGCCATGACCGAGCCAGGCGCCGGTTCCGACCTGCAAGGGGTGAAGACTACCGCGGTGCTGGACGGTGACGAGTACGTGATCAATGGCTCGAAAACGTTCATCACCAATGGGTTTCTTGCCGATCTGGTGATTGTCGTGGCCAAGACCGACCCCAAGGCCGGAGCCAAAGGTACCAGTCTATTCCTGGTGGAGGCGCAGACCCCGGGCTTCGCCAAGGGCAAGCGTCTGGAAAAGGTCGGCATGAAGGCCCAGGATACCTCGGAGCTGTTCTTCCAGGACGTGCGCGTACCCAAGGAGAACCTGTTGGGGCAGGCCGGGATGGGCTTCGCCTATCTGATGCAGGAGTTGCCCCAGGAGCGCCTGACGGTTGCCATAGGCGGTCTGGCGTCGGCCGAGGCGGCGTTGCAGTGGACCCTGGAATACACTCGCGAGCGCAAGGCATTCGGCAAGGCGATCGCCGATTTTCAGAACACCCGCTTCAAGCTGGCTGAGATGGCCACTGAAATACAGATCGGCCGGGTCTTCGTCGACCGCTGCCTGGAGCTGCACCTGCAAGGCAAGCTGGACGTGCCGACGGCGGCGATGGCCAAGTACTGGGGCACTGACCTGCAATGCAAAGTGCTCGACGAATGCGTGCAGTTGCATGGCGGTTACGGCTTCATGTGGGAATACCCTATCGCTCGCGCCTGGGCGGATGCGCGCGTGCAGCGGATCTATGCGGGGACCAACGAGATCATGAAAGAGATTATTGCGCGGTCTTTGTAACGATCATTCCCACGCTCCGCGTGGGAATGCATCCCGTGACGCTCTGCGTCACATTCAGAAGTGGACGCGGAGCATCCATGGCGGCATTCCCACGCGGAGCGTGGGAACGATCAGTGCTGAAAATTATGGCGCCGGGTTAGGGTGATCCTTGTGAATCGCCTCAATCCCTGCCAGGACTTCATCCGACAGCTTCAAATCGACACTGGCGATGTTGCTGTCCAGTTGCTCAAGGGTGGTGGCGCCAATGATGTTGCTGGTCACGAACGGCTGCTGGGTCACATACGCCAGGGCCATTTGCGCCGGATCCAGGCCGTGTTCGCGAGCCAGGGCGACATAACGGCTGCAAGCGGCTTCCGACTGTGGATTGAAGTAGCGGCTGAAGCGGCTGTAAAGGCTCAAGCGACCTTTGGCCGGGCGTGCCCCGCCTTCATACTTGCCAGAGAGGAAGCCGAACGCCAGCGGCGAATAAGCCAACAGCCCGCACTGTTCGCGGATGGCGATTTCCGCCAGGCCCACTTCAAAGCTGCGGTTGAGCAGGTTGTACGGGTTCTGGATCGACACCGCTCGCGGCCAGCCGCGGCTTTCGGCCAGCGCAAGGAATTTCATTGCGCCCCACGGGGTTTCGTTGGACAGGCCAATATGGCGGATCTTGCCAGCCTTGACCTGCTCGTCCAGCGCTTCAAGGATTTCCTCCAATGGGGTGAAGTCTTCATTGGCCTTGTGCTTGTAGCCCAGTTGACCGAAGAAGTTGGTGCTGCGCTCGGGCCAGTGCAATTGATAAAGGTCGATCCAGTCGGTCTGCAAGCGCTTGAGGCTGGCATCCAGCGCTTCAACGATGTGCTTGCGGTTGTGCTTGAGCTGGCCGCCGCGAATGTAGTCGATTCCGTTGCCGGGGCCGGCGATCTTGCTGGCGAGCACCCAGTCGGCACGATCGCCGCGAGTCTTGAACCAGTTGCCGATATAACGCTCGGTGCTGGCATAGGTTTCGGCTTTTGGCGGCACCGGGTACATCTCGGCGGTGTCGATGAAATTGATCCCGGCACTCTTGGCCCGTTCGATCTGGGCAAAGGCCTCAGACTCGCTGTTTTGCTCGCCCCAGGTCATGGTCCCGAGACAGATGGCGCTCACATTCAGATCGGTTCGGCCTAGCTTGCGATAATCCATCGGGTGCTCCTTGGGCAAAACAATCATAAAAGCAGGTTGAAAATCTTTTCGCAATCTGCATAATTACGCACCTCTTTCTGCAGTGGAAGTGATGCGCCGCCGCCGAAGAATCTTGCCGTTGAACGGACGCGCCGACCCGAGCCCCCGAAAGCGTCTGTATCCGGCTGCCTTTGACTTGTCAAAGTACGCACTATTCAGTAAGATCCGCCGTCTAATTTACAGGGCGGCCCCTGAGGCTATAAAGAATGAAAACTTTTACTGCTAAACCGGAAACAGTAAAGCGCGACTGGTTTGTCGTCGACGCTGCTGGTCAGACCCTGGGTCGTCTGGCCACCGAAATCGCGAGCCGTCTGCGTGGCAAGCACAAGCCTGAGTACACTCCTCACGTTGACACTGGCGACTACATCGTCGTTATCAACGCCGAGCAGATCCGTGTTACCGGTGCTAAAACCACTGACAAAATGTACTACTCCCACTCCGGTTTCCCGGGCGGCATCAAGTCGATCAACTTTGAAAAACTGATCGCCAAGGCCCCTGAGCGCGTGATCGAGACCGCGGTCAAAGGCATGCTGCCGAAGAACCCGCTGGGTCGCGACATGTACCGTAAGCTGAAAGTCTATGCGGGCGCTGTACACCCTCATACTGCTCAGCAGCCCCAAGAACTGAAGATTTAACGGAATAGTTCATTATGTCGGCGACTCAAAATTACGGCACTGGCCGTCGCAAGACCGCAACCGCACGCGTTTTCCTGCGTCCGGGCACTGGTAACATCTCCATCAACAACCGTTCCCTGGATAATTTCTTCGGTCGCGAAACTGCCCGCATGGTAGTTCGTCAGCCGCTGGAATTGACTGAGACTGTCGAGAAATTCGACATCTACGTCACCGTGATCGGTGGTGGTGTGAGTGGTCAAGCTGGCGCAATCCGCCACGGTATCACTCGCGCTCTGATGCAGTACGACGAAACTCTGCGTGGTGCTCTGCGCAAAGCCGGTTTCGTTACTCGCGATGCACGTGAAGTTGAACGTAAGAAAGTTGGTCTGCGTAAAGCGCGTAAGCGTCCGCAGTACTCGAAGCGTTAATTCGCTTTTGCGTTCAAAAGCGCCCAGTTTCCTCACGGAGCTGGGCGTTTTTTATGGGCGATGTTTTTTAGTGTGACAACTTGCCACATCCGTAGACCCCCTATACTACAAGGCTTGCCGCTGGGGCAGGATGGTAATTACCTTGTCAGAATAGGGGCTTTTCTTTACCATTCTGCAAAATTTTTATAAGTTCAGATTTTTACTTAGTAGATGCCTGATTTAACAGGCCACAAAGCTGATGGGAGAGGACTGAATGAGCAATGACGGCGTGAATGCAGGCCGGCGTCGCTTCCTTGTAGCAGCCACATCCGTTGTGGGTGCTGCAGGAGCGGTGGGGGCTGCGGTCCCGTTCGTGGGGTCGTGGTTTCCCAGTGCCAAGGCGAAAGCCGCAGGTGCACCGGTGAAAGTGAATATCAGCAAGATCGATCCAGGCCAGCAGATGATTGCTGAGTGGCGCGGTCAGCCGGTATTCATCGTCCGCCGTACCGAGGAAATCCTTGGGAATCTTAAAAAGATCGAGGGGCAGCTGGTTGACCCGACCTCCAAGAACTCTACGCAACCGACCTATGTCGACCCGCAAACGCGGTCGATCAAGCCAGAAGTTCTGCTGCTGATCGGTATCTGCACACACCTGGGCTGTTCACCGACCTTCCGTCCGGAAGTGGCGCCAGCGGATCTGGGTAAGGATTGGGTGGGTGGCTATTTCTGCCCTTGCCACGGTTCTCACTACGATCTGGCCGGCCGCGTCTACAAGTCGCAACCTGCGCCGCTGAATCTGCCAGTACCACCGCATTCCTATGAGTCGGACAGCGTCGTTGTCATTGGTGTCGATACGGAGAAGGCGTGATGAGCAAATTCATGGATTGGATTGATGCACGCTTTCCCGCAACCAAAATGTGGGAAGACCACCTCAGCAAGTACTACGCCCCGAAGAACTTCAACTTCTTCTATTTCTTTGGCTCCCTGGCACTGCTGGTTCTGGTTAACCAGATCGTTACCGGTGTCTGGCTGACCATGAGCTACAACCCATCGGCAGAAGAAGCATTTGCTTCCGTCGAATACATCATGCGCGACGTCGAGTATGGCTCGATCCTGCGTCTGCTGCACTCCACCGGCGCTTCGGCGTTCTTTATCGTGGTCTATCTGCACATGTTCCGTGGCTTGCTCTACGGTTCGTATCAGAAGCCGCGTGAGCTGGTGTGGGTATTTGGCATGCTGATCTACCTGGCACTGATGGCTGAAGCCTTCATGGGCTACCTGCTGCCTTGGGGCCAGATGTCGTACTGGGGTGCTCAGGTGATCATCTCGCTGTTCGGTGCGATTCCGGTCATCGGCAACGACCTGACCCAGTGGATTCGTGGCGACTACCTGATTTCGGGTATTACCCTGAACCGCTTCTTCGCCCTGCACGTTGTCGCCTTGCCGATCGTGATTCTCGGTCTGGTGGTGCTGCACGTTCTGGCACTGCACGAAGTCGGTTCGAACAACCCTGACGGCGTGGACATCAAGAAGCACAAAGACGAAAACGGCGTACCGCTGGATGGCATTGCTTTCCACCCGTACTACACCGTGAAAGATATCGTCGGCGTGGTGGTGTTCCTGTTCATCTTCTGCTCGATCGTGTTCTTCTTCCCGGAAATGGGCGGCTACTTCCTCGAGAAGCCGAACTTCGAAGTGGCTAACGCCTTCAAGACCCCGGAACACATTGCGCCGGTTTGGTACTTCACGCCGTTCTACGCGATCCTGCGTGCGATTCCCGACAAGCTCCTGGGCGTTGTCGCCATGGGTGCTTCGATTGCCTTGCTGTTCGTCCTGCCCTGGCTCGATCGTAGTCCGGTCAAGTCCATGCGCTACAAAGGCTGGCTGAGCAGGATCTGGTTGTGGGTCTTCTGTATCGCCTTCGTGATTCTTGGCTGGCTGGGTGTCATGGCGCCAACTCCGGAACGTACGTTGCTGTCGCAGGTATGTACCTTCCTGTACTTCGCCTACTTCATTCTGATGCCGTTCTACACCAGGCTCGAGAAGACCAAACCGGTTCCGGAAAGGGTGACTGGCTGATGAAAAAGCTATTTGCTGTACTGATTCTTGCTGCTATGCCTGTATTGTCCTTCGCGGCCGAGCATGGTGGTCCTGAGCTGGAAAAGGTCGATATCGACGTCTCCGACAAGGCTGCAATGCAGGATGGCGCGCGTACGTTCGCCAACTACTGCATGGGGTGCCACAGTGCCAAGTTCCAGCGCTATGAGCGCGTCGCCGACGATCTGGGTATTCCTCATGATCTGATGCTCAAGAACCTGGTGCTCACTGGCGCCAAGATCGGTGACCACATGAGCACTGGCATGCAGCCTGCTGACGCAAAAGCCTGGTTCGGTGCGGCTCCGCCCGACCTCACCCTGGTGGCTCGCGTTCGAGGTACTGACTGGCTCTACGGCTACCTGCGTTCTTTCTACGAAGATCCGGCACGCCCTTGGGGTGTGAACAACAAGGTATTCCCGAATGTCGGTATGCCTAACGTTCTGGCGGGGCTGCAAGGCCGTCAGGTCGTAGGCTGCAAACAAGTTCAAATCGTCGAAAACGGCAAGAAGCAATTCGATCCGCTGACTGGTACGCCTTTGACTCATGAAGCGTGCGATCAGCTGACGGTATTGCCGAAAACCGGCACACTGAACCAAGAGCAGTTCGACGAGAAGGTCAAGAATCTGGTGACCTTCCTGGCCTATTCGGCCAACCCGGTGAAGCTGCAGCATCAGCGCATCGGTACGTACGTGTTACTCTACCTGGCCTTCTTCTTCGTATTTGCTTATCTGCTCAAGCGCGAATACTGGAAGGACGTTCATTGATAGAGCTGTAAGTAATTGCTGTTAATCGTGCGCGCCCAGGGGCGTCTCTAAACGTGTAACGTGTCTGGATCATCCAGGCGTTACGGGAGGCGCCCTTTGGGCGCGCTCGTTTTTCTGCTCCCGATAATTTCTACAAGCGAGGAGGACCGCCATGGGCGTGACCAATCGGTTGGCCTGTTACTCCGACCCCGCCGACCACTATTCCCACCGGGTACGCATCGTGCTCGCAGAGAAGGGTGTCAGCGCCGAGATCATTTCTGTAGAGGCGGGACGTCATCCGCCAAAGCTGATCGAGGTGAACCCTTACGGCAGCTTGCCCACCCTGGTCGATCGCGATCTGGCGTTGTGGGAGTCAACCGTGGTGATGGAGTATCTGGATGAGCGTTATCCACATCCGCCATTGCTGCCGGTTTATCCGGTGGCACGTGCCAATAGCCGTTTGCTGATTCATCGTATTCAGCGCGATTGGTGTGGGCTGGTGGATCTGATTCTGGATCCGCGCAGTAAAGAAGCCGCTCGCGTACAGGCGCGTAAAGAGTTGCGCGAAAGCCTCACCGGTGTTTCGCCACTGTTCGCCGACAAGCCGTTTTTCCTCAGTGAGGAACAAAGTCTGGTCGATTGCTGCCTATTGCCAATACTCTGGCGTTTACC
Source organism: Pseudomonas sp. GW821-FHT01E05 (assembly GCF_059422425.1). NCBI lineage: Bacteria > Pseudomonadati > Pseudomonadota > Gammaproteobacteria > Pseudomonadales > Pseudomonadaceae > Pseudomonas > Pseudomonas sp. GW821-FHT01E05. Next base: position 128,293 of record NZ_JBWKWW010000012.1, read on the forward strand.
GATTCTAGGTATTGAATTGCCGCGGCCAGCCAAGCCGCTGCTTGACTATATGGAGCGTCAGTTTGCGCGTGAGGCTTTCCAGGCGAGTCTGTCTGGTGTCGAACGCGATATGCGCTAAGGCTTAAGGAGCCGCTATGAACTCCAGTCGACCTTATTTGGTCCGCGCGCTCTATGAGTGGATTGTGGACAACGATTGCACCCCGCACATACTGGTCAATTCCGAGTACCCGTCAGTGCAGGTGCCTCAGGGCTTTGCCAGTGACGGACAGATTGTCCTGAACGTATCGCCCAGTGCTGTGAGGCATTTGCACATGGATAACGATGCGGTCAGCTTCGAAGGGCGTTTCGGCGGTGTGCCGCACACGCTTTACGTGCCTATAGCCGCCATCCTGGGCATTTATGCTCGCGAGAACGGCCAAGGCATGGTCTTCGATCTGGAATCGTCTATAGAGGACGATGACGAGGTTGGGCCGGATGATGACGGTTCGCCACCTGACAGCGAGCCACCGCGTCCAAGCGGTCGGCCAAGCCTGAAAGTGGTCAAGTAATAAAAAAGGCGATCCGCAAGGATCGCCTTTTTTATTACTGTAGGAGCACGGCTTGCCGGCGATGGCGATCTTCAGGGCGCTATCGCCGGCAAGCCGTGCTCCTACAGGGTGATGGCGATCTCAAGGACGTCATCGCCAGCAAGTCGGTGCGCAGATATCAGTCGATGTACTCGAACAACTTCACGATCTTCTGCACGCCGGAAACGCCCTGCACCAGGTTGGTGGCCTGGGCGGCTTCCTGTTTGGTTACCAGTCCCAGCAGATAGACGATGCCATTCTCGGTCACGACTTTGATGCGCGAGCCAGGAATGCTGGCGTCGGTAAGCATCTGGGTTTTGATCTTGGTCGTCAGCCAGGTGTCGTTCTGGCGCGCCAGGAGCGAGGAGGGCTGCAGAATTTGCAGCTCGTTGTGCACCGTCTTCACACGCTGGACAGAGCTGGCGGCTTGTTCGGCCTGGGCCTTGAGGTCGGCGCGCGGAGTCTGTCCGGCAAGCAGGACGACGCCGTTGAAGCTGGTGACGACGATGTGCGAGTTGTTGTCCAGGTCCGGATTGGCCTTGGCGACGTTCACGCCGACCTTGGTTTCGATCAAGGAATCGTCGATCTTGCTGCCGATGGTGCGGGTGCCGCGATCATCTTCAATGGGTTTTTCGCGGCTGGCGCTAACCATCGTGGTGCAGCCGCTGATGCTCAGGCATAGAGTCAAGGCCAGTAGGCCGAGGCGATTAGGGGTCATTCTTCACTCCCGAACAGTTGGCTGTCGATCAAGTCGCAAAGGCAGTGGATCGCCAGCAGGTGGACTTCCTGAATACGTGCAGTGACATTGGCCGGTACGCGGATTTCGACGTCTTCAGGCAAGAGCAGCGAGGCCATGCCGCCGCCATCGCGTCCCGTCAATGCTACGACAATCATTTCGCGATCGTGTGCGGCCTGGATCGCTTGAATAATGTTCGCCGAGTTGCCGCTGGTAGAAATCGCCAGCAAAACATCGCCAGGTTGGCCGAGGGCGCGGATCTGTTTTGAGAATACTTCGTTGTAGCTATAGTCGTTGGCGATCGAGGTGATCGTCGAGCTGTCGGTGGTCAGTGCGATGGCTGGCAGGCTTGGGCGCTCGCGCTCGAAGCGGTTGAGCAGTTCGGAGGAGAAATGCTGTGCGTCGCCCGCAGAGCCGCCGTTTCCGCACGAGAGCATTTTGCCTTCGTTGAGCAGGGCGTTGACCATCACCTGGCTGGCTTGCTCGATGTGCGGTGCAAGTACGTCCATCGCCTGTTGCTTGGTATCGATACTGGCCTGAAAAAGCTGGCGAATACGGGATTGCATGTCCATCTGTGTGACCTTAAGTAGCGCGGCTTTCCGGCACATGAATGTGCAGCCCGCAAAGCAAAGAGCAAAATTGTTCAGTGAAAGTGTTCGGCTCGACTTGAGCGCTTCGATCAGCTGTCAAAGGCATTCCGTAGCCAGTTCAAATGAGGTGCTGCGCCGGTGGTGCTGTCTATTGCGACCACATCGAAACGGCAGGGGTGATTGGCCCAGCGCGACTCGCGCAGCAAAAAATACTGCGCGGCGAGTATCAACTTCTGGCGCTTGCGTGCATCGATGCTGCCGAGTGCGCCACCCCATTGCGTGTGTTGTCTATAACGGACTTCAACGAATACTACTGTATCGCCGTCAAGCATGACCAGATCAAGCTCGCCGCGTTTGCACAACCAGTTCTGCGCCAGCAGGCGCAGACCTTGTTGCTGGAGATGCTTGAGCGCCTGGCTTTCCGCATCTTTTCCGCTTTGTTGGCGTGACCTGTCAGGCATCAGTGTGGGGTATCCGGCAGGCGTTGAACCTGGCCGCTGACGAACTGGGCCCAGGGCAGCTGGCGCTGGACGCGTTGTGTCCGGCTCATGCTCAGGCTCCCTGACAGCCCTTCAATGCGGCTGTCTGGCAGTGACTTGAGCTGACCCAGGCGCGGCGCAAGGCGATAGGCATCGACGCCCATTGCGTACAGGCGACCCAGGCTGCCGCCGGCTTGTGGCCATTGTGCAGTCACTTGCTTGCGCAGTGGGTCGTTGGCATCCAGCAGCCATGGTGTTTCGCAGAAGCGCACACCATTCATGTCGTTGTACTGGTTTTGATCGCCGCTGGCGCTGAATACGTGCGAGGTGGCGTAAACCGGCACATCACCTGCGTACTGGAAGTTCAGGGTCGGCTTGATCTGTTGGGCTTGCTGCGGGGTAGTGGCGAGGAAAATGAAATCGATGTCCTGGCGACGCGAAGGTTGTGCGGTCACCTGCGAACCTACAGTGTTTTGCAGGCTCTTGGCGCGACCTTCACTCTGACGCAGCTGGAACAGGTCGGCAATCTGCTGGGCCAGAGCAACCGGCTGGTCGACGTGTTCGACGCCGATCACGGTACCGCCGTTGGCTTCCCAATCCTGGCGGAAGGCTTTGAGTACGCGATCACCCCATTCACCTTTCGGCACCATGGCGGCAGCGCGATGCAGGCCATCGGCGCGGGCGCGGCGAGACACTTCGCGGGCTTCATCTTCGGCGGCAAGGCCGAACTGGAACAGCTGTGCCGGTCCTTGTTCGCTTTCGCTGTAGTTCAGAGCCAGAGTGGTGATCGGCAGTTGCGCACGAGCGCTGAGTTGTTTGACCAGCGGTTTTTCCAGCGGGCCGATCACCAGTTGCACGCCGTCGGCCTGCGCCTTGCGATAGAAATCGTCCAGCGAGGTCAGGCGCGAACTGTCATAAAACTCGATGCTTGGCGGTTTCTGCCCGGCTTGTTGAGCCTGGTAGTGAGCAGCCACGAAGCCTTCGCGCAGCGCTTTGCCGACCGAGGCCAGCGGGCCGTCCTGTGGCAACAGCAGGGCGATTTTGCTCAGTGGTTGGCTGACCAGTTCCTTGAGCCTGGTCAATGGCAGTGGCAGTTGAATGGCGGCAGGGTGATTAGGGTGCTGCGCGCGCCATTTATCGATGGCGGCTTGTTGTTGTTCCAGAGTGCCGGCGTTTTTCACTGCCAGGGCCAGGCTCATCCAGCCACCGAGATCGTCATTGCTGGTGGGTTGCAATTGTTCGGCAGGCAGGGCGGCGATCAGGGCCCAGATCGTTTCGTGGTTTTTACTGGCGGCATCGCCGCTGAGCAACGGGGCGATGAGGGTGCGTTCCCGCGCGGCGGCCAGGGTCTGGCCATCAGCCTCAAGCGCGAGAACGTGTACGCTGTCGGTGCGGATCTGTTGCTCGACCGGCAACTCGCCCAGACGCTGCAGACTTGGGTGGCCCAAAGCTGCCAGCGCCGCCTTGGGCTGGTTGCGGGTCATGGCCAGTTCGGCCGCCAGGGTGCTGGCGAAAACCTGTTGACCAGGCTTGAGTTGTTCCAGCGGGACTTGCGCAAGAATCTGCGCAGCCTGACCGGCCTTGTTTTGGTGATAGGCCAGGTCCGCCGCGCTCAAGCGCAGCAAGGCGGCTTTCTCGGGCGTTTTGTTGGCGGCGGCCTGTTCGAGCAACTGCTCGATACTGGCTTCCGGAGTTCGTGGAAGTTCGCCAAGGCTGGACGAGGGCGAGCTGGCGCAAGCCGCCAGCAGGGCAGCGAGGCAGAGGGCAGAGAACAGCCGCAGGCAAGCGATCATGTAAGTGTTCCTGATACTCGATCAAATTAGCGTGGAATTGTACCCAAGCACTGGCCGGGGCGCGATGTTACTGGCGTTAAACCGTTAAATTAGGTCGTGTAAATGTTGCAGGACTTCGGGAAAGACTGAAAAACGCAGGTCTACAAGGTGTCTGTGGAGCGCATTGCGAAGGCCTCAACAGGCTACAATGGCGCTTTTACCGATCAAGAGGTGTGCGCTTTGACTGCTCCAGGTGCTTTGAATTCCGCTGCTGGCTCGCTTTATGTGGTGGCGACGCCCATCGGCAACCTGGACGACATCAGTGCGCGGGCGCTGAAAATATTGCGCGAGGTGGCATTGATTGCCGCAGAAGACACGCGTCATTCCTTGCGGCTGATGCAGCACTTCGGTATTTCGACACCGCTGGCGGCGTGTCATGAGCACAATGAACGCGACGAAGGCAGTCGTTTCATTACTCGATTGCTGGCCGGCGACAACGTGGCGCTGATTTCCGACGCGGGTACGCCGCTGATTTCCGATCCCGGCTACCATCTGGTTCGTCAAGCCCGGGCTGCCGGTATCAATGTGGTGCCTGTGCCGGGCGCCTGCGCGCTGATCGCCGCCTTGTCTGCGGCAGGTTTACCCTCTGATCGTTTTATCTTTGAGGGTTTTCTACCGGCCAAGGCTGTGGGGCGTCGCGCTCGCCTGGAGCTCTTGAAGGAAGAGCCGCGCACACTGATTTTCTACGAAGCCCCGCACCGGATTCTTGAGTGCCTGCAGGATATGGAGCTGGTATTTGGCGCTGGGCGTCTGGCGTTGCTGGCTCGGGAGTTGACCAAAACCTTCGAGACACTCAAGGGTTTGCCGCTGGCGGACTTGCGGGCTTTTGTCGAAGGCGACAGCAATCAGCAGCGCGGTGAGTGCGTTGTGCTGGTGGAGGGGTGGTCCACGCCGGTAAGCGACGAGGCGGTCAGTGGCGAGGCGATGCGCATTCTCGATTTGTTGCTAAAAGAGATGCCGCTCAAACGAGCTGCGGCATTGGCGGCGGAAATTACCGGCGAGCGCAAAAATGTCTTGTATCAGGTTGCCCTGGACAAGCAGAAAGGCGAGTAGGTCGCAGGTCGCGGAGTGGCAAAAGGCTTTTAGCGCTTGTTCTTGAGCGGTTCTGCCGTTAATCTTTGCGACGGAGAGTCGATTGGACAGTCGCTGCCCTCTATGAAAATTAGGGGGGGGAGGAAAGTCCGGGCTCCATAGGGCGGAGTGCCAGGTAATGCCTGGGAGGCGTGAGCCTACGGAAAGTGCCACAGAAAATAACCGCCTAAGCACTTCGGTGCCGGTAAGGGTGAAAAGGTGCGGTAAGAGCGCACCGCACGACTGGCAACAGTTCGTGGCTAGGTAAACCCCACTCGGAGCAAGACCAAATAGGGTTCCAAGGCGTGGCCCGCGCTGGAACCGGGTAGGTTGCTAAAGATGTCCAGTGATGGCCATCGTAGACGAATGACTGTCCTCGACAGAACCCGGCTTACAGATCGACTCTCCACCTTTTTCCCTCCCTGCTTGAATCCATAGCAGAAGCGCTTTTGTAATACCAAAAAAATCTTACTCTTAACAAATCACTTTAACTTCTGATCGTAGCTTTATGAGCGGGCTGAAGTTAATGAGTTAAAACATCCGCCAAATTCTTTCTACCCCTCCCTTTAGTCTCCTAAATCTCCGATCTGTAAGGCTTTTCCGTCACTCCGCGCCTTGACGGTGTGGTGGGCGCATTCCTATAGTGTGCGCAAGTGGCGGAAAGTGGCATGAAGTGGGTTTTTTGAGCGCAAAACGCTAATATTTGGAGAAACGCTGACGTGTTTCGCGGAGCCAACGCTATCAGTCTCGATGCAAAAGGCCGTCTCGCCATGCCGAGCCGGTATCGTGACGAGCTCGTTTCGCGAAGTTCCGGGCAATTAATCGTCACCATCGATGCCGTTGATCCTTGTTTATGCGTTTATCCCCTCGATGAGTGGGAGCTGATTGAAACCAAACTGCGCGCACTGCCTTCGCTGCGCGAAGAAAACCGTCGCTTGCAACGTTTGCTGATCGGTAATGCCGTCGACCTCGAGCTCGATGGCAGTGGTCGTTTTCTGGTCCCGCCACGTTTGCGCGAATATGCCAAGTTGGATAAGCGCGCAATGCTGGTTGGCCAACTGAACAAGTTCCAATTGTGGGACGAGGATGCCTGGGACGCCGTTTCTGCTGCGGACCTGGCTGCCATTCAACAACCGGGCGCCATGCCTGATGAACTGCGTGATTTGATCCTGTGACTATTGATAGCGGCTTTAACCACATCACCGTACTGCTTGACGAAGCCGTCGAGGCTCTCGCCGTACGTCCTGATGGCTGCTATCTGGACGGTACGTTCGGGCGCGGCGGGCATAGTCGCCTGATACTCAGCCAGCTCGGCCCCGATGGTCGAGTGCTGGGATTCGACAAAGATCCTCAAGCGATTGCCACAGGGCAAGCGCTGGCGGCCGAAGACGGCCGCTTTGTCATTGTGCAGCGCAGCTTTGCCGAGATGGGTTCGGAAATTGCCGATCGCGGTCTGGCCGGCAAGATCAACGGCGTTCTGCTCGACCTGGGCGTTTCCTCGCCACAACTCGATGATCCAGAGCGTGGCTTCAGCTTCATGAACGATGGCCCGCTGGACATGCGCATGGACCCGAGTCGCGGTGTCAGCGCAGCCGAGTTTATCGCCACGGCTGCGGCGGAAGAAATCGCCCGGGTGTTCAAGGAATATGGTGAAGAACGTTTCTCCGGGCGCATGGCCCGCGCGGTCGTCGAGCGTCGTGTAATCAAGCCGTTCGAGCGTACCGGCGATCTGGCCGAAGTCCTGAAAGTCGCCAATCCGGCCTGGGAAAAGGGCAAGCACCCGGCTACCCGGGCGTTCCAGGGTTTGCGCATTCACGTCAATAACGAGTTGGGCGATCTGGAAACCGGTCTTGAAGCCGCGCTGGAAGCCCTTGAAGTGGGCGGCCGTCTGGTCGTTATCAGCTTCCACTCGCTGGAAGACCGCATCGTCAAACTGTTCATGCGTCGTCTGGTCAAGGGCGAAGCCGATAACCTGCCGCGTAACCTGCCGGTGCGTTTCGAAACCTTCGTGCCAAAAATCAAGATCCATGGCAAGGCGCAGTTCGCTTCCGAGGCCGAGCTCAAGGCCAACCCACGCGCTCGTAGCGCTGTCATGCGCATCGCGGAGAAGCTTCGGTGAGCAAGCTCTTCGCCAAACCGCTTCCAGGCGGAAGCTTTTTCATGCTGCTGCTGTTTATAGGCGTGTTGGTGTCCGCGATTGCGGTGTCTTACAGCGCCCACTGGAACCGTCAACTGCTCAACGCCCTCTACAACGAGTTGAGCGTGCGCGACAAGGCGCAAGCCGAGTGGGGCCGGTTGATTCTTGAGCAGAGCACCTGGACCGCCCACAGCCGGATCGAAGTGCTGGCCTCCGAACAGCTGAAGATGCGAATTCCTGGCGCGGCTGAAGTCCGTATGGTGGCGCCATGATGAAACTCGAAGGCGCCCTTTATCCATGGCGCTTCCGCGTGGTGCTGGGTTTGCTGGCAGTGATGGTGTCGGCGATTGCCTGGCGCATCATTGACCTGCAAGTCGTTGACCGTGACTTCCTCAAGGGGCAGGGGGATGCGCGCAGCGTTCGTCATATTCCGATTCCAGCCCACCGCGGTCTGATTACCGACCGTAACGGTGAACCTCTGGCTGTCAGTACGCCGGTGACCACGCTGTGGGCCAACGCCAAGGAAATGCAACTGGCCAAGGACAAGTGGCCAGAATTGGCGGCTGCGATGGGGCAGGATCCCAAAGCGCTGAGCGAACGCCTCGAGGCGCAGGCCAATAAAGAATTTATCTATCTGGTGCGTGGTTTGACCCCCGAGCAGGGTCAGGCCGTGCTTGATTTGAAAGTGCCTGGTGTTTATGGCATCGAAGAGTTCCGGCGTTTCTACCCGGCCGGTGAGGTCACCGCGCACATGGTCGGCTTTACCGACATTGATGACCACGGCCGCGAAGGTGTCGAGCTGGCTTATGATGAGTGGCTGGCCGGTGTGGCGGGCAAGCGCCAGGTCATCAAGGACCGGCGCGGCAGACTGATCCAGGATGTCCAGGTCACCAAAAACGCCAAGGCTGGTAAGCCCTTGGCGTTGTCGATTGACCTGCGCCTGCAATATCTGGCCAACCGCGAACTGCGTAATGCCATTGTGGAAAACGGAGCCAAGGCCGGAAGCCTGGTGATCATGGATGTAAAGTCCGGCGAGATCCTGGCCATGGTCAACCAGCCCACTTACAACCCGAACAATCGTCGCAACCTGCAACCGATCATGATGCGTAACCGCGCCATGATCGATGTGTTCGAACCGGGATCGACCATGAAGCCGATCTCCATGAGTGCAGCCCTGGAAACCGGGCGCTGGAAACCCAGCGATACGGTCGAGGTCTACCCAGGTACGTTGCAGCTTGGCAAGTACACCATTCGCGACGTTTCCAAGACTGAAGGGCCGGTACTCGATCTGACCGGCATTCTGATCAACTCCAGTAACGTGGGCATGAGCAAGGTTGCCTTCGATATTGGCGGTGAAGCGATTTTCCGCCTGATGCAGAAGGTCGGCCTCGGTCAGGACACCGGTCTGGGGTTTCCGGGAGAGCGCGTCGGCAACCTGCCGAACTATCGGGATTGGAAAAAGGCCGAGACGGCCACGTTGTCCTACGGCTACGGCTTGTCGGTGACTGCGATCCAGCTGGTTCACGCCTTCTCGGCGTTGGCCAACAACGGCCGGATTGCACCGCTGACCCTGATCAAGACTGACAAGGCTCCAGAAACAACCCAGGTGATTCCGGAGAAAGTCGCCAAAACCATGCAAGGCATGTTGCAGCAAGTAATTGAAGCGCCGCGTGGCGTGTTCCGCGCACAAGTGCCGGCTTATCACGTGGCCGGCAAGAGTGGTACCGCACGTAAGACTTCGGTTGGCACCAAGGGCTATGCCGAGAATTCATACCGTTCGCTGTTCGCCGGCTTCGGTCCGATGAGCGACCCGCGTTACGCGATCGTGGTGGTCATCGATGAGCCAAGCAAGGCTGGTTACTTCGGTGGTCTGGTTTCTGCGCCGGTGTTCAGCAAAGTGATGTCCGGGACCCTGCGCTTGATGAATATTTCACCGGATAACCTGCCGCCTGTGCAACAAGCGAATGCAGCACCAGCTAATGCAGCACCAGCTAAAGGAGGGCGCGGTTAATGTCTCTTAGCCTGAACAAGATTTTTGCCCACGCCGGTCGTGATCTGTTGATTCGCGAGCTGACGCTCGATAGCCGCAATGTTCGCGCAGGCGACCTGTTTCTCGCGGTCCCAGGCGGTAAAGTGGATGGCCGTGCACACATTGTCGACGCCTTGCAGCGCGGTGCGGCTGCCGTGGCCTATGAAGTCGACGGCGCTACTGTTCTGCCTATTACCGATGTGCCGCTGATTCCGGTCAAAGGCCTGGCGGCGCAGCTGTCGGATATCGCCGGGCGTTTCTATGGTGACCCGAGCCGCAACCTGAATCTGGTCGGTGTGACCGGTACCAACGGTAAAACCAGCGTGACCCAATTGGTTGCGCAGGCACTCGACTTGCTCGGCCAGCATTGCGGCATCGTCGGCACATTGGGTACGGGTTTTTACGGCGCGCTACAAAGTGGCCTGCACACCACGCCCAATCCGATTGCCGTGCAGGCGACTCTGGCGGACCTGAAAAAGGCGGGTGCGAAAGCCGTGGCGATGGAAGTCTCCTCCCATGGTCTGGATCAAGGCCGCGTCACCGCTCTGGCGTTCGATGTGGCGGTGATGACCAACCTGTCCCGGGATCACCTGGATTATCACGGGACCATGGATGCCTACGCCGACGCCAAGGCCAAGCTGTTCGGCTGGGCTGATCTGAGCTGCCGGGTAATCAATCTCGACGACGATTTTGGTCGGCAACTGGCCGCCGAAAAACATGAGTCACGCCTGATCAGCTACAGCCTGGAAAATTCCAGCGCTTACCTGTATTGCCGTGAAGCGCAGTTCGACGACGAAGGCGTGCGCGCCACATTGGTCACACCTCAGGGCGAACACCATTTGCGCAGCACCTTGCTCGGTCGTTTCAACCTGAGCAACGTGTTGGCGGCTGTCGGCGCCTTGCTCGGTCTGGACTACGCGCTGGACGAGATCCTGCAAGTGCTGCCGAAACTCGAAGGCCCGGCCGGTCGCATGCAGCGCCTGGGTGGCGGCACTCAGCCGCTGGTAGTGGTCGATTACGCCCACACCCCGGACGCGCTGGAAAAAGTTCTGACGGCCCTGCGTCCTCATGCCAAGGGCAAGTTGCTGTGCCTGTTCGGTTGCGGTGGTGATCGCGATCGCGGCAAGCGCCCGTTGATGGCGCAAATAGTCGAGCGTCTGGCGGACGGTGTATTGGTCACCGACGACAATCCGCGCACCGAAGCTCCCTCGAGAATTTTCGACGATATCCGCGTCGGTTTCAGCGCTGTGGATAAAGTCACATTCGTGGCCGGTCGCGGCCAGGCCATTGCCCAACTGATAGCCAGTGCCTCGGCCGACGATGTGATCGTTCTGGCCGGTAAAGGTCATGAGGACTATCAGGAAATCAACGGCGTGCGCCATGACTTCTCTGATCTGGTGGAGGCCGACCGCGCCTTGACCGCATGGGAGGTGGCCCATGCTTAAAGCCTTGAAGTTGAGCGAAGTGGCCGGCCCGTTGGCCGGCCGTGTGCTGACTGCCGATTGCAATTTCGATGGCGTCAGCATCGACAGTCGGGCGATCAAGCCGGGCCAGTTGTTTGTCGCCCTGACCGGGCCGCGTTTCGATGGTCATGACTACCTGAACGACGTTGCCAGCAAAGGCGCGGTCGCAGCTCTGGTCGAGCGTGAAGTGGCGAACAGCACATTGCCGCAACTGCTGGTCAAGGATACTCGTCAGGCCTTGGGTGAACTCGGCGCGCTGAACCGCGCTGCGTATTCGAACCCGGTCGCGGCAATCACCGGCTCCAGTGGCAAAACCACGGTCAAGGAAATGCTCGCAAGCATCCTGCGCACGCGCGGGCCGGTACTGGCGACCCGTGGCAACCTGAACAATGACCTTGGCGTTCCGCTGACCTTGCTCGAGCTGGCCGCGGAACACACTGCGGCAGTCATCGAACTCGGTGCTTCGCGTATCGGCGAGATTGCCTACACCGTCGGCATGACCAAACCGCATGTGGCCGTGATCAACAACGCCGGGACTGCCCACGTCGGCGAATTCGGCGGGCCGGAAAAAATCATTGAAGCCAAGGGCGAGATTCTGGAAGGGCTGGACGCCGATGGCCTCGCCGTTCTGAACCTTGACGACAAGGCTTTTGATATCTGGAAGAAGCGTGCCGCCGGTCGCCAGGTGCTGACCTTTGCCTTGAACGATAGCCGTGCCGATTTCCATGCCAGCGATCTGGATCGTGACGCACGCGGTTGCCCGTCCTTCAAGCTGCACAGCCCGCAAGGTGTCGAGCACGTTCAGCTGAACCTGCTTGGCAACCACAACGTTGCCAATGCCCTGGCAGCGGCAGCGGCTGCCCATGCCTTGGGTGTGTCGCTGATCGGCATCGCCACGGGGTTGAATGCGGTGCAACCGGTCAAGGGCCGTGCCGTCGCGCAACTGGCGACCAACGGCATGCGCGTGATTGATGATTCTTACAACGCGAACCCCACCTCTATGTGCGCTGCCGTTGATATACTTGCCGGCTTTTCCGGACGCACCGTTCTGGTGCTCGGAGATATTGGCGAGTTGGGCGCGTGGGCGGAGCAGGGGCATCGTGACGTTGGCGCTTATGCCGCCGGCAAGGTTTCTGCGCTCTACGCCGTTGGGCCGATGATGGTTCACGCCGTGGCAGCTTTTGGCCAACAGGCTTATCACTTCGCCACTCAGGCCGAGCTGATCGAAGCGCTGGGTGCCGAACACGATACAAACACCACAATTTTGATCAAGGGATCGCGCAGCGCGGTGATGGAAAACGTCGTCGCGGCTTTGTGTGGTTCCAGCGGGGAGAAACATTAATGCTGCTGCTGCTGGCTGAGTATCTGCAACAGTTCTACAAAGGCTTCGCGGTCTTCCAGTACCTGACCCTGCGCGGGATCCTCGGTGTGCTGACCGCGTTGTCGTTGTCGCTGTGGCTGGGGCCATGGATGATCCGCACCTTGCAGAATCGCCAGATCGGTCAGTCGGTGCGTAACGACGGGCCGCAATCGCACCTGTCCAAATCGGGCACGCCGACCATGGGCGGTGCGTTGATCCTTTCCGCAATCGCTGTCAGCACACTGCTCTGGGCTGACCTGGATAACCGTTACGTCTGGGTCGTGCTGCTGGTGACACTGCTGTTCGGCGCGATTGGCTGGGTCGATGACTACCGCAAGGTGATCGAGAAGAACTCTCGTGGTCTGCCAAGTCGCTGGAAGTATTTCTGGCAATCGGTGTTTGGCCTGGGTGCAGCAGTCTTCCTATATATGACTGCGCCAAGCGCGGTTGAAACTACGCTGATCCTGCCAATGCTCAAAGATGTAAGCATTCCGCTGGGCGTCGGCTTCGTGGTGCTGACCTATTTCGTCATCGTCGGCTCGAGTAATGCGGTCAACCTGACCGATGGTCTCGACGGCCTGGCGATCATGCCGACCGTCATGGTCGGCGGCGCGCTGGGGATCTTCTGCTACCTCTCGGGTAACGTGAAGTTCGCCGAATACCTGCTGATCCCTTATGTACCGGGCGCGGGTGAGCTGATTGTGTTCTGCGGCGCGTTGATCGGTGCCGGCCTTGGGTTCCTCTGGTTCAACACTTACCCGGCACAAGTCTTCATGGGCGACGTCGGTGCACTGGCGCTGGGTGCGGCGCTGGGCACCATTGCAGTCATCGTCCGTCAGGAAATCGTCCTGTTCATCATGGGCGGCGTGTTCGTGATGGAGACCCTGTCTGTCGTCATTCAGGTTGCTTCCTTCAAGCTGACCGGTCGTCGTGTGTTTCGCATGGCGCCGATTCACCACCACTTTGAACTCAAGGGCTGGCCCGAGCCGCGCGTGATCGTCCGCTTCTGGATCATCACCGTGATTCTGGTCCTGGTCGGCCTTGCCACCCTGAAGCTGAGGTAGAACGAGTGTCTCTGATCGCTTCTGACCACTTCCGCATCGTTGTCGGCCTCGGCAAGAGCGGCATGTCCCTGGTTCGCTTCCTGGCGAGTCGGGGTGTGTCGTTTGCTGTGGCCGATACGCGGGAGAATCCGCCGGAGCTGGTCACGCTGCGCCGTGATTACCCGCACGTGGACGTGCGTTGTGGCGAGCTGGACGTTGAGTTCCTGTGCCGTGCCGACGAGCTCTACGTGAGCCCGGGCCTGGCCTTGGCGACGCCGGCGCTGCAAGCGGCAGCAGCCCGTGGCGTGAAACTTTCCGGTGATATCGAGCTGTTCGCGCGTAACGCGAAAGCGCCGATCGTCGCCATCAGCGGTTCCAACGCGAAAAGCACCGTGACCACGCTGGTGGGTGAAATGGCAGCGGCGGCCGGCAAGCGTGTTGCGGTCGGCGGCAACCTTGGCACACCAGCGCTGGATCTGCTCAGCGACGACGTCGAGCTGTACGTGTTGGAGCTGTCGAGTTTCCAGCTTGAAACAACAGATCAACTCGGTGCGGAAGTCGCCACCGTATTGAACGTCAGCGAAGACCACATGGACCGCTACAGCGGTCTGCCGGCGTATCACCTGGCCAAACACCGGATCTTCCGTGGTGCCAGGCAGGTTGTGGTGAACCGTCAGGATGCCTTGACCCGTCCGTTGATGGGCGAGGGGTTGCCGTGCTGGACCTTCGGTTTGAGCCAGCCTGACTTCAAGGCTTTCGGTCTGCGTGAAGAGAACGGCGAGAAGTATCTGGCCTTCGAATTCCAGAACCTGATGCCGGTTCGCGAGTTGAAAATTCGTGGTGCTCACAATCAGTCCAACGCCCTGGCGGCCCTGGCCCTGGGGCATGCCGTGGGGCTGCCGTTCGACGCCATGCTGTCGAGCCTGCGCACTTTCGCCGGCCTTGAGCATCGCTGCCAGTGGGTCCGGGACCTGAATGGCGTGAGCTACTACAACGATTCCAAAGCCACTAACGTGGGCGCCGCTTTGGCCGCCATTGAAGGCTTGGGTGCAGACATCGCCGGCAAGTTGGTGCTGATTGCTGGCGGCGATGGCAAGGGGGCGGATTTCAAGGACCTGCGCGCTCCGGTTGCGGCCAACTGCCGTGCCGTGGTGCTGATGGGCCGTGACTCGGAGTTGATTGCCAAGGCGATCGGCGACGAGGTTGCGCTGATTCGCGTCAATTCGCTGATTGAAGCCGTTGAGCGCTGCAAGGCTGTCGCCGAACCGGGCGACGCTGTGTTGCTGTCTCCGGCCTGCGCCAGTTTCGACATGTTCAAGAACTACGAGGAGCGTGGGCACTTGTTCGCCCGGGCCGTGGAGGGCTTGAAATGATCTTCGCGAATATCATCAAGCCGTACCCATCGCCGATCATCACCGGTCGCGGTATCGACCTCGACTTCCCGATGCTTGCCGGTTGTCTGGCGCTGCTCGGTCTTGGCCTGGTCATGATCACATCGGCGTCCTCGGAAGTCGCCGCGGTACAGTCCGGCAACACGCTGTACCACATGATTCGCCACCTTGTTTATCTGGTCCTCGGCCTCGGTGCCTGCGTCGTGACCATGATGATCCCGATTGCAACCTGGCAACGTCTGGGCTGGCTGATGCTGATCGGCGCCTTCGGTTTGCTGGTCATGGTGCTGCTGCCCGGGATCGGTCGTGAGGTTAACGGCTCGATGCGCTGGATTGGTTTCAGCTTCTTCAACGTCCAGCCTTCCGAGATCGCCAAAGTCTTCGTGGTGCTCTACCTGGCCGGTTATCTGGTACGCCGTCAGAAGGAAGTCCGCGAAAGCTGGATGGGCTTCTTCAAGCCGTTCATCGTATTGCTGCCTATGGCTGGTCTGCTGCTGATGGAGCCGGACTTCGGGGCCACCGTCGTGATGATGGGCGCCGCAGCGGCGATGCTGTTCCTCGGGGGGGTCGGGCTGTTCCGTTTCACCTTGATGGTGGTGCTGGCGGTGGCTGCGGTGACGATTCTGGTTCAGGCCCAGCCCTACCGTATGGCGCGTCTGATTACCTTTACCGACCCGTGGGCCGACCAGTTCGGTTCCGGCTACCAGTTGACTCAGGCGCTGATCGCTTTCGGGCGTGGTGAATGGTTCGGCGTCGGCCTGGGCAACAGCGTGCAGAAACAGTTCTACCTGCCCGAAGCCCACACTGACTTCGTATTCTCGGTCCTGGCTGAAGAGCTGGGCGTGGTTGGCTCGCTGGCGACCATCGGCCTGTTCGTCTTCGTTTGCATACGTGGCATGTACATCGGGTTGTGGGCAGAAAAGGCCAAGCAATTCTTTGCGGCTTATGTTGCGTACGGCTTGTCGTTCCTGTGGATCGGCCAGTTCCTGATCAACATCGGTGTGAACGTCGGCTTGCTGCCGACCAAAGGTCTGACCTTGCCGTTCCTCAGTTATGGCGGCAGTTCCCTGGTTATTTGCTGCGCCTGCCTCGGTTTGTTGCTGCGTATCGAATGGGAAAGCAGAACTCATTTGGGCAGTGAGGAGATGGAGTTCAACGAGAGCGACTTCGCTGAGGAGCCGACTCATGGGCGCTAATGTGCTGATCATGGCTGGCGGTACAGGCGGGCACGTGTTCCCGGCGCTGGCCTGTGCCCGTGAATTCCAGACGCGCGGCTATACCGTGCACTGGCTGGGCACGCCACGCGGGATCGAGAACGAGCTGGTGCCAAACGCTGGTCTTGCCCTGCATCTGATCAACGTCAGCGGCCTGCGCGGCAAAAGTAAATTGTCCTTGCTCAAGGCGCCGTTCGTACTGCTCAAGGCGATCTGGCAGGCGCGCAAGATCATTCGTCAGTTGCAGCCGGTCTGTGTCCTGGGGTTTGGCGGTTATGTCACCGGTCCCGGTGGCGTTGCGGCCAAACTGGCTGGCGTGCCAGTAATCGTTCACGAACAAAATGCCGTCGCTGGTACCGCCAATCGGCTGCTGGTGCCGCTGGCTGCCCGAGTCTGCGAAGCTTTCCCGGATACCTTCGGGGCATCGAACAGCCGCCGGACCACCGGTAACCCGGTGCGTACCGAGCTGTTCCTCGAAACACCGCGCCAGGCTTTAGCCGGACGCAAGGCGCGTTTGCTGATCCTGGGCGGAAGCCTGGGGGCTGAGCCGCTGAACAAACTGTTGCCTGAAGCCCTGGCGCAAGTCTCTGTCGAGCTGCGCCCGGAAGTGTTTCATCAGGCTGGAAAAAATCATGATGAAGTGACCGCCGAGCGCTATCGCGCCGTTGGCGTCAATGCGCAAGTGCAACCCTTCATCAAAGACATGGCCCAAGCCTATGGCTGGGCCGACCTGGTGGTTTGTCGCGCAGGCGCGCTGACCGTCAGTGAACTGGCTGCCGCCGGTCTGCCCTCGTTGCTGGTGCCTTTGCCCCACGCAATCGACGATCACCAGACCCGCAATGCCGATTATTTGGCTCGTGAAGGCGCTGCCTTCCTGATGCCGCAAAGAACGACTGGCGCAGCCGATCTGGCTGCTCGCCTGACAGAGGTTTTGATGCAACCGGAACGACTCAATAGCATGGCGAGCGCTGCCCGTCGCCTGGCCAAACCCGATGCCACCCGTAGCGTGGTCGATATCTGCCTGGAGGTGGCCCGTGGTTGAGAATCAGAAAGCCATGCCTCAACCGGAAATGCGCCGTATCCGTCGTATCCACTTCGTCGGTATCGGTGGCGTCGGTATGTGCGGGATTGCCGAAGTGTTGTTGAACCTGGGCTATGAAGTTTCCGGCTCCGACCTGAAAGCTTCGCCGGTGACCGAGCGTCTCGAGTCTTTCGGTGCGCACATCTATATCGGCCACCGCGCCGAGAACGCGGCGAACGCCGATGTCCTGGTGGTTTCAAGCGCCGTGAACACTTCCAACCCGGAAGTCGCCACTGCTCTGGAGCGCCGGATTCCGGTAGTGCCGCGCGCCGAAATGCTCGCCGAACTGATGCGTTATCGCCACGGCATCGCCGTTGCCGGTACTCACGGCAAAACCACCACGACCAGCCTGATCGCCTCGGTGTTCGCGGCCGGTGGTCTGGACCCTACCTTCGTCATCGGTGGCCGGCTGAATGCAGCAGGCACCAATGCACAGCTGGGCACCAGCCGTTATCTGATCGCCGAAGCTGATGAAAGCGATGCCAGCTTCCTGCACCTGCAGCCACTGGTAGCGGTCGTCACCAATATCGACGCCGATCACATGGCGACCTATGACGGTGACTTCAACAAACTGAAGAAAACCTTCGTCGAGTTCCTGCACAACCTGCCGTTCTACGGTTTGGCTGTGGTCTGCCTGGACGATCCTGTCGTGCGCGAGATCCTGCCGCAGGTCAAACGCCCGACGGTCACCTACGGCTTCAGCGAAGAAGCCGACGTGCGCGCGATCAATGTTCGCCAGCAAGGCATGCAGACCTTCTTCACCGTGCTGCGTCGTGACCGCGAGCCGCTGGATGTCTCGGTGAACATGCCGGGTAACCACAACGTATTGAACGCCCTGGCAACCATCTGTATCGCCACCGACGAGGGCATCAGCGATGAAGCCATCGTTCAGGGCCTGTCGGGCTTCCAGGGTGTGGGCCGACGGTTCCAGGTGTACGGCGAGCTGCCGGTGGAAGGCGGCAGCGTGATGCTGGTTGACGACTACGGTCACCACCCGACCGAAGTGGCCGCAGTGATCAAAGCCGTGCGCGGTGGCTGGCCGGATCGGCGTCTGGTGATGGTTTACCAGCCGCACCGTTTCAGTCGCACTCGTGACCTGTATGACGATTTCGTGCAGGTGCTGGCTGATGCCAATGTGTTGCTGTTGATGGAAGTCTACCCGGCCGGTGAAGAACCGATTCCAGGTGCCGACAGTCGTCAGCTGTGCCACAGCATTCGTCAACGCGGTCAGCTCGACCCGATCTACATCGAGCGTGGCGTCGAACTGGCACCGCTGGTCAAGCCGCTGCTGCGTGCCGGCGACATTCTGCTCTGCCAGGGCGCCGGTGATATCGGTGGTCTCGCACCAAAACTATTGATCAGTCCGCTGTTTGCGGGTGCCGTTGCCGCTGCCGGTCAGGGGAAGTTGAAATGACTGCTGCCTACGCCAACCTGTTCTCGACGATCGAGCCGAAAGACTTCGGCCGCGTTGCCGTGCTGTTCGGTGGCAAGAGCGCCGAACGCGAGGTTTCGCTCAAATCCGGCAACGCCGTTCTCGATGCATTGCAAAGCGCGGGTGTGAACGCCTTCGGCATCGATGTCGGTGATGATTTTCTGCAACGTTTGCTGAGCGAGAAAATCGACCGCGCCTTCATCATTCTCCACGGTCGTGGCGGTGAAGACGGCAGTATGCAGGGCCTGCTCGAATGCCTGGGCATTCCTTACACCGGCAGCGGCATCCTCGCCTCGGCGCTGGCCATGGACAAGCTGCGGACCAAGCAGGTCTGGCACAGCCTGGGTATTCCTACGCCGCGTCACGCGGTACTGAGCAGCGAAGCCGACTGTATTTTGGCGGCGACGGAACTGGGCTTCCCTTTGATCGTCAAACCGGCCCATGAAGGTTCAAGTATCGGTATGGCCAAAGTGAATTCCACGCCCGAGTTGATCGACGCCTGGAAAGCGGCCAGTACCTACGATTCGCAAGTGTTGGTCGAGCAATGGATTCAAGGTCCGGAGTTCACCATCGCCACCCTGCGTGACCAGGTGTTGCCACCGATCGCCCTGGGCACGACCCACAGTTTCTACGACTACGACGCCAAGTATGTGGCTAGCGATACCCAGTACCGGATCCCGTGCGGCCTCGATAGCGCAAAAGAACAAGAACTCATGGACCTCACGGCAAAAGCCTGTGAGGCGTTGGGTATTGCCGGTTGGGGACGGGCTGACGTGATGCAGGACGCCGAAGGGCAGTTCTGGTTTCTGGAAGTCAACACTGCACCGGGTATGACCGACCACAGTCTGGTCCCAATGGCAGCCCGTGCTGCCGGCCTGGATTTCCAGCAGTTGGTGTTGGCGATTCTGGCTGCAAGTGTTGCCAGTAACGCTGCCGGTAACAAAGAGCCGCGAGGTTAAGACCATGCAAGGCCACCAGCTACGTCATCCGCAACCCGCTCCTGGCCGTAAGCCGGTGCCGCGTGGTGCCAGCCGTATGGTGGCCAAAGAGCCAATGTCGGTGCGCCTGCCGAAAGCCAATTTCGGCTTTCTGAAAAGCCTGTTCTGGCCGGTGCTATTGGTGGCTCTGGGCTTCGGTACCTACGAAGGCGCGCAGCGTTTGCTGCCTTATGCCGACCGGCCAATTACCAAGATCAACGTCCAGGGTGATTTGAGTTACATCAGCCAGCAAGCCGTGCAGCAGCGAATCGCCCCTTACGTGGCCTCGAGCTTCTTCACCATTGACCTGGCCAGCATGCGTACCGAGCTTGAGACGATGCCCTGGATTGCCCACGCCGAAGTGCGTCGCGTCTGGCCTGATCAGGTGGTGATTCGCCTGGAAGAACAACTGCCCGTGGCCCGTTGGGGCGACGAAGCACTGTTGAACAACCAGGGCGAGGCGTTCACCCCGCGTGAGCTGGCGAACTACGAACACCTGCCACAGCTGTTCGGCCCGCAGCGCGCTCAACAGCAAGTGATGCAGCAGTACCAGGTGTTGAGCCAGATGCTTCGGCCGATGGGTTTTTCGATTGCCCGTCTGGAGCTGCGTGAACGTGGCAGCTGGTTCCTGACCACCGGTGCCGGCAGCGCCGGTCCGGGGATCGAACTGTTGCTCGGTCGTGATCATCTGGTCGAGAAGATGCGCCGCTTTATCGCCATTTATGAAAAAACGCTGAAAGAACAGATTACGAACATTGCGCGCATCGATCTGCGCTATGCCAACGGCCTGGCCGTCGGCTGGCGGGAACCTGTAGCGCCCACGACGGCCCAACCCGCCGTCGCGAAGAATTAAGAAGAGGCAGGACCAATGGCTAATGTGCAAAGCGGCAAAATGATCGTCGGTCTTGATATCGGCACTTCCAAGGTGGTGGCACTGGTGGGCGAGGTCGCGGCCGATGGCACGCTGGAAATCGTCGGTATCGGCACTCATCCATCCCGTGGCCTGAAGAAGGGCGTGGTGGTGAATATCGAATCCACCGTGCAGTCGATCCAGCGCGCTATCGAAGAAGCGCAATTGATGGCCGGGTGCCGCATTCACTCGGCGTTCGTCGGTGTGGCGGGCAATCACATTCGCAGCCTGAACTCCCACGGCATCGTGGCGATTCGTGATCGCGAAGTCAGCTCGGCGGATCTGGAGCGGGTACTCGACGCGGCCCAGGCTGTAGCGATCCCTGCGGACCAGCGTGTCTTGCACACCTTGCCTCAGGATTACGTAATCGATAACCAGGAAGGCGTGCGTGAGCCTCTGGGCATGTCCGGCGTACGTCTGGAAGCCAAGGTCCACGTGGTCACCTGCGCCGTGAACGCGGCACAGAACATTGAAAAGTGCGTGCGTCGCTGCGGTCTCGAAATCGACGACATCATTCTCGAGCAGTTGGCCTCTGCTTACTCGGTGCTGACCGATGACGAGAAAGAGCTTGGCGTGTGCCTGGTGGACATCGGTGGCGGCACCACTGATATCGCGATCTTCACCGAAGGCGCGATTCGCCATACGGCGGTGATCCCGATTGCAGGCGATCAAGTGACCAACGACATCGCCATGGCGTTGCGCACTCCGACCCAGTACGCCGAAGAAATCAAGATTCGCTACGCCTGCGCCCTGGCCAAACTGGCCGGTGCCGGTGAAACCATCAAGGTCCCAAGCGTCGGTGATCGTCCGCCGCGCGAGCTGTCCCGTCAGGCCCTGGCTGAAGTGGTCGAGCCGCGTTACGACGAGCTGTTCACGCTGATTCAGGCCGAACTGCGTCGCAGCGGTTATGAAGACCTGATTCCGGCCGGCATCGTGCTGACCGGCGGTACTTCGAAGATGGAAGGCGCGGTGGAGCTTGCCGAAGAGATTTTCCACATGCCGGTCCGCCTTGGCGTACCCCATGGCGTCAAAGGCCTCGACGATGTCGTGCGCAACCCGATTTATTCCACCGGTGTGGGCTTGCTGATGTACGGGCTGCAAAAACAGTCCGATGGCGTGTCCTTCTCCGGGATCAGCAGCAACCGAGACAGCTACAGCAGTGACGAGGCCAAGACGCCTCTTTTCGATCGTCTCAGAAGCTGGGTTCAGGGCAACTTCTAAAGATTTACAGCAAGACAGTTTCAAAGTGGCAGCAGTAGGCGAAAAAACTAGAGAAATGAAAGGAGAGGGAAAATGTTCGAACTCGTAGACAACATCCCCGCAAGCCCGGTTATTAAAGTTATCGGTGTTGGCGGAGGCGGCGGCAACGCTGTCAATCACATGGTCAAGAGCAACATTGAAGGCGTTGAATTCATTTGCGCCAACACTGATGCCCAGGCGCTGAAGAGCATCGGCGCGCGGACCATCCTGCAACTGGGCACCGGCGTGACCAAAGGTCTGGGCGCTGGCGCCAATCCGGAAGTGGGCCGTCAGGCCGCTCTGGAAGACCGTGAGCGTATTGCCGAAGTGCTGCAGGGCACTAACATGGTGTTCATCACCACGGGCATGGGTGGCGGTACTGGTACCGGTGCTGCGCCGATCATCGCCGAAGTGGCCAAGGAAATGGGCATCCTCACCGTTGCGGTGGTGACGCGTCCGTTCCCGTTCGAAGGTCGCAAGCGCATGCAGATTGCCGATGAAGGCATCCGCCTGCTGTCGGAAAGCGTCGACTCGTTGATCACCATTCCCAACGAGAAACTGCTGACCATTCTCGGTAAAGACGCGAGCCTTCTGTCGGCTTTCGCCAAGGCTGACGATGTACTGGCCGGTGCCGTTCGCGGTATCTCCGACATCATCAAGCGCCCAGGCATGATCAACGTCGACTTTGCCGACGTGCGTACCGTGATGAGCGAAATGGGCATGGCGATGATGGGCACTGGCTGCGCCAGCGGTCCGAACCGTGCACGTGAAGCGACTGAAGCGGCGATCCGCAACCCGTTGCTCGAAGACGTGAACCTGCAAGGTGCACGCGGCATCCTGGTAAACATCACCGCCGGTCCCGACCTGTCTCTGGGTGAGTACTCGGACGTTGGTAGCATCATTGAAGCCTTCGCTTCCGAGCATGCAATGGTCAAGGTCGGTACTGTTATCGATCCGGACATGCGCGACGAGCTGCACGTGACTGTGGTTGCCACAGGTCTGGGTGCTAAAATCGAGAAGCCTGTAAAGGTCATCGACAATACCGTTCATACCTCCATGGCCGCTCAATCGCCAGCACCTTCGCGTCAGGAAATGCCGTCGGTGAACTACCGCGATCTGGACCGTCCAACCGTGATGCGCAACCAGGCTCAGGCCAGTGCTGCGACCGCGGCGAAGATGAATCCGCAGGATGATCTGGACTATCTGGACATCCCGGCATTCCTGCGTCGCCAGGCCGATTGATGGAATGTATCAGGGGTATTAGGGTGATTGGTGTTCAGCAAAGGCCTGGTCTGCTATTATCGCCAGCCTTTGTTGATACCAGTTCGCAATTTGCGCTGAAGCGGCCCAAGCCATGATTAAACAACGCACCCTGAAAAATATTATCCGTGCCACAGGTGTAGGTCTGCACTCCGGGGAGAAGGTATACCTGACCCTCAAGCCTGCACCTGTAGACACCGGCATTGTGTTTTGTCGTGCCGACCTGGACCCTGTGGTGCAGATTCCTGCTCGCGCGGAAAATGTTGGTGAAACCACTATGTCGACCACACTGGTCAACGGTGACACCAAAGTGGACACGGTGGAGCACTTGCTCTCGGCCATGGCTGGCCTGGGCATCGATAACGCCTACGTCGAGCTCTCCGCGTCCGAAGTCCCGATCATGGATGGTAGCGCTGGACCCTTCGTATTCCTGATTCAATCTGCCGGCCTGGAAGAACAGGACGCAGCCAAGAAGTTCATCCGCATCCTGCGTGAAGTGACAGTGGAAGACGGCGACAAGCGCGCCACTTTCGTCCCTTTCGAAGGCTTCAAAGTGAGCTTCGAGATCGATTTCGATCACCCGGTGTTCCGTGACCGCACTCAAAGTGCCAGCGTGGATTTTTCCAGCACTTCGTTCGTAAAAGAAGTCAGCCGCGCCCGGACCTTTGGTTTCATGAGTGATATCGAGTACCTGCGCAAGCACAACCTCGCACTCGGCGGTAGCGTTGAAAACGCCATCGTGGTCGACGCGGATGGTGTACTGAACGAAGACGGCCTTCGCTATGAAGACGAATTCGTGAAGCACAAGATCCTCGATGCAATTGGTGACCTCTACCTGCTGGGCAACAGCCTGATAGGTGAGTTCCGCGGCTTCAAGTCGGGGCATGCACTGAACAACCAGCTTCTGCGCAAATTGATTGAGCAGAAAGATGCCTGGGAAGTCGTGACCTTCGAAGATGCCAGCACTGCACCGATCTCTTACATGCGTCCCGTTGCGGCAGTGTAAGTAACACTCTCTTTCTTTAGTTTTTAAAGGCTGCCTTCGGGTGGCCTTTTTTTATGTCCGTAGGAGCGAGGCTTGCCCGCGATGGCGGCAAATCTGACACTCCGCGTCATCGTTCATCGCGAGCAAGCTCGGCTCCTACAGGTGTCCGCGTTTCCTTGCAGGCGCGAGGCTTGCCCTGGATGGGGCCGCTATTCGCAACGTGGATGTCAGCCTGTAACCACCCGATTTCGCCCACTGTATTTGGCCTGATAGAGCGCTGTGTCGGCAGCGAACAGCAGTGTCTCCAGGCTTTCCCCGGGCTCTCCCGACCAAGTGCCCAGGCCGATGCTCACGGTGATTGGCAAATTGTCGCCATTGATCGGTGCAAGCACTTCGACGGCGGCGCGGATGTTCTCGGCAATGCGCAACGCGCCAAGGGTATCGGTTTCGGCCAGGACCACGGCAAACTCCTCGCCGCCATAACGGGCGACAAGGTCCGCCGGGCGACGGATATGCTCGCTGATCACACTGGCGACCGTGCGCAGCGCCTCGTCACCGACCTGATGGCCGTGCCGGTCGTTGAAGGCCTTGAAATGATCCGCATCGATCATCAGTACCGACAATGGCTTGCCCGAACGCTGTGCGCGAACCCACTCACGGCTGAGTACCTGATCCAGTGTTCTACGGTTGGCCACACCGGTCAGTGCATCGGTTGCGGCCAGTTGCGCCAGTTCCTGCTCGGCGTTGTGGCGCAGACGCAGCTCGCGGCACAGCAGCCAGGTCAGCCAGAGCAGGCCGATGCAAAGCACGCCGGTGGCGCTGCTGATCAGTATTGCGGTGCGCTTCCATGAGGCAAGTACCTCATCGGTCGAGAGTGCTACCACGACGATTAATGGCAGTTTGCCAACCCGGGAGAAGGTGTACAGCCGCTGTCGGTGATCGAGGCTCGAGACACTGTTAAAGCTGCCATTGCCTTCTCGCAGAATGCGCATGAAGTTTGGCCGGTTACTGAAGTCCTTGCCGATCAGGTCATCGGCCAGGGGCGGCTCCTGGGCCAGCAGGACACCGTCAGTGCTGATCAGATTGACCGAACTGTCACGATCGATAGTCAAACTCCTGAACAGTTGATTGAAGTATCTCAGGCGCATGGCCGCTTGGGCGACACCGAGAAATTCGCCCTGTTGGGATGAAATGCGTCGACTGAAGCTGATGAGCCAGTCGTGATTGGCGCGTCTGGCCCTGAACGGCCGGCTGATAAACATTCCAGGATCGGGATTGTTTACATGGGACTGAAAGTATTCACGGTCGGCGAAGTTACCCGTTCGAGGTTCAACTGAGGCCGAGTCGGCGAGGACGTCGCCGTGTTGATCGAGTAACAGAATGTCGCCTTTATGGGGGGCGGCAGTTGCTCGATCGAACATCGCCAGATGACGTATTTGCGGGGAAGCCGTCCTGAGGTCGGTACGCTGCGAAGCGGCAATCAATCCCAGCAAGGACAGGTCATAGAGCTCGACATTGCGCAGCACGTCGGCGTCGATCAACTGCACAATGTTGGAGGCAGCACGAGCTGCGGCTAACTCGGCACTACGGTGTTCGCGGATCAGCAGAAAGGTCACGATGCTCAGAATGGCAATCACAGTCAGCGAACTGCCGAGAATCAGGATCCACTCCGACCGGCTGACGGGGGGCGGGCGCGGGGATGTTGCACTGCTCACACTCATGGTTCTGACTTCTGCTGTCTGGGCGGTAATGAAGTTGTTGCGAGGGAAGCGGGCAGAGTGACAGAGACCTGTTGCGCCTATGGCGCATGTATAAATCCCGGGCATAAAAAAGGCCAGCAAAACGTGCTGGCCTTTTGCTTATATGAGCTTAGAACACATTCAACGGGTAATCGACGATCACTCGGTAATCGTCGACATCGCGCTTCCGGTGCCTGGCGTTCTTACCGTCGGCGCTGTACCAGGTCTTGAGCATCGAGCTTGAGGCTGGAACCTTCAACGAACTTCGGTTGAGTCGTTTGCTGCATAGGCGTTTGGGGCGATCGTTACAGTAAGTGCAATGAACAGAGGGCTGAATTTGAATGCACGACTCACGTGAAGTAGAACGCCTTTGATCAATAATGGCCGTTGTTATTTTTTGCACCTGTATAAATACGGCGGGTATTTCTCAAGAGAAAACCAGGCAGGTCGGTGTTTATACACAGCGAAAAAAAAAGCCGCTGATAGCAGCGGCTTTGAAGACAACTTCTCAGGAGAAAGAGCCCAGAGAAGTGTCGAGGGAAACAGAGCGATGGTGCTGATCAGCTGTCTTTCTCAACCTGTGGTTGCGCCTGATTGGCTGACGTTTGTCGGGATTGCTCAGGATTTTGCGCCTTGGCAGTCAACTCGGCCTGGGACTTTTCGAAGGCATTGGCGCGTGCGGCATTTTGCGCAATGAATGCTGGAGAGTCTTTGGCCATGGCGAAGGGTGACAGGAATAAAGAAGACAAAACGAAAGCGCTGGTAATACCCATGGCGTTGGACATCTTGAAGACCTTCTTGCAGAGCAAGTGTTAGTGAGTGCGGCAAAAGTAACGGTCTTCAAGGTCGGGAAAAAGAGCGGATTGCATAAAGGACTGTTGCCTTTACAGTAATAGTCAGGAGCCTGATCGTTCCCACGCTCTTGATCGTTCCCACGCTCCGCGTGGGAATGCAGCCCGTGACGCTCCGCGTCACAATCGAAGCGGACGCGGAGCGTCCAGTGAGGCATTCCCACGCGGAGCGTGGGAACGATCGCAACGATCATCAGGGGCTAAATCGGCAGGTAAATACCGAATGTATTCATTCCGTCATTGCTGCGCACAAACACATCGCCGCCGTGCATCAACGCAATGGCCTTGACGATGGCCAGTCCCAATCCATGGTTGGCGCCGCTGTTGCTGCGCGAGGCATCGACCCGGTAGAAGCGTTCAAACAACCGCGACAGGTGTTCGCTGGCGATAGCCTTGCCGGGGTTGGCGACACCGATGGCAACCTGGTGTTCTTGCACCTCGATCTGTACACGGATGACTTGTCCGGGGGCGGTGTGTTGCACGGCATTGTTCAGCAGATTGATCAGCGCCCGACGCAGATGGGCTTTTTCGATTTGCACGTTGGCGTCGCCGCTGACTTCGACTTTCACCTGAGCGTCTTCGAGAATGAAGTCCAGATAATCCAGAGTCGTCGCGACTTCATCGGCCAGTGACGTCGGGGTGAGTTTGGTGGCTTTGCTGCCTTGGTCGGCGCTGGCCAGAAACAGCATGTCATTGATGATTGACCTCAGTCTCTCAAGCTCTTCGAGGTTCGATTGCAGGACTTCGAAGTAGTGCTCGGCCGAACGCCCGCGAGTCAGTGCGACCTGGGTCTGGCCAATCAGGTTGGTCAGGGGCGAGCGTAACTCGTGGGCCACATCGGCGTTGAACGACTCAAGGCGTGAATAGGCTTGCTCGACCCGTTCCAGTGTCGAGTTGAAGGCGCTGACGAATTGATTGAGTTCCGGCGGCAACGGTGACAGTTGCAGGCGTCCGGACAGCAACGGCGGCGCTAGACGTTGAGCTTCCTGGGACAACTTTATCAATGGCTTCAGACCGATCCGTGCGACCCAATAGCCCAAGACCGAGGCCAGTAACACACCGACGATGGCCAGGCTGATCAGGGCGATCAGCAAGTGATGCTGGGTC
Organism: Pseudomonas sp. GW821-FHT01E05; assembly: GCF_059422425.1. Lineage (NCBI taxonomy): Bacteria > Pseudomonadati > Pseudomonadota > Gammaproteobacteria > Pseudomonadales > Pseudomonadaceae > Pseudomonas > Pseudomonas sp. GW821-FHT01E05. The sequence continues at coordinate 155,785 of NZ_JBWKWW010000012.1, forward strand.
TGGGAGAAGGTCTCGGTGTCGATGCCGATCAGAAAGCGCAGCGGTGGTTGCTGGTCCTTGGCCGGGAGTTGGCTGACCAACACTTTCAGCGGATAAGGATGGTCCGGCAAGGTCAAGTCACGCATGCCCAAAGGTCCTTGGGCAAAGGCGCGAATTTGTGCGTCCGGGGCGCCATATTCATAGCCGGCATCACTGCTGACCACCCAGAAACGGATGCGTTTGTCTTCTTCGCCGAGCAGCTTGAGCTTGGCGTTGATCTTCACCCAGTGTTCGGGTGTGCCATCGCGGTTGAGGGCCGATTCGAGCACGCTGTAGCGCGCAACCAGTTCGGCTTCGGGCAGCAGGCCCAGGCCTTTGTCGACTTGTTGATAGAGCGCCCAGCCAATCAGCAGGAACACCAGCAAAGCCACCAGGGTGAACATGCCGCTCAGACGTAACGCAATGGAGTTAGACACCACGGCTCTCCAGCACATACCCCATGCCGCGAATGGTGTGCAGCAGTTTCTCTTCGAACGGTCCGTCGAGCTTGGCCCGCAGGCGTTTGATCGCCACTTCGACGACATTCGCATCGCTGTCGAAATTGATGTCCCAGACCATTTCGGCAATAGCGGTTTTCGAGAGGATTTCACCCTGACGCCGGGCCAGCACGCTGAGCAGCGAAAACTCCTTGGCGGTCAGGTCCAGGCGCGTGCCGGCCCGGCTGGCCTTGCGGCTGATCAAATCTATCCACAGGTCGGCGATGCTGATCTGCACCGGCTCATGACCGCCGCTGCGGCGGGTCAATGCCTGTAAACGCGCCACCAGTTCGAGAAAGGAAAAGGGTTTGCCGAGGTAGTCATCGGCGCCGTCGCGCAGGCCCTTGATCCGGTCTTCGACGCGCTCGCGGGCGGTGAGCATGATCACCGGGGTTTGCTTGCGCGCACGCAGCGCACGCAGCACGCCAAAACCATCGAGGCCGGGTAGCATTACATCGAGCACGATCACCGCGTAATCGCTTTCCAGCGCCAGGTGCAGACCTTCGACGCCGTCCCGGGCCAGGTCCACGGTGTAGCCTTGTTCGGTCAAACCGCGATGCAGGTAATCCGCGGTTTTTTCTTCGTCTTCGATAATCAGAACGCGCATGACCCCGCCTCAGTCAGTGGTCGCCAGCACTGGGGCTGGTTTGGGCCGATGGAATAGCCGCTCAAGCCACAAGTATATGACCGGTGTGGTGAACAACGTCAGCGCCTGACTCACCAGCAGTCCGCCAACCACGGCGATCCCCAGCGGCTGGCGCAGTTCGGCGCCGGTGCCATAGCCGAGCATTAGCGGCAGGGCACCGAGCAGCGCGGCGAGGGTGGTCATGATGATTGGCCGGAACCGGATGAGGCAGGCCTGGTAGATGGCCTCTTGCGGCGCTAGCCCACCTTTGCGTTGGGCTTCGAGGGCAAAGTCGATCATCAGGATGCCGTTTTTCTTGACGATCCCGATCAGCAGCACCAGGCCGATCAACGCCATGACCGAGAAGTCCTGGCCCCAGATCCACAGCATCAGCAGGGCGCCAAGGCCGGCCGAGGGCAAGGTCGAGATGATCGTCAGTGGATGCACGAAGCTCTCATAGAGCACGCCGAGAATGATGTAGACCGCCACCAGCGCCGCGAGAATCAGCCATGGCTGGCTGGCCAGCGAGCTTTGGAACGCCTGGGCTGCGCCCTGGAAATTGCCAATGATCGAGGCGGGCACACCGATCTCGTTCTTCGCCTGGTTGAGCATGATCACCGCATCGCCCAACGCCACGCCGGGGGCGAGGTTGAATGACAAGTTGGCGGCCGGGAACATCCCGTCATGGGCAATGGACAGCGGCCCGACAGTGGGCGGATCGACCTTGGCCAGCGCCGACAACGGGACCATCTGGCCACTGAGGGGCGAACGCAGGTAGAAGTAATTCAGGCTTTCGGCCTTGCCGCGCTGCTTGGCGTCGAGTTCGAGGATCACGTTGTATTGGTTGGTCTCGGTCTGGTATTCGTTGACCTGACGCTGGCCAAACGCATCGTAAAGCGCTTGGTCGACATCGCTGGCATTCAGGCCGAAACGCGCTGCCGCGCTGCGGTCGATGCTGATGTGGGTAATGCTGCCGCCCAGTTGCAAGTCGTTGGAAATGTCACGGAACGCCGGGTTGGTTCGCAGTTTTTCCGTCAGACGCTGGGTCCAGGTATTCAGGGTTGGTCCATCGTTGCTCTTGAGCACGTATTGGTATTGGCTGCGACTCGGCCCAGAGCTGAGGTTGATATCCTGGCCGGCCCGCAGATAGAGGACGATCCCCGGAACCTTGGCCAGTTGCGCACGGATCCGGTCGATGAACTGGCTGGCGCTGACGTCGCGTTGACTGCGGTCTTTCAAGGCGATCCAGAAGCGGCCGTTGGCGATGGTCTGGTTGCTGCCGGTCACGCCCACGGAATGGGAGAACGATTGAACCGCCGGGTCCGCGTTGACGATTTTCGCCAGCGCCAGGTGTTTGGCCACCATGTCCGGGTAGGACACATCGGCCGCCGCTTCACTGGTCCCGAGCACGAAACCGGTGTCCTGCACCGGAAAGAAACCTTTGGGAATGATCACGTAACCGACGATCGCCATGGCGAACGTCAGGCCGAAAATCCCGAGCATCAGCCGTTGGTGGGCGAGGGCGCGCCGCAGGCCTTTTTCGTAGAGCGCCAGCAGTCGTTCGCCGAAGCCGGGTTTGGTATGGGCATTGTGTCCCGGGGCTCGCATAAACAGTGCGGCCAGGGTTGGTGCCAGGGTCAACGACACCACCACCGAAATCAAAATGGTCGAGGTCGCGGTCAGGGCGAACTCCTTGAACAGCCGTCCGACCACACCACCCATGAACAGCAACGGGATAAACGCCGCCACCAGCGAGAAGCTGATGGAGACCACCGTAAACCCGATCTCGCCGGCGCCCTTGATTGCAGCCTCGCGCATGCCGTCACCGGCCTCGAGGTGACGGTGAATGTTCTCCACCACAACGATCGCATCGTCCACCACAAAACCCACGGAGATCACGATCGCCACCAGGGTCAGGTTGTTCAGGCTGAAACCCATCGCGTACATCAGCGCTAAACTGGCGATCAGCGACACGCCAAGCACGCTGGAAACAATCATCGTCGCCGACCACTGGCGCAGGAACAGCGCCATCACCGCGATCACCAGAAACACAGCAATCAGCAGGGTGATTTCCACCTCATGCAACGAGGCGCGGATGGTCCTGGTCCGGTCCGAGAGTACGGTCACTTGCACCGTGGCCGGGAGCATCGCTTGCAGGCGCGGCAGTTCAGCCTGGATGCGGTCGACGGTCCCGACGATGTTGGCGCCGGGCTGACGGAAGATCACCAGGTTCAACCCTGGTTGATCACCGGACCAGGCCTGAACGTAGGCGTTTTCCGAGCCATCGATCACCCGCGCGACATCTTTGAGGTGGACCGGTGCACCGTCCTTGTAGGAGACGATCAACTGCCCATACTCCTCGGGGTGAAACAACTGGTCGTTGGTCGACAGCGTGGAAATGCTCGACGGGCCGTATAGCGCACCCTTGGCCAGATTCAAGCTAGCCTGCTGCAGGGCTACCCGGATATCGGCCAGGGTCAGACCTACGGCCGCCAGTCTGTCCGGCGCGACCTGGACGCGGATGGCCGGGCGTTGCTGGCCAGTGACGTAGATCTGGCCGACACCGTCGATCTGGCTGAGCTGCCGCGCCAGCAGGGTTTCCACATAGTCGCTGAGTTCGGTGCCGGGCATCTGCGTCGAGCTGATAGCGAGGATCAGAACCGGGCTGTCGGCCGGGTTGAGTTTCCTCCAGGTCGGCAGGCTCGGTATGTCTTTGGGCAGCTTGCCGGAGGCGGTGTTGATCGCCGCCTGAACTTCCTGGGCTGCGGTGTCGATGCTTTTGTTGAGGGTAAATTGCAGCGTCAGGTTGGTAGAGCCCAAGGCACTGCTGGAGGTCATTTGGGTCATGCCGGGGATGGCGCTGAACTGTACTTCCAGTGGCGTGGCCACTGAGGAGGCCATGGTGTCCGGGCTGGCACCGGGCAACTGCGCAGTGACCTGGATGGTCGGAAACTCCGCTTCCGGCAACGGCGCGATGGGCAGTCGCGGGAAGGCGATCAGCCCCAGCAGCACCAGCGCAAAGGTCAGCAGAAGGGTAGAGACCGGGTGATCGATGCACCAGGCCGAAACCGAGCCATGGCCCTTCATGGTTGCAGCTCCGATTTCGCGGTTTGAATGACCGGTGTCGGCTCATTGAGTACCTCGATCCTGGAACCTGCCTTGAGCCGCGACTGGCCGTCGCTCACCAGCACATCACCGGGCTGCACACCCTTGATGATGTTCAGGTCACTGCCCTGATAAACCATCTGCACCGGCACCACTTCCACTTCGTCGGCTTTGACCCGATAGACGAAATACTGATCGAGCCCGCGTTGCACCACGGATGGCGGCACTACCAAGGCATCTTTGTCGAGGGCGGTCTGGATCTTGATGGTCACCAATTGCCCTGGCCAGAGCTTTTGCCCGGCGTTACTGAATTCGGCCTTGGCGCGAATGGTCCCGGTGTTGGTGTTGATCTGGTTGTCGATCAGGGTCATATGGCCTTCACCGAGCAAGTCGCCGGTTACACCATCGGTGTCGGCGCCAAGATAGGCGTTGACCTGGGTTTGGGTCTGGGCGCCGATCAGTCTTTGCAGGGTCGGCAGCATCTGTTGCGGCAGGGAGAACTCGACGGCGATCGGGTCGATCTGGGTCACTGAGAACAAGCCTTGGGTATCGCTCATGCGCAGAAAGTTGCCTTCATCGACGGAGCGAATGCCAACTCGACCGGTCACCGGAGAGTGAATTTGGGTGTAGGACAGTTGGACTTGCGCAGCGTCAATGGCCGCCTGATTGCCTTGCGCGGTGGCTTTCAACTGGTTCACCAGCGCCAGTTGCTGATCGTAGGTCTGCCTGGAGACGCCATCATCGACGCTTAGCAGTTTGTATCGCTTGAGATTGACCTCGGCCACTTGCAGCTGCGCCTGGTTTTGCCCCAGCTGAGCGCGGGCCTGATCGAGGCTGGCGCGAATCGAGCGATCGTCGAGGGTGGCCAGCAGATCACCGGTTTTTACCAGCTGGCCTTCCTTGACCCACAGTTTGGTCAGGATGCCATCGATCTGCGGCCGGATGATTACGCTGTGCAACGACAACACTGAGCCGATGCTGCTGACATAGCGTGGCACGTCCTTCTGCTCGACGCTGATCACCCGCACTGGAATCGCGCTCGGCGCCGCCGGTTTGGCGGTGGTCGGCCCGGTCACAAACCAGGTGGCCATTGCGGCCAAGGCAATCAGCAATCCTGCGATCAACACCGTTTTTTTTTGAATACGCATGCTTGTAGGACGCCAGAGCAAAGTGGTCGAGGGATTTGGCCAGTATCAATGGCTTACTTATAGTCCTCAAACCCGGTCAGCAAAATGACTGCTAACTGACAGCGCTGTCAGTAATGGCTGACCATTCGCGCGGTGCGCAGGTTAAAGATCGCAGTCGCACAGGTATACTGCCGGCTTCTGCGGCCCGTCACCCCGGCCAGATCCATTTTTACACCCTTGGAGCTTTCATGACTTCCCGTAAACAACCGCCTGCTGCTGACGTCCAGAGCGAGGAACAGGCTGACCTGCAAAACAGCGTCGACTCCAGCGCAGACACCGAAGACAAAGCCGCAATCCCAGCGTTCAAGTTCCCGTTCAAGCCGGGCGAGCTTGCCGCGGCGAAGAATGCCAGCCAGCCTTGGTATAAAAACGGTGCCAAGAACGGCCACACCAAGACTCCGGGCGCAGCGCCTCCCGGCACCCGTCGCTCGATGGGCAAGCGCTGAGTCATTGATCCGGATGGATCGTTGGATCGTTCCCACGCTCCTGCGTGGGAATGCCTCACTGGGCGCTCCGCGTCCGCTTTCGGCAGTGACGCAGAGCGTCACGGGCTGCATTCCCACGCAGAGCGTGGGAACGATCACAGATGCATCAAGCCGCACGCAGCGAGATGAAGGCGTAGTTTGAAGGCTGCGTCGTTGCCACCTGCGCTCCGGCGGCCTGCACTTGTTCGGCGATATCTGTCCCGGATACATGGAACAACCACTCGCTGGTCGAACTCGCGGGTGGCTGCGCTTCAATCTGCTCGATGGCCATGGCGAACGCCGTCATGTCCGGCAGGTAAGCGGTAAAGCCGTCGCCCTTGAGCGCGGTAGTCCGAATGCCCAGCAGTTCGCAGATGGCTTCCTTGGTCTGGATGTCGTCCCGATCAGCCTGGCGCGAACGCTGGATCAAGCCGGCCAGTTCCCGGTCGACCAACTCGCCGCCAACAATCAGCTGCGGGCCTTTTTCCCAGGATTCTGGCGGGCAGTCCTTGGCGGCTGGCTTGAGTGCAATGTGCGGATTGATTTCCATGGGGTAAATGCGACACACCAAAGGCCGGCGTTCATAGATCCGGCAGAGGTTGTCTTCGTCAAGATTCCGGCAGGGGCCAACGTTGTACGCGGCGAAGGTGATCGCCACATAAGCTTCGGTCACACCGCTGGGCACCAAACAGGAACGTCGTTCGGCATGCTCGCGTTGCTGCAAAGGCAAGCCCAGGCCATTGCCGAGAAAGCCTTCCACCAGCACGATCACGTTGCCGCCGTCAGCCGCCCACTGCCGGGCTTCGGCGAGGGTCAGGGGGACGTGATGGTCGGCGCAGCACTTGCCGCAACCTACGCAGGAAAACGTTGTATTCATTGAACGGCCGGCTGCAATTGATAGATGAGAGCGGTGACGGGATTAACCACAGAGTCACTGCAAAGGCCTGTTACGAAGCAAGTTATGCGCCAGTCATTCTTGGGTGGATCCCGGACCGCCAGGATCGCAGCCTGGGCTACGCTGGAACGAGTTCTCTGCGCACCAGACGCATGCCCGCGCTTTCATACAAGCGCCGGGCCCGATGGTTATCTTCCAGCACTTTCAAATCGACATACTCTTCGCGTTTTTGCTGGAAAACCCTGAATGCATGCAACAGCAAAGCCCGCCCAAGCCCTTGGCCTTGAGCCCTGGGATGCACCACCAGGTCTTTGATGTAGGCGCTTGTCCAGCACTGGGCGACGCCGACAATCCCTTGGGCGTGCGTGGCGATAAAACACAGGGCCGGGTCATACTCGGCATCGGTTTCGAAGCGTTCACGCCAAATGTCCAGTGCTGGCACGCTGCCGCCGCCCTGCCGATAACCCAGCTCCATAAGCCCATGAACCGTTTCGGCAAGCGGCGCACGGTAAACGGTCAGGCTGATGCCGGCCGGCCAGGCGACGGGCGGCAAAACCTTGGTGAGGTCTCGACGCAGCAGCAGGCAGTAGTCCTCGGCCAAGGCTCAAATACCCTGAGCCGCGACGGCTTTGGCGGCCTCGATCAGACACTTGGTGAGCTCCGGCGAGGAGAACTTGGTCAGCACCGCGTTGGCTCCGGCCAGTCGGGCTTTTTCGCTGTTCATCGCGCTGTCCAGAGAGGTGTGCAGCAGCACGTAGAGGTGTGCGAAGTCCGGGGTTTCGCGCAGGGTACGGGTGAAGGCGTAACCGTCCATCTCCGACATCTCGATGTCCGAGACGATCAGATTGATTTGCTGTTCAGTGCCCTGCAGGTCCAGCAAGCAATCGATGGCTTCCTTGGCGCTGCGCGCGGTGTGGCATTGCAGGCCGAGGTTGCGCAGGGTGTGCACCGATTGTTGCAACGCCACCTGGCTGTCATCGACCACCAGAATCCTGGCATTACCCAGCACTTCGGCATCTTCCATGCTTAGTTCGGTCGGTGCCATTTCGATTCGTACCGGGGCGATGCCGTGGATGACTTTCTCGATATCCAGTACTTGTACCAGGGTGCCGTCGACCTGGGTTACGCCAGTGATGTACGACTTGGCGCCGCTGGCACCGTAGGGCGGCGGGCGGATATCGGTGGTCAGGCAATGCACGATCTTGCTCACGGCCTGAACGTGCAGACCTTGCTTGGAGCGGCTGACGTCAGTGACGATCAGGCAGCCGCCGTCCGGGTCGACCAGCGGCTTTTCACCAATCGCCCGGCTCAGATCGATCACCGACAGCGACGCGCCGCGCAGAGTGGCGATGCCTTTGACGTGCGGATGCGACTCCGGCAGCTTGGTCAGCGGCGGGCAGGGAATGATTTCACTGACTTTCAGCAGATTGATCGCCATCAGCTTGCCACTGCGCAAGGTAAACAGCAGAAGCGAGAGTGAGTCTGCGCGGGCTTTATCGGAGGACATAAAAACCTTCTGTGGATAAGGTGGTTCGCGGAAACGGGGCCGTGAACAGCTATCGATAACGGGTTATCGACTTGTTCAGGGCTGGCTTTAGGGGTAATCCCGGTAAACCAGACCGGCGCGATCTTCGTAGCAGCTGCCGAAGGCTGCGTTCGGCTGCGCAGCAGTCGTAAAACCTGAAACCGTGGTGTAACAGGTAGAACACGGTGACCGTTTTGCGAGGACTTCGTCCTCGAACGCAGGCTTCGCCAGCTGCTACGGGGGATGTGTGTTATTTCATCCCCAACCGCTTGGCCATCCTTCCAAGGTTTGCCCTGTCCAGGCCTAGCTCACGGGCCGCGCTTGCCCAGTTGTTCTGGTGGCGCTCAAGGCAGGCGCTGATTAGCTGACGCTGGTAGTTCTCGGTAGCCAGGCGCAGATCTCCGGCGACGTCGGGTAAATCCACGGGGGCGCTGGCAGGCTCTGACGGGGATGCTTGCTGCGCGACATTCGGCAACTCCAGATCCGCCGCGCTGAGGCTGAGGATCTTCGGGCGCTCGCGGCAATTGCCCAGCGCCTTCAGCGCACTGCGACCAATCAAGTGTTCGAGTTCACGGACATTGCCCGGCCAGGCATAAGCCAGCAGCGCCGCCTGGGCATCACTGGTCAAGCGCAAGCTGTTGAGGCCCATGCGCGAGCGGTTCTGCTCCAGGAAGAAGCCGCTGAGCAGCAGCACATCACGGCCGCGATCCCGCAGCGCCGGCACCAGCAGCGGGTAAACGCTGAGGCGATGATAGAAGTCGGCTCGATAGCGGCCGCTGCGTACTTCTTCGGCCAGATCGCGGTTGGTTGCAGCGATCAGGCGCACATCGACCTGATGTTCCTTATCCGAACCCAATCGCTGCAGCTGGCCGCTTTGCAGCACTCGCAGCAACTTGGCCTGAACGGTCAGCGACAACTCGCCAACTTCATCGAGGAACAGCGTGCCGCCATTGGCCAGTTCGAACTTGCCGCGGCGGTCGTTCATCGCGCCGGTGAAGGCGCCGCGCACATGGCCGAACAACTCGCTTTCCACCAGTGTGTCCGGCAGGGCGGCGCAGTTCAGGCTGATAATCGGTTTGTCGGCTCGCGGCGAAGCCGCGTGTATCGCCTGCGCCACCAGCTCCTTGCCGACTCCTGTCTCGCCGGTGATCAGCACCGTAAGGTCGCTGCCGCCGACCAGGCTGATCTCTTCCATCAGGCGTTTATGGGTTTTGCTTTGGCCGATCATTTCGCGGTTTTGCTGGCCGCTGGCCTGACGGTAAACCTCGGCACGCTGGTGTTCGTCCTCGACGCGCAGGGCCAGACGCTCCATACGCTCGGCGGCATTGACGGTCGCGGCGGCGAGGCTGGCAAACGCCTGCAGGGCGTCCAGTTCGATGGGTTCAAAACGCTGCGGGTCCAGCGCATCAAGGGTCAGCAGACCCCAAGGGCGTTCGTCGATAAACAGTGGGCAACCCATGCAGTCGTGGACTTCCAGGTGTTCGTCGAGACCGTCCACCAGACCGTCGTAAGGGTCCGGCAACTCGCTGTCGCTGGCGAAACGGGTTGGCCCGGGACTGCTGAGCAACGCCTCGAAGCGCGGATGTTCGCTGACCTTGAAGCGTCGGCCCAGGGTGTCGGGGCTCAGGCCATCCACCGCCAGGGGCACCAGCCATTCGCCGTCGAGGCGCAAAAGGGCGGCGGCGTCACACGGCAGCAGAGCGCGCATGGCTTCGAGCAGGCGTCGATAGCGCTCGCCCTCCGGCAGTTCGCGGGACAGGTCGGAGACCAGAGGGAGCAGGGCGGTGAGCAGTGATTTTGCAGTCATATTGACTCCATATAGTCTTAAGGACTATAAAGCAGGCGTTGTCGATATGACTACTATTTTATTAACTTATTGATTTATATAGATTTAATTGTTGGCATGGAAGCTGATAAGTAAAGGGTAGTCAGCTGGAAACCAAAAAGCTCAGGAGTTGCCCTTATGCTTAGCGTTCAAGACCGTGCCATCGTCAAATCGACCGTCCCTCTGCTGGAAAGCGGTGGCGAAGCGTTGATCACTCACTTCTATCGCATGATGCTTTCTGAATACCCGCAAGTGCGTCCGTTGTTCAACCAGGCCCACCAGAGCAGTGGCGATCAGCCTCGGGCACTGGCCAACGGCGTATTGATGTATGCGCGGCATATCGACCAGTTGGACCAATTGGGCGATCTGGTGGCGAAAATCATCAATAAGCACGTTGCCCTGCAAATCCTCCCTGAGCATTACCCAATCGTTGGCAGCTGCCTGCTGCGGGCCATTTCCGAAGTGCTCGGCAGTGAGATTGCCACCCCTGAAGTCATAAGCGCCTGGGGCGCGGCCTATAACCAACTGGCCGATATCCTGATCGGTGCTGAAACGGTGATCTATGACCAGAAGGCCGAAGCACCGGGCGGCTGGCGCGGTGAGCGGGAATTCAAACTGGTCGCGCGGGTCGAGGAAAGCTCGGAAATTACTTCGTTCTACTTCGAGCCTGCAGACAAGGGCCCGATTCTGGCGGCAGAGCCTGGCCAATATATCGGCATGAAACTGATCCTCGATGGCGAAGAGATTCGTCGTAACTATTCATTGTCGGCCCTGGCTGACGCCGGCCAGTACCGCATCAGCGTCAAGCGCGAAGCTGGCGGTCGTGCCTCGAATTTCCTGCATGACCGGTTCCATGTCGGCGCGAGCATCATGCTGTTTCCGCCATCCGGCGAGTTCACCCTGACCGCCAGCGACAAACCTTTGGTACTGATCAGTGGCGGTGTCGGCATTACACCTACTTTGCCGATGCTTGAAGCAGCTCTGGCGAGCAAACGCCCGGTGCACTTCATTCATTGTGCGCGTAATGGCGGTGTCCACGCCTTCCGTGATTGGGTGGATGGCCTGGCCGAGCGTCACCCGCAACTCAAGCGTTTCTACTGCTACGCCGAAGATGATGGCGTCAGTCCGGCGGCGCACCGGGTCGGGTTGTTGAGTCAGGATCAGCTTGCTGCCTGGATGCCTGAAGAGCGTGATCTGGACGCTTACTTCCTGGGTCCCAAAGGCTTCATGGGCGCAATCAAACGTCACCTCAAGGCGTTGGGCGTTCCGGAGAAACAAAGCCGTTACGAGTTCTTCGGTCCGGCTGCGGCGCTGGAGTAAACCTTTATTGAATGATCGTTCCCACGCTCTGCGTGGGAATGCAGCCCGTGACGCTGCGCGTCACAAAAGCGGACGCAGAGCGTCCGGTGAGGCATTCCCACGCGGGAGCGTGGGAACGATCAAAATCATCTCCAACGATTAATCCCCCGTTAATTCCCCTGCCGTTAATTCCTCCTGTTAAAACCACCGAACCGCCCGCGTGCGCTCACGGCCAGCGTGTAAACTTGCGGACAGACGAAAACTACCACTTTGGCAAAGGGATACGGGGATGAGTGACGAAATACTGCGTTTGGGGCGCGAGCGACGGTTTCTGGTCTTGCTGGGTGTGATCTGCCTGGCGCTGATCGGCGGTGCGCTGTACATGCAGGTGGTGCTGGGCGAAGCGCCATGTCCGCTGTGTATCCTGCAACGCTATGCCTTATTGCTGATTGCGATCTTCGCCTTCATCGGCGCGGCGATGCACACCCGCCGCAGTATTACCGTGTTCGAAGTGTTGGTGGTGCTCAGTGCCATCGCTGGCGCCGCGGTGGCTGGTCATCACGTCTACATCCAGTTCTACCCGGCGGTCAGTTGCGGAATCGACGTCCTGCAGCCGATCGTCGATGGCTTGCCGCTGGCTTCGATCTTCCCGCTGGGCTTTCGGGTCGACGGTTTCTGCGAGACGCCTTACCCACCCGTGCTGGGTTTGTCCCTGGCGCAGTGGGCGCTGGTGGCCTTCGTATTGACGGTGGTGCTGGTGCCGCTGGGTATCTCCCGCAATCGCAAAAACCTGCGCTGAAGTCATCCGCCACATCACTTAGCGACACAAAAACGCCCTGGTCCTGCGTGTGAGGATCGGGGCGCTTTGCATTTCGGTGCCCTTGAAAAAAGAGTGTGGTTTGCAGCAGTGAAATGTGCGGCGCATGTGCGACACGTTGTCACACACCGGGTATGGCGAGACATTTCAAGTGGTCATATTGGTGCTGTATGGCAGCCTGAATTTCTCCCCGTTCAGCGATCAAATTGTCGAAAGCCGCAAAACCCCATCAGGCAGATTTAACAGGCTCCAGGGAAACGCTGGAGGCCTTGTTTCAAGAGGTCTTGGGGCAAATTGAGGGGCAAGATCGGGCAGCGAAGCTGTCTAAAATGAGCGCATTAAGCCTACATTCTTTATGGTTATTGTTGCGAATGAAAAGCGATACGATCGCTGGGTGATGCAATAATCGTTAATGATTATTGCCAGATCCGATAAAAATTATTTCGATATGAGACATGGTTTATAAAACGCTACATATCTACAATCGCACGCACTGAGTTTCCGGCGCTGCTCATTCTTCGTCAGGAGGGGAGGCGAGGGGCGGTTTGATTGCTCCATACGACTCCAGGTGTCGGCAACCTTCCAACTATCCGCACCAAATGGAATTGGTCTGTAACAAGGCCTTTGACCACGAATTCGAATAAGAATTACCGCTAGCCCAGGATTTGTCGATCAGCGTTTAGCGCGACGGGCAGGCCCTTATTCAATCGAAGAAAAAATGCCAACCCTTGGCAGGGTGAAGTGTTGGCGATCAAAACCCAACTGCATTGCGCAAGCTGCTTTAGAGGTCGTGAGATGAGTAAAAACAGGTACCCCAGATTCTTAGGCTTCTTGCCTCTGCTCGGCACGTTGTTGCTGGGTGGTTGCAATATGACCTTGCTCGATCCGAAGGGCCAGGTCGGCCTGGACGAGCGAAACCTGATCATCACCGCAACGCTGCTGATGCTGTTGGTCGTGGTGCCGGTCATCGTCATGACCTTCGCTTTCGCCTGGAAATATCGCGCATCCAACAAGGACGCGACCTACGCGCCGAACTGGTCGCACTCCACCAAGATCGAAATCGCGGTGTGGGCTGTTCCAGTGCTCATCATCATTGCCCTGGGTTACGTCACCTACAAGTCGACCCACGCACTGGACCCGTACCGTCCGCTGGAATCCGACGTCAAGCCGATCACCATTCAAGTGGTCGCAATGGACTGGAAGTGGCTGTTCATCTACCCGGAACAAGGCATCGCCACCGTCAACAAGATGGTGTTCCCGGCCAACACGCCGGTTAACTTCAAAATCACCTCCGACACCGTGATGAACTCGTTCTTCATTCCGGGCCTGGGCGGTCAGATCTACGCGATGGCGGGCATGGAGACCAAGTTGCACCTGATCGCCAATCAGAATGCCGAGTTTGACGGTATCTCCGCCAACTACAGCGGTGCTGGCTTCACTGGCATGAAATTCAAAGCAATCGCCACCTCTCAGGCAGATTTCGATGCCTGGGTCAGTGATGTCAAGAAGGCACCTAAACAGCTTGAAAAAGCTGAATACGAAGCCCTTTCCAAACCAAGCCAGAACAACCCGGTTGAACTCTACTCCTCGTACGCGCCGAACCTGTTCCAGACCATCATCGACAAGTATGAAGGCATGAAACCGGGCCAGCCGATGCACCACGAGAAGGAAGGGAAGGAAGTGGCCGGTATGGAAGGGATGGACATGAGTTCGCATTCAGCTGCCGGGGCAGAGGAGTAAACGATGTTTGGTAAATTAAGTTGGGAAGCGATCCCGTTCCACGAGCCGATCGTGATGGTGACCATCGCCATGATCGCGCTCGGTGGTCTGGCGGTATTTGCTGCAATCACCTACTTCAAGAAGTGGACCTATTTGTGGACCGAGTGGCTGACGTCGGTCGACCACAAGAAAATCGGCGTGATGTACATCGTCGTTGCCATGATCATGCTGCTGCGTGGTTTTGCCGACGCGGTCATGATGCGCTCCCAGCTGGCCCTGGCCACCGAGGGTTCGCCTGGCTACCTGCCACCTGAACACTATGACCAGATCTTCACCGCTCACGGTGTGATCATGATCATCTTCATGGCGATGCCATTCTTCACCGGCCTGATGAACCTTGCAGTGCCGCTGCAGATCGGCGCACGTGACGTTGCCTACCCGTTCCTGAACTCCCTGAGCTTCTGGCTGCTGGTATCTGGCGTAGTGCTGGTTAACGTGTCCCTGGGTGTCGGCGAATTCGCCCGTACCGGTTGGGTTGCGTATCCACCGCTGTCGGAACTGGGCTACAGCCCGGGCGTGGGTGTGGACTACTACATCTGGGCACTACAGCTATCGGGTCTAGGGACGACGCTGACGGGGGTCAACTTCCTGGCCACCGTGCTGAAAATGCGTACCCCGGGCATGAAAATGATGGACATGCCGATCTTCACCTGGACCTGCACCTGGGCCAACGTACTGATCGTCGCTTCCTTCCCGATCCTGACCGCTACCCTGGCTTTGCTGACGCTTGACCGTTACATGGATTTCCACATTTTCACCAATGAACTGGGTGGAAATCCGATGATGTACGTCAACCTGTTCTGGGCCTGGGGTCACCCCGAGGTTTACATCCTGATTCTGCCGGCGTTCGGGATCTTCTCCGAAGTCATCTCGACCTTCTCCGGCAAGAAACTGTTCGGCCACCACTCGATGATCTACGCCAGCGGCGCGATCACGATCCTCGGCTTCATGGTCTGGCTGCACCACTTCTTCACCATGGGGTCGGGTGCCAACGTCAACGCCTTCTTCGGTCTGGCGACGATGCTGATTTCGATCCCGACGGGGGTGAAGCTATTCAACTGGCTGTTCACCATCTACCAGGGCCGTCTGCGTTTCACCAGCCAGGTGCTGTGGACTCTGGGCTTCATGGTGACCTTCGCCATCGGCGGCATGACCGGCGTACTGCTGGCCATTCCGGGTGCTGACTTCGTTCTGCACAACAGCCTGTTCGTTATCGCGCACTTCCACAACGTGATCATCGGCGGCGCCGTGTTCGGTTACATCGCCGGTTTCGGCTTCTACTTCCCTAAAGCGTTCGGCTTCAAGCTGCACGAAGGTTGGGGCAAGGCAGCGTTCTGGTTCTGGATCTCGGGCTTCTTCGTCGCGTTCATGCCGCTCTATGCACTGGGCTTCATGGGCATGACCCGTCGTCTGAACAGCACCACCAACCCTGAGTGGACGCCATACCTGCACGTTGCAATGGTCGGTGCGGTACTGATCGCCTTCGGTATTGCCTGCCAGTTGATCCAGTTGTACGTAAGTATCCGTGATCGCAAGCTGCCGCAGAACATGTGCGAAGCCGGCGACCCGTGGAATGCCCACACGCTGGAATGGTCGACCTCCTCGCCACCACCGTTCTACAACTTCGCTGTACTGCCGAAAGCCGACGGCATCGACCCGTTCACCGAAGCCAAGCAAAACGGTACTGCGTACAAGGCTCCGGCCCGTTACGAGCCGATCCACATGCCAAACAACACCGCGACCGGTCTGGTCATGGGTGCTCTGTTGACCGTGTTCGGTTTCGCGATGATCTGGCATATCTGGTGGATGGCCATCGCAGGTCTTGCCGGCACCGTGATCTATTTCGTGATCCACGCTGCCCGTGATGATCAGGGCTACATGGTGCCGGTCGATGTGATCGAGCGCATTGAAGCCGAGCAGCACAAGCGTCTGGTTGCGGCCAAAGCAATTCCGGCCACCGCCACCCGTGTTGAAACCTCGTTGGAACAGGCTTAAACCATGTCGAACTTAGTGACCAATGTTGGACACGCCCATGGTCATGACCATGGGCACGATGACCATCACCACGACTCGGGCGAGATGACCGTATTCGGTTTCTGGCTCTACCTGATGACCGACTGCATTCTGTTTGCGTCGATCTTCGCGGTGTACGCGGTACTGGTAAACAACGTAGCCGGTGGCCCGTCGGGCCACGACATCTTCGAACTGCCATACGTGCTGGGCGAAACCGCCTGCCTGTTGCTCAGCTCGATCACCTACGGCTTCGCCATGCTGGCGTTGTTCAAAGGCAAGAAGAGTCAGGTGCTGGGCTGGTTGGCCATCACCTTCCTGTTCGGTCTGGGCTTCATCGGCATGGAGATCAACGAGTTCCATACGCTGATCTCCGAAGGCTTCGGTCCGAACCGCAGCGGCTTCCTGTCCGGGTTCTTCACCCTGGTCGGTACCCACGGTCTGCACGTGACCAGCGGTCTGATCTGGATGGCGATCATGATGTATCAGGTCCAGAAGAATGGCCTGACAGCGACCAACAAGACCCGTCTGAGCTGCCTGAGCCTGTTCTGGCACTTCCTGGACGTTGTGTGGATCTGCGTATTCACCGTTGTTTACCTGATGGGGACTCTGTAAATGGCTAACGCAGCTCACTCACACAATGGCCACGATAGTCACGACGCCAGCCACGGCAGCGTCAAGTCGTACGGCATCGGCTTCATCCTGTCGGTGATCCTGACCATCATTCCTTTCGGCCTGGTGATGTACCCGTCGCTACCGAAAGACGTGACCCTGTTGATCGTACTGGCCTTCGCAGTGATCCAGGTGCTGGTGCACCTGGTCTACTTCCTCCACCTGGACCGCTCCGCCGCCCAGCGTAGCAACGTGATTGCGTTTGTTTTCGCGGCGCTGGTTATCCTCCTGTTGGTCGGGTTGTCGCTGTGGATCATGTACAGCATCCATTCCGTCATGATGGCGCACTGAGGAAAGTCCGGATGTCCCTAAAGCACTTTATCCAAATCACCAAACCGGGGATCATTTTCGGTAACGTGCTTTCTGTGGCAGGCGGGTTTTTCCTGGCCTCGAAAGGGCATGTCGACATCGCCCTGTTCCTGGCCGCAATGATTGGCACTTCGTTGGTGGTGGCGTCCGGTTGCGTGTTCAACAACTGCATCGACCGCGACATCGACCTGAAGATGGAACGCACCAAAAACCGTGTGCTGGTCCAGGGCCTCATCTCCCTGAAACTGGCACTGGTTTACGCCACCCTCCTGGGGGTCGCCGGTGTGGCTTTGCTGTACCACGTGGCCAACCCGTTGGCGGCGCTGTTCGCGGTGATCGGTTTTGTCATCTACGTCGGCTTCTACAGTCTGTACCTCAAGCGCAAGTCGGTTCACGGCACGCTGGTGGGCAGTCTGTCGGGCGCCATGCCGCCGGTGATCGGTTACGTGGCCGTGAGCAACAGCTTCGACATGGCGGCGTTGACGCTGCTGGTGATGTTCAGCCTGTGGCAGATGCCGCATTCCTACGCCATCGCGATCTTCCGCTTCAACGATTACCTGGCCGCATCGATTCCGGTGCTGCCGGTCAAGCGCGGGATTGAGGTGGCCAAGCGGCACATCATGCTCTACATCCTGGCGTTCCTTGTGGCGACCTTGATGCTGACCTTCAGCGGCTACGCCGGCATGAGCTACCTCGCCGTCGCCGCCGCCATGGGCATGTACTGGCTGTACATGGCCTGGACCGGCTACAAGGCCGTGGATGATCGAGTCTGGGCGCGCAAGCTGTTCGTCTTCTCGATCTTCACCATCACCGCGCTGAGCGTGATGATGTCCCTGGACTTCAAAGTGCCAAGTGAGTTGTTGCTGACTTACGCGCCTTGAGCTAGAGCATGGCAACAAAAAGCCCCGCCTTCGATTGAAGAGCGGGGCTTTTTTTGTCTGTGTGCCGGCACCGGCATTCAGGCGTGCATTGAGGATAACGCTTGAGGTGCTTTACTGCGCTGAACTGACATCCGGCATGGGGGTGTTTTCGAGTTGGTGTACTGCCAGGAAGCGACTGTTGGCGGGTGTCCAGGTGTTGTCGAAGGCTGCTGGCAGATCGCCCCAGAATAAAAGATGCCAGAGTCTCCAAAGACCCATCCAGGCTTCAAAGTCTGGCCCTTGGCGTGCGCGTCGGGTTTGTCGCTGCAAAGCGCTTCCCAGGGATTGGGCATACAGCCGACAAGCTCTGCAGTCTATGTTTGGCGTGCAGCATTTGACCTCACCAGCATCTTGCAGATCGACGTGGAAATGTCGGTAATGAGGTGTTACACGGGCAGCACAGTTGGTCGCGATGCCGGTAGCAGGGTCGATGTCATAAAGACCGTCGGCGTTATGCACCCACTTATTGAAATTGCGGTCGTAGAGAATAGTCTGGGGGAAGTTTTCCATCGCTTCGCCAATTAAAACTTGTGACAGAGCCAGATCTTGAGCGTCAAGTAGCAAGTTATCGTCGCTATGGCTGAAGCGAAAATAGTCTGAACGATCAAGTTGCTCATTACCCAGTCGGGTGAGGTAGTCAGTCGTCGGGCTGTAATGGTTGAAGCTAAGGCGCAGCCCTTCATCAGCGCACATTCGCGCGATGGCCGGGATGCTTTGGAGGTTTTGACGGGTAACGGTAAAGACGAAGATGGCCCGTGGGTCATTACCGTAATTTCGCACCTGCTTGGCGAATATGTTCGCGCCCCTCAGTTTGGCGCTTTCCTCGGGCAAGCCCCAGAGCGATATCTGCAGGCGATAGTTCAGCTCGCGGGTGAGCTTGCGGGTGCCGTTGGTATAGATGACTCCCTTTGGAATATGTCGGGACATCACGACAAGTTTGCTTTCGACCAGAGACGGCTCGGCTCCGGCTACCTCGGCATAATTGATTCCACGCTTTGCTTCCGCGGCAAAGAATCGATCAATTTGATCAAGGTCGGTAACCGGAACATGCCCTTCATAGTCGGAACCGGCGAAGAAAAGGCAGCCTTCGCAGACCAGGTTGCAGGTATTTGACAGATCGTACTGAGAAGGACGAATCGGAAGAACCTGCTTGCGCAGGTAGTCGAAAAATGCGCGGGAATTGTCACCCTGCTTAGTACTGTCCATGTAATGTTCCTGATCTTTAGAGTGCTACGTTTTCGAGGAAGAGGGCGCGCACGGCACATTTATGTATTAGGGGATTTAAGCTGTTTGATTGTTCGACAATCTATGGGATCTTGTACGGGAAATTTGCAGTAATGGCTATTTGCTTTTATCCCCCGGAAACGGGAAAAGACGAGTGGTATCGGTGTCGGTTTTACAGCGCCGAATTTCTGACTTCCGGGACTTGATATGTTGTTCAATAGCCTGCCTTTCATGGTACTTGCCGGTGTTGTCCTGCTGATGACTCTGAACCTTCATCGATTTGGGTTTCAGGCATCAAAGTACTTGCTGATTTTTGCCTCGCTGGGTTTCTACTGCATATGGAATCCATCGGATGTTCCTGTACTGCTATCGTCCCTGTTCGCCAACTGGTTGCTGGCCGGTTGGCTTTTCCGGGCGCAGGGTACTCAACGACGTCTTTTACTTGGGCTAGGCATAGTCGCCAATCTGCTATTGCTCCTTTGGTTCAAGGTCGGTCCGGTTTGCATGGGGTTGGTCAGTACATTTTGGCCAGAGGTTCCAGTTCCTGCAGAGCGTCCCTTGCCCTTGGGCATCTCGTTTTTTACCTTCCAGCAAATCGCCTACCTGGTTTCGCTTTATCGCAACAATGCCCGGGCCAAGGGTGCCGACTACACCTTTGTCATTTGCTTCTTCCCGCATCTCGTGGCCGGCCCGCTGGTGCGTCATCGAGACATGATCCAGCAGCTTAACCAACCCAGTACTTTTGCGTTGCGTTCCGCCAACCTGTTCGCCGGAAGCAGCTTGTTCATTATCGGACTGAGCAAGAAAGTGCTGCTCGCCGACCCCTTGGGCAGTTATTCACACCGCCTTTTCGGTATTGCCGACAGCGGACAGGCGCTGGACTTTCTTTACGCCTGGATCGCGGCGTTGGCAGGATTTCTCAATTTCTATTTCGACTTTTCCGGCTACTCCGACATGGCCTGCGGGTTGGCGTTGATCGTCGGAATTCGTTTGCCGATGAATTTCTACTCGCCCCTGAAAGCCGTGAGCATGGATGAGTTCTGGAATCGCTGGAACATTACCGTTACCCAGTTCATTCGCGATCATGTATTCCGGCCTTTGGCGGGGCGCCGGCTGGTGGTGCGTCGCCATTTGGCGGCATTGCCCCTGACCATGATCATCGCCGGATTCTGGCATGGTGCAACCTTGAACTTTCTACTATGGGGAGCCCTGCATGGTCTTATCGTGACCTGCCAGCATGCGCGTCGTCTGGTTTTGCGCACACCGGCTCCGCGCAATCTGTCCCAAGGACGGCGCTTCATAAGCTGGGGGCAGACGCAACTGATGTTGATCGGTCTGGGCTGCGTCTTCCAAACCCACACCATTCAGGGGGCCTGGCTGACGTTGCGTGCTTTGGCCGGATTCGGAGGGCCTGCTCAACCGGTCATTCTGCCGTCGAATTTCCATCAAACCTGGGCGGACGGCATTGTGGTGATTCTGGGAGGGACTCCGACAAGTGCGCTGTCTGTTCTGCCGGGCACCATTGAGGCGCTCCTGCTGATTTTTTTCGCGTGGGGTATCTGCCTGTTTGCGCCGAACTCGGTGGAGATAATGGGGCGCTATCGTCCCGTACTCGACTCGACCAACTTCCTGCGCCAGGGGCTCAAACCCAAGTTGCCTGGCGTTCGAATTGCCGGACAGCTCCTGGCTGCGCCTGGCGTGGGCTGGGGGCTGATCCTTGCCTTGCTGCTGGGGCTGACCATGCTACGCGTGCTGTCCAATGCCTCCAGCCCTTTCAACTACTACAACTACTGACATGACCACACGCCCGAGCTCTTCTGTTCATACCCGTTTACGCCGCACCATTGGCTGGACGTTGGTCGTGACCATTATGGTGGTGGTGCTGGCTAACCTGTTCACTGTTGTGTTCGCGAAGTTTTTGATCGGGCAAGGTTATTGGCAGGAAAGCAAAGTCTGGAAGGGGCTTTTGCTGGAAGCGCAGACGCCAGCGCCCGAAGTTGTACTGGTGGGCTCTTCCAGGGTGCAAAACCATTTCAACACTGACTATTTCAATACGCATGGTCACAAGACATTCAATATGGGGGCTCCAGGCCTGATGCCTTGGGAGTTCCCCTCCATGGTGCAGCAGGCCTCCGAGGTTGCGGGAAAGACGGTGGTTATCAGTATTCCCGCCGATATCCTTTTTGCTCCTCTTGGCTGTCCAAATCACTGGACGGGCACTGACCTGGTGTTCTATGCCAGGCATGCGCCTGCGTGCTTGAAATCCTTGTCGTTGGCTCAATGGCTGAAGCCCTTGCCCATCAATGCTTTTTTTAGTGAAACCTTTACCAATGTTCACTATTCCCCATGCCGTGATGAGGCTGATCAGTCACTGAAGCAACTTGAGGTATTACATGGCCCTGATGTCTGTAATGATCCGAGAGGGTTAATGCTATTACGCTACAGTAGACGTTGGGTGGCTGTTTTCCACAATGGCGACGGCTTGATAATCCCCGATGGTTATCCAGCGAGACAGGCCGAAGTGCATTGGCTGGATAGACGAC
Organism: Pseudomonas sp. GW821-FHT01E05; assembly: GCF_059422425.1. Lineage (NCBI taxonomy): Bacteria > Pseudomonadati > Pseudomonadota > Gammaproteobacteria > Pseudomonadales > Pseudomonadaceae > Pseudomonas > Pseudomonas sp. GW821-FHT01E05. The sequence continues at coordinate 177,499 of NZ_JBWKWW010000012.1, forward strand.
AGACAGCCTTTCAAACGGAAGTCGTGAATTTTCTACGCGAGTTGGCTGATAGTGTTCGTGTCGCAGGGAAAACCCCTGTTTTCATTATTGAAGCCGCGCCTGTCGAACACTTGCTGATTAATCACGATTTGGAAAAGCAGACAGGCACTCGGACGTTGTATATGAATGAAGCACGCTTCATGGATGATGAAATTGCAGATCATGATCACTTGGGGGCGAAGGGCAATGATCGTGTGACTAAATTGCTGTTCGAGCAACTTTTCTGTGTTCCCGACTCGCAGGCCTGCTCGTCTGAGGCAGAGGCATCACGACTCTGACCGTCATGAGCTGCGAGTTCGCGGTTTACCGGTGAGGGGTAAGACGGTATTTACAGGACCGGCCTCTATCCTTCGATTCCGTTGGGGAACGCGACCGGAGCAGGAGCTGCCGCAGGCCGCGATCTTTTGATCTTCCGGTGTTACTGCTGAGCGATGCTGTAACCGTCGAACGCCGTCTGCTGCTGAAGGGCAGTGATGATGCTTTTCCGAGTAGCGGGCTGTTCGGCACCTTCGTTATCCATGAAGGTTTCGTTTTCCAGTTCCGCTTGATCGCCTTCACCGACAAACGCAAAACCGAGGAATTCGAAGGCTTCACGGTCCATGTTCGGCTTGGAGCGAGGTGTGCGCAGGGGCAGGGTGACGCTCACGCCGTCCTTGCTGATGGAGAACACTTCGATTTCTTTCTTGGCGCGAGCCGTTTTGGTTTTGCCGCTGCTGGGGTTGCTGACCGCTTGATGGGTCTGGTTCAACACTTTCAGCGCCAGGCCATACACCAGCTCCTGGAACTCAGGATCGTCTTTGAAGCTGGACAGAATCCGGCTGATGGAAAATTTGCTGCTCAAGTCTTCCAGAGCGGCGATGTCGGCGGCCTCTGCGTCTTTAAGATTTTTCAGCTCGCCCATCAGTTCGTAGGCTTTGTCGTCGTCAAACTGGTCATGTGCCTGGCGAATCGCAATGCGTAACTCACGAATCTGGTCGCTTTCTTTCGAGGTGTGAAACGCATCGAGCACCATTTCACTGATGGTCTTGGCCTGCGGCACATGCTGCGAAAGATTGATGGCGTTTTCGTATTCCACTTTGGACGACAAGGTGATTACGGATTCATCGGTGTTGGATTCGGGCATTGAAATTTCACTACTTCATTTAACAAGGTTTGAGACGGGAAACGCGCCGGGCATTTTCAGGGCGCGTGTGCAGCGGCGTCAAGGAACCATGCCTGAGTGACGGTTTTTAACGGCTGTGCTGCCAGGATCGCGCTTGCAGTGATGACAACGCCCGATACAAGGTGATCGCCCGCCCGCAAAACAGACCGACCGTGAACCCCGAAGCCACTCCAGTCAGTGCCAGCATTTGCATAGTCGCCGTCAACTCAGGGTGAACGGCATCCTGATAGCCGGTGTAGTACTTCACGGCGAAGAACAGCTGGGAGATAAGCAGGATCTTCAGGGTTCCGGGGACGATCAGCCCGTTGCCATCAGCCTCCAGTACGGCACCTTTGCGAGAGAACATGCCCATCGCCACCAGACTGCCAAGGGCCACGCCGCCCATCCAGAAAGCCGTCGACAAGGCGGTGTGATTCAGCGAAAACAGCGACCAGATAACCAGAATCAATGGGGTGATCAGCAACGATTTCCTGCTTTCCCTGCTGCTCGAGCAGGCCTTGAACCCGTAATAACAGAGCAGCAGATAAACAGCGAAAACCCACAGCGGCGTGCCTTGCAGGATATCGAGCATGAGTTATCCCCAGGGCGCTGAGCGAAGGGAGATCGAGAGGGCGCTACAGGTTTTCATCGTCAGCTTCCTTGCGTGGACGTTCAGTAAGGTGGCGACTGTTCGCGTCGCCGAGTGGAGAATGCCTGAAATCTGATGCTTGGGTTCAGTAGTGATATCGGCACATCAGTATCTGCATCTCATCGTCTTCTACCCCATAGACCAATCGATGTTCGGTCGTGATCCGACGCGACCAAAACCCGCTGAGGTTATGTTTGAGGGGTTCAGGCTTGCCGAGTCCGTCGAAAGGATCACGCTGGATCGCTTTGATCAAAAGGTTGATACGCTGGAGTCCGGCCTTATCGTTCTGCTGGAACCAGAGGTAGTCATCCCAGCCTTCAGGGGTAAAGAGAATCTTCATTCTTCAATCAGTTGCCTGGCTTTGGCTTTACCGGCGCGAAGGCTGTTGATCGATTTGATCAAGCGCTCGGCGTTGGCGGGGGAGCGGAGCAGGTAAGCGGTTTCTTCGAGGGCGTTGAATTCGGCCAGAGAAATCATGACGACCGGTTCGCCTTTTTGGCGTGTCACCAGCAGCGGAACGCGATCTTCGTTTACTCGATCCATGGTTTCAGACAGGTGCGCACGGGCATTGGTGTAATTGATGGTTTGCATGACGGGGTCCTCGCTCAATGATTTAAACGTACAGAAATACGTACATATTGGCAAGGTGCTCCCTATGAGCGGTCGTTCTGCCGGGGAAGCGGGACTGGTCTGATCTTTCATAAGGGGACTTCGTGGAATTCAAAAAGAGGCTCAAAGACGCGCTTCAAGACGATGAAACCCAGCGTAGTACGGTGTGCGAAAGATATAAGGGGCTGGCGTAGATCAGATTGTTGCGGGATATGCCGCCAGCCACAGCGGCCATGAGGTTCCTGCGTCGTTCACACTGCCTGAATATCCGCCAGCCCCGCTTCCAATGTTTCACGAAGGCCACAGCCGCGGCGGGCGATGAACACCATTTGTACAGCGTGTTCCGGCGTTTGTCCGGTGGCCAGGCTGAACTGGCTGCGGGCACCGACATGTTGCAGCCAATAAGGCTGTTCGTTGCCTTGCAGTTGCACCAGCCCCTTGAGGCGGAAGATATCTTTGGGAAGCCTGGCCAGCCATTCGCGCAGAGCTTTGGGCGGCAGCGGGTGCGGGCTGTTCCAGACCCAGCTTTCGAACAGCTGGTCATGGCGCTCCGGCAACGGCGTGATCTTCAGGCCGACGCGATTGCTGCGATCTGACAGTAGCAACGCGTCGGGCAGTTGCGCTTGTACGGTGTCGAACACCGGCGCGCGGCTGCCGAGGGACGCGCGGATGCTGTCCACTTCGGCCGAATCGACCAGGTCGGATTTATTCAGTAACACCAGATCGGCACAGGCCACCTGCGCTCTGGACAGTCGGGCGAATTCGCCTTCCAGTGCGCTATAGCCCGTGGCGTCGACCAGCGTGATGACGGCATCCAGATGCAAGTGCGCACGCAGTTGTGGATAACCCAGGGTCTGCACGATGCGTTGCGGATCGGACACGCCACTGCATTCGATGACGATCCGTTCCAGTCGCGGCTGCAGCTGCGAGAGGCTGACCAATTGCGCCAGCAGGTCTTCCTGCACGGTGCAGCAGATGCAGCCGTTTTGCAGGCTGTACACCGCGTCGGTGACTTCGGCAATGATCGCGGCATCGATGTTCAACTCGCCAAAATCATTGACGATCACCGCCAGGCGTCCGCTGTCGGCACGCTGGACCATGCGATTGAGCAGGGTGGTTTTGCCGGCACCGAGGAACCCGGCGACCACGGTCACCGGAATGCTTGGGAGGTTCATCAGGCCTGTCCCTCGATCATCGGTGGCTGACCTTGCCAGACGGCTTTCAACGGTGTGTCACTGAACCTTGACTCGCGGTCGTACACTGGCCGGCCTTCAACGAAGGTCAGTTGCACCTGAGTGCGATGGATGTAGTTGCGCGGCGCTTTGGCGAACAGGTCGCGGTCGAGCACGATCAGGTCGGCGGACTTGCCGACTTCCAGACTGCCGGTCAGATGTTCCAGGCCCATGGCGTGGGCGCCGTTGAGGGTCGCGACTTGCAGCGCCTGCTCGAGGGTGATCGGTTCACCGAAACAGTCGGGTTCCTGGTTCCACGGGTTCTGCCGGGTAACCATGGTTTCCAGCGCCAGCCAAGGATCGATCGAGGCCACGGGCCAGTCGGTGCCCATGACCGCGATGCCGCCAGCGGCCAGTACACCCTTGAAGTCATAGATGCGCTTGAGGCGTTCCTGGCCGTAGCCGGAGCGTGCGCCGCTGGCGAAGGGCGTCGGGTACCAGGCTGCGGGGGAAAACTCGGCAATCACGTTCAGTTCCTTGAAACGCTTGAGGTTGCCCGGATGCAGCAGGGTGCTGTGGGCGCACTGATGGCGAATGCCGCTGTAACCGTTGCGGCGTCGAGCTTCGGCGACGGCATCGAGGAACACGTCTGAAGCACCGTCGCCGGTGCAGTGGGCGATCACTCGCAGGCCTCGACGGTCCATGTCCACACACCATGTCGGTGATGTGTTCCGGGGTCAGGTTGAGCTTGCCGCGCCAGCTCGAATCTTGCGACCAAGGGGTCATCAGGTAAGACGATTTAGGTTCTACGGTGCCGTCGAAGTGGAATTTCACCGCGTTGGCATTCAGTCGGGCGCTGCGATAGTAATGCCGTTCACCGCTGAGCAATTCCCAGCGGCGGCGGACCGGGAAGATGTCGTCCTGCCAACTGATCGCGGCCTCTACGCGCAGGGTCAGTTCGCCGGCGTCATCCAGCTCCTTGAGGGCTTCCAGACGCCGTTCGCAGACATGCACGTACTTGGTCGCGGTTGCGCTATTGGCCAATGTTGCGGCGCCGGTTCAAAGTGGCCGTTGGGCGCTGGACAGTGTGCAACGCGTCAACCAGTGCGAACGCGATAGCTGGACGGCCAAACAACAGGGGTTGCAAGGGCTGCTCGACCTGCTGCGTGACAGCCTGGTCGATCCGCTGATCGTCGGCGATTCCACGCAACCGGTGTATCAGGGCGCGGTGGGCTACCAGTCGCCGAAACCCAACAGCTGGTTCAACGCCGGCAGTGGCTATGGCACCCTTGGTTACGGCTTGCCTGCGGCGATTGGCGCCAAGCTGGCCAAGCCTGAGCGTGCAGTTGTCGCGTTAGTGGGGGATGGCGGTTTGCAGTTTTCCTGCGCTGAATTGATCGCTGCGCGAGAAGCGGGAGTGGGCGTCATCATGGTTCTGTGGAACAACCAGTGCTACGCCGAAATCCGCGACTACATGCAGGCCCGCGAGATCCCGCCACTGGGTGTAGACATCATGACCCCGGACTTCGCCGCCATGGCCCGCAGTTTCCACATCGACCACCATGCGCCGCAGGGGCCGGAGGCGTTGCGCACGTTGTTGCTGAAAATGGCGACCACCAAGGAGCCGGTGATGATTGAGCTGGATGCGGCGGTGTACCTGGCGTCGTAGGGCGCACATTCCCCGTAGCAGCTGGCGAAGCCTGCGTTCGGCTGCGAAGCAGTCGCCAATCAGGCCATTACGGTTAACCTGCAAAACCGCAGTGCATGATTTTACGACCGCTGCGCGGCCGAACGCAGCCTGGCGGCAGCTGCTACGGAGCGCGTAGCGGCTTAACTGACCGGTACCAGGGCAAGCCTCACTACTCACTATGTCTTGCGCGCTCTACTTCCCCGGCGAGTTTAAATTCATCGACCGAATCGCCAACTGAGCCGCTGTTTCCTCATCCACCGGCAGCGAGAAGCGGAAGGTCGCGCCCCGCCCGGGAACATCGATCAACCGGATCTCGCGACCATGCAGTTGCAGGATCCGGTGCACGATGCGCAAGCCCAGCCCACCATCACGCCGTGCGCCGCCGATGTTGAACGGGCGCAGGAACAACCCTTCACGCAATTGCGCAGCGATGCCCGGGCCGCTGTCGCTGATCGTCACGTCTACGAATGACCCTTGGGGCACGAGGCTGACTTCGACGTCTCCATTGATCGGCGTATGGCGCAACGCGTTGTCCAGCAGGTTGGTCAACACGCGTTCGATCAGGCCGAGGTCGGCACACACGGCCAACCCGCTAGGGGCGAAGTTGGCTTTCAGCGCAGTCTGTCGCGCCTCGGCAGTGAGTTCGAATTTCTGGAAGACGTCCTGCACCAGATCTGTCAGCGAAAATCGTTCCAGTACCGGCTGCACGAAGCCATGTTCCAGGCGCACCAGGTCCAGCAGCGATTGCGCCAGACCGCCAACCTTGCGGCTCTGATCCAGGGCGATGCCCAAGTAGCGGCGCCGCTCCTCCGGGGTCAGCGAGGCGTCCTTGAGTGACAGGGTTTCGAGATAACCATGCAACGACGCCAGCGGTGTGCGCAGGTCGTGGGAGATATTCGCCACCAGCTCCCGACGCTCCTGATCCTGGCGCGTCAGCGAGCGCCATTGTTCGCCCAGGCGGGTTTGCATTTGCCGGAACGCCGCGTCGAGCATGGCGATTTCGTCATGGCTGGCGGTCTTTTCCGGCTTGTCTGATGCAGGTGGTGAAGGAGGGACAACGGGGGCGCCGTCGATGTCGAAATGGGCAACGGTCTCGGTCAACCGACGCAAGGGGCGGGTGATCAGGGCAAACGCCGTGAGACCGGCAATCAGGCACAGCAGCGCAACCAGACCAATCGACCAGAGCGCGGTATTGAGGGCCACGCTGGTGGCGCCGCGCTCGGCAAAGCGGTCGTGTTCCTCGCTGAGCAGCACCACATAGAGGTAGCCGGCCTGCTGACCGTTGACCCGTAACGGCGCGGCGCTGAACACCTTGCGTCCGTCGACACTGCGCGGGTCGTCGCCGAGAATCGGCAAAGCGTCGCCGTTGAGCAAACGATGCACCGGCGCCAGATCGACCTGTTCGCGGCGCATTCGTCCCTCTGGCGCGGCATTGCCGACGATGCGCCCGCTGGCATCAAGCAGATAGACCTCGACGCTGGGATTGACCAGCATCAACTGGCTGAACAGCTGGCGCACGGCGTTTGGCATCAGGCCGTTGGCGTCCATCAGTTGGGTGTCGTGGGCAATGTGCTGGGCCAGATCGCGGGACAGCCCTTGCACCACTTCAAGTTCGTGCATCTTGTTGGAGCGCACCTGCATCCACGCCGAGGTGCCGCAGCACACCAGCAACAGCAGGGCGAACACCGCCGACAGGCGCTGCGTGAGGGTCAGTCTCATGGCTGATCCTCCGGTGCCGCGAATTTATAACCTCGGCCCCACACCGTCAGGATCCGCACCGGTTGCGCCGGATCGGCCTCGATCTTGGCCCGCAAACGATTGATGTGGGTGTTGACCGTGTGCTCGTAGCCTTCGTGGCTGTAACCCCACACGGCATTGAGCAGGTCCATGCGCGAAAACACTTTGCCGGGCTGGCGGGCGAAGAAATACAGCAGGTCGAACTCGCGCGGGGTGAGATCCAGGTGCCGGCCGTCGAGTGACACATCGCGGGTCAACGGGTCGATAAACAGCCCGCCGGAGGTCAGGCTGCCGGCGTCCATTTTCAGGTTGCGCGCCATTGCGTCGACCCGCCGCAGCAGCGCCTTGACCCGCGCCACCAGCTCCAGCATCGAAAAGGGTTTGGCCAGGTAATCGTCGGCACCCAGCTCCAGACCAAGAATGCGGTGCAGTTCGCTCGACCGCGCACTGGTGATGATGATCGGCGTGTAGCGAGCCATGGCGCGGGCGCGGCGGCAGATTTCCAGGCCATCGACACCGGGCAGCATCAGGTCGAGGATCAGCGCGTCCCAGCCGCCTTGCTCCAGCAGGCGCAAGCCTTCATTGCCATCGGCACTGTGCACGACCTCGAACTGCTCATCGCGCAGATGCAGCGAGATCAGGTCGGCGATGTGCATATCGTCCTCGACCACCAGGACACGTTTGGGCTGATCCATCGAAACTTAATCCTGCGCCAGGCAATGATCGGCATTGTGCGGCTTTTCCAGGGGCCGAGTTATCACGAATTGTTTAACTCTGCGTGAGGATTTAGCGACCACCTCAAGCCTAGGCTGTCTTCAATGCAAAACACTGCGATATTTTGGAGAGAGCCATGTTTTCTCGGCGACAGTTCCTGATAGCGGGCGGCGGCCTGGGCGTTGCGGCGCTGGCCATCGGCTTATTGCCAAAGTTTACCGCAAGCTCGGCACTGGTCAGCGATGCCAGCGCTGGCGAAACCTTTGAAGTCACCCATACCGATGCCGAGTGGCGGGCACTGCTCAGCGCTGAGCGGTACGACATTTTGCGCAAGGAAGGCACCGAGCGCGCCTACACCAGCCCGCTGAACGATGAACACCGCGAAGGCACCTTCGCCTGCGCCGGTTGCGACTTGCCGTTGTTTTCATCGAGCACCAAGTTCGACAGCCGCACCGGTTGGCCGAGCTTCTGGGCACCGTTGAACAATGCGGTGGCGACCCGCGAGGACCGTTCATTCGGCGTCTTGCGCGAAGAAGTCCACTGTCGGCGTTGCGGCGGCCATCTGGGGCATGTCTTCGACGATGGGCCAAAACCGACCGGTCTGCGCTACTGCATGAACGGCCTTGCGATGACCTTCGAGCCATTATCGGCATAAGCCATGGGCATGCTTTTTCTCTCACCTCATTCGGGTCGACACTATGTGGCTTCTGGTTCTCGCGTATCTCGGTGGCGTGCTGACGATTGTCAGCCCGTGCATTCTGCCGGTATTGCCCTTTGTCTTCGCTCGCACCGGGCAGCCGTTTTTGCGCAGTGGCTTGCCGCTGCTGGCGGGGATGGCCCTGACCTTCGCGCTCGTCGCCTCACTGGCGGCGGTCGGCGGCGGTTGGGTGGTGCAAGTCAATCTGTACGGTCGCTGGCTCGCGTTGCTGTTCGTTGCGCTATTCGGGCTGACGCTGTTGCTGCCGCACCTCGCCGAGCGGCTGACCCGGCCACTGGTGGCGGCCGGCGGTCGTCTGTCGGAAGCTGCAGGCGCCGATGCGCGACCACGTCCCGGCGCCTCGTTCTTGATCGGCGTCGCCACCGGCCTGCTCTGGGCACCGTGCGCGGGACCGATTCTCGGGTTGGTGCTGACCGGTGCAGCACTGCAGGGGGCCAGCATCGGCACTACCTTGCTGTTGCTGGCTTACGCCGCAGGTGCCGCGACCTCGCTCGCCGGTGCATTGCTGATTGGTGGTAAGGTTTTCGCGGCGATGAAGCGCTCAATCGGTGCCGGTGAATGGGTGCGCCGCGGTTTGGGCGCAGCGATGCTGGCAGGCGTCGTGGCCATCGCCCTGGGTCTGGACACCGGGATTCTGGCGCGGGTCTCGACGGCTTCCACCGGCGGTATCGAACAGGCGTTGGTCGGCCGTCTTGCCGGGAAAACGCCGGCCAACAGCGGTGCTATGAAGGCGCAAATCCCTCAGTCTCTGGACGCTGAGCCGGGCTCGAGCATGATGGCCGCTGGCGGCGCCATGAAGATGGCGGCGAAAGAGGCTGCGGCGTTGCCAATCGAAGGCAATCTGCCGTCGCTCGACGGTGCCGTGCAATGGCTCAATTCGCCACCACTGACCACCCAGGCCTTGAAGGGTAAAGTGGTGTTGGTGGATTTCTGGACTTACTCCTGCATCAATTGCTTGCGCACGTTGCCGTACGTCAAAGCCTGGGCCGAGAAGTATCGCGATCAAGGGTTGGTGGTGATCGGCGTGCACGCCCCGGAATTCGCCTTCGAGCGTGACGTGGGCAACGTGACCAAAGCCATGAAGGATCTGGGCATCAGCTACCCGGTGGCCATCGACAACGACTACAAGATATGGCGCGCCTTCAACAACGAATACTGGCCGGCGCATTACTTTGCCGATGCTCAGGGGCGTATTCGCTATCACCATTTTGGTGAGGGCAACTACGCCGAGTCGGAGCGCGTGATTCAGCAATTGCTGCGCGAGGCCGGTGCCGCGAAAGTTGCCGATGGCCTGATCAATGCCAGCGCCCAGGGCGTGCAGCTGGCCCCGGACATGAAAGAAGTACAATCGCCGGAGACCTACCTTGGCTACCAGCGCTCCGAACATTTTGTCCCGGCCGACAGCCTGGCACCTGATCAGGTAACGGCTTACAGCCCGCCGTCTGCACCGTCCCTCAACGATTGGGGGCTGGAGGGCAAATGGAACGTCGGCGCCGAGCGGGCCACGCTGGCAGCCCCGGCGGGCCGGATCGTCTACCGCTTCCATGCCCGGGATTTGCACCTGGTGCTGGGCCCCGGCGCTGACGGCAAACCGGTGCGCTTCAAAGTCACCGTCGACGGCCAGATGCCCGGCGCTGCCCACGGCACCGACGTAGCCCCCGACGGCACCGGCACCGTGACCGAGCAACGGCTTTATCAGTTGGTACGCCAACCGGGCGATGTGGCGGATCGAACGTTCAGCATTGAATTCCTCGATCCGGGTGTGTCGGCGTATGCGTTTACGTTTGGTTGATCGCAAGTCCGACCACCGATTTCGTAGGAGCGAGGCTTGCCCGCGAAGGCGCCGTGACATGCAGCGAAGAGCTCTCGCCGGACCCATATATCAAGGAGTCAGCACCATGAAAAGCACATTCAATCTTTCACGCCCAATCTGGCGCCGGGCTCTTTTGGGGCTTGCCGCCGCCACCTTCATCGGCCAATGCTCTGCATTTTCCTTCGGCACCACGGAGGACGCAGTGCTGATCCCGCCGCCTGCCCTGGACGAGCCGGCGACTAAATCCAGCACCGAAACCGCAGTATTCGCCGGCGGTTGCTTCTGGGGCGTACAAGGCGTGTTCCAACACGTCAAAGGCGTGAAGCGAGCCGTCTCCGGTTACGCCGGCGGCGCTGCCAACACCGCACAATACGAGCGCGTCAGTGACGGCGACACCGGCCACGCCGAATCCGTCGAGGTCACCTTCGACCCCGCCCAAGTTACCTACGGCACCTTGCTGCAGATCTACTTCTCAGTTGCCCATAACCCGACTGAACTGAATCGCCAGGGCCCTGACACCGGTACTCAATACCGCTCGGCGATCTTCCCGGAAAACAGCGAACAGCAACGCGTCGCCCAGGCCTATATCACCCAGCTCGATGCAGCGCATTCGTTCAATAAACCCATCGTTACCAAGCTCGAAACCTACAAAGGTTTCTACCCGGCCGAGGCCTACCACCAGGACTTCCTGACCGAGCATCCGACGTATCCCTACATCGTGATCAACGATCTGCCCAAGGTTGCGCAGCTGAAACAGTTGTATCCAGAGCGCTATCAAGAGAAACCAGTGTTGGTGAAGGCGGGGAGGTAGCGGGCCAATCATTTAAGGACGAGCCGTCGCCTACCCTGTGGCGAGTGCGCTTGCTCCCTCGCCACAGGGTAGGCGCTCGACTCCTGTCAGGTTTTCAGGTTCTTGCGATATTCAGTGGTGGTCATTCCGGCATACCCCCAATTGTCGGTATCGATTTCCTCTATAACGATATGGGTCAGGTCAGGACGCTTGCCCAACACCCGCTCCAGGGTTTCGGTGATTTCGGCGATGACCTGGGCTTTTTGCTGCTGGGTAACACCGTCTCGGGTGATGCGCACACTGACGAAAGGCATGATCGTGCTCCTGTGATGTTATCGATAAGATCTGAACCAGGGAGCCGGTAGCGGCTCCCCTGGTGTTTACCACTTGCCGCTGCTCATCCCGCCATCGACGGCTAAAACGACGCCTGTGGTGAAGTTCGCGTTGGTCAGGTAAAGCACAGCATCGGTAATTTCGCAATGCCTGGAGCCACGGCGTTGACCTTGATGTTGTAGGGGGCCAATGCCGCTCGATGCGCCGCTGATCACAACAGTTCTGGAACTTCAAAATAAGGATTCACGGGGTGTCCCGGAGTCCTTGCCTTCAAGTAGCTGCTCCGGTGAAACAACTGTATTTATTTACCTTTGTTTGATAGATACCAGTCAGAGCACTTCATTTGAACCATGGCGTAATCAATCATGAAGCGACAGTTCGACGACATTCTGCTGGGCAGCATCGAGTTGTTTTGCCTGGCGGCTGAATCAGGAAGTTTCACCACCGCGGCAGCGGTAGCCGGGGTAACACCAGCGGCGGTCAGTCGCTCGGTGTCGCGCATGGAAGCGCGCATGGGCGTGCGCCTTTTCACCCGAACCACCCGCAGCGTAAAACTGACGGAAAGTGGTCGAGCGTATTTCGAGCAATGCCGCCAGGCGTTGGCCCAGTTGGTCGAAGCCCAGCGTGAAGTGATGGGCAAGCAGCAAACACCTTCCGGGACCTTGCGTATCAGCGTGCCCACCACCTACGGCCATCACCGCATCTTGCCGTTGCTGCCGGCTTTTCGAGCGCGCTTCCCGGCGGTAAAGGTCGATGTAAACATCAGCAATCGTAACGTCGACTTCATTGAAGAAGGCTACGACATGGCGATCAGGGTCCGGGTCCTGCCCGACTCAGGATTGATCGCCCGGCACCTGGAAGACGCGCAACTGGTCACGATGGCGAGTCCCGAATACTTGCAGCGCGCGGGTAGACCGCAAACCCTGGATGACTTGCACAACCATGAGTGCATTCAATTCGAGCTGCCCAGCAGCGGTAGGCGCATTGCCTGGTTGTTCAAGGAAAACGCCAAGGACAAGGAGATACTCACTGAAGGCGGCTATAGCTGTTCGGACGATGTCCTGGGCGGCGTAACGCTGGCCAAACATGGTGCGGGCCTCTTTCAGACCTACAAATTCATCGTTGAAAAAGAGTTGGCAGAAGGCTCGTTGGTCGAAGTCCTTGAAGCGTTCAACGGACGATCCCGGCCATTTACGCTGCTCTACCCTGGCGGACGGCATACGCCTTTGCGACTCAGAGCCTTTGTCGATTTCCTGATGGAATACCGGGCGCAATGGAACGTACACGAAGGCGATCTACGGAGCTGACAGCGCACCCACCTGAGGACGACAACGTTTTCTACGCCGCCCCGCCTGCGGGTTATCCCGACCCCTGTAGGAGCGAGCTTGCTCGCGATAGCGGCGCTACAGTGCCCATCTAATCTGACGGTGTAGACATTCCTCTGCCATAACCCTTGGCATCGTCTTGCGCTCGCGCAGATCCCGTCGCACGAGCGCGTGGAAACTACTCGCCCGCCCCGGCTTTAGCCTTATCAATCGCCGCCTTGATATTCGGTACTGCGTAGTTGCTGTACCAATGATTCATACCGCGGATGGCCTGCTGCGCGGGCGCAGTATCGTGCGCGCCGATCAGCTCGCCGCAGGCCTGGGCCATGGCGACCAATATGCGGGCGGCCTCAGGCACATAGGGCAGGGCAACGCCCTTATCGTGGCGCTCCTGAATGATCCTGTAGCGAATGCTTTCCGGCAGCGTCCAGGCGCTGATCAGAAGCTCCTGAACCGAGTATTCCTGGCCTTTGATCTCGGCAGTGGCCGATCGATGCTGCTCGCTGTAACCCGCGCTTTCGATCTGCTCGCAGCTGTCGATAACGGTGTTCATCATTTCGCGGATCTGATTCCAGTCAGTTGCCATTTGAATCTCCATTTCAACTCTGGCCCGCCCGCCTCGATCGCGGGCGCGCTTGCTCTATCTGCCTACACCTTCACCGAATGCTCGCGATCCATCATTTTTTCGACCAGCAACAACCCCAACTCCATGAGGCTATAAATCGCCAGGGCGAGGTTGCGGTGTTTGCCTTCCAGGTCATCGGACAAATCCAGGGTCAGGGTGCTGGCCGAGCAGAAGGTTTCGTAGGTGTGGGCGATCAAGGCTTCGGGGTTGATGTCCGGGGCGACAGTGAAGAACTG
>NZ_JBWKWW010000013.1:0-180620 GCF_059422425.1 Pseudomonas sp. GW821-FHT01E05
AAGCGGACGCGGAGCGTCCAGTGAGGCATTCCCACGCAGAGCGTGGGAACGATCTACTCCTTCGCCCGGGTCCTCGCCATCCTGCTGCGCGATGGCTGCGATCTGCTGGACGTGATCGGACGACGACTACGGGCGCAGATGGCACCATAAACAAAACGGGCAACCTCAGAGGCGCCCGTTTTTTGATTGCTGGGTGTGAGGTCTGCCAATGATCGTTCCCACGCAGAGTGCGCCCGGCCTGTCGTGGCTTAAACCACTTCCAGCCGAATCTTGTGCTGACTCAGCAATTGCGCCAGCGCAGGCACTGGTGCCTGATCGGTGACCAGGCAATCGATCAGGCTGATCGGTCCCAATCGAACCATGGCGTTGCGGCCAAATTTACTGGAGTCGGCCGCCAGTATCACTTGGCGGGCATTGGCGATGATCGCTTGGGAAACCCGTACTTCCTGATAGTCGAAATCCAGCAGGCTGCCATCTTCATCGATGCCGCTGATACCGACCAGGGCGAAGTCGACCTTGAACTGATTGATGAAGTCGACGCTGGCCTGACCGACGACACCGCCGTCACGGCGCACATTGCCGCCAGCGAGCAGGACTTCGAAATCATCCTTGGCGCTGAGGATCGAGGCGACGTGCAGGTTGTTGGTGATCACCTTGAGCTGGGTGTGATTGAGCAGCGCCCGGGCGATGGATTCGGTGGTGGTGCCGATGTTTATGAATAGCGAGGCGTGATCGGGAATCTGCGCGGCGATGGCTTCGGCGATGCGTTGTTTCTCATCGCGCATTTGATCGGCACGCATGGCGTAGGCAGTGTTTTCTACGCTTGAATCGTAAGCTGCGCCGCCGTGATAGCGACGCAATAAATTCACTTCCGCCAATTGATTGATATCGCGGCGGATGGTCTGCGGTGTAACGACAAATAGCTGAGCCATTTCCTCGATGCTGACGTAACCGCGTTCGCGGACCAGCTCGAGGATTTGCTGCTGACGGGGAGGCAGATTCATGGGCTTCCTTGGGGCTGCCGTGCAAAATTTGCCCATGATGCCGCACGAATCCACTCCCTACCAGTTACATGCCGATACGAGTCCGTGCTCTGGCTTATTTAGCCTCTTCGTGCGGCTCCCAGTCGCGGGTGCGGCTCACCGCTTTTTTCCAGCCGGCGTAAAGTTTTTCCTTCTCGGCTTCGGCCAGGTGAGGTTCGAACTCGCGTTCGATCACGGCCTTGCCGCGCAGCTCATCCAGGCTGCTCCAGAAGCCACAGGCCAGGCCCGCCAGATAGGCTGCACCCAGTGCGGTAGTCTCACGCATCTGCGGGCGTTCGACGTGAGTGCCGAGAATGTCCGCCTGAAATTGCATCAGGAAGTTGTTGGCAACTGCACCACCGTCGACGCGCAGGGCTTTGAGGCGTTCGCCCGAATCCTGTTGCATGGCGTCGAGCACGTCGCGGGTCTGGTAGGCAATCGATTCCAGGGCTGCGCGAATGATGTGATCCACGCGTACGCCACGGGTCAGGCCGAACAGCGCGCCACGGGCATAGGGGTCCCAATACGGGGCGCCCAGACCGGTGAAGGCCGGGACCAAGTACACGCCGTTGCTGTCTTTGACCTTGTTGGCAAAGTATTCGGTGTCGTGAGCGTCGTTGATGATTTTCAGCTCGTCACGCAGCCACTGCACGGTGGAGCCGCCATTGAACACTGCGCCTTCCAGCGCGTAGGCGACTTCGCCACGCGGGCCGCACGCGATGGTGGTGAGCATGCCGTGACTGGATTTCACGGCCTTGTCGCCAGTGTTCATCAGCAGGAAGCAGCCGGTGCCGTAGGTGTTTTTCGCCTGGCCGGGTTCGACGCACATCTGGCCGAACAGCGCGGCCTGTTGGTCGCCGGCAATCCCGCCGATAGCGATACCGCTTTTGGTATGGCCGTAGATTTGCGAAGACGACTTCACTTGCGGGAGCATCTCGCGCGGAATATCCAGCACCTCAAGCATCTTCGCATCCCACTCCAGGGTGTGGATGTTGAAGAGCATGGTGCGCGATGCATTGGTGTAGTCGGTAACGTGGGTCTTGCCGCCGGTAAACTTCCAGATCAGCCAGCTGTCGACGGTGCCGAACAGCAGTTCGCCGTTGCGAGCACGTTCGCGGCTGCCTTCGACGTTGTCGAGAATCCATTTCAGTTTGGTGCCGGAGAAGTACGGATCGGTAACCAGGCCGGTGGTTTCGCTGATGTACTGCTCATGGCCATCGCGTTTGAGCTGCTGGCAGATCTCGGTGCTGCGTCGGCACTGCCAGACGATCGCGTTGTAGATCGGGCGGCCGGTGGTTTTGTCCCAGACCACTGTGGTTTCGCGTTGGTTGGTGATGCCGATGGCTGCAACCTGATCGTGATGCAGGCCGGCTTGAGCCAGGGCTTCGACCATCACCGCACTTTGGGTGGCGAAGATTTCCATCGGGTCGTGTTCGACCCAGCCGGCTTGCGGGTAATGCTGGGCGAATTCGCGCTGAGCGGTACAGACCACGTTGGCGTCGCGGTCGAAAATGATCGCTCGGGAGCTGGTCGTACCCTGATCGAGGGCAATGATGTAGTTCTTGTTCTGAGTGTCGGTCATGTCGATTGCCTTGGACGAAATAAGGGAGTGGGGTGGGGCGCGAGATCAGGGTTGGGCAGGATTTCGCGCCGCCGGTTTCAAGAAATTCTTACATTGCGTCAATAGCGCGTTCTGCATCCTTTGTAGCAGGTATGGCGACGGGCAGATGACGAGCAATCAGCCCGCGATAGGCGGCAGCGCCAAGGCTGGCACCAATGATCGGGGCAAATACCGGAATCAGGAAGTAAGGAATATCGCGCCCGCCGGTGAAAGATATTTCACCCCAGCCCGCGAAGAAGGTCATCAGTTTAGGTCCGAAATCCCGAGCCGGATTCATCGCGAAACCCGTCAGCGGCCCCATCGAGCTACCAATTACGGCGATCAGCAGGCCAATCAGCAAAGGCGCCAGCGGACCGCGCGGCAGACCGTTGTTGTCATCGGTCAGAGACATGATCACACCCATCAAAATGGCGGTGATGATCACTTCAACCAGGAACGCCTGGCCAGTGGACAGGGCAGGGTTCGCATAGGTGGAAAACACCGATGCCAGTTCCAGGCTGGCCTGGGTGCCACGGATCATGTGATGGGTTTGTTCGTAATCGAAGAACAGGTTGCTGTAAAGCGTGTAAACCAACAACGCTGAGCAAAAGGCACCGGCGATCTGGGCGAAGATGTAAAACGGCAGCTTGCGCTTTTCGAAGTCGGCAAAAATGCACAGTGCAATACTGACTGCCGGATTGAGGTGCGCGCCGGAAATGCCCGCGGTCAGGTAGATCGCCATGCTCACGCCGACCCCCCAGATGACACTGATTTCCCATAAGCCGAAGCTGGCACCCGCGACCTTGAGCGCGGCGACGCAACCAGTACCAAAGAAAATCAGTAGAGCAGTACCCAGGAACTCGGCCATGCATTGGCTTGAGAGCGAAGGTTGTTGTAGAGCAGTCGTCATTGAAAACCTCGTTTATTGTTGTTGTCCGGCGCTTTTGGAAAGGCTCAGAGTGCGATTTTCACCAAGGCAAGAATCCCCATCTTTGCCTCGGCTTGCTGCTGGGTACGACTTTGGAACTGTTGGATCCATATTCAGATTCGAAAAAATATAGACAAGAAACACTGATGTCAAAGGTCGAAAGTGAACCATCGGTCATTTTTTAACTAACCGTCGTCAAAATGATCGCGTTACGGGTGTGCGAGGACGCTGCCAATGAGCAGGATGATGGCCGCTTGATTCAACGGTGAGCTGGCGTAACGGCGGTGCAATAGAGCCTTTTGCCAACCGATGACCTAGAATCTGTCATCAGCGATTTATTCCATTAGCCAAGCCTGGAGCTGCCATGACCCCCGCATTGGATTTGTTGAAAAAAGTTCGTGCCGAACATCGAGTGCACAGTTACGAACATGATCCGAAGGCGGCTTCTTATGGTCTGGAGGCGGCAGAAAAGCTGGGTCTCGATCCTGCTCAGGTGTTCAAGACGCTGTTGGCGGCCAGCGAAAAAGGGGAGTTGTTGGTGGCAGTGGTACCGGTCGTCGGAAGTCTGGATTTGAAGGCGCTGGCCCATGCGGCGGGGGTGAAGAAAGTCGAGATGGCAGACCCGGCCGCTGCGCAACGGGCGACGGGTTATTTGTTGGGGGGGATCAGCCCGTTGGGGCAAAAAAAGCGTTTGCGGACTTTCCTCGATAACAGCGCACAACCTTTCGCAAGTATTTTTGTCAGCGCCGGGCGCCGGGGCCTTGAGGTCGAGTTGTCAGCGGCTGTGCTGGCCGAGCATACCCAGGCGACGTTTGCCGATATCGGCCGGGCTTGACCCCTGAACGACGGTCTTTGAATCGGCGCTGTATGGTGGAAATTAACCTGCGCTGTACCTAGTTCCGGATTGCGCCCGGGCGCATGCTCGCTGTCGCATATTCAAGGAGAGGTAGGGTGATGCAGTTTGAATTTCATCAGGTCGACGCGTTCAGCGATCGCCCGTTCAGTGGCAACCCGGCAATGGTCTATCGGCTTGATGTGTGGCTCGCCGATGAGTTGATGCAGAAAATCGCCGCCGAGCACAATCTGGCCGAAACCGCTTTCCTGGTGCGCGAAGGTCAAGGCTGGCATATCCGTTGGTTCACGCCGACCACTGAGGTGCCGCTGTGTGGGCACGCCACGCTGGCCAGCGCCTACGTCCTGTTCGAGGTTTATAGGGAGCCGGTCGAGCGGCTCGACTTCATCAGCAAGTCCGGACCCCTGAGCGTCAGTCGTGAAGGTGAGCGGCTGTGGCTGGATTTCCCGGTGGTTGTGCCCCGCGAGGTTGGCGTGAAGCTGGAAGTGGAGCGAGCACTGGGCGTGGAGGTGGTGGAGGTTCTGGGTTCCAACGAATTGTTTGTGGTGTTGGAGTCCGAGCAGGCTGTCCTGGATTGCCAGCCCGACATGGTCGCTTTGGCCAAACTTGCGTGGCTGGGAGCGATCGTCACAGCGCCGGGCAACACGCATGATTTTGTCTCACGCTATTTTGCCCCGGCGATTGGAATCAACGAAGACCCCGTAACCGGTTCGACCCATTGCAGTCTGATTCCTTACTGGTCGCAGCGTTTAGGCAAGTCGAGCCTGACGGCGTATCAATGTTCGGCGCGGGGAGGGGAGTTGTTCTGTCGTCTGGAAGGGGATCGGGTGAAGATCGGCGGCAATGCCACGTTGGTGGCCAGCGGGAAGTTGATGCTGGGATAGGGAGGGGTCGTAGGAGCGAGGCTTGCCCGCGATGCAGGTGCCGCAGTGTTACCGATAACTGCGCTATCGTTCATCGCGGGCAAGAACCAGGCGTCCCCCCTGCTCCTGCAAAAAACATCAACTGGCGGTGCAATACCGCCGGACACCGGACTCCACAGCCGGGATCTGCGCCGCCGTGCTGCCCGAGGCCTGAAACAACACCAGATGTTCTGCCGCCACGCGAATGCCGACATCGGCCCCCACAGTATGATCGACATGGCTCGGGAAGATTGACTCCAGCTGGCTACCGGTCGGCAATTGCAGGCGATACAGCGTCGATGCGCCGAGGAAGGTTTTGCCGATGATTCGCGCTTTCAGCTCACTGTCCGGTGCATAGACGATATCGTCCGGACGCAGTAACACGTCGACAGCGCCGCCAATCGGCCATGTATAAGCGCGGTTGCCGCGCAGTACACCCAGTTCGGTTTGCACCGATTCCGGGCTGAGTAACTGGCCGCGAATGAAATAACCCTGGCCGATAAAGCTCGCGACAAAGGGTGTCAGCGGCTCGTGATAGAGGTTATATGGCGTGTCCCATTGCTCCAGTCGGCCTTCCTTGAATACACCGACATGATCGCTGACCGCGAACGCTTCTTCCTGATCGTGGGTCACCAATATGGCGCTGGTACCACGAGCCTTGAGAATATCCCGCACCTCATGGCTGAGCTTGCGGCGCAGTTCACCGTCGAGGTTGGAGAAGGGTTCGTCGAGCAACAGCAATTGCGGCTCCGGCGCCAGTGCGCGAGCCAGCGCGACACGCTGCTGCTGGCCGCCCGACAACTCATGGGGAAAACGCTTGCCGAGGTTTTTCAGGTTGACCAGTTCGAGCAGTTCTTCGCTCACACGGTTCTTTTGCGGATGCTCGCGGATCCCGAAAGCGATGTTCTCGGCCACGCTCAAGTGCGGAAACAGCGCGTAGTCCTGGAACACCATGCCGATCCGTCGTTTCTCGGTCGCCAGGGTGAAACCGGCACTGGAGATGACTTCACCGGCCAGTTTGATTTCACCTTCGTGCACCGGCTCGAAACCGGCAATCGCCCGCAGGGTAGTAGTCTTGCCGCAACCGGACGAGCCGAGCAGGCAACCGATATCCCCGGCATTGAGGTGCAGGTTGAGGTTCTGTACAACCCGTTGGTCTTGATAGCCGCAGGCCAGGTTGCGCAGGTTAAGCAGTAATGGCTGGCTCATGCGTGGTGGTATGCCGGTTCGACCAGAAATTCGAGCAGGGCCTTTTGTGCGTGAAGACGGTTTTCCGCTTGATCCCAGGCGACAGAGCGTTTGTCGTCGAGTAGGTCGAGGCTGATTTCTTCACCACGGTGAGCAGGCAGGCAGTGCATGAACAGCACGTCCGGTGCGGCGATATCGAGCAGGGCGCGAGTCACCTGGAAGGGTGCGAACAGCGCGAGGCGCTTGGCGGTTTCCTCTTCCTGGCCCATGGAGGTCCAGACGTCAGTGCTGATCAGGTGAGCACCGATCGCCGCATCCCGAGGATCGCGGACGATGGTCACGCGATCGCCGGCCTTGGCGACGAATTCAGGGTTTGGCTCGTAACCTTGCGGGCAGGCAATACGCAGTTGGAAGTCGAACTGAATGGCGGCTTCTATATAACTGTTGCACATGTTGTTGCCGTCGCCGATCCAGGCAACGGTTTTGCCCTGGATCGAACCGCGGTGTTCAAGGAAGGTTTGCATATCGGCCAGCAACTGGCACGGGTGCAGGTCATCGGACAAACCGTTGATCACTGGCACGCGGGAATTGGCGGCGAATTCGGTCAGGGTGCTGTGGGCAAAGGTACGGATCATCACCGCATCGAGCATGCGCGACATGACGATCGCGCCATCACCTATCGGCTCGCCACGGCCCAATTGGGTATCGCGTGGCGACAGGAAGATCGCTTGGCCGCCCAGCTGGATCATGCCGGCTTCGAAAGATATACGGGTACGGGTCGAGGACTTCTCGAAAATCATCCCGAGAACGCGGTTTTTCAGTGGCTCGAAGAGTACGCCGCGGTTGCGCAGGTCCTTCAGTTCGATGCCTCGACGAATCACGCTGACCAGCTCTTCGGACGTGCAATCCATCAGGGAGAGAAAGTGCCTTGCGCTCATCATTAACTACCTTTTTGCAACAGACCGCAGATACTCAAAGCCGGGTTTATTCGAAAAACGGGCGAGACCTGCGGCGGAAGCCGCACGGGGCGACGAAATAGGGGAAGGCGCGATCTTGACATTAAATGTCGCGTCTTACCAATAGGGCTACGGTTTTTAGGGGAGTTCAGAGGTGCTACGAGGAGGTCGCGGTAGCGCTTTTGAAGCCTGTTTCCTGACAGTAGCCCAGCATTTGTACACTGCCCTCGAGCAGCTTGGCAATCAAACGGGGCGGGCAAGGCAGCGTAACGGTCGGTTTCTGACTCTTCAGCCGGGGTTAATGTGGGCAGGATCTATAAGGCAGGCCCGGCTGAAACATTCCCTAATGTAAAAAACCGGGCTCGACGAGCACTGGCGGCTGATCGGTGAGCCGGGCTTTTGCGGGGGGGGGGGGCATCGGTTGGCCTGATATCCTTCGATTCACAAGACGAACGTCGCTGGCGCAGGAGTCGGTCAGGCACCATAGTTTTGCTCCCGCAGCCTGACGCTGGTTGCCTCGAATAAAATAGAGACTGGCCATGACCAAGACTCTCCATCACCGTGCCTGCCATCTGTGTGAAGCCATCTGCGGTTTGACCATCGAAACCACTGCAGTCGACGGCGCTGGCGTACAGATCACCTCGATCAAGGGTGACCCGCAGGACACTTTCAGTCGCGGTCATATCTGCCCCAAAGCGGTAGCGCTGCAAGATATCCAGAACGATCCGGACCGCCTGCGTCAGCCCATGCTCAGGGTTGGCAGCGAATGGCAGCCGATCGACTGGGATGAGGCATTTGCTCTGGTAGCCGAACGGCTTGGAGCGATTCAGGAGCGTCATGGCCTCAATGCCGTGGCGGTTTATCAGGGCAATCCCAGCGTGCATAACTATGGGCTGATGACCCACAGCAATTACTTTCTCGGTTTGCTGAAAACCCGCAACCGGTTTTCCGCAACCTCGGTCGATCAGTTGCCCCAGCACTTGAGCAGCCATTTGATGTACGGCCATGGCTTGTTGCTGCCGATTCCGGATATCGATCACACCGACTTCATGCTGATCCTGGGTGGCAATCCATTGGCCTCCAACGGCAGCATCATGACCGTGCCGGATGTGGAGAAGCGCCTGAAGGCGATTCAGGCGCGGGGCGGCAAGGTTGTGGTGGTCGATCCACGACGCAGTGAAACGGCGGCCATCGCCGACCAGCATGTGTTTGTCCGTCCGGGCGGCGATGCGGCGCTGTTGTTCGGGTTGCTCAACACGTTATTCGATGAAGGCCTGACTCGCGAGAGCCATTTACCTGTGGATGGTCTTGATGAGGTTCGCCAGGCCGTCAGCCGTTTCACTCCAGAGGTGATGAGCGCGCTCTGTGCAGTTCCGGCCGGGCAGATCCGCCAGTTGGCGCGGGACTTCGCTGCCGCGGACAAGGCTGTCTGCTATGGCCGTATGGGCGTTTCCACCCAGTCATTCGGCACCCTGTGCCACTGGCTGGTGCAACTGATCAATCTGGTGACCGGCAATCTTGACCGGGTGGGTGGTGCGCTGTGCACGGAACCTGCGGTGGACCTGGTGGCTTCGACCTCGGGTGGTCATTTCAATCTCTGGCAAAGCCGGGTCTCAGGGCGTCCTGAATATGGTGGTGAGTTGCCGGTGTCGGCGCTGGCCGAAGAAATGCTCACCGAAGGGGAAGGGCAGGTACGGGCGCTGATCACGGTAGCCGGAAACCCGGTGCTGTCGACGCCCAATGGCCGGCAACTCGAGCAGGCGCTGGATGGGCTGGAGTTCATGCTCAGCATCGACTTGTACATCAACGAAACCACCCGTTACGCCGACTTGATCCTGCCGTCGACGTCAGCGCTGGAGAATGATCACTACGACACCACGTTCAATATGTTTGCGGTGCGTAACGTCAGCCGTTTCAATCGGGCGATTCTGGCCAAACCCGAGGGGGCGTTACACGATTGGGAAATTTTTGTCGGCCTGGCTCAGGCCTTCGCAGCGAAGAGCGGCAAACAACTCAAACCAACCATTGCCCCGGCGCAAATGATCGACCGAGGGCTGCGTGCGGGTCTATATGGCGATGCTTCGACGTATAAATTGTCTGTCGCGACCTTGTTCGACTATCCCCACGGGATCGATCTTGGGCCGCTAAAAGCCAATCTTGGGCCACGCTTGAAGACTGCCAATCAACGCGTTCAGGCGGCGCCTGCGGCGATTCTGGCTGACCTGGAGCGTTTTGCCGCGCAGCAAGCGCCATCGGCCGATGAACTGCTGCTGATCGGCCGTCGGCATGTGCGCAGTAACAACTCCTGGATGCACAACTATCACCGCCTGGTGAAAGGCAAACCGCGTCATCAATTGCTGATGCACCCGGATGACCTGGCCAGTCGCGGCCTCAGTGATGGGCAGCGGGTGCGTGTCAGCTCACGGGTCGGAGCCATCGAAGTTGAAGTGTTGGCAAGTGTTGAGATGATGCCGGGTGTGGTCAGTCTGCCTCATGGTTGGGGACATGCGCGGCCAGGTGTGCAGATGGGGATTGCCAGCGGCCAGCCGGGTGCCAGCGCCAATGACCTTACTGATGAGCGACAGCTGGATGAGCTTTCGGGCAACGCAGCGTTGAACGGCGTGCCAGTCAAGGTGGCGGCGGCCTGAGTGCCGCTGGATGAAATCTGCGATGATGAGTGTCTGTCGGGGAGACCGAGCATGGCGCCCGGCTTTCCGTTACAATGCGCCACCGTGCCGACAACTGAGTCGGAAAGTTCAGCCGAGGTGCTTCATGGATATCATTGAAACTATTAAAGAGCAGATTGCCAACAACACCATTCTGCTTTACATGAAAGGCTCGCCGAATGCCCCGCAGTGTGGCTTCTCTGCGAAAGCCGCTCAGGCCGTCATGGGCTGTGGTGAGAAGTTCGCTTATGTGGACATCCTGCAGAACCCGGAAATCCGCGCCAACCTGCCAAAATACGCCAACTGGCCAACCTTCCCGCAATTGTGGGTCGGCGGTGAGTTGGTCGGCGGTAGCGACATCATGACTGAAATGGCCGCCGACGGTTCATTGCAGGCCACGATCAAAGCTGCTGTCGAAAAAGCCGCAGCGAACAAGACTGAAGCCTGACGCGATCCTGTAGGTGTAGGTGTAGGAGCCGAGCTTGCTCGCGATGGCCATCTCAAGGACGCCATCGCCGGCAAGCCGAGCTCCTGCAGAGGTAGTGAGTAATCACCGCAAAAGCCCCGCCTCTCGAAAGAAGGCGGGGCTTTTTGTTATGTCGAGATTTTGGCGCCAGGTTATTCGCCCATCTGCGATTGCAGGTAGTTCTCAAGACCGACTTTATCGATCAGGCCCAGTTGGGTTTCCAGCCAGTCGATATGTTCTTCTTCGGACTCGAGAATATCTTCCAGTAGTTCACGGCTACCAAAGTCACCAGTCACTTCACAGTGAGCGATGGCTGCCTTGAGGTCGGCGTGGCCGGTTCTCTCGATGCGCAGGTCGCACTCAAGCATTTCCTTGGTGTGTTCACCAATATGCAGCTTGCCGAGGTCTTGTACGTTTGGCAGGCCTTCGAGAAACAGGATGCGCTTGATCAGCTTGTCCGCATGTTTCATCTCGTCGATGGATTCGTGGTACTCGTGTTTGCCGAGTTTGTTCAGGCCCCAATCTTCATACATGCGCGCATGCAGGAAGTACTGATTGATCGCGACCAGCTCATTGGCAAGGATCTTGTTGAGATGCTGGATGACTGTAATGTCGCCTTTCATGATGGAAGTCCTGTCCTGTCTTCGCTGTATATAAAGCAGAGTTTGAGCCGCGCAATTACAAGTGTCAAACCTAAGTTATTGAATAATATATGAAAATTAATCGGAATAAGAATGTTTGTGTTCCGCGTCTTAGTGCTAAGCGATTGAATTCTAGGCATAAAAAAACCGGACATTAAGTCCGGTTCTTTCAAATACGTAATTTAAGCGGCGGAAAATTCTACTGGGTAGGGGATCGCGGCCTGGCTGCTTTGCAGTTCGGTCAGGGTTTCGCGTACCACTTGTTTGGCAAGGCATGCGCATTTGCCGCATTGGCTGGCAACACCGGTGGCTTGGCGCACCTCACGGTAGCTGCAGCAACCGTCAAAGATCGCATCGCGGATTTGCCCGTCAGTGACGCCTGTGCAGAGGCAGACATACATATGTGAGAACCGTCGCTGGTTATGGCTCAATTGCGATGGATCTTAATGTTAACGAGAATGATTGTCAAAGTGCTTTCTGAAAGCTTTGAGCTGGCATGGGGGTTGGCTGACGAACGGTATTGGAGCTTTGATGGTGATGTCTTCAAATGTCAGACCGGCTTTTTAACGTCGTAATAAAAACCGCTAAGGACAGGTCAAAAACGCGGTGTATGATGCTCGGTCCTTGCGAAGGGAGATCACGTCACAGAGTTGTCGCTGACCCGTGGCAGACTTGGCTGGATCTTGTCCTTCACTCCACCACACCAGGAGATATCCAATGAGCGTACTCGTAGGCAAACAAGCCCCTGACTTCACCGTCGCCGCCGTACTTGGCAATGGCGAGATCGTAGATAGCTTCACCCTGTCCTCGGCCATCAAAGGCAAATACGGCCTGGTGTTCTTCTACCCACTGGACTTTACCTTTGTCTGCCCGTCCGAGCTGATTGCTCTGGACCACCGCATTCCTGAATTCAAGGCGCGCAACGTTGAAGTAGTCGCTGTTTCCATCGACTCCCACTTCACCCACAACGCCTGGCGCAACACCCCGATCAATGCCGGCGGCATCGGTCAGGTTCAATACACCATGGCTGCAGACATGAAACACGAAATCTGCAAGGCCTACGACGTTGAGTCCGAAGGCGGCGTGGCCTTCCGTGGCGCATTCCTGATCGACGACAAAGGTGTTGTCCGTTCGCAAATCGTCAACGACCTGCCACTGGGCCGTAACATGGACGAACTGCTGCGTCTGGTCGATGCCCTGCAATTCCACGAAGAGCACGGCGAAGTCTGCCCGGCTAACTGGAAAAAAGGCGACAAAGGTATGACCGCTTCGCCAGAAGGCGTTGCTGCTTACCTGAGCGAGAACGCCGGCAAGCTGTAAGCTGCGCGTCACGCATAAAAAAACCGGCTGAGAGGCCGGTTTTTTTATGGGCGTGATTTCTTCAGGCGACGTGATCAGTCGTTAAAGTCTTCCCAGCCACCCATTTGTTTCCAGCGGTTGACGATGCCGCAGAACAGCTCGGCAGTCTTCTCGGTATCGTAGCGCGCCGAGTGGGCCTCGCGACCGTCGAAGTCGATATCGGCAGTCTGACAGGCCTTCGCCAGCACGGTTTGACCATACGCCAGACCGGCCAGCGTTGCAGTGTCGAAGCTGGAGAACGGGTGAAAAGGGTTGCGTTTCATGTCCAGACGCGCGACAGCGGCGTTGAGGAAGGCCAGATCGAAGCTGCTGTTATGCCCCACCAGAATCGCGCGTTTGCAGCCATTGGCCTTCAGGGCCTTGCGTACGCCGCGGAAGATGTCGGTCAGGGCCGTTTCTTCGCTGACCGCCATGCGCAGCGGATGATCGAGCTTGATCCCGGTAAACTCCAGAGCCGCTGCTTCGATGTTCGCGCCTTCGAAAGGCTCGACCCGGAAAAAATAGGTGTGTTCGGGGAACACGAAACCTTTTTCGTCCATGCCGATGGTGACTGCTGCGATTTCCAGCAATGCATCGGTGGCAGAGTTGAAACCACCGGTTTCAACATCGACGACTACCGGCAGGTAGCCACGAAACCTGGCCGCCATCGGATGGCGCGAACCGCCGCCACCGTTATGGCCGTCTTGGTCGTCGTCGAAATGGTCTTCACTCACGAGTGTTTCTCCAGCAGACGCCAGCGCAGTTTTTCACCGGCGCGCAGCGGGATTACAGACAGCTCGCCAAACGGCAGGCTGGTAGGGGCGGTCCACTCTTCGCGAACCAGGGTGATGCGGTCGGTGTTTGCGGGCAGGCCATAGAAGCGCGGGCCGTGCAAACTGGCGAAGCCTTCGAGCTTGTCCAGCGCATTGCGCTGTTCGAAGGCTTCGGCGTACATCTCGATCGCAGCATAAGCGGTGTAGCAACCGGCACAACCACACGCGGCTTCTTTGGCGTGTTGAGCGTGCGGTGCCGAATCGGTGCCGAGGAAGAACTTCTCGCTGCCACTGGTGGCGGCGTCGAGCAGTGCTTCCTGGTGGATATTGCGTTTGAGGATCGGCAAGCAATAGAAGTGCGGGCGAATCCCGCCAACCAGCATGTGGTTGCGGTTGTACAGCAGGTGATGGGCGGTGATGGTTGCGCCCACATTGGCGTCCGCCTCACTGACGAACTGGACGGCCTCGCGGGTGGTGATGTGTTCGAACACCACTTTGAGTGTCGGGAAGCGTTCCACGACCCGACGCAGGTGTTCGTCGATGAACAGCTTTTCACGGTCGAAGACATCGACGTCGCCGCGAGTGACTTCACCGTGAATCAGCAACGGCATCCCGACTTCGGCCATGGCCTCCAATGCGGGAAAGATCTTGTCGATGCTGGTGACACCAGAGTCCGAGTTGGTGGTCGCACCGGCCGGATAGAGCTTGGCGGCGTGGACGAAACCACTGGCCTTGGCCTCGCGAATCTCTTGAGGCTCGGTACGATCGGTCAGGTAGAGCACCATCAACGGTTCGAAACGGCTGCCGGCCGGGCGCGCAGCGAGAATGCGCTGGCGATAGGCATCGGCTTGCGCGGCGTTGCGCACCGGTGGTACCAGGTTGGGCATGATGATGGCGCGACCAAAGGTGCGCGCGACATCCGCAACAGTATTGGCTAGCACAGCACCATCGCGAAGATGTATATGCCAGTCGTCGGGACGCAGCAGGGTCAGGCGGTCGGACATTGGGGATTCCAGGCGGGTCAAACTGAAGGGAATGCTACCGGAAAAGACTCTCTCAGGCACTCGCTATCAAGTTTTGCAGCAAGCTTCCGATATCCCATAGGTGTGCTGTAAACAAGTGATATGCCGTAAACGTGTGTCGGTCTTTTGTGTAGAAGCCAGTGGAGCCTCCCGTGCGCCAGCGTTATTTAGCCTTGCTCAGTGTGTTTGTCAGCCTGCCCGCGATGGCTCTGACTTTCCAGACGCGTCTGGAGAGCATCGAGTGGAAGGTCGAAGGCGACAAGTTCGAGTGCCGTCTGACTCAACCTATTACCGATTTTGGCTCGGGTGAGTTTGTTCGGCGTGCAGGCGAGCAGGCGACGTTCCGCCTCAAGGCCTACAACTCGATGCTCGGTGGCGGCTCGGCGACCTTGTTGGCGGCGGCTGCGCCCTGGCAGCCGGGGCGCGGCGACATCAATCTGGGTTCGGTGAGAGCCGGCAGCGGCGATGTACTGTTTAACAGCTCGCAGGCGCAGGCCGGTCGATTGTTCAGTGGCCTGATGGATGGTCGTAGCCCGGTGGTTCGCCATTATTCCCGTGAGGGTCGTGTTTCCGAAGTTCGTTTGTTGCCGGTCAAATTCAACAAGGCCTACAGCGACTATCAAGCGTGCACAGCCAAGCTGTTGCCGATGAACTTCGAACAAGTGAAGCATGCCGAGGTCGGCTTTCCAGGCGGTGGCATCGACCTGGATGCGCAGGCCAAGGCCAGATTGCAGGTGGTGCTGGAGTTCCTCAAGGCTGATCCAACCGTCAATCACATCGAACTGGACGGTCACTCGGACAACAGCGGCAATCGTCTGACCAATCGCGATCTGTCGCGGCGCAGAGCCTTGGCGGTGATGGACTTTTTCAAGGCCAACGGCATCCAGGAGTCGCAGATCAGCATGCGATTTCACGGCGAGAGTTATCCTCTGGCGCCCAACACCAATCCCGCCAATCGGGCCAGGAATCGCCGGGTCAATGTTCAGCTTGAGCGTGTTGCACCTGCCGAAAAGCCGGCCCCCCAGATCAGCTCCACGGGCAATACCGCGGCGACGTCCTGAAACCGCTGTAATCGTCGCTCGCTCGACATAATCTGTCGCTTCATCGTCATAAGCTGTCGCGCCTCTGTAAAATATCCGGTTTGAGCGGTAGACTAGAAAGCTTTCCGTACAACCCGGTGGAGTAATGGCATGGCGGACGTAAACAAGGTCGTTCTGGCGTATTCCGGCGGCCTGGAC
Organism: Pseudomonas sp. GW821-FHT01E05; assembly: GCF_059422425.1. Classification (NCBI taxonomy): domain Bacteria; kingdom Pseudomonadati; phylum Pseudomonadota; class Gammaproteobacteria; order Pseudomonadales; family Pseudomonadaceae; genus Pseudomonas; species Pseudomonas sp. GW821-FHT01E05. The sequence goes on from NZ_JBWKWW010000013.1 coordinate 15,594, forward strand.
ACTTCGGTGATCCTCAAGTGGCTGCAGGATACTTATAACTGTGAAGTGGTGACCTTCACCGCTGACCTGGGTCAGGGCGAAGAGGTCGAACCTGCACGCGCCAAGGCACAAGCCATGGGCGTGAAAGAGATCTACATCGACGATCTGCGCGAAGAGTTCGTCCGCGATTTCGTTTTCCCTATGTTCCGCGCCAACACCGTTTACGAGGGCGAGTACCTGCTGGGTACCTCCATCGCTCGTCCGTTGATCGCCAAGCGCTTGATTGAAATTGCCAACGAAACCGGCGCCGACGCCATTTCCCATGGTGCAACCGGCAAAGGTAATGACCAGGTTCGTTTTGAACTGGGCGCCTATGCGTTGAAGCCTGGCGTCAAAGTCATTGCTCCATGGCGTGAATGGGATCTGCTCTCCCGTGAAAAGCTGATGGATTACGCTGAAAAGCACAACATCCCTATCGAACGCCACGGCAAGAAAAAATCCCCGTACTCGATGGATGCCAACCTGCTGCACATCTCCTATGAAGGTGGCGTGCTGGAAGACACCTGGACCGAGCACGAAGAAGATATGTGGCGCTGGACCAAGTCGCCAGAAGACGCTCCGAACGTTGCAACCTATCTTGAGTTGACCTATCGCAATGGCGATATCGTCGCTCTGGACGGCGTTGAAATGACTCCGGCCACCGTCCTGGCCACGCTGAACCGTATTGGCGGCGAAAACGGCATCGGCCGTCTGGATATCGTCGAGAACCGCTATGTCGGTATGAAGTCCCGCGGGTGCTACGAGACACCTGGTGGCACCATCATGCTGCGTGCTCACCGTGCAATCGAGTCGATCACCCTGGATCGCGAAGTCGCTCACCTTAAAGATGAGTTGATGCCTAAATACGCCAGCCTGATCTACACCGGTTACTGGTGGAGCCCTGAGCGTCTGATGCTGCAACAGATGATCGATGCCTCTCAGGCGCACGTGAATGGCGTGGTTCGTCTGAAACTGTACAAAGGCAACGTCATTGTCACCGGCCGTAAGTCCGATGAATCGTTGTTCGATGCTAATATTGCGACTTTTGAAGAGGATGGCGGCGCTTACAATCAAGCGGATGCTGCTGGCTTCATCAAGCTCAATGCATTGCGCATGCGTATTGCCGCAAACAAAGGTCGGAAGTTGTTCTGATTGCCTGAATGCGACTCAAGAAAATGGCCCTGCTGCACGCAGGGCCATTTTTTTTGCATGTTATGTTTAGTTCAAGCTGCCTTGTTCGGTGTGAATGCTTGAATGACGCTTGATGTGGCGTTGTTTTCATCCTGCCTCACGCAGAATTCGGGTTGTTCTACCCCGTCTTGATTCTGCTTTTGTTGCGTTGATCTGCCGGGTATCAACGGTGTGCCAGCGGTGCAGTGCCAAAGGCAAATGAAGAGTGTGATGTGCGAATAAATTGATATGCACAGGTGCGGCTTGTCCATGGCGTGATGAGTAGCGCTACTCCTGCTGTCGGAATATGTGGTTCTGTGGCGGGCATCCAGGCAACTATGCCGGTGGGCGGAAGTCTTTTTCCTTGTCGGCGGTGTGATTTTTCTGTTTAAGTAACTCAGGGCCTGGAGGGGTGGTTTTCACTCTTTCCGGACGAGCTGCATCGTCGATGATTTTGATGAAGTGCTTTCCTTTCTCGAAGTCGGAAGGCGCGTACAGTGATTTGTAGTTGAAATTCAGCGTGGCAAAGAAAAGCAGTATCAGGACGTAGGGGAAAGTAATCAGGAACCAGACATAGACTTGACGTTCCTCGTAGTCAAGAAATGGAAATGATACGGCTGCCGAAGCTTCTGTTAGTGCTGCGAAGATGGCAATGATGGTCATTGGGTTGGTTGTTTTCTTTCGGTGTCTATTCATTTTTATCTCACTTGATAGTGTTGTTTTTATATCCTTGGTTTCACGTTGGTGGAGATGCAAGCAGCTAGATGGCTTCATTAAATGCGGCTGCCATCCAGCTCGACGTTACTTTGGGGTTTGCGTATAAATAGGGGATTCCCTTCAAGCGTTGAAGTCGGTACGGTTTGCTCATTATCGATGCTCACGACAAGTATGGGCGTTGTGCAGGTTGGTGGTTTGGTTTTCTGTTGGGTTTTTATTGCTGCTTGTAATGATTTCAGGCCCGGTTTGACAATGGGCAGAGCGGACGTAATAGGTGCGAGTAGGCGTCTGGCAGGTCAGTTCAGTACAGGGAGTATCCTGTGGGTTGTGCAGTGCCCATGCGGCTAGTCCGTCTTGTATTGGAAAGTTGATGCTGTGTATTACCTTGAGTGGTGAGATGCTTGAAGCGGCGGATTGTTGCCTGGAGTGAATTGTTTCTTTCCATTGCTAAATACCCATGGTTGCACTGAAGTGCAGGTGGCTGAGTGTCATTCAATAATAATCTGCCACAAAATAACTAACGACAATTCAGCCTGAATGATTCGACGAGCTTCCATTGTGGACGTCATGTGATACAAAAAAGATCGTCAAACCAAGGTGGGTAGCAGGCTGATTAAATTTTAAGACACATCCTTTTCGGTGTTTTTTTGTAGGGTAAATCCGTGTTGTTTGTAGGTATGGTCTCTGGGTGCTGGTGACCGGGGGGGGGCACGATGCCAAGGGGGAAATGACTAGGCTATTGTGCAGACTCTAAAAAATCGAACAACGAAAATTGGACTTGCCCATGAATAAAGTGCTGATCGTGGATGATCATCCCGTCATTCGTCTGGCTGTACGCATGCTGATGGAGCGCCATGGCTATGAAGTCATCGCGGAGACGGATAATGGCGCGGACGCCTTGCAGCTGGCCCGTGAGCATGTGCCGGATATTGTTATTCTGGATATCGGAATTCCAAAACTTGATGGTTTGGAAGTTGTCGCGCGTCTGACTTCAACACCCCAGCCTTTAAAAGTGCTGGTATTGACCTCGCAGGCGCCAGGACATTTTTCCATGCGTTGTATGCAGGCCGGTGCCGCGGGGTATGTGTGCAAGCAACAAGATCTGACCGAACTGCTTAGCGCGATCAAGGCAGTGCTTTCCGGTTACAGCTATTTTCCCAATCAGGCGTTGCATACTGTGCGTTCGAGTTTGGGGAATGCCAGCGAAGCGGATATGGTCAACCGTCTTTCCGGTCGGGAAATGATGGTGCTACAACAACTTGCACGTGGAAAGACCAATAAGGAGATTGCCGATGGAATGTTTCTCAGCAATAAAACAGTCAGTACATACAAGACGCGCTTGCTGTTAAAACTCAATGCCCGCTCGTTGGTTGACCTGATTGAGCTTGCACAACGCAATGGTTTGGTTTGAATCGCGATACGCGAGAATGTAATGACCGGTGTGGCGATGGCGGGTGGCATTGCGCGTTACTCGGTGTTCATCGGTTTATCCAGGTCTACCCGAGTACTCGCACAGCATGCTTTTCTCTTGGCGCCCTTGCAGATGCCACCTGTTTTCCATGACCGGTACTGCTCTATCGCCGACGGGATGTCCATGGGAAAAACGGTGGTCAAGGTGCTGGGCAGCCAATAAAAAAAGCCTCCGCTTCGGGAGGCTTTCAGGTGCTAAAGATCAAAATCGTAATCGGCCAATTGCTTTTGCAGACGGCGCTCTTCCAGAAGATTATCAATGGTGCGGCGTTTGCTCAGATTGGTCTTTGCCACCTCCACCACAGGCTCGGCATCCTCTGCTTCAACGGCGGTGAAGTCGTCTTCTACGTCCAGTTGCTCTTTACCAGCGCTCATAAGGTTAACTCCAGGCTAAGACTGCCGTTGGCGCTCCTTATAACGATAATCCGGTGGCGGGTAAAAAAGATTTTTTCAATCGATCGATCGTCAAAATCTATGCTTGCTCAATCGTCAGAGGTCTTGTGCTTGTATTCGCACAGGTCTTCTATCCGGCAGCTGCCGCAGCGTGGCTTGCGAGCCTGGCATACGTAGCGTCCGTGGAGGATGAGCCAGTGGTGCGAGTCGAGCAGAAATTCCTTGGGCACGAACTTCATCAGTTGTTTTTCCACCTCAACGACATTTTTCCCCGGAGCCAGTCCCGTTCGGTTACTGACCCGAAAAATATGCGTGTCGACGGCCATGGTGAGCTGGCGAAAGGCTGTATTGAGCACCACGTTAGCGGTTTTGCGTCCCACTCCGGGGAGTGCTTCAAGCTCTTCGCGTGTTTGCGGAACCTCACTGTTATGACGCTCTACCAGTAACCGACAGGTCTCGATCACGTTCTTCGCTTTGCTGTTGTACAGGCCAATGGTTTTGATGTATTCCGACAACCCTTCGACACCGAGGGCATAGATCGCTGCAGGTGTGTTGGCAACCGGGAATAGTTTTGCTGTGGCCTTGTTGACCCCGACGTCAGTCGCTTGGGCGGACAAAATCACTGCAATCAACAGTTCAAACGGCGAGGAATAGGCCAGCTCGGTTTTCGGTTCCGGATTGTCCTCGTGAAGCCGGCGGAATATTTCCAGACGTTTTGCAGCGTTCATGGGTAGAGCGTTTCCTTGACGGCAGTCAGTGTGGTTTCGAAGAAGCGGCCCAGGCCTGTTTCGCGGCGATCAACAACCCTAGCAGGATAAAACCACCTGGCGCCAGAGTGAGCAGGCGTGGCCCCGTATCCTGAGCCCATAACCAAAGCTGCCAATGATTATCGGTGGATCCTGCCAACCACGACAGATGGGCACCCAGGGAACCCGTTCCCAGGACTTCTCGCAGCGTGCCAAGCGCAACCAGCAGCGCGCCGAACAGGCCTGACAGTCGTAGGCGGTCAGACATAGAGCACTGTTCGAAAAAACCGTTGAGCTCAAGCAGCACGCATTGAAGGGCAATCAGCCCAAGATAAATTCCCAGGCTTTGATGCAGTTCAAAAGCCCGGACTTGCAAGGCCAGTTCTGCACAACTTACGATCGTGGCAGCCAGCACGATATTGGCCATCAGGCGCAGGCTCGGGCTGAGCCAGGTCCGAATCGCTTTCATGGCCATGCCATAGATTGCGATGATCAGAATGGACATCAACCACAAACCGGTGGCCTTCACCAACGTGTCGCTGACGCCAATCAGTGGCGCGAGCGTCAGCGAATTGCGCAGTGTCGTGGTGTTAGTCATGAGCAGGCTTTCCCGTGAGTTGCGCCTGATGCTCGTCAAAATAACGCAGCGCCTCATGAATGGCACTTATCACCGAACGTGAGGTAATCGTTGCTCCGGCCATCTGATCAAACTGGCCACTGTCCTTTTTAAGTGCCCAGCCCGAATCGGGCGGATCATTGCGTGATTTGCCGGAAAAACTCTGCAGCCAAGGGTTTGGGGTCGTTGCAATTCGGCCTCCAAACCCTGGGGTTTCTGACTGTTTGAGGGCTTTTACACCGAGTAGCTTGCCGTTTGCCCCGATCCCGATCAACAGCTCTATAGGGCCTGCGTAGCCCACCGTTTGACTGTGCAGAATCACCGCGCTGGGTTGACCGGATTGAGTCGCCAGATAGCCGCCAAGCAATCGGCTACTGCCAAGCTCTACGTCCGTGAGCGAGAGCGGCTGATCCAGTGGCTGATTGTCGTAGCTTCCCTGGGGCAGCATTTCCAACAGGTTACGGTTTTGTATTGCGCGTTGTTCTGCCGCGATGCGTGGCGTGGCGACTTGTTGCACCAAGAAGGTCGCAGTTGCACCCAGACCGGCCAGTAACACCAGAATCAGTATGCCGACATTTGTGTTCATGGCGCAGAAGGCTCCGGCTGGGGAGCGAAAAGGCGCTCTAGCGCGGGTACGGTGAGGTTCATCAACAACACGGCAAACGCCACGCCGTCTGGATAACCGCCCCAAGTACGAATCAGGTAGGTCAGCAGGCCAACGCCGGCTCCGAACAGCAACCTGGCTTTGGGGCTCCTGGCGCCAGAGACCGGCTCGGTGACGATAAAGAACGCCCCCAGCATGCTCGCGCCCGTCAACAGGTGGAACAGAGGAGAACCATGGGAGTCGGAGCCCGAGCCGTTCCAGCACAGCAGACTGATGATAAACAGACTGGCAAGCATGCCGACCGGGGCGTGCCAGCTGAATACCCGACGTTGCAGTAGAAACGCGCCGCCGGCGAGGAACGCCAGATTGACCCACTCGGCTCCTTTACCCCCAAAGTGACCGAACGCGGCATTGCCGGCGAACAGTTCGTCCATGGTCAGGCTTTTGTTGATCCGCACACTGTCCAGGGCGGTGGCCTGGACCCAGGCGTCGGGTGCCGAGCCGCTGAAACTGAAGCCCAATACCTGTTGCAAGCCACCGAGCAGATCCATGCCGTGGGAGGCCGGCCAGTGCGTCATCTGCTGCGGAAACGACACCAGGACCAGTGCGTAACCAAGCATGGCGGGATTGAACGGGTTTTTACCCACACCGCCATACAGGTGTTTTCCAAACAACAGCGCGAACGCGGTTGCGCTCAGCGTCAGCCACCATGGGCAGTAGGGCGGTAATGCCAGGGCCAGCAATGTCGCGCTGACCAGCGCGCTTCCATCGCTCAGAGAGGGCTTGAGGGGACGCCTGCGTAAACCGAGGACGGCAGCCTCAACGGCCAGCGCTGTGGAACCGGCCAGCAGCAAGTTGATCAGTACCCCCCAGCCGTACAACCACAGCAACACGAAAATCCCCGGCAGTGTTGCCAGCAGCACCAGCTTCATTGCCTGCTGAAGGCGCTCATCAACCCTTTCAAGAGGCGACATAAGCATTGACCTGACGCTCAGCTTCGCTCAGCCGGTTTCGAGCCTTGGTCAGGAGGTCTGCTGGTGTCTCGGGGTGTCGCTCAAGCTTGCTGACATCCGCTCGAGCGTAGGCCAATTCGGTTTTCAGCTGCCGCAGGCGATTATCGATGGGCCGTTTCTCGACCCGCAGCAGATCGGGAGCGGGTTGCTCACTGGCATTCTCGGCGCGGTGCAAAGCCTGCTCAGCTTCAGCCAGGGCAGTAGCCAACTGCGCAATTTGCTCGATCGATGCTTCGCTGCTCCGAGCTTTTTGCAGTTCGGCGCGGCGCATGGCCAATTGAATTTTCGCGCGCTTGAGGTCGGCGTCCTTGGCCGGAGCCGGCTGTGGCGCGAGTGTTGCGCTGCTCTCCAGCTGCGCCAACGCAAGTTCTGCGACCTCGAACTGTTGTTGCAGAATGATCAGTTGCGACTGTTGTTCAAAGGTTGGCGGATGCCCGAAGGCCTTCAGCGACTTGTTCAGTTGTGCGCGGCTCATTGCCAGTTCGATCTTGGCCTTTTTCAAGGCCGCATCGGCAGCGGCGGCTTTCTGCGCCTGAACCCGATCGATGGCTGCTTGAACCGGGTCGACTGACACTTCGCTGTGCTGCTTGGCGCGTGCGTGGCGTTCGGCCAGCTTTTGCTCTTCTTCGCGGCGCAGACGAGCGTTACGCTGTTCGAAACGATGACGCGCGTGATTGCGCTTCTCGGTCCGGGCGCGTTGTTCTTGCGGGCTGAACGCCAGCCCTCCGACAATCGGCACCACCGTGGCCAGCGGCAATGGATGCATTTCAATGCAATCTACCGGGCAGGGCGCCACGCAGAGGTCGCAACCGGTGCATTCGTCGATGATCACTGTGTGCATCAGCTTGGCCGCGCCGACAATCGCATCCACTGGGCAGGCCTGGATGCATTTGGTGCAGCCGATGCATTCGGCTTCACGAATAAAGGCAACTTGCGCAGGGGCCGATCCACGTTCCGTGTCCAGCTCCAATACCGGTACTTTCAGAAGATCGGCCAGCGCCGAAATGGTCTCACTGCCACCCGGTGGGCACTTGTTGATCGCCTCACCGTTGGCAATGCCTTCAGCGTAAGGTTTGCATCCGGGGTGGCCGCATTTACCGCATTGGGTCTGCGGCAACAGGGCATCTATGCGTTGAATCAGACTCATGTTTTGATCAGTCCGGTGAAACCGAGAAATGCCACGGCCATCAGCCCGGCGCTGATCAATTCGATCGGCAAGCCGCGAAAGGGCAGAGGGACGTCATTATTGAGGGTGCGCTGACGCAAGTCGCTGAATAGACTCAACACCAGCCAGAAGCCCAAGCCTGCGCCGAGGCTCAGCGCGATCGTATAGCCCAGGCCTTTGTCGCCCTGCGTGCTGAGCAGGACCAGGCCGAGGACGCCAGCATTGCCCACCAACAGAGGCCAGAGGCTGCTCAATGGCAGCTGTGGGAAACAGCGCGAAAGCAGGCTCAGGATTGGCCTGATCAGCAAAATGCTGAGGGGCAAAAAGACAAACAAACGCAGCGACGTCAATGCCAGCGGAACCAGCAGGTAATGGTAGAGCGCATAACCGAGGACGCAGCTGATCAGCATCAGGCAGGTTGTTGCGATGCCCAAAGCATGCACTTGCTGGCGCTCGGCACCCGGTTCGCGGATTGTCTGGAGCAGCGGATCGACGCCCAGCGGCCATTGCAATACGAAATTATTGATCAGGGCAGCGCTGATAAGCGTGAGAAGAAGGTTGGTCATGATCGTGCCGGGTTGAGCGAACAGGTCTGTAGCCTAAAGATTAGGCCTTATCCGGCAAGGAGGAAGGGCCCACCGGATATGAAAATCCCCCCGCCACGAAACGACATGGCGGGGGGATCAATCCAGCGCTGAGTCTTACTTGATACGCTGGCCTGGCTTGGCGCCGCTGTCCGGGCTGAGCAGGTAGATTTCTTCACCGCCGGGACCGGCGGCCATCACCATGCCTTCGGAGATCCCGAAGCGCATTTTGCGCGGCTTGAGGTTGGCAATCATCATGGTCAAGCGGCCTTCCAGTTCGGCCGGGTTCGGGTAGGCGCTCTTGATGCCGGAGAATACGTTGCGCTGCTCGTCACCGATATCCAGGGTCAGGCGCAGCAGTTTGTCTGCACCTTCCACCGGTTCTGCCTTGAGGATCAACGCCACTCGCAAGTCCACGGCGGCAAACGCATCGAAATCAATCTCGGCCGACAGCGGATCCTTGAGCAATTCGCCATTACCTTGCGCAGCACCGGTGTCGGTCTGGCTGGCGGCCAGGTCCTCTTTCGAGGCGTCGGTCATGGCTTGTACTTTCACTGGGTCGATCCGTGTCATCAGCGGTTTGAACTCGTTCAGCTGATGGTTGCTGAGCAGGGTCGCGTGATCGTTCCAGGTCAGTGGTGCGACGTTGAGGAACGCCTCGGCGTCGGCGGCCAGCAACGGCAGCACGGGTTTGAGGAAAATCACCAGTTGGCGGAACAGGTTGACGCCCAGGGCGCAGATCGCCTGGACTTCGTCTTGCTTGCCTTCCTGTTTGTTCAGCGACCATGGCGCCTTGTCAGCGATCCAGGCGTTGGCACGGTCGGCCAGGCCCATGATCTCGCGCATGGCACGGGCGAAGTCGCGCGCTTCGTACGCTTCAGCGATGCTTGGCGCGGCGGCCAGGAACGCTTCGGTCAGCTCGGGCGCGGCGTTACCGGCCACCAGCACGCCGGCGTTGCCTTTGTGGATGAAGCCTGCACAGCGGCTGGCGATGTTGACCACTTTGCCGACCAGATCCGAATTGACCTTCTGCACGAAGTCTTCGAGGTTCAGGTCCAGATCGTCGACGCCACGGCTGAGTTTGGCCGCGTAGTAGTAACGCAGGTATTCCGGCGACAAGTGGTCCAGGTAGGTCCGGGCCTTGATGAAGGTGCCGCGGGATTTGGACATCTTCTGGCCGTTGACGGTCAGGTAGCCATGGACGTTGATCGCGCTCGGCTTGCGGTAGCCTGCACCTTCGAGCATTGCTGGCCAGAACAACGCGTGGAAGTTGACGATGTCCTTGCCGATGAAGTGGTACAGCTCGGCAGTAGAGTCCTTGGCCCAGAACGCGTCGAAGTCCAGCTCCGGACGACGGGCGCAGAGGTTCTTGAAGCTCGCCATGTAGCCGATTGGTGCGTCCAGCCACACATAGAAATACTTGCCAGGCTCGCCTGGAATCTCGAAGCCGAAGTACGGCGCATCGCGGGAGATGTCCCACTGTTGCAGACCGGCGTCCAGCCATTCGGCGATCTTGTTCGCCACGGCGTCTTGCAGGGTGCCGCTGCGGGTCCAGCTCTGCAGCATTTCCTGGAAGTCCGGCAGCTTGAAGAAGAAGTGTTGCGAATCCTTGAGCACCGGTGTGGCGCCGGAGATCGCCGACTTCGGATCTTTCAGATCGGTTGGCGCGTAGGTCGCGCCACATTTTTCGCAGTTGTCGCCGTACTGGTCTTCGGTGCCACATTTCGGGCAGGTGCCCTTGATGAAGCGGTCGGCCAGGAACATTTTCTTTTCCGGGTCGAAATACTGAGTGATCGAACGCGTGGCAATGTGCCCGGCGTCGCGCAGCTTCAGGTAGATCTGGCTCGACAGTTCGCGGTTTTCTTCGGCGTGGGTCGAGTGGAAATTATCGAAGTCCACCAGGAACTCGGCAAAGTCGGCGCTGTGTTCAGCCTGGACGTTGGCGATCAGTTGTTCCGGGGTGATGCCTTCCTTTTCCGCGCGCAACATGATCGCCGAGCCGTGAGCGTCGTCCGCGCAGACATAGATGCATTGATTGCCGCGATGCTTCTGGAAGCGCACCCACATATCGGTCTGGATGTACTCAAGCATATGGCCAAGGTGGATTGAACCATTGGCATAGGGCAGGGCGCTGGTGACGAGGATCTTGCGTGGCTCGGACATGGGGCTCGGCTACTTGATGAAACGGAGGTCGGCCACTATAAAGCGCCGGCGCACTTTTTTCACCCAGTGGAGTGTTATTCCGGTTCCTCGTAGCAGCTGGCGGAGCCTGCATCCGGGCGCGTAGCGGTCGTAAAACCTGAATCCCGGTTCCTTCAGGAAAACCGGGATCAACAAATTGCGACTGCTACGCAGCCGGACGCAGGCTTCGCCAGCTGCTACAAGTTATATGTTCGGCTATATGATCCTTGTCTCATCCTGAAAGCATGCCGTCATAGCCATAGAACAGGTAGGATAGCCCCCTGATTTTCACAGTCTTGCTATCGGAGTTGCCCATGAGCGCAGTCAATCGCGCAGCGGTGGAAGCCGTCCTTCGCCAATACACCGACCCTTATCTGAACCAGGATCCGGTCAGCGCCGGTTGTGTCCGCGCCATCGACGTCCAGGGTGATCGCGTCACCGTTGAGCTTGAACTGGGTTATGCCGCCGGACTGTTCAAGAGCGGTTGGGCGCAACTGTTGCAACTGGCCATCGAAGGTCTGGATGGCGTGGTGACGGCCAGGGTCGACGTCACCAGTGTAATTGCCGCGCACAAGGCTCAGGCGCAGATTCCGGGTCTGGCCAACGTGAAAAACGTGGTGGCGGTGGCTTCCGGCAAGGGTGGCGTGGGCAAGTCCACCACTGCGGCCAACCTGGCGCTGGCGCTGGCGCGCGAAGGTGCGAAGGTCGGGATTCTCGACGCGGACATCTACGGACCGAGCCAGGGCATCATGTTCGGTATTCCGGAAGGTACCCGACCGAAGGTCAAGGATCAGAAGTGGTTCGTGCCGATTGAGTCCCACGGCGTCGAGGTCATGTCCATGGCCTTCCTGACCGACGACAACACACCGATGGTCTGGCGTGGGCCGATGGTTTCAGGCGCGTTGTTGCAGCTTGTGACACAGACAGCCTGGGGTGATCTGGATTACCTGGTTATCGACATGCCGCCAGGCACCGGTGACATTCAATTGACCCTGGCGCAGAAAGTCCCGGTGGCCGGTGCGGTAATCGTCACGACGCCGCAGGATCTGGCACTGCTGGATGCGCGCAAGGGCGTGGAGATGTTCCGCAAGGTCAACATTCCGGTGTTGGGCGTCGTGGAAAACATGGCCGTGCATATCTGTTCGAATTGCGGTCACGCCGAGCACTTGTTCGGCGAAGGCGGTGGCGAGAAGCTGGCCGCGCAATACGGGGTCGAGCTGCTGGCTTCGCTGCCGTTGTCGATAGTGATCCGCGAACAGGCCGACGGTGGCAAACCGACGGTCATTGCCGAACCTGACAGTCAGATCGCCATGGTCTATCAACAACTGGCACGTCACGTCGGTGCGCGGATCGTTTTGCAGGAAGCCGATGCGCCGGCGATGCCGAGCATCACCGTCAGCGACGATTAAATCGCTTCTGTAGGAGCTCGGCTTGCCGGCGATGGCGTACTCAAGCCCGCTATCGCCGGCAAGCCGGGCTCCTACAAGATCGTGATTTGATTTCAGATGCGCAAACCGCCATCCAATTCCAGGATCCGGCCGGTGTAGTAGTCGTTCTCGAAGATGTAGGCCGCCGAGTGGGCGATCTCATCAGGCTTGCCCATGCGCTTGAGCGCAATACCCGACGTCATTTTCTCCAGCGCTTCGGGTTTCATGCTCAGGGTCATCTCTGTTTCGATAAAGCCTGGCGCGATACCCGCGACACGAATCCCGTAGCGCGCCAGTTCCCTGGCCCAGGTCACGGTGGCTGCGGCGACACCGGCCTTGGCGGCGGAGTAGTTGGTCTGGCCAACGTTACCAGCGCGGGAAATCGACGAGATATTGATGATCGCGCCTTGAGTCTTCAGCTCAACCATCTTCGCCGCCACTTCGCGGGTGCAAAGGAAAACACCGGTCAGGTTGACGTCGATCACCGCCTGCCATTGAGCCAGGCTCATCCTGGTCATTTCACCGTCCTTGACCTTGATCAGCAGGCCATCGCGCAGGATTCCGGCATTGTTGATCAAACCGTGAATCGCGCCAAAATCTTCGGCTACCCGAGCGACCATGTGGGTCACTTGTTCTTCATTGGCGACGTTGCAAAGATAAGCCCGGGCTTCGACGCCGGCGGCCTCGCAGGCAGCCACAGCCAGATCGAGCTTTTCCTGGTTCAAGTCGACCAGTGCCAGCTTCGCGCCCTTGGCGGCGAAATACTCGGCCATGGAACGACCTAAACCCTGGCAACCGCCAGTGATAATGATTACTTTGTCAGTGAGTTGCATTCGCGTGCCCCTGGTAGCAGGTCAGAGTGGTTTCCTTCTACAAGGCCTCTCCTGCGCGCGTGATGTGGTTCGGCTGCATATGAGAACTGCCCCCGTTGGCGTTGCTGGAACTTTGCTCCAGGCGCCTGTCCATTTTCGACGGATTCTATATAAGGAGTCATAAATTGAGCATTGAAGCCGCTAAGCATGCACGAGAACTGCTGCTCAAGGAATACCGCGGAGTGTTGTCGACGCACTCGAAGGCCATGCCCGGTTTTCCTTTCGGCTCGGTGGTTCCTTACTGCCTGGACGAGCAGGGGCGGCCGCTGATCCTGATCAGCCGGATTGCCCAGCACACCCACAACTTGCTCAAAGATGCCAAATGTTCACTGCTGGTAGGCGAGCGTAAAGCCGAAGATGTACAAGCCGTCGGCCGCCTGACCTATCTGGCCGAGGCCGAAAAACTCAGAGAACCCGAGGTGATCGAGGCCGCCGCCGAACGCTATTACCGCTATTTCCCGGAGTCGCGCAACTATCACAAGGCCCATGACTTCGACTTTTGGGTCCTCAAACCGGTCCGCCATCGCTACATCGGTGGCTTCGGCGCGATTCACTGGGTCGATCAGCTCACCCTGGCCAACCCTTTTGCCGGCAAGGCGGAAGCAAGTATGGTCGAACATATGAACCGCGACCACGCCAAGGCCATCGCCCATTACGTCGAGTTGGCCGGATTGCCGAAAACCGTACCGGCACAACTGGCCGGAATCGACACCGAAGGCATGCATTTGCGCATCGGTCAGGGGCTGTACTGGTTGCCCTTTCAAGAGCCTTGTAATACCCCGACACAAGTTCGCGAAGCCTTGGTTTCTCTGGCTCACGCCGAGCATTGGCCAAAGAATGAAGGTGCCGATGCTTGAATTCACGAAATGGCGACGTCATCTAATGTGAACTGGAAGGCACTCTTCCGTTGAGGAACCATTTGATGCGCCCTTTTTTGTTGCTCTTTCTGCTGTTTCCGGTGCTAGAGCTGTTTGTGTTTGTCAACGTCAGCTCCGCCATCGGCTTCTTTCCGGCGTTGCTGTTGATCATTCTCGGCTCGATGCTGGGTGTCGTGGTGCTACGTGTCGCTGGTTTGGCCACGGCCCTGCGGGCACGTGAAAGCCTGAATCGCGGCGAATTGCCGGCTCAGCAAATGCTCGAAGGCCTGATGATGGCCCTGGGCGGCGGTCTGTTGATCTTGCCGGGTTTCATCAGCGACGTAGTTGGCTTGATCATGCTGCTGCCGATCACTCGCCGGCTGCTGGCCAACAAGATGCGTCAACGTGCCGAGGAACAGGCGATTCGTCAGCGTGCCTTTGCCGAGGACATGCAGGCTCACGGCGGGCCGACTCCAAAGCCGCCCCTGGGACGCCAGCCGAACGTGATCGAAGGTGAGTTCGAGCATCGCGATTCGTAACGGGTTTTACGTGTCGGCATGGCACCTTCGGGTGCCATGTTTGTTTTCAGGCAGATGCCAGGCGTAAAAAAATTCGCTCATCAGCCCTTGTAATAAGCTTATGCGCCCTTATCTAACGTTCACCGCAAGGTTTCTGGTGGTCACGCCAGACAGACTTCCGCGGTTCGCTTGGCGAGCCGCAACCGGCACCGCCGGATTTGCAAACCTGCCGGAATAGACACCGGCCGATGAAAACCACAATTAGGAGAGATCGACAATGAAGCTTCGTCCTCTGCATGACCGCGTCGTCATCCGTCGCAGCGAAGAAGAAAAGAAAACCGCTGGCGGTATCGTTCTGCCAGGTTCGGCTGCCGAAAAAGCCAACAGCGGTGAAATCCTCGCTGTAGGTACCGGCCGCGTGCTGGACAACGGTGAAGTACGTGCGCTGGCCGTGAAAGTGGGTGACAAGGTTGTGTTCGGCCCTTACTCCGGCAGCAACACTGTGAAAGTAGACGGCGAAGACCTGTTGGTAATGAGCGAGAACGAAATCCTCGCTGTTATCGAAGGCTGATTCCCGCTCAATTTCCCGCTACTACAAAGTATTTAAGGAATAACGATCATGGCTGCTAAAGAAGTTAAATTCGGCGATTCCGCCCGTAAGAAAATGCTCGCCGGTGTCAACGTCCTGGCTGACGCAGTAAAAGCGACCCTGGGCCCTAAAGGCCGTAACGTGATCATCGAGAAGAGCTTCGGCGCTCCGACCATCACCAAGGACGGCGTTTCCGTAGCCAAAGAAATCGAGCTGAAAGATCGCTTCGAAAACATGGGCGCGCAGCTGGTCAAAGACGTTGCCTCCCGTGCCAACGATGACGCAGGCGACGGCACCACCACCGCTACCGTTCTGGCTCAATCGATCGTCAACGAAGGCCTGAAAGCCGTCGCTGCCGGCATGAACCCGATGGACCTGAAACGCGGTATCGACAAAGCGACCATCGCTATCGTCAAAGAACTCAAAGCCCTGTCCAAGCCTTGCGCTGACACCAAGGCCATCGCTCAGGTCGGCACCATCTCTGCCAACTCCGACAGCTCCATCGGCGACATCATTGCCGAAGCCATGGAAAAAGTCGGTAAAGAAGGCGTGATCACCGTTGAAGAAGGCTCTGGCCTGGAAAACGAACTGTCGGTTGTTGAAGGCATGCAGTTCGACCGCGGTTACCTGTCCCCGTACTTCATCAACAAACCAGACACCATGGTTGCCGAGCTGGACGGTCCGCTGATCCTGCTGGTCGACAAAAAGATCTCCAACATCCGCGAAATGCTGCCAGTACTGGAAGCCGTTGCCAAAGCCGGTCGTCCACTGCTGATCGTTGCCGAAGACGTTGAAGGCGAAGCCCTGGCGACTCTGGTTGTGAACAACATGCGCGGCATCGTTAAAGTTGCTGCCGTTAAAGCCCCAGGCTTTGGCGACCGTCGCAAGGCCATGCTGCAGGACATCGCTGTTCTGACTGGCGGTACCGTAATCTCCGAAGAGATCGGTCTGAGCCTGGAAAGCACTACCCTGGAACACCTGGGTAATGCCAAGCGCGTGATCCTGTCCAAAGAAAACACCACCATTATCGACGGTTCTGGCGTTGAGGCTGATATCCAGGCTCGCGTTCTGCAGATCCGCCAGCAAGTGGCTGATACTTCTTCGGACTACGACCGTGAAAAACTGCAAGAGCGTCTGGCCAAGCTGTCCGGCGGCGTTGCGGTAATCAAGGTTGGCGCTGGTTCCGAAGTTGAAATGAAAGAGAAGAAAGCCCGCGTTGAAGACGCCCTGCACGCTACCCGTGCAGCCGTTGAAGAAGGCGTGGTACCTGGCGGTGGCGTGGCACTGGTTCGTGCTCTGCAAGCGATCAGCGAACTGAAAGGCGAGAACGCTGATCAGAACGTTGGTATCGCTCTGCTGCGTCGTGCTGTCGAAGCTCCTCTGCGCCAGATCGTTGCCAACTCGGGCGACGAGCCAAGCGTAGTTGTCGACAAGGTCAAGCAAGGTGTCGGTAACTTCGGTTACAACGCTGCGACTGGCGAATACGGCGACATGATCGAAATGGGTATCCTCGACCCGGCTAAAGTGACCCGTTCGGCTCTGCAAGCGGCATCTTCGATTGCCAGCCTGATGATCACCACCGAAGCGATGATCGCCGAGATCCAGGAAGACAAACCAGCTGCTGGCGGCATGCCAGACATGGGCGGTATGGGTGGCATGGGCGGCATGATGTAAGCCAGCCTTACCCTGTACAAAAAAGCCCCGCCTGCGATAAGCAGGCGGGGCTTTTTTATATCCGCTGACTCGTCCTGAAATAGGTTTACATCTGTTTCAGGACTAGACAGTTTTGCAAGGTCCATGTCCAAAGACGTCAATGACAGCCCTAGCCGTGAGTCATACTTGGCCTTAAGCTGCGCGAGCCAAGATGGCCGTTACTGTGTACGGAGGAGTGCCCATGCGAATTCTATTGGTTGAAGACAACCGCGATATCCTGGCGAATCTGGCCGACTACCTGGGGCTTAAAGGCTATACCGTGGATTGCGCGCAAGACGGCTTGTCAGGCCTGCACCTGGCGGCGACCGAGCACTACGACTTGATCGTGCTCGACATTATGTTGCCTGGTATCGACGGCTACACCCTGTGCAAACGGCTGCGTGAAGATGCTCGTCGCGATACCCCGGTGATCATGCTCACCGCTCGTGATCAACTGGATGATCGACTGCTGGGCTTCAAGTCCGGCGCCGATGATTACCTGGTGAAACCCTTTGCGCTGTCTGAACTGGCAGCGCGGATCGAGGCGGTCATGCGTCGTGCTCAAGGGGGCGGGCGACGGACTTTGCAGGTGGGGGATCTGAACTACGACCTCGACACCCTCGAGGTGACCCGCGAGGGACGTTTGCTCAAGCTCAATCCTGTGGGCCTCAAGTTGCTGGCGGTGCTGATGCAAAAGAGTCCTCACGTGCTGCGTCGCGAGATTCTTGAAGAAGCCCTGTGGGGCGACGACTGCCCGGACAGCGACAGTCTGCGCAGCCATGTTCACCAGTTGCGTCAGGTGATCGACAAGCCATTCGCCAAGCCGCTGTTGCAGACGGTGCATGGTGTCGGTTATCGCTTGGCCGAGGGGCGTGATGGAGTTTAAGCAGAGCCTTGCGCAACGGATCATCATCGCCTTTGCGTTGATGAGTGCATTGGTTGCAGGGACATTCGCCCTGGGCATCGTGGCAACGGTGCATCTGGTTGAAGCAAAGTTGATTTCATCAGTCCTGGGCGGTGATCTGCAGCGTCTGCTGTTGATGGACAGCATCGAGGACTGGAGCCACCGGCCGGAACCGGATCAGCTATTTTATTTCAGTGGTGGGCGTGGCGATTTTGAATTGCCCAAGGATTTGCGCAGCCTGGATGCGGGGTTTCACGAAGTATTTCGTGAGCATTTGTCGTATCACGCCATAGTCGAGATCGTCGACGGCAGGCGGTATGTGTTGCTGCAGGACCAGAGTGGTTTTGAAGACCGTGAACGGGTGCTGTTCGCAGTGGTGCTGGTGGGCTTTGTGCTGAGTCTGGCGCTAGCGGTGTTTCTTGGCTGGATCCTGGCGCGCAAGGTAATGGCACCGGTGGTGCGGCTGGCTCGCCAGGTTCGTCATCGCGATCAGTTGCTTGGCCTCGCGCCGCCATTGGCACCTGATTATGCCGCCGATGAGGTGGGTGAACTGGCGGTGGCCTTCGACGCTACCTTGGGGCGTTTACGCCAGGCGCTGAGTCGTGAGCGTCTGTTCACCAGCGACGTCAGTCACGAATTGCGCACTCCGCTGATGGTGTTGGCCAGTTCCTGCGAATTGCTGCTGGAAAATCCCTGCATCGACCAGCGTGGTCGCGCCCAGGTCGAGCGGATTGCCCGCGCCTGTGAAGACATGCGCGAGCTGGTCCAGACCTTCCTGATGCTGGCGCGTGCCCAGCGCGAAGATGCCAGCATGTCGCCCCAGCTGACCTTGAGTCGGGCAGCCGAGGATCTGATTGGTTTGTGGCGTGAACCCATTGAGGCCAAGGGGATTGAGCTGATCTATGACCCCGACAAACCGCTGGATACCCGCTATAACGCAACGTTCCTGCATGCGGTGATGGGCAACTTGTTGCGCAATGCGCTGCATTACACTGACAGTGGTTTTATCCGCCTGACCCTGGAACCTACCGGCTTTGTGGTAGAGGACAGCGGTGTGGGGATTCCCGAAGAAAAGCGCGAGGCGATGTTCGAGCCGTTCGTGCGTGGCAACGAAAAGCGTGGCGAGGGCCTGGGCCTTGGTCTGTCACTGGTGCAGCGTATCTGTGAAAACCAGGGCTGGAGCGTCAGCCTCAGCACAATGGAACCCAATGGCTGCCGGTTCCACGTCGAGCTGAGCCAGGCCAAAGTCTGATTTTTTGTCATGCCCCGGGTTCTTCGGGGCACGCGTTTACCGCAGTTGTAATCGGGTAGCAGCCCAATGCTATCTCCTGTCGGCTTGCCCTGCTGCTGGCGTTTCAGCGGGTTACCCGCGACAGCGTCATTATCTCTCGTTGGGTCGATGGCAACTTCAAGGCCTGGAAACGTAAGCGCATGGTGCAAAAGCGCAAGCAGGAAGCCGGGCAGCAAGGTTACCAAAATCGTTTTGTGCTATCGGCAGCTACGTAGACGAAAAATTCAAGCGAGCCGGCTTTCGCGTTCAGGAACATTTGGGCTTTTTCCCGCTCTACGCCATGTGGCGAATTCATGTATTACGCAAGAAGTAACAGGATGGCAGTGGAAGATGCATCAGAAATGGACGTCGCTCCTGAGGCGCGTTTCGACTATTTCTGGAGCCAGCGCGGGTAGGGTGAGGCCGCCACAGTCGAGGTGGCTTTACTGGATCTGGAGAAGTGCCGGCAACGTTTGACCCGTAAACGTGCTGCCCTCCACGACATGAAACAGCTACGCCGCCATTCGTCGTGGGGCCCTACAGACTGGCAGAAACTCAGCTATTTTTATACGACGGCGTTTGGCAGCGCTATCAAAGGTTTAGAGTAATGAAACTGGAAATTGCGCGAGGTTTGTTTTTAGCAGGAGCCTTGGCAGTTATTTCTCTGGCGGTGGCTGTTTGGGAGCAGCCACGCACCAAAGTCCTCAGTGCAGCGCACAGCGACGCGCATTGTCCCCTGCCTCGGGTAGCAAAGGCATCAGTTGCAACCAGCCCCGACAGTGATTTTTTGCTGTTCATGTTCGGTCTTTCTCAAGGAAAGAGGCCACAAAGTTGAAGAGAATAAAACCCAAATAAAAGGCCTCGCATTGCGAGGCCTTTTATTTTCGGTTGTCGATTATTTGTCCGGCCTGGCCAGCAGGGTGTAAATACAAGGCAGCACGAACAAGGTGAACAGAGTGCCAATCGACATTCCAGTAGCGATCACCGTACCGATATCGAAACGACTGACGGCGCCTGCACCGGTGGCGATGATCAACGGCACCATGCCGAACACCATCGCCGCGGTGGTCATTAACACCGGTCGCAAGCGAATTGCCGCAGCTTCTTCTACAGCTTCTCGAGGTGACAGGCCCTTGTTCTTGCACAACTGGTTGGCAAACTCGACGATCAGGATGCCGTGCTTGCTGATCAGGCCGATCAAGGTCACCAGTCCGACCTGGGTATAGATGTTCATGCTCGACCAGCCAAGGAACAACGGGATCAGCGCGCCGCAGATCGACAGGGGGACTGTCATCAGAATCACCAGCGGATCACGGAAGCTCTCGAACTGTGCCGCCAGCACCAGGAAAATGATCGCCAGCGCCAGGGCAAAGGTCACCCACAGTGCACTGCCTTCCTGAACGAATTGCCGGGAAGAGCCACCATAATCGAAGGCATAGCCCGCAGGGGCTTCTTCCCGGGCGATCTGCCGTATGGTTTCGATGGCTTCGCCCATGCTGACGACGGGAACGCCCGAGATCGTCGCCGAATTGAGCTGCTGGAACTGATTCAACTGTCTTGGGCGGGCACGGTCGGTGATGGTGATCAAGGTCGACAGCGGCAGCAGTTCACCCTTGGCATTCTTTACGTAGTAGTTGCTCAGCCAGTCGGGATTGTCGCGGTAGGCTCGCTCGACCTGGGCGATGACCTTGTAGCTGCGGCCTTCGATAGTGAAACGGTTGATTTCCGCTTCACTCAGTAATATCGCCAGGGTGCCCCCCAGATCCAGCATCGAAACCCCCATTTGTGCTGCCTTGGCGCGGTCGATATCGACCACCACTTCAGGCTTGTCAAAGGCCAGATCGATGTCGAGAAAGGCGAACTTGCCGGATTCCAGTGCGCGCTTTTTCACTCTATTGGCCACTTGCAGCAGTGATTCGTAATCGTTCGGGGTGTTGACGATGAATGCGAACGGCAAGCCCTCACCGGTACCCGGCAAGGACGGCAGGTTGAAGCCGAACACCTGAAGCCCGGTGACGGCAGCGAGCTTGCGTTGAACCTCCGGGAGGATTTGCATCTGGGTCCGGTGGCGTTCGTTCCACGGTTTTAGCAGGAAACCCCCGATCCCTGATTGCACGCCGTTGAAGCCATTGATCTGGAACGATGAGTAGTACTCGGGAAATTTCTTGAAGATCGCAAGGAACTCATCGGTGTAGGCGTTGAGGTAGTCGAGGTTGGTCGGTTGCGGCGCGTTGGCTATCATGAAAATGACGCCCTGGTCCTCATTCGGTGCCAGTTCGGACTTGGTGAATTTCAGCAGAACCGGAATCAGGCACAGGACAATCACCGCGAACACCACCACCACCGGCCGCGTATTGAGCGTGCCATGCAGGATGCTTTGATAGTGGCGTTTGAGTCCTTCAAAGATCATATCCAGACGATGGGACAGGCCTGAGGGGTTCTCATCGTGGCGCAGGAGCAGAGCGCACATCATCGGCGAAAGGGTCAGGGCGACGACCCCGGAGATCACCACCGCACCGGCCAGGGTCAGGGCAAACTCCTTGAACAACGCTCCAGTCAGGCCTGTGAGAAAACCGATCGGCGCGTAGACCGCGGCCAGCGTAATCGTCATAGAAACCACCGGCATGGCGATTTCCCGGGCACCCTCAATGGCGGCGTCGAGCGGTGTCTTGCCTTCTTCGATGTGCCGGTGGATGTTTTCCACCACGACGATCGCATCGTCCACTACCAACCCGATGGCCAGCACCATTGCCAGCAGGGTCAGCAGGTTGATCGAGTAACCCATCAATTGCATGAAGAACATCACGCCGATCATCGACAGCGGGATGGTGACCACCGGAATCAATACCGAACGCAGGGAACCAAGGAACAGGAACACCACGACAATCACGATCAGCACTGCTTCAAACAGGGTTTTCACCACCTCATTGATCGATGCCTGAATAAACAGCGTGGCGTCGTAGGCGATCTCCGCTTTGAGGTTTGGTGGCAACTGGGACTCCAGCTGCGGCATGATCTTGCGCACTTCCTTGATCACGTCCAGCGGGTTGGCGGCGGGGGTGGCCTTAATGCCGATGTACACCGACGGAATGCCGCCGAAGGAGCTGATGGTGTCGTAGTTCTCTGCCCCCATTTCCACCCGTGCCACATCGCTGAGCAGTACCCGGCTGTCGCCGTCGATTTTCAGCGGGATGGCGGCGAAGGCTTCGGTGGATTTAAGCTCGGTATTGGCGTTGATACTGGTGACCACGTATTCGCCTTTCACCTCGCCAGCCGCCGAGAGAAAGTTGTAACGGCGTACCGCATCGGCCACGTCATTGGCGCTGAGGCCGTAGCCGGCAAGTTTGACCGGGTCCAGCCACAAGCGCATGGCGAACACCTGGTTGCCGAGAATCTTTGCTTCGGCCATGCCCGGCAGCGTCGCCAGTTTGGGCTGGATCACCCGCGACAGGTAGTCGGTGATCTGCGGGTTGTTCAGGTCCTTGCTGAAGAAACTGATGTACATCAGCGCCGAGGCGCCCGCAGCCTCCTTGCTCAGCACCGGGTCTTCGGCGTTCTGGGGCAGTTGGTTCTTGACCTCGTTGGCCTTGGCCAGCAGCTCGGTAAACAGCCGGTCGCTGTTGGAGCCGATTCGCGCGTAGATCGAAATCACCGAGAAATTCTGGCGACTGACCGAGGTTATGTAGTCGATGCCTTCGGCACTCGCCAGGCTCTGCTGCATCGGTTGGGTGATGTAACCCTGGATGGTCTCGGCGTTAGCCCCGGGGTAGGCGGTGGTCACCGTGATCAGGGCGTTTTCCATTTGCGGATACTGGCGCAGCGGCAGCTTGCTCCAGGCCTGGAAGCCCAGCAGCACAATCAACAGGCTGACCACTGTGGCGAGTACCGGGCGGCGGATGAACGGATCGGTAAAAGCCATGGGGGATTCCTTGATCAGTAGGCGCGAGGCTGACTGGTCTGCTCGGCTGGCAAGGTCTTGTCGGCGCTGATGGCGATATGGGCGTCGTTGTCCAGTTTGATCTGGCCGGCGCTGACCACTTGTTCGCCGTTCTGCAGGCCTTTGGTGATGAGCACCAGCCCGTCGCGGTGCTCGCCGGTTTCGACAAAGCGTCGCTCGGCGATCAGCACCGGTTGCCCTTGGGCATCTTTCTCGACGCTGCCGTCGGCGGCTTTTTTCTGTGCAACCACAAACAGCGAATTGCCATAGAGGGTGTAGGTGATCGCGCTTTCCGGCACCACGATCTTCGGTTGTGGATCCGGCAGCAGGACTTGCAGGCTGGCGAACATGCCCGGTAGCAACTTGCCGTCTGGATTGGCCAGGGTCGCGCGCACCAGTACATTGCGGGTGGTATTTTCGACTTTTGGGTTGATTGCGCTGATGGTGCCGGGGAAGTTCTGCGTCGGATAGGCCGCGACGTTGACCTGAACCGGCTGGCCAAGGGCTATTTTCGGTACCGACTGTTCCGGTACGTAAAAGTCGACGTAGAGGCTGCTCAGGTCCTGCAAGGTGGCGATTACTGTGCCGCTGGGCAGGTAGTCGCCGACATCCACCTGACGAATACCGATGGTGCCGCTAAAAGGCGCGACGATGTGTTTTTTCTCCAGCGAAGCCTTGAGTTGATTGACCGTGGCTTTGTTCTTTTGCAATTGCGCCGTGAGCCGGTCGAATTCACCCCTGGAAATTGCCTGGCTGCCCACCAGTTGGCTGCCCCGGCCATAGTCGAGCTGGGCCAGACCGAGGTCGGCCTGAGCGGTTTCCAGCAGGGCACTTTCCACAGCGCTGTCGAGTTGCACGATAGGTTGACCGGCATTGACCTTCTGCCCGGACTGGAACTGCACGTCCTTGACCCTCCCGGCGATCTCCAGACTCAGGTTGACCCCTTGCAACGCCTTGAGGGTGCCAACCGTCGGCAGACGGTTTTGCCATGGGCGCTCAGTCGCGGTGGTCACAGCCACACTCACCGGAGGTTTCGGTACGGAGAACACCCGGATCTGCTGATAGGTGGAGAAGGCTTTGTAACCTGCGAGCAGCAGAACGATAAGCAGGACAATGCCCAGCATGATCAGCATGCGGCGACGCAGCATGTTCCGCTTCCTCGGAAAAATAGCTGAGAACGATGAGGTCTCGGGCAGATTACTCCGACTAGGGTGGTGATTCCAGACTCGTAGCAGCTGGCGAAGCCTGCGTTCGACCGCTACGCAGCCGAACGCAGGCTTCGCCAGCTGCTACGAGGGTTAGATCAGATGCAGGTGGTTGTCCCAGAGCCCTGCAGGTAGCTCAAGGGGCTTTGCAACAAGCTGTGGCTGCCGACAGTCGTAGAAACGGCAACGTCCCTGACCCGACGTGACGACAAAACCATCGGCCACCGCACCGACCCCGGCGCAGTCTGGCAAAGGCGCATCGAGGCGCACTTGAGCAGTGTCCAGATCCCAGATAAAGAAGCGGTTGCCCCGCGGCGCAGTGAGGGCGACCAGACGCAACTCGCTATGCACGGCGACGCTGGCGGTGTAGTGCCCCATCGCCTGCAACTGGTGTTCGGCGACCGGGAAGGCGACGAAGGGCTGACCGGGGCGCTTGATCGCCAGCAGTTCGGAAGATTCGTGGGCGTCGCCCATGAACTGTTGGCCGGCGACGATGGTGCCGTCGCTGGCAACACCCAGGTGGCGCACGCTGTTCATCTGCTGGGCGAGGGTTTCCTTGCTCAGCAGCGTACCGTCGCGCTGCATCAGCACCAGGCTTGGCTGCATGGCATTGAGGTTCATCTCGACCCGGCTTTCGGCCTCGGTACGGATTCCGCCATTGGCCACTACCAGGGTTTCACCATCGGGCATCCACGACACTTGATGGGGCCCGATGCCGTGGGTAGAAATCTCTGCGCTGTGCATCAGTCGCTCACCTTCGAATTTGTACACGCCGAGCAGGCCGCGACCCGGATCGGTGGTGTCGTTTTCGGTGGCGTAGAGCCAGTCGCCGCTCTTGTGAATCACTGCGTGACCGTAGAAGTGCCGGTTCGGTTGTGAGGCGAGCGTTTGCAACAGCGTGCCATCCCGAAGATCGATCAAGTAGCTCTCGGTCCCGGGGCGACGGGCGACGAACAGTGCAATCGGCAGCACAGGATGATTGATGATGTCATGGCAACGCTGACCGACCCGGGTGGCGAACACCTGGGTGCCGTCCAGACGATAACCGACGGCATAGTGCTTGCCGTCGCCATCGTTGCGCGCCGAGAGCAGCAAAGGAGTTTTGTCCTTGTGCCGAAACAGCGTCCAGCCGCCCAGCGTCACTGCGCCAAGCAGCAAACTGCCTAAAGTAAGAGCCTGGCGTCGTAGCATGGAACTTACCCTCATCAGTCACCGTCGTTGGCGTTGAAGCCCAGCTGGATACCCAGCGCCTTGGCCAGATCGCTTTCGTGCAGGCGGTGGACGACATTGAGACTGTCGTAAAGATCATTGAGCTGTTGGTGACCGGCGTCGTCGGTCAGCATCTCGGTCAGTGAACGCTGGTTGCTGGCGAACAGTTTCAAGGAAGCGGCGTAGGCAGCATCGATCTTGTCGGCCAGCGGTTTCTGCTCGCTCGGCAACAGGCCGCGCAGGCCCTTGTTGTCGACACCGACCCAGACGGTTTGGGCGGCAGCGAGGCTGGCTTCCATGCTTTGCAGGGAGGAATGGCTGCGCCAGGCATCGGCCTGGAACGGCTGCGCGAAGCCCTTGCTCTGGCGACCCATTGGCGTGCCGAGTTTTTTCTTCAGGGTGTCCAGTGCGGTCACTTGAACCCGCAGCAGATCGGCGACCGCTTCGTGGGAGTCGGCGTAACGCTGATTCGGGAATTTGCTCAACTGCGCGAGCATGCCGTCGTTGCTGTTCCAGCGCGACAGGATCTCTTCGGCGAGGAGTTTCTGACGCTCGCCAATGGCCTTGAGCAGTGGGCAATAGCGGGCTTTCTGCGCGCTGTCGGCCATGTCGACCTTGCTGTCGAACAGAACGTATTCATAGGCCGAGAGGCCTTGCACGACAACGCTGGATTTGGCCAGAGCGGCGGCATCGATCTGCGGCTGCGCGGTCACCAGTTGCTCGACCTGACGGCCGACCAGATTCTTCTTGTCCGGCCAGAACTGCACCTGCCAGGAACGGTTACCCTCGGCCAGCGGGCCGATCAGCAGCGGCTGCAACTCGGCCCAGGCTTTTTGTGCGTGGAGGAAATCGGCGCGAGCGGTTTCCAGGCTTTCCTTGCCTTCACAGAAAGCCAGCGCACTGATTGCCAATTGGCGGTCGGCGTCGACCCAGCGGCTGTAGCTCGGCAGGATCACTTGCTTGGCGATGGCCGCCGAGGTGACTGCCTGTGGGTCCTGGGGCGAGCAGGCACCCAGGGCGAGCGCGGCAAGGCTGGTGAACAACAGTTTGGGACGGAACATTCGTGCTCCCTTCTTTTGGGGGAAAACTTATGGAAAACGCGTTATAGAGAATTCAGGAATGCCAGCAACGCGGCGCGTTGCTCGACATTGAAAGCTAAAACCTGTTGCTGAGCCGCCTGGGCTTCGCCGCCGTGCCAGAGAACGGCTTCGAGCAAATTACGGGCGCGGCCGTCATGCAGGAACTGGGTATGGCCGCTGACCGTCTGCGTCAGGCCGATGCCCCACAACGGCGGCGTACGCCAGTCGCGGCCAGTGGCCTGGAATTCGGTGCGATTGTCGGCCAGGCCGTCGCCCATGTCGTGCAGCAGCAAGTCGCTGTAGGGGCGAATTACCTGATTGGCCAGCTCAGGCTCTGCGGCATTCGCGGCAGTGGTGAATTTCGGTATGTGACAGGACTGGCAGCCCGCCTGATAGAACAGGCTTTTACCGGCCAGCACTTGCGGCGAGCTCACATCGCGGCGGGCCGGAACGGCGAGGTTGCGGCTGTAGAACAGCACCAGACGCAGGATGTTGTCGCTGACCTCCGGCTCGCCGTCCGGGCCATTTCCGTTGGGGGCTTGCAGGCAGGCGATTTGTGCAGGGGTGCAATCATCAACCGGTCTCAGGCTGGTGGTCAGGCCCATGTCACCAGAAAACGCGTGAGCGTTTTGTTGATTGAGATTGGGTTGGCCGGCTTTCCAGCCAAAACGTCCGAGAACGGTTTTTTGTTGCGCGTCATCCCAGACCCAGTTCGGTCGCCCGGCGATGCCGTTGCTGTCGTCGTCTCCCGGATCGGCATTGTGCAGAATCGCCGCATCGGGGATGGCTTCGAGCAGACCGAGGCCAATCATCGGCGGAGCTATGCGTGCAGAGAAACGCGTGTCCGGGTGCATCGCTCCGTAGCCGAGCCGGGTGATTGCAAGCCTGGGTTTACGCAACTCGACCTCGGTGCCGTCCTTGAAACGAACCGGCACGGGGTCGTAATCGACCCGCACTTTACCTTCCGGCGCGACGCCGGGTACCGCCATGTCTTGAAACTGTCCGCCGTAGACTGGCTCCGGCACGACACCGAGCTGCTCGATGACTTTGGCGTAGGCGGGGGCGTTGGGGATCGACAGACGTACCAGCATCGACACCGCGTTATCCGAGTCGGGTGTTGGCGGGTGACCGCGACCGTCCTTGATGTGGCAGTTTTGGCAGCCGTTGGTATTGAACAACGGACCCAGGCCATCGCGGGCGGTAGTGGTTGACGGGGCGATCACCCACGGGCTGCGAAAGAAGCTGTTGCCGACGCTGAAATCCAGACGTCGGGTGGGTGAAAGATTGGCCGAAGGCAGGGAGAAGGCGTTCTGATCGGTCTTGCTCACTGTCGCGCTGCCGCCCGAACGCGCTTCACCGGGCTCGGCCTTGGTGAAATGCGGAACGTCATCGCAGGCGCTCAGGCCCAGGGCCATGAACAGAGCGGACAAGCGAAGAGACAACGAGGGCATCAGACATCCTGCAAGACGAGCAAAACAAGGGCGCAAAGTCTATCAGGGTAGGGGAGTTTGAATAAGAGGGATTAGCGTTTGGTTTTATGTGGGGCAGGTTTTACCTGGAGACCGAATCACGGCCATCGCAATACCCTGTGGGAGCGAGCTTGCTCGCGATGGGGCCATCAGTGCCAACATTGATGTTGAACGTGCGACCGCTATCGCGAGCAAGCTCGCTCCCACAGTGGTCTGCGTCAGGCAGGGACAAAAAAGGCGACTCGAAAGTCGCCTTTTTTTCACTCAGCCAGCGGTGATCAGAACTCGTGATCAGCGTTGTCGGGGTTCAGGTCGCTGATGCCCAGTTTGCCGGCCGCCTGTTCGATCGAGCCGGTCTGCTTGACCAGGGATGCAATGGCGTCGCGAACGATCTGATTGCCGGCAGTGTTGCCTGCGGCGATCAGTTGGTCATAGTGCTCACCCTTGTTGGCGTGATCGACCATAACCTGGATTTTGGCTTCGGTCGCAGCCAGATCGGCCTTCAGTGCGGTGTCGGTTGCCGGGTCGATTGCCGCCACCAGCGAGGACAGGCTGGCGCCAGTCATCTTGGTGCCGTCTGCGCGGGTGTATTCACCCAGGTAGACGTTGCGAATGCCTTTGGCATCGTAGAAGTGCGAGTTGTGGGTGTTGTCGCTGAAGCAGTCTTGTTCGTCTTCCGGGGAGTTGGCTTCCAGGGAGACCTTCATGCGCTCGCCGGCGAGTTCGCCGAGGGACAGGCTACCCATGCCGAAGAGCATTTTGCGCAGGCCGCTTTCGCCTGGCTCGGCTTCCAGGGTGGCGCGGTAGTTGTCGGCCACGTTCGGCTTCCAGTTACCGACCATTTCTTCCAGGTCGCTGACCAGCAGCTGGGTCACGGCTTTGAGGTAAGCGCGGCGACGATCATTGTGACCTCCAGTGGCGCCAGCGCCTTCCAGATAGTCAGAGGCCGGACGGTTGCCGGCGCCAGGGCCGGTGCCGTTCAGGTCCTGGCCCCAGAGCAGGAATTCGATGGCGTGGTAGCCGGTGGCGACGTTGGCTTCGGAGCCGCCCAGTTCATTGAGGCTGGCGAGTGTTTGCGGGGTGATGTCTTTCACGTCGACCTTGTCTTCGCCGACCTGAACTACGGTGTTGGCGATGATGTTGGCAGTCGCGCCCGGGTTGCCCAGTGCGTGTTCGTAGCTCTTGTCGACGTAGTCGATCAAACCTTCGTCCAGCGGCCAGGAGTTAACCTGTCCTTCCCAGTCGTCGATGATGGTGTTGCCGAAGCGGAATACTTCACTTTGCAGATAAGGTACGCGCGCGGCGACCCAGGCAGCGCGAGCGGCTTTCAGGGTCTCGGCGTCAGGTTTGGCAAGGAACGCGTCGATCGCGGTTTGCAGGGTTTTCGCGGTGGATTCGGCATCGCTGAAGACGGCGAAGACCATGTCGGCGTAATGCGCAACAACGGCTTTGGTCGCGGCTTCGTCAACTTTACCAGTGGTTGCGGCAGCAGCAGGGGCTGCAGTGCTGGCGGCCGGAACAGGCGCTTGAGGAGCGGCAGCCTTGTCTTTACCTTCGCCACAACCGGCGAGGGAAATAGCGATGGCCAACAGACTGGCGGTAGCCAGAGGCATACGAATCATGGCGAACATCCTGCTTGGATAGGGGTGGACAGGCGCGGCGGGCGCGCAAAACTGCGACATAATGCGAAAGATTTGCATTATGTGTAAAGGGTCGGCGTTGGAAATATTTCTTATTCGCGCGCCTGCATATGACCTGTAGCAGCTGCCGAAGGCTGCGTTCGGCTGCGCAGCAGCCGTGAAATCAGGCATTGCGTTGTGTCAGGCTAACCGCGGCCTCAGGATTTACGACTGCTGCGCAGCCGAACGCAGGCTTCGCCAGCTGCTACAGGTCCGCGTCGGCGCGTGTTACAGGATGGTTGCGTTACTGCGTTGGGCTTGCTTCAAATAAGCGCTCAACTCCCGCGCGGGCAGGGGCTTGCTGTAGAAATAGCCCTGACCTTCGTGGCAGCCTTCGCAGATGATGTAGGCCTCCTGTTCAGCGGTTTCGACGCCCTCGGCGATCACCTGCATGCCCAGGCTCTTGCCCAATTGAATGATCGCCCGAACGATGGTGGCGTCGTCGTCGTCATCGAGCAGGTCCTGGACGAAGCTCTTGTCGATCTTGATCTTGTCCAGCGGCAGGCTTTTGAGATAACTCAGAGAAGAGTAGCCCGTCCCGAAGTCGTCGATGGCAATCAGCGCCCCGGAACGACGCAAACTGAGCAAGTGCTGGGCAGCAGTGCTGATGTCTTCCATCAAGCCCGTTTCGGTGACCTCCAATTCCAGGCTGCGTGGCGGCAGGCGATAGATTTGCAGCAGGTTGTTGACCACCCGTGGCAACTCGGCGTGGTGCAGTTGCACGGTGGAGAGATTGACCGCCATGCGCAAATCCATGAAGCCCTGGTCATGCCATTCGCGTAACTGGCGGCAGGCCTGATCCAGCACCCATTCGCCGATGGCGATGATCGTGCCGTTCTGTTCGGCCAGCGGGATGAACAGGTCCGGAGGCACCAGCCCGTGTTCGGGGTGCTGCCAGCGTATCAAGGCTTCGACACCGACTACGCGGTGATCGCGGTAGCTGATTTGCGGTTGGTAGACCAGATAGAACTGCTCGCGAGTGAGGGCTTCGCGCAGGTCTTTTTCCAACTCGCGTCGGCGACGCATTTCGCTGTCGACGCTGGCGATATAGAACTGGTAACGATTGCGCGAACGAGTCTTGGCCAGGGTCATGGTCTGCTCGGCTTTCTGTAGCAGCTTCTCGGTACTGTTGCCATCCTCCGGGAACAGCGTAATGCCGATGGTCGCGCGCAGGCGAATCTCCTGATGATCGAGGGCGAACGCTGCTTCGAGGTCATCGAGAATGCTTTGTGCCAGCTCGGCGGCTTCGTAAGGCTGTTCGATATTGGCCTGAACCAGTGCGAACTGGTCGCCGCCCAAGCGGGCAAGGGCCCCCAGGCGGCCGCTGTGAGCGCGCAGGCGATCGGCCAGGGCGAGTAGCAATTGATCGCCGGTCTGGTAGCTGAATTGTTCGTTGATGCCCTTGAAGTCATCGAGGCCGACACAGAGCACTGCAACCCGCCGTTGCAGGCGGCCTGCATCCACCAGAATCTTGTCCAGTTGTTGCTGCAATTGCTGACGGTTTGGCAGACCTGTAAGGAAGTCGTACTGGGCCATGCGCAGCAGACTGTTTTCCGCTTCATGGCGCAGGTGGGTGTTGCGTTCGATCGAGGCCAGCAATTGATTGGCGGTGTTGATCCAGATGCCCAGCTCGTTTTTCTCGTGGCCCTTGAGCTGCGGAATCTTGTGTTCGCTAGGGCGGTCCGGGTTTATCTCGGTCAGGTGTTCGATTATTCGCGACAGGGGCTTGGTCAGCAGCCAGTGGTAAACCAGGTACAGCACCAAGCCCATGGCCAGGGCGCGAAGAACTCCGGAAATAAAGATGATCACCGAACTGATGATAAAGCCCTGGCCGTACGTCGCAGTGTCGAGGGTTATGCTCAGGTCGCCGTAATACTCGCTGTACGGGCCGCGGCCTACCAATTGGGTGGTAAAGGTGCGTTCCTGGCCCAGGATCAGGTCGGTCAACCAGCGGCTGGGTGATTGCTGCAGTTCGCGGTTCTTTTCCGCAAGCATGGTTTCGTTGGGATGGCCGATGGACGCCATCCGCACGGCGTCATCCTGAAACAGGCCTTCGATTACTTGCATGCCCATTTCCCGATCCAGGCTGTACACCGCCTGGGTCGATGGGTCGCGGAACATGTCGAGGATGCGCTGGGCATCGTTAGCCACCGCCTGCCGTGTCTTGTAGGCATCGAAAACGATTTGCGCGCAGCTCAGAACCACGCCGACGATCAATGCCGACAGCAGCACCACCCGGAGCAACTTCACCGACAAGCTGTTTTTGAGTTCCAGCTTCAAATGGCTTTTCCTTGTTCCGTGCGGGTAGCATCAAGTTGCCATGAGTATTGGCAATCCTGTGATGGCAGTCAAAGGGACAATCAAGCACAGGAGATTTCGCCTGTGTGCCAGGCCAAAATGCAGTTTTTGGCTTGTTCAGGCGATTAGTACTGTGTCGGTAGCAACCCTGTGCAACTTGAGGGGCGTGCGAGAATTTTCCCCGAGCTTTGATGTTAGCGCGCCATGGCGCAGGGGCAAGGGCAAATTGGATCCTTGTAGGAGCGAGCTTGCTCGCGATGGTCGTTAACGATAACGCGTGTTTTCTGAATAAACGCGTCGCCCTTCAGTCCATCGCGAGCTCGCTCCTACAGGGCCGCAGCGCTCGCTTAACTGACTAGCATTAGGGCAAGCCCGCTCCCACAAGGTGGGTGCAGTACCGCGGAAAATGGGTAGGTTTCTCACCCAAAACCCATAAAAAACCCGGCAAATGCCGGGTTTTTTGACTGGCGCGAAGCTTAAGCGGTGAAGGTTTTGCCTTCGAACTGCTCAGCCACGAACTTCCAGTTGACCAGGTTCCAGAACGCTTCGACATACTTCGGACGCAGGTTGCGGTAGTCGATGTAGTAAGCGTGTTCCCAGACGTCGCAGGTCAGCAGCGGGGTGTCGCCGCTGGTCAGCGGGTTGCCGGCGCCGATGGTGCTGGCCAGGGCCAGGGAACCGTCAGCCTTTTTCACCAGCCAGCCCCAGCCGGAACCGAAGGTGCCGATGGAGGTTTTGCTGAATTCTTCTTTGAACTTGTCGAACGAACCGAAAGCCGCGTTGATGGCTTCAGCCAGTGCGCCGGTTGGTTGACCGCCGGCGTTTGGCGCCAGGCAGTTCCAGTAGAATGTGTGGTTCCAGACCTGAGCGGCGTTGTTGAAGATACCGCCCGAAGAAGTCTTGACGATTTCTTCCAGGGTCTTGCCTTCGAACTCGGTGCCTGGCACCAGGTTGTTCAGGTTCACGACATAGGTGTTGTGGTGCTTGTCGTGGTGGTATTGCAGAGTTTCCTCTGAAATATGCGGCTGCAGGGCATTGTGTGGATAAGGCAGCGGCGGCAGTTCGAAAGCCATGATGATTCTCCTAATCAGATCAGTTGCGGTGAGCGCAAGGCCGATCACGGGCGGCCAGACAAGCGCCGGGGAGTTTGTACTCTTTGCGGCGCAGGTTTTGGATCATAGCACCGGGGGTGCGGCATAACCACGCAACAACTGTGTGGAATAGAGGTTTGAAGGGGGGCCCTTAAGCCTTTTTGAATAATCAGCCTGCCGTGATTAATTGAATGGCCACAGTGAACATCATGATCGCCACCAGCAGGTCGAGGATTCGCCAGGTGCCGGGACGCGCCAGCCATGGTGCCAGCCAGGCGGCGCCAAGGGCCAGGGTGAAGAACCACAACAATGACGCGCTGGCCGCGCCGACCACGTAGGCACTTGGCACGGTTTGTTGTGCCCCGAGTGAGCCGATCAACAGCACGGTGTCCAGATACACATGGGGGTTGAGCAAGGTCACTGCCAGTGCGCTGAGCATCACCGCCCGAAGCGAACGCACCGTCTGGTTTTCGGCCTGTTTCAGACTTTGCCGGGAACACGCCCGACGCAGCGCCAGGCTGCCGTACCACAGCAGGAAGGCCGCGCCGCCCCAGCGGGCGATCGCCAACAGCAGCGGATTCTGCGCCAGGAGAGTCGCCAGCCCAAAGACTCCGGCGGCGACCAACAAGGCATCGCAGGTCACACACAACGCGGCCACTGGCAGGTGATGCTCGCGTCGCAGGCTTTGCGCCAGGACGAAAGCGTTTTGCGTGCCGATCGCCATGATCAGCCCCGCCGCGACCAACAGGCCGTTCACATAGCTTTGCCACATAGGGTTTACTCCGCGCCCGCCGCCAATTGCCGCAGCACCGTCATGGCGCGTTGGGCATCGGCCTGGCCGACAAACAAATGATCGTGGTAGTAACCGGCAATCACGTTGCAACTGATCCCGGCTTGCCCCAACGCACCGGCGAAAGCCGCGGTGAGGCCGACGGCTTCGAGTGCCGAGTGCACGTTCAAGGTGATCCACGCCGCTACATAATCGAAACTGAAGCCGGCCTTTTCGGCTTGCCCGCGCTCGAGGATGAGCGTCAAACCTTCCTGCTCACGGAAACTGCCGATGACGTCGCAGTCCTTGGGCAACTGGCCGTCGCCAAGGGTGCAGAACACGTACTCGCCAGCGTTCAAATGCGGGCTCATGCTGCGCAGCAGGGTTGCCAGAGTGGTTTCACCAGCCATGAAATGTGTCCTTGATCGAAGAGGCTTGCTGGTCATTCTCCGGTCGGAAGCTGTATAAGAAAAACCAATATTGCTGATCGCTCATTAGGAAAACTGATGTTCGACTATAAATTGCTCTCCGCGCTCGCCGCGGTGGTCGAGCAGGCCGGCTTCGAACGGGCTGCTCAGGTACTGGGCTTGTCGCAATCGGCCATCTCGCAGCGGATCAAACTACTGGAAGCGCGAGTCGGTCAGCCGGTGCTGGTGAGGGTCACGCCGCCCGCGCCAACCGAGATTGGCCGACGCCTGCTCAACCATGTGCAGCAAGTGCGTTTGCTCGAGCGTGACTTGCAAACGCTGGTGCCGGCGCTGGATGAAGAAGGCTTGCCGGAACGTCTGCGCATCGCCCTTAACGCCGACAGCCTGGCGACCTGGTGGGCAGAGGCCGTGGGTGATTTTTGCGCCGAGCAGCATCTATTGCTGGATCTGGTAGTGGAAGACCAGACCGTCGGCCTCAAGCGCATGCGTGCCGGTGAAGTGGCGGCCTGTGTGTGTGCCAGCGAGCGGCCGGTGGCCGGGGCGCGCAGCCTGTTGCTGGGGGCCATGCGTTATCGTGCCCTGGCCAGTCCGGCCTTCATCGCCCGGCATTTTGCGCAGGGTGTGCGGGCTGAGCAATTGGCGCGCACACCGGCTTTGGTGTTCGGCCCGGATGATTTTCTCCAGCATCGCTACCTGGCTTCATTGGGTGTCGAGGGCGGTTTCGAGCATCATTTGTGTCCGTCATCCGAAGGGTTTATTCGACTGACCGAGGCGGGACTCGGCTGGGGGCTGGTGCCGGAGTTGCAGGTCCGTGAGCAGCTGGAGCGCGGAGTGTTGGTGGAGCTTTTGCCAGATAAGCCGATTGATGTGCCGCTGTACTGGCATCATTGGCGCAACGGCGGGCAATTGCTCGGGCAGTTGACCGAGCATCTGGCACGATCATCAAAGCAATGGCTGGTGCCGTTGGAGTGATTGAAAGCGTCAGGACTTCAGGTAATACGCAGTGCGATACGCATGAAAAACGAAAGAAATCGGAGCAAGTCATGAAAATTCTGGTCACCGGCGCAAGCGGCTTCATTGGCGGGCGCTTTTCGCGTTTCGCCCTGGAGCAGGGCCTGGATGTGCGGGTCAACGGGCGTCGGGCCGAGGGTGTCGAGCATTTGGTGCGTCGTGGCGCCGAGTTTGTCCAGGGCGACTTGAGTGATCCAGAGCTGGTTCGCGATTTGTGCCGCGACGTTGACGCTGTGGTGCACTGCGCTGGCGCGGTTGGGCTGTGGGGGCGTTATCAGGATTTCCATCAGGGCAATGTACTGGTCACCGAGAATGTGGTCGAAGCCTGCCTGAAGCAGAACGTTCGGCGGCTGGTGCATCTGTCGTCACCATCGATCTATTTCGATGGCCGTGACCATCTGGGGCTGACGGAAGAACAGGTCCCGAAACGCTTCAAGCATCCCTATGCCGCCACCAAATACCTGGCTGAGCAAAAGGTCTTCGGAGCTCAGGAGTTTGGCCTCGAAGTGCTGGCACTGCGCCCACGGTTCGTCACCGGTGCCGGTGACATGAGCATCTTCCCGCGGCTGCTGAAAATGCAACGCAAGGGTCGCTTGGCCATTGTTGGTAATGGCCTGAACAAGGTCGATTTCACCAGCGTACAGAACCTCAACGAGGCGTTGCTCAGCAGTTTGCTGGCCACAGGCTCCGCACTGGGCAAGGCCTACAACATCAGCAACGGTACGCCGGTGCCGCTGTGGGATGTGGTGAACTACGTGATGCGCCAGATGGAAGTCCCGCAAGTGACTCGTTACCGCTCCTACGGTCTGGCCTACAGTATCGCGGCGTTGAACGAAGGGTTTTGCAAGCTATGGCCAGGTCGTCCGGAGCCGACGCTGTCGCGCCTGGGCATGCAGGTGATGAGTAAAAATTTCACGCTGGACATCAGCCGCGCCCGCCATTATCTGGACTATGAGCCCAAGGTCAGCCTGTGGACGGCCCTCGATGAATTCTGCGGGTGGTGGAAGGCCCAGGACATTCGCTGAAATAAACACTGAACCGAGTTTGGCGTTCAGGGTCGATCAATGCTGCGAGTAGCGGTTTATACTCGGGGCATTAAGCCATTACTGCGGTTCAGAAAGGTTGACTCATGTCCATGCGTAACGATGCAAACGACGACTTCGATGATGTTCCAAGCCTGCGTGCTGACACCGATGATGACTTCCCGACCACCGCTGCGGCCCGCGAGCGCACCAGCGTGCATTCGCGGCCTGCTTCGGTGGTCAAGGTCAAAGGTCCGGGCACCGGGCCATTGTGGGCATTGGTCGGGGCTTTGCTCTTGGCGTTCGCCGGCCTTGCCTGGTGGAGCTTTCAGCAGATCTCGTTGATGGAGCAACAATTGGTCGCAACCCAGGAAAGTTTTGCGCGCATCAGCGAGGAAGCGGCGGGGCGTTTGCAGGCTATTTCAGGCAAGGTGGTCGCCAGCGAATCCAGCGTCAACAGCGGCAGCGAAGCATTGAAGTTGCAGATCAAGCAGCTTGAAGGCAAATTGCTTGAGCAGAACAAGCAACAGCAGGGCGTCGCAGGTCAGGCGACTGAGCTGGACAAGCGCCTGGCGCAAATGACTGCGCAGACCACCGAACAGCAAGCCGCCAATACCCAGTTGCAGGCCCAGGTGAAATCCCTGAGCAGCGAACTGGCTGCCCTGAAAAGCAGCCAGACCGACACGAGTAAAGTCGACGCTGAAATCAAAGCTCTCAGCGCTGACATCGCCGCGATGAAAAAACAGGGTAACCCGAGCGCCGCCATCGAGCGCCTGGAGCAGGAAATGATCGTCCTCAAAAGCCAGCAGGACAACCGCCCGGCTGCACCTCAGGGTGGCGGTAGTACCGCGGAGTTCGACACCTTCCGTGGCCAGGTCACGCGTAACATCAACACCCTGCAAAGCCAGATCCAGAACCTGCAACAGCAGATCAACGCCCGACCTTAATGGAGAGTTTGATCGTTCCCACGCGGGAGCGCGGGAACGATTATCTCAAAGCTGACGATCTTCCCGCCCCCGCAACAACCTGTTCGGCATGGCGATCGCCGCCGCCAGCCCGAGCAGCGACACCGCCGCGCTGACCATCAGCAAATGCCGGAAGGTCAGCAGCAACTCCCCACGCAGCGCATTTCGAGCCGGACCTGGTGCGGCTTTCAAACCATCGAGCAGGACATTCCCCGAGCTGCCCTCGGTAATCGGCGCCGAGCCGGTCAGGTGGGCGAAGCTTGCGTCTTGCAGCAAGGCCAACAGCAATGCTGACATCAATGCCACGCCCACCGCACCACCCAGCGAGCGAAACAGGTTGGTGGTGCTGGTCGCCACGCCGATGTCCCGCTGCTCCACCGAATTCTGCGCGCCCACCAGTGAGGTCGGGAACTGCATGCCGGCGGCGATCCCGCAGAGCAGCATGAACAGGCTACTGAGGACTACCGCTTGTGGCGGGCTGAAGGCCATGCCGAGAATGGTGAAGGGGGTGAGCAGGGCGCCGGTGAGGATCATCGGTTTGTAGCGACCGGTCACCGACGTCCGGCGCCCGGCGAAATAGGCCCCCATCGGCAAGCCCATGGCCAGTGGCAACAGGTGCAGCGCGGCACTGTCGGCACCCGCGCCGGTGACGCTCTGAAAGCGTAACGGCATCAGCACGATCAGTGAGATGGCCTGGAAACTGGTGGAAAAAATCGTGCACCAACAGAGGACCGCGTTGCGGTTGGCAAACAAATGCATGGGTAGCAAGGGCTCGCGTGCCCGTCTCTCATGCAGGACGAACAGCGTCAGCACCACCACGGCTCCGGCCAGCAAGCCGAGCACTTCGTTGTCGCGCCAATAATGACCCTGACCGATCTCGGTGATGCCCAGCAGCAGTGAGCTCAGGCCGATGATCATCAGGATTGTGCCAAGGTAGTCGATGACCGGTTTGCGCTGTGGCACCGGCAAGCCGACCAGCGTGCGATGGGCCACCAGCCAGGCGCCGAGACCCAGCGGCAGGTTGATCAGAAACACCCAGCGCCAGGACAGGTACTCGGTCATGTAACCGCCGAGCACGGGACCTGCGACACTGGCCACCGCGTACATGCTGCTGAAATAGCCTTGATAGCGTCCACGTTCGCGGGGAGGAATGATGTCGCCAATGATCGCCTGACTCACCGAGATCATTCCGCCAGCACCGATGCCCTGGAGTATCCGCGCCAGCACCAACTGCTCCATGCTCTGGGCCATGCCGCACAACGCCGAGGCCAGGGTGAACAGGCCCATGCCGAACAGCATCAGCCGACGGCGCCCATAAAGGTCGCCGAGCTTGCCGTAAATCGGCACCGCCACGGTCATCGCCACCATGTAGCCGGAGATGACCCAGGCCAGCAGGCTGACATCCTTGAACTGCGCCGAGATGGCCGGCATCGACACGGCGACGATGGTTTGGTCCAGCGCACCGAGGAAGATCGCCAGCATCAGGGCGATCAACACGCTGCGAATGGCCGGTTTGGTAGGCTGGTTGAGATTGGTCACAGTGAAACCTGCGGGCAGTGGTTGACCCGCAGGTTGCTCGGCAAGCGGGAGTACGCGTTAGTGTACTCGATAGGCTCCTATTCGATAGCCTCGTAAGGAAGCCCGACATAATTTTCTGCAATGGTTTTTCGACCGGCTTCGGAGCCGACGAAATACTCCAGTTCGGTCTGCGTAATACGTTGGCTGAAGGCATCCGTGTCAGGGAAATTGTGCAGAATCGAGGTCATCCACCAGGAGAAACGCTCGGCTTTCCAGACTCGTCGCAGGCAGATCCCGGAGTACTTCTCCAGCAAGTCGACGCGGCCTTCACGATAGACCTTGAGCAAAATGTTGAACAACGTGCTGACATCGCTGGCGGCCAGGTTCAACCCCTTGGCGCCGGTGGGCGGGACAATATGCGCCGCGTCACCGAGCAGAAACATCCGCCCATGCTGCATTGGCTCGACCACGAAACTGCGTAACGGCGCGATGCTTTTCTCGATGGACGGGCCGGTCACTAGGTCGTTGGCTAACGCCTCCGGCAGGCGTGATTTGAGCTCATCCCAGAAGCGTTGATCCGGCCAGTCCTGGACCTTCTCTTCGGCAGGCACTTGCAGGTAATAGCGGGTTCGGGTCGCCGAACGCATGCTGCACAAGGCAAAACCGCGCTCGTGCCTGGCGTACACCAGCTCATCGTTGACCGGTGGCGTGTCGGCGAGGATACCCAACCAGCCGAAAGGGTAGACCCGCTCGAATACCTTCAGTGACTCGGCGGGAATCGACTGCCGAGCGATGCCATGAAAACCGTCGCATCCGGCGATGTAATCGCAGTCCAGGCGCCAGGTTTCTCCGTTCTTTTCGAATGTCAGATAAGGCTGGTCGGTTTTCATGTCGTGGGGCTGAACGTTGCTCGTCTCATACAGTGTCATCGCCCCTGCAGATTGCCGTGCGGCCATCAAATCGCGGGTGACCTCTGTCTGACCGTAGATCATTACGGTCTTGCCACCGGTGAGCGATTGCAGATCGATGTGCACCTGGCGTCCGTCGAAGGCCAGCTCGAAACCGCCATGAACCAGACCTTCTGCGTCCATTCGCTGGCCGACTCCAGCCTGACGCAGGAGCTCGACCATGCCTTGCTCCAGGACTCCGGCGCGGATCCGGCCCAATACGTAGTCCGGGCATTGGCGCTCGAGAATGACGGTGTCGATACCGGCGTTGTGCAGCAATTGGCCGAGCAACAGTCCGGCCGGACCGGCACCGATAATTGCAACTTGAGTCTTCAGCATTTTCATTGTTTTTATGGCTCGCAAGCTTCACGCGAACAAATCGGTGAATGGGTTCTGAGTACTTGCATTTTTCACTTCAGACCCCGTCAAATGAAGGTGAAAACTGAGCCGATAGCTGTACATTTCGCCAATCGGTGCGATTATCGCCCAACTCTCCGAGGCCTGGATTGCGGTTATGAACAAGCCTGCCCTTTCTTCGATTCCAGTGTTCAAACTCTATGGTGAAAGCCTGGACTGGCCGACACCGGATTTACTGCACTGTGAAACCATCTCCAAACGCAGCCGTGAGCATCAGTGGGAAATCAAACCGCACCGGCATGCCGATCTGTGTCAGTTGTTGTTTGTTAATAAAGGTCACGCAGAGCTTGAGATAGAGGGTAAGCGCACACTGCTGGCGAATTCGGCGGTCCAGATTCTGCCGCCGCTGTCAGTGCATGGTTTTCGTTTTTCGGAAGACGTCGAAGGCTATGTAGTAACCCTGGCCGCGCCGCTGGTGGCGTACCTTCAGGCGCAGCTGGGCAATTCACTGAATGCCCTGGCGGTGGCCGAAAGTTACCCGGCAGGAGCCGACAGCGACTACCTGAACAGTCTGTTTTCGGCATTGCAAAGCGAGTACGTGGGCAATCAGCCCGCACGAGAAATGCTCATGCACTCGCTGGTCAGCGTAATCCTGGTGTGGGTCAGTCGCCAGGTGATCCAGCGCCGTACCACGAGCCAGCGCCCACAGCGTGCGCGCGAATACCTCAATGGGTTTATCCAGCTGGTCGAAGAGCATTATCGCGAACACGTTAAGGTCGAAGACCTGGCGCATAAACTGGGGATTTCCGTCTCGCATCTCAACGGCACCTGCCGTGAGCTGGCCGGTCAGCCTGCCTTGCAGATCATGCATGAGCGCCAGTTGCTGGAGGCCAAGCGGCTACTGACCTACACCAGCATGACCATCTACGAAATGTCCGATTTCTTGGGATTCTCCGATCCAACCAACTTCACACGCTTGTTTCGGCGGCGAGTGGGGATCTCTCCCAAAGCGTTTCGCGACAGGTTGAAAGCCGATCAGAATAGCGAAGCGTAGGCTCTCGTTATTTGAGTGCGTTCAGGGTCGCGTTATGCGGTATGCAGCGCTCGAAGTTGCAGCTTGCCGATGCGGCCTGCGGTTGCTGACGGGCCTGTTCGACACGGTAGGCAGCGGTTCCGTACAGCACGAGCGAAGCGGTGCAGGCGATGAAGATAGCGAGGTATCTTCGGGTTTTGATGTTCATGGCGCTGACCTCTGAACGAGTACCCACCATTTAAGGGAGTACTACTATCAGCATAGGTCAGCCGCAGTGAGTTGCTATGGAGGTGGGCCACACCTTTGATGGGTGTTTAGCGCGAATCTTCAGTCTGGCATGCACTTGCGGCGAGCGGGCAAGCCCGCTCGCCGCAGGTTATGTGTTTCGATTTTATGAGCTTAAAGCCCCACATCCCACTGCGGTTGCTCCGGAAACCTCAACACCAGAAAATCCAGCATGCTGCGCAACGCCGCCGGCATGTGTTTGCGTGAGGCGTAGACCGCGTACATGTTCATTTGCCGTGGCTCGGCGCCGGGCAGCAGGCGGACCAGTTCGCCGCTGTGGATATGCACTCCGGCTTGATAGCTGGGCAGCATCGAAATCCCGGCTCCGGCGATGGTCGCTCGCAGCAGGGTGCTGGCCTCGTTGGCGCTGATGTTGCCCTGCACCGGTACCGAAACCTGTTCCCCGTCCTGCTCGAAGTGCCAAAGGCTTTTTCCGAAGTAGGAGTGGGTCAGGCAATTGTGCTGGCTGAGCTCTTCCACCCGCTGCGGCGCCGGGTGCTGGCGCAGATACTCGGGGGAGGCGCAGATTACCGAGCGGCACACGGTCAGTCTGCGGGCGATCAGGTTCGGGTCCAGGTCGTTGCTGGTGCGGATCGCCAGGTCTATACGCTCATCCACCAGGTTCACCGTGCGGTCGAGCATCTGCAGGTCGATGCTGACACCGGGGTAGCGTTTGACGTACTCGGCCACGGCGTCAGCCAGTTGCGCCTGACCGAATGAAGTGCTGACGCTGATGCGCAGCAAGCCTCGCGGGGCATTGTCCGGCTCGCTGACAGCAGCCTGCATGTCGGTCGACAAATCGAGCATCTGTCGGCATCGCGGCAGGGTTTCGCTACCGGCGGCGGTCAGGCTCAACTTGCGGGTGGTGCGGTGCATCAACCGTGCTCCGACCCAATCTTCCAGCTCCGCCAGATACCGTGAAACCACCGGCCGCGAGAGGTCCAGATGATCGGCGGCGGCGGACTGGCTGCCGAGGTCGACCACTGTGACAAAGACCCGCATTGCTTGAAGACGATCCATGATTTGCCCGCTTTCAGAAACAAACTATGTTCAAGCATCGCATTTTTTGGAGCGAGTGAGGCAACTAAGCTCTGTCCATCGTCACTCACGACGAACAGATCTCAGGAGCGACACATGATCGGATTTTCTTCAATCAAGCGCATTTTGCTGGCCACCGCGACCTTGGGTTTCGTCGCCCATGCAGCGGCGGCGGAGCCGGCGCTGACCCTGGACGTCTACAACCCGGGTACCGCGGCGATCTTCCCGGTCACTTCGGTGCTGGTCAGTGGCAAGAAAGAAGCGATTCTGGTGGACGCGCAGTTCGGCAAATCCCAGGCCGAGCAAGTGGTGGAAAAAATCCGCGCCAGCGGCAAGCAGCTGACTACCATCTACATCAGCCACGGTGACCCGGATTACTACTTTGGCCTGGACACCCTGACCGCTGCATTCCCGAACGCCAAGGTCCTCGCGTCCAGGCCGACCGTTGACCATATCAAGACCACCGTTGACGGCAAACTGGCGTTCTGGGGCCCGAAAATGGGTACCGACATCCCTCGCAAAACCATCGTGCCGCAAGTGCTCAAGGGCCACAGCCTGACCCTGGAAGGGCAGAAGCTCGAGATCATCGGCCTTGACGGCAAACAGCCGGATCGCACTTTCGTCTGGATCCCGTCCATCAAGGCAGTGGTCGGCGGTGTCGTGGTGGCAGAAAACATCCATGTGTGGATGGCCGATACCCAGAGCGCGCAGTCTCACAAAGATTGGCTCAGCACCCTGAAAATCATCGATGGCCTGAAACCCAAGACCATTATCCCGGGCCATTACCTGGGTGAGAGCGCCCGTTCAGTCGCCGCAGTGCATTTCACCGCCGACTACATCAATGCTTTTGATGAAGAATCCGCCAAGGCCAAGAACTCGGCCGAGCTGATTGAAACAATGAAAAAGCGTTACCCGGATCTCGGCGAAGAAAGCTCCCTGGAGCTGAGCGCCAAAGTCGCTAAAGGCGAAATGAAGTGGTGAGTCAACGTACCTGATCGTTCCCTCACTCTGCGTGGGAATGCAGCCCGTGACGCTCTGCGTCACATATCGGAACTGGAGAACTGTTCATGAGCAAGATCGCAATCATTGGTGCCACCGGCCGTGCCGGCAGCCAACTGTTGGAAGAGGCTTTGCGTCGCGGTCATAGCGTTACCGCCATCGCTCGCGATACCTCAAAACTCGGCCAGCGTGCCGGTGTCATCACCAAGAACGTTGACGTTGCCGACGGCGCAGCGTTGCAAGCGGCTGTTGCCGGTCATGATGTGGTGATCAGTGCGGCACACTTTTCGACGATCCCGGCCAACGCGATTATCGAGCCTGTGAAAAAGGTTGGCGTGAAGCGTCTGCTGGTGGTCGGCGGTGCCGGCTCCCTGCTGCTGCCCAGCGGTAGCAAAGTCATCGACGGTCCGGGCTTTCCCGATGAGTACCGGGCTGAAGCCAGTGCCGGTGGTGTCTACCTCGATACCTTGCGTGAGGAAAAGGACCTGGACTGGACCTTTCTTTCACCTTCGGCGCTGTTCGTCGAAGGCGAGCGTACCGGCACCTTCCGCGTGGGCAAGGATGACCTGCTGGTGAGCGCCGAAGGCAAGAGCTGGATCACCTTTGCCGACTACGCGATTGCGATGATCGATGAGATTGAAACCCCCGCGCATTCCCGCCAGCGGTTTACGGTTGGGTATTGATCGTTTAGGCGCCGCGTTACCTATGTAGCAGCTGGCGTAGCCTGCGTTCGGCCGCGCAGCGGTCGCATTCCGGCAAATGCGTTTTGTCTGAAGAAACGCGATGACCGGTTTTACGACTGCTGCGCAGCCAGACGCAGGCTGCGCCAGCTGCTACAAAATACGCGTCGACTCATACCTGACGCTCCTGAGCCTGCTCCACCAGCCAATCCATCAATTCGCGCAACTGCGCCGACGGCTCCGGCCGCTCCGGGTAGACCAGATAGTAGGCCTGCCCGGTGCGCACTTTCAGTTCAAATGGCATGACCAGCCGCCCGG
This sequence comes from Pseudomonas sp. GW821-FHT01E05, assembly GCF_059422425.1. Taxonomy (NCBI): domain Bacteria; kingdom Pseudomonadati; phylum Pseudomonadota; class Gammaproteobacteria; order Pseudomonadales; family Pseudomonadaceae; genus Pseudomonas; species Pseudomonas sp. GW821-FHT01E05. The sequence continues at coordinate 59,737 of NZ_JBWKWW010000013.1, forward strand.
CGCTCAGGTCTTCGCCGATCAATGACCAATCGCCGATCGCCACACCTGTTCCTTGAGAGGCGACGGACATCGCCAGGTCCAATGTATCGAAATGCTGTCCTTTGCCGATGTTGCTGACGCGGGTTCCCGCCGCCTTGAGCCAGGCTTCCCAATCCCGCTCATCGCGAGTGGGGTGCAGCAGCATGTGCTGTTCCAGATCGGCGTGAGCCTTGAGGGGCGTCGTCCCGTTGAGCAATTGCGCTGAGCAGACCGGTGTCAGTTGTTCATCGAACAGATGATGGAAGGCCGCGTTGCTCGGCGCTGCACCATAGACCACTGCCGCATCGAATTCTTCGCGACGAAAGTCCACGGCGTGCTGCACGGTGGTGGTCAGCTCCACCGGCACGTCCGGGCGTTCCTTTTGCCACTGCAACAGGCGCGGCAGCAGCCAGCGCATCATGCAGGTCGGCGCCTTCAGTTGCAGGGCTTCGCGCTTGGCGCCGACGTGTTCGACGGCTTCGTCGATCAGGTTGAAGACCTGTTGAATGCGCGGATACAACTCACGTCCTTGTGCGGTCAGGCTCAGGCCTCGGGCCTGGCGCTGGAACAACGCATAACCGAGATGGCTCTCCAGTCCGGCGATCTGTCGGCTCACTGCTCCCTGAGTAATGTGCAGCAGGTCCGCCGCCCGAGTGAAGTTGCAGCACTGGGCGGTAATCAGAAAGGTATGCAGAGCAGGCAAGGGGGGAAGACGTTTCATGGGTGCTCAGGCATGAGTGGAGGACATGCCTAGTATGACTATTTTTGGTTTGTCACCGCTATACGCCGACAGTTCCAATTGCGTCACCTTTGTGCCCCGGCGCGTGCCTGAAAACGCCATCGGGGTGCAGTTTCAGCTAATAAGAAGGGCAGCAAAAATGGCGACGTGCGGCGAAGTATTGGTCAAGTTACTCGAGGGTTATGGCGTCGAGCAGGTGTTCGGCATTCCGGGTGTACACACCGTTGAGCTGTATCGCGGGCTGGCTCGCTCGAGCATCAACCACGTCACTCCACGCCACGAACAAGGCGCCGGTTTCATGGCCGATGGCTATGCCCGCACCAGTGGTAAACCGGGTGTGTGCTTCATCATCACCGGCCCTGGCATGACCAACATCACCACCGCCATGGGCCAGGCCTACGCTGACTCGATTCCGATGCTGGTGATCTCCAGCGTGCAGTCGCGCAGCCAGTTGGGCGGCGGGCGCGGCAAGCTGCATGAGCTGCCGAACCAGAGCGCGCTGGTAGGTGGTGTGGCGGCGTTTTCCCATACGCTGATGTCCGCCGCCGAATTGCCGGGTGTACTGGCGCGGGCATTTGCCCTGTTCCAGGCCGGGCGTCCGCGTCCGGTACATATCGAAATTCCTCTCGACGTTTTGGTCGAAGACGCCGATGACTTGCTCACCAGTCAGCCCGTCAGCATCGCCCGCGCCGGTGCAGCGCCTTCAGCCGTCGCGCAGATGAGCCAATTACTGGCCACCGCCAAACGTCCGCTGATCCTCGCGGGCGGCGGTGCCATCGATGCGGCAGCCGAACTCACTCAGCTGGCCGAACTGTTGGACGCTCCGGTGGCGTTGACCATCAATGCCAAGGGCATGCTGCCCTCGCGCCATCCGCTGTTGATCGGTTCGACTCAATCGCTGGTCGCCACTCGCGCGCTGGTGGCGGATGCCGACGTAGTATTGGCGATCGGCACTGAATTGGCCGAGACCGATTACGACATCACCTTTGCCGGTGGCTTCGAGATTCCCGGCGCCTTGTTGCGCGTCGACATCGACTCGGACCAGACCGTACGCAACTACCCGCCGCAGGTCGCATTGGTGTCCGACTCGCAAACGGCGGCGCAAGCCTTGCTGACGGAACTTGGCGGACACACCCTGGCCGAGCGTCGCTCCGACTGGGGCCATGCCCGCGCAGCCACGTTGCGTGCCGAGCTTGAGACCATCTGGGACGCACCGACCCGCGCCCAGACCCTGTTCCTGGAGACTGTTCTGCACGAGCTGCCCGAAGCGGTGTTTGTCGGCGATTCGACCCAACCGGTGTACACCGGCAACCTGACATTCAACCCTGAGCAACCGCGCCGCTGGTTCAACTCGTCCACCGGTTACGGCACCCTTGGCTACGCCTTGCCGGCAGCCATTGGCGCCTGGCTCGGTGGCGGTTCCGAGCGCATTTCGCGCAGACCCGTGGTGTGCCTGATCGGCGACGGCGGGCTGCAATTCACGTTGTCGGAACTGGCCTGCGCGGTGGAAGCGCAAACACCGGTCATCGTGTTGTTGTGGAATAACCAGGGCTACGAAGAGATCAAGAAATACATGGTCAACCGCGCCATCGAACCGGTGGGCGTGGACATCTACACCCCGGACTTCATTGGCGTGGCCAAGGCTTTGGGGTGTGCAGCAGAAGCCATCGACGGTGTCGACGCACTGCGTGCCGCGTTGCGGGCAGCCATTGATCGTCAACGTCCGACCCTGATCGAAATCGACCAGAGCACCTGGATGCAGGCGGTGCAAGCATGAGCAGCCAGGAAATCTTGAATGGCTTGTATATCGACGGCCAATGGCGCGCGGGTAGCGAACGTTTGCCGGTGATCAACCCGGCCACGGAAGAACCGTTGGCCACCGTGAGCGGTGGCGATGGGCAAGCGGTCGAGCAAGCGGTAAATGCTGCCAGCGCTGCGTTTTTGCAGTGGGCTAAAACCCGCGGCTCTGAGCGTGGCGCAGTGCTGCGCAAGATCGCCAGCGGCGTGCAGGCACGCCGTGAGCACTTGATGCAGCTGCAGTCGAGCAACAACGGCAAACCGCTGTTCGAAGCGGGCATCGATGTCGATGACGTGATTGCCACCTTCGAGTATTACGCAGGACTTGCCGAGGCGATGGACGCTCAGCAGGACCGTGCCGTGGCTTTGCCGAGCGAGGACTTCGCTGCCCGTGTACGCCGTGAGCCTTGCGGCGTGGTGGGCTTGATCGTGCCGTGGAACTTTCCGATGGTCACCACCGCCTGGAAGCTCGCCCCGGCGTTGGCGGCCGGTTGTTGCGTCGTGCTCAAACCGTCGGAAGTTACACCGCTGCCGGAACTGGAATTGGCAGCGATCATTGCCGAGAGCGGCTTGCCCAACGGCGTGTTCAACCTGGTCTGCGGCACCGGCCTGGCGGTCGGTGCACCGCTGGCGGCTGATTCACGAGTGGCGAAAATCTCCTTCACCGGCAGCAATGCGGTGGGCGTTCAGGTCATGCAGCGAGCGGCGGAAACCGTCAAAGGTGTGAGCCTGGAGTTGGGCGGCAAGTCTTCGCTGTTGGTGCTCGCCGATGCCGATATCGAGTTGGCGGTGGAGTTGGCCAGTGGCGGCGGATTCTTCAACGCCGGGCAGATGTGCTCGGCCACCAGCCGTGTGCTGGTGGCCGAGGAGCTGGCGGACGAATTCCTGGTGCGGCTCAAGGCGCGTGCCGAGGGAATTCGCGTGGCAGACCCGTTTGACCCGGATGTCGAGATGGGCTCGCTGGTCAATCAGGCGCAATACCAGCGGGTGCTTGGGCACATCGATCGTGGGCTGAGCGCTGGCGCCAGGCTGATTTGCGGCGGTGAGCGGCCAGAAAATGTGCCGCGCGGATATTTTTTGCGGCCGACGATCTTCACCGAAGTGCCCCTCGACAGTGCGTTGTGGTGTGAAGAGATCTTTGGCCCGGTGATTTGTGTGCGCAGTTTTGCCAGCGAAGAAGAGGCGATCGACCTGGCCAATGACAGTGAGTTCGGTCTGGTGGCCAGCGTGGTCAGTCGCGATGGCGAGGCTGCCGAGCGGGTCGCCAACGCCTTGCAGGCCGGGTTGGTGTGGATCAACGCGCCGCAAGTGATATTCCCGCAGACGGCCTGGGGTGGCTACAAACAGAGCAGCATCGGCCGCGAGTTAGGGCCGTGGGGCATGCAGGCGTTTCAGGAAATAAAACACGTGATTCGCGCCATCTGACGGCCCGAAAACGGTCCACGCATGCCTCGAAACGAGGCATGCGTTTGGCACATGGCTTCAATGACAAATTTTCGATTGTTGCGCGTTCTGCGCAACCTCAGGATGAACCAGCCGACTTAGCTACACCCCGTGATCTACGGGAGTTAGAGCTAGATCGATCACCGGGCGCCTGGATGCGACCAACCTCATACCTACAACTCATACCTACAAGAAGAAAGGGAGTCCGTAATGGGCGAGCATGATCTGAACAGAAGACAGTTCATCAAAACGGTGGGAGTGGCTTCGGTTGCCGCGGCAGCCATGAGCATGCCGTTTATCCGGGCCAATGCCAGCGATACGCGCTTTCAGGGCAAGACCCTGCGCCTGCTGACCTGGTCGGATGACACCGGGCTGGCGGCACTGCGCAATATTGCCGCGACCTTCGAAGCCAAGACTGGCGCCAAGGTCATTGCTGACCGTACCGGCAGCACCTCGGAAATGGTCGCCAAACTCAAGGCCGGCGGTGATCGTCCGCAATACGACATCATCACCCTGGCGGGTGTTGGCGCTGAAGGCCTGGCCGCCGCCGGTCTGCTGGAAAAACCCGATCTCAACCGCATTCCCAACCTGGTCGACGTGCCGGAGAAATACCGCACCGGTGCCAACGGCCACGGCATCGGTTACCTGCTCTGGTGCAACAGCCTGATCTACAGCACCCGCACCGTGAAGCAAGCCCCGGACAGCTACGCCTCGTTGTGGGATGCGGACATGGCGCCGAACATTTTCCTGCCGCCGCCGAACTGGACCGAGGCCATGGACCTGATCATCATCGCCGCCAAACTGGCCGGTGGTGACGAGCACAACATCGAACCGGGCTTCAAGAAACTTGCAGAGCTCAAGAGCCGTGTGGTGACGCTGGGTGAAAACCCCAACCAGATCGCTGAATTGTTCCGCACCGGTTCGCTGGATATGGGCGGTCTTTACGCCCCGGCGTTTTTCCCAAAACAGATTCGTGATCCGGCCTACGGTCTGGGTGCCACCTTCGGCATGAAGGAAGGCTTCTACACCGACCTGATGCTCTCTGTGATGCCGAAAAATCGTCCCGGCGATACCGATCTGGCCTACGCCTTTATCAACCACTCTCTCGACCCGCTGGTGCAGGGCAAGATGGCTGAAGATATCTTCAACGGCCCGGTCAACGCCAAGGCCATCATCTCCGCCGAAGCGCGCAAGAGCCCGTACATCCTTACGCCGGAGCAGATTGCCGACAAGGCGATCATGCACGACAACGCCTTCCTGGCCACCGTGCATGACCAATGGATTCGTCGTTACACGGAAATCTTTTCTTCCTGAGCCAATAGGTCTGGATTTGTCCCGCTGACCGCGAAGCAATGAAGATCCCTTGTAGGAGCGAGCTTGCTCGCGATAGCGGACTTGCAGTCGACATCAATGTTGACTGGTAGGCAGTCATCGCGAGCAAGCTCGCTCCTACACTGCTCAGCATCAAGACAAGTCCAGTCCCCAGGTTTCCTGCTTTCCATTGACGAGATCATTGCTATGGAACACCAATCCCTGACCCTCCCGGTCGGCGCCGCGAACGTGCGCCCGGCTCGCGGTGTTTCGCCGACCACCCGCGCCTGGTTTTTCCTCACACCGTCGATGCTGTTTCTCGGCGTGTTGATTGCCGCCAGCCTGCTGGTGCTGCGCATGAGCGTGGGCACCAAGGGCGCGGAATGGACCGGCTTCAGCCTGGCCAGTTATGCCCAATTGCTGGAACCCTATTACCTGAAGTCATTGCTGCTGACCTTGCGCCTGGCCTTGTTCAGCGCAGTGATCGCGGTGTTGCTGGCGATCCCGGTGGCTTACACCATGTCGCGCCTGACATCGCCTTTGGTACGCCGGATATTTCTAGCTGCGGTGCTGTTGCCATTGCTGGTCAACCTGCTGCTGCAAAGCTACGGCTGGCTGGTGATCCTCGGGCCGGGCGGGATGCTCAATCAGGCGCTGATGGGCCTGGGCCTGATCAAGCGTCCAATCATGATGTTGTACAACCAGAACGGCGTGTTGATGGGGCTGGTGCAGACCGCGTTCCCGTTGGCGGTGTTGCCGATTGCCAGCGCCATGCGCGGTGTTGCCCGCACCTACGAAGAGGCCGCCGCGACCCTGGGCGCGAGCCGCTTGCAGGTGTTCCGCCAAGTGGTATTGCCCATGAGCCTGCCGGGGATTATTACCGGCGCGACGCTGGTGTTTGCCTACAACGCCAGCAGCTTTGTGGTGCCTTTGTTGCTCGGTGGTCGACGGGTGCCGATGCTGGCGGTAATGGTTCATGACCAGATTGCGCCGCTGATGAACTGGCCTGCCGCATCCGCCGCAGGGGTGGTGTTGATCGTCACTACGTTGGCAATCATGACCCTCTCCGAATACATCACGGGCCGTCGTCGGCGCATGCTGGAGGCTTCGCAATGAGCACGCTAATCAAGAAGCGCCAGTCGCTGCTTCCCGGAGACACCGGGCGGTTCGCCGGGGTCCTTTCAGGCTTCATTCTGCTGCTGGCGGTATTGCCGATCCTGACCATGATCGTCATGTCTTTCAGTGGCGCCTCGAACCTGGACTTCCCGCCCGGCAGCTACAGCCTGCAATGGTACAAGGCCGCGTGGAATACCTTTGTTTCGCCCGACACCAGCGATGTATTGAGCCTGGGCAAAGCCATGACCACCAGTCTGATGGTGGCATGCCTGACCATGGTTTTCGCGACCGTGATCGCGGTGCCGGCGGCTTATGCATTGACCCGTTGCGAGTTCCGCGGCAAGGCCGTGGCGCTGCAGCTTATGTCTTTGCCCTTGGTGTTCCCGATGGTGGTGTTGGGGCTGGCGTTACTGCTGGTGTTCGACAGCCTGCCGTTCCAGATGACCACCTCGCGGCTGGTGATTGCCCACGTCATCCTGGCGTTGCCATTCGTGGTGAAAAACTGCACGGCGGCGATGCTGTCCATCGGCAGCGAAGTCGAAGAGGCCGCGCAAATGCTCGGTGCTTCACCGCTGCGGGCGATTGTCGATGTGGTGGTGCCGTTGATGAAGTCGGGGATTCTCGCCGGGATGCTGCTGGCCTTCATCGTCTCGTTCAACGAGTTCACCGTGACCTATTTCCTCTACACCATCGATGTGATGACCGTGCCGATCTGGATGTACAGCCGCACCGTGTCGTCGCTCGACCCGACCGTGTTCTCGTTCGCCGTGCTGATCGTGCTTATCGACTTTGTCCTGATCTGGGCACTGGAGAAGCTGGTCGGTGAAGGTGGCGTTTCCTTTTGATTTGAGGTGCAACATGACTGGACTGATTCTGGAAAACGTCGAGAAACATTACGGCACGGCGTGCGCGGTAAAGGACGTCAATCTGCATTTGCCCGAGGGCAAACTGGTGTGTTTTCTCGGCCCTTCGGGCTGCGGAAAAACCACCTTGCTGCGAATGATCGCCGGGCTGGAAACCCTGACTGGCGGCGAGATTCGTCTGGACGGTGAAGACATTGGCCATACCCCGGCGCACCAGCGCAACTTTGGCATGGTCTTTCAGTCCCTGGCGCTGTTCCCGCACATGACCGTTGGCGAGAACATTGCCTACCCGCTGAAACTGCGTGGGGTCAGCAAGGCCGATCAGCAGGCGCGGGTCACCGAGTTGCTGCAACTGATTCAATTGCAAGAGATGGTCGACCGGCCAGTATCGAAACTCTCCGGTGGTCAGCGCCAGCGCGTGGCGATTGCCCGGGCGATTGCCTCGCGCCCGAAAATCCTTCTGCTCGACGAGCCGCTGTCGGCACTGGACGCCAAGTTGCGCGAATCGATGCAGGTGGAAATCCGCCAGCTGCAGCAACGCCTGAACATCACCACCATCATGGTCACCCATGACCAGCGCGAAGCCATGACCATGGCCGATATCGTGGTGGTGTTGGGCGAGCATCGGGTACAGCAGGTCGGTACGCCGATCGAAATCTATCGGCATCCGGCCAACGAGTTCGTCGCCGACTTTATCGGCACAGGGAACATTTTCCCGGCTACCGCGTTGGGGAATGGGCAGATAAGTTTGCCGGGCGGCGACTCGCTCAATGTGCCGATTTGCAGCAGCATCGTGGTCGGTGAGAAGGTCAAAATGCTGGTGCGCCCTGAGGATCTGCAACTGTCGCAACCTCAGGCAACAGCGGGCAACCGCCTGCTGGGCAAGGTGACGTTCGTTCGCGATATTGGCGCGACGATTGAAACCACGGTCGAGTGTTCCGGGGTTTCGCTGACGGCGCTGAGTACACCGTGTCAGGGGATTGGCTTGAGTATCGGCAACCCGGTGTCAGTGACGATTCCGGCCGAAGCATGTCGGGTGTTGGGGGCGTAGCCGATAATTGTATGTGGGGCTGCTGCGCAGCCCATCGCTGTAGGAGCGAGGCTTGCCCGCGATACAGGCGCCGCGGTTTGTCTGGCTGACCGCATCATCGTTCATCGCGGGCAAGCCTCGCTCCTACGACCGCAACCGCGCCAAATCCCGTAACGGCGGCGCGCCGAACAACCGGCTGTACTCACGGCTGAATTGTGACGGGCTTTCATAGCCCACCCGATAGCCCGCCGCCGACGCATCCAGCCCTTCAGCCAACATCAAGCGCCGCGCCTCTTGCAGGCGCAGTTGCTTCTGATATTGCAGCGGACTCATTGCGGTCATCGCTTTGAAGCGGTGGTGCAGGGTCGACACGCTGAGGTTCACTTCCCGCGCCAGATCATCAATGCGCAAAGGCTGCTCATAATTACCGTTGAGCCATTTGATCGCCTGGCTGATTCGATGGCTCTGGCTGTTGGCGATGGCGATTTCATACAGACGATAGCCCTGATGGCTGCGCAGTAACCGATAGAGAATTTCCCGGCGAATCAGCGGCGCGAGCATGGCGATGTCTTTCGGGTTGTCGAGCAGACGGGCCAAACGCAGCACCGCGTCGAGCATCGGTTGGTCGAGTCGCTCCACATAGAGGCCACGCCCGGTGGGGCGGGTTGGCACGCCCATGGGGCCCGCATCGGCAATCAACGCGGTAATCTCTGCCGGGTCGATATCCAGGCGCAAGGCCAGGATCGGATGCTCTGGCGAAACATCGACTATCCGACCGCTCAACGGCATCGAGACCGAGACCACCAGGTAGTTGAGCGGATCATAGTTGAAGTGTTCGTCAGCCAGGCGCACTTCCTTGCGGCCTTGGGCGAGGATGCACAGCGCCGGTTGGGCAAGCACCGGAGCGAAGTCGTGGGAGCAGCTATGCCGCGACACAAACAACGAGCCGATGGCCGTCGTGTAGGTGCCATCTTCACCGGTGTTGCGGCGGATGATAGTGGCCAGTTCCGCGCGCTGTTTTTCCATGTCGGCGTCCAGCGGGGCTTGGGTGTGATCGAGCGATGACATGGGTGACATCCTCTGCGAAGCTTTTCGGATGGGCACAGCTTAAGTTTGTGCAAGGCCGGGTGGTAGGCAATTGCTGCATAAAACTTGCCTGATCCTGCTTCGGGTTAAAAATCAGAGTAGATACAACGGGTTCGGCGTGGAGAAAGTTGCTTGAAACACGACTGTCACGTTTGTAGCGTGGATTTCCCACCGACCTGCGCAATCGGAGCGCTGGCGCAGGATTGTGCAATAAGCCGGCAGGAATCGACTAACGGCCCGTGCGCCGGGCGCTTAATCTTTGATCCTGTCGCAGCCCGTCTCAAGGCTGCAGATCGTCTACACCTTGGGAGGATCAACGATGTCCACGCATATTCCCGTCAGTCATATGGTTTTTGCTAGGGCCCGCGCCGGACGCTCGATGGAGTTAGGCGTGCGTTTGAGCAGCCTGATTGAAACGACCCGTCAGGCACCCGGTTGCCTGCATTTTGCCCTGCAGCATTCATTGTGCGACCCAGAGCTGTGGCTGGTGTCCGGTTTCTGGATCAACCATCAGGCCATGACTGCCTACTTCGGTACCCCTGCCATGGAGATTTTCGCCGAGCTGGTGCAGGAGTTGGTGGTCAACAGCCTGGACTTTCACACCTTCAGTGATGTCTCGACAGCTCAGGCCCAGGTTGAGTACGCGCAACTGAACTTACCTGCGATGCACAAGCTGGCCAGTTGAAGGTTTAGAATGGCCGACTTTCAATTGGCCAGGATCCGCGACATGGCACGTAAAGAGTTTGCGCAGTTCGAAGCAGTTTCCGCTGTTGTACCGGGTGAGGGTGGTTACAGCGCCGCTATCGCCGTCAAGGCCCTGGGTGGTTCAGGCGCCCCGCGTTTTCATAAAGTGCTCGAAGACCAGAAATTCAAGACCGCCCATGACGCCGATCAGGCTGCCGCGCAAAAGCTTGAACAGTTGATCGACGTGAGTGAAGACGGCGAATTGTCCTGGGAAACTATTTGACCGCCCCCGGGCGGAACATTTTGAACAAGGCCTCAGGCCCCAGCTGGAAATAATCCGCCGGCCCGCCGCCGCGCAGAATCGGCTCTGCCGCGGCGGTATCGTAGATCCCATCCTTGAGCAGCCACTTGGCGATATGCACGGCGACCACTTCGCCGAGAATCAGCCAGCTGGGCACCAGCTCCTTGTCTGAGCGTTGCAGTTGAATGATCTGCGTGACCTTGCATTCGAAGGACACGGGGCTTTCGGCTACCCGTGGCACAGCGATGACTTTCGAGGCGACCGGTGTGAGCCCGGCCAGTTCGAACTCGTTCACCTCTGCGGGCACTGTCGCGCAACTCTGGTTCATCCGCTCGGCCAGCGGGCGGGTCGCCAGGTTCCAGGCGAACTCGCCGGTCTGCTCGATATTGTTCAGGCTGTCTTTGCGCCCGACGCTGGAAAATCCAATGATCGGCGGAATGTAGTTGAACGCATTGAAGAAGCTGTAGGGCGCCAGGTTCAGGCGGCCTTGGGCATCCTGCGAGGAAATCCAGCCGATAGGACGGGGGCCGACGATGGCATTGAACGGGTCATGGGGCAGGCCATGGCCCTGGGCGGGTTCGTAGTAATGGATATCGTCAGACATCGCGCGGGGTTCCTGAGGTGGGACTGGAAGGGGAGTCGGTCATAGTGCATCGCGCCGCAGGTTATTTCCAGCGTAGGGGGCTTCGATTGGGGGACGGTGATCTTTGCAGAGGGTGTTCATCTTTTCTATCCCCAAAAACGATTAAGCCCGGCAGAAGCCGGGCTGTGATACCGCGATTGAGTGTTAGCTGACAGTGGCAGAGCCGGTGCGGTCGTAGCCATCGGCAGCGACGGTGGCGGAACCAGTGCGGTCGTAGCCGTCAGCGGCAACAGTGGCAGAGCCGGTGCGGTCGTAGCCATCGGCAGCGACGGTGGCAGAACCGGTGCGATCGTAGCCATCGGCAGCGACGGTGGCAGAGCCGGTGCGGTCGTAGCCATCAGCAGCGACGGTAGCAGAGCCGGTGCGATCGTAGCCGTCAGCGGCGAAGGTGTTGGCAGCCAGTACGGAGAGGATAGTGGCGATGACCAATTTGGTTTTCATGGCGGTTACTCCGGTTCGTTTGCGTGTTGTACGTTGAGCATGAAATTCATACTACGCTTGTGAACTTGATTGAAAAATGCAAATTCATGCTTAAAGCAATCGCTTTAATAGATATATGTAGTAACGCAATTGGCAGCTTTCCGATGTGGCCTGGTCAGCTAGCGTATGACGCTCTACGTCGACTCATATCAGTCGCAGCGTGTGGTCCGGGCATTAACTGATCATTAATTGCACAGAAATCCTTAGAATCTGTTGTTCTATGGATTTTTCATTCCGTACTTACCTATTTTTCACTGTTACCCATTCAGTCTCCGCCCGGGCCAAAACCATTGAAACTGGCTATCTGAAATCCGAGCTTTGGAGCACTGCATCGAATGAACAAACTTCCTCAGATCACCTTGGCGTTCTGGGTCATGAAAATCTGCGCGACGACCTTGGGGGAAACCGCCGGGGATTTGCTGTCGATGACCCTGAATGTCGGCTACGCCATTAGTTCGATGATCCTGATCAGTGTGTTTCTGCTGACGCTGGTGACACAGTTGTTTTCGAAGACCTACAACCCGGTGCTGTACTGGATCGTGATCCTCTCGACCAGTACCGCCGGCACCACCATGTCGGACTTCATGGACCGCACTTTGGGTCTGGGCTATGCCACGGGTTCGATGATTCTGATTGCGATTCTGGTGACGATCTTCGCCCTCTGGCGCCTGAGCGGCGACTCGCTGAACGTGAGCAAAATTCAGACTTTTCGTGGTGAGATGTTCTATTGGATGGCGATTCTGTTTTCCAACACCCTGGGCACTGCCCTCGGTGACTTCCTGGCCGACGACTCCGGCCTGGGTTTTGCCGGTGGAGCGCTGTTCATAGGCTCGACGATTGTGCTGGTGGTGTTGGCGCGATACTTCACCAAAATCTCGTCAGTGCTGTTGTTCTGGATTGCCTTCGTCTTGACGCGTCCGTTCGGCGCAACCCTGGGCGACTTCCTGACCAAACCCCATGAAAAGGGTGGCCTGGACTTCGGCACCGTCGGTTCGTCGCTGGTGTTGGCGGGGATTCTGGTGCTGATGATCGTGGGGGCTTCGTACGTTCAGAACAAGTACGTGCGTCAGGGCGCTGCCGAGCTGTCCTGATTGGCTTGATATTGCGTCGTGGCCATCGCGGGCAAGCCTCGCTCCTACGGGGGAGCATGTCTCTGTAGGAGCGAGGCTTGCCCGCGAAGAATTCACTACGGTCTCACAGACAAAAACGCGCAAAGGCATTGCACCTTTGCGCGTTTTTTTGCCTGTCAGTTCGTCTCGATTCGCGAGTGTTTGCGGGTTTCTTTCATGGTCACGTACACCAGCAGCGAAACGGCGATGCAGGCGGTGACGTACCAGTAGTAACCGGTTTCCATGCCGATACTCTTGAACCACAGCGCGATGTATTCAGCGGTGCCGCCGAAGATCGATACGGTCAGGGCATAAGGCAGGCCGACGCCCAGGGCGCGGATTTCGGTCGGGAACAATTCGGCTTTGACCACGGCGTTGATCGAGGTGTAGCCGCTGACGATGATCAGCGCGGCCATGATCAGGAAGAACGCGCCCCACCAGGTCTGGACCGTGTGCAGAGTGGTGAGGATCGGAACGGTGAACAAGGTGCCGAGAATGCCGAAGGCAATCAGGATCGGCCGCCGCCCGACTTTATCCGAAAGCCCGCCAACCACTGGTTGTAGACACATGAACAGGAACAATGTGGCCGCCGAGATGGTGGTGGAGTCAGAGATGCTCATGCCAACCGTGTTCACCAGGTACTTCTGCATGTAGGTGGTGTAGGTATAAAAGGCCAACGTACCACCCATGGTCAGGCCGACCACAGTCATCAGCTCTTTGGGATGGCGCAACAGGGTGCGCATCGCACTTTCTTTGGACTTCTCCTTCCTGGAGAACGACTCGGTTTCTTCCATGCCTCGACGCAGATACAGCGCGACAACCGCACACAGCGCGCCAATGGCGAACGGGATGCGCCAGCCCCAGTCGTACAGCTGTTCAGTGGTCAGGGTTTGTTGCAGCACGATCAGTACCGCCAGCGCGATGAGCTGACCGGAGATCAGCGTGACGTACTGGAAGCTGGAGAAGAAACCACGACGTTCCTTGGTTGCCATCTCGCTCAGGTAGGTCGCTGAGGTACCGTACTCGCCGCCCACGGACAGGCCCTGCAGCAAGCGGGCGAACACCAGCAGAATTGGCGCGCCGACGCCGATGGTTTCATAACCGGGGCTCAAGGCGATGATCAGTGAGCCGAAGCACATCAACAGCACCGAAGCCATCAACGCAGCTTTGCGGCCTTTGCGGTCGGCATACAGGCCCATCAGCCAGCCACCGATCGGGCGCATCAAAAAGCCCACGGCGAAGATCGCAGCGGTGTTCAGAAGCTGTGCAGTGGTGTCGCCTTTAGGGAAGAACGCTTTGGCGAAGTACAGCGAGAAGGCCGCGTAGACGTACCAGTCGTACCACTCGACCATGTTGCCGACAGAACCGCTGAAAATCGATTTGATACGGCTGGAAGTGGTTCTTTCTTTTGCCGGCGCAGCCGCCGACCCAAGAGGCAGGGTGTTTGAGTTATCCATAAAGGATCCTTCGTCTAATTGTTTTTGTGGAGCGCGCCGAAACGCAGCCTGGGAGGGCTATAGCAGGAGCTGTGCCAGGACGAAGATGCTTGGTTTAGAGGGGTTGTGGTGATTTAGTAAGCGGAAATCCGCTTATGAGGCGGGGTGCAATGAGCGGAAAATAGCCGATTGATCGTTCCCACGCTCTGCTTGGGAATGCCTCATTGGACGCTCTGCGTCCGCTCTTGAATGTGACGCGTAGCGTCACGGGTTGCATTCCCACGCGGGAGCGTGGGAACGATCTTTTGGAGACGGATCACTCCTCCTTCAAAAACATCTCGCGCGCCAACCCATGGCGCTGCATTTTTTCATTGAAGGTCCGGCGTGGCAGCTGCAATTCGGCAAGCAGCGCTTTGATATCACCTTTGTGCCGTGTCATGGCAGCCCTGAGGCAGTGTGCTTCGAAGGCTTCCTGCTGGGCAGCGAGGGACTGGCCCGGTTCGATGCCTTCAGGCTCCGGTTCACTGAGCCCAAGCACCTGACGTTCGGCGACGTTAGCCAGTTCACGGACGTTGCCCGGCCAGTCGTGGCTGAGCAGACGGCTCAGTTGCGGACCGCTCAGTGGCGGGAAACTGCGCCCCAAGCGTTGCGCTGCACTGTAGGCGAAATGCTCGAACAACAACGGGATGTCTTCGCGCCGTTCGCGCAAGGGCGGCAGGCGCAATTCAGCGACGTTCAGACGATAGGCCAGGTCTTCACGAAAACGCCCGGCGCGGGCTTCATCCAGCAAGTCGGGTTTGGTCGCAGCAATAATTCGCAGATCAACCCGGATGCTCTGGTTGGAGCCCAGCCGTTCCAGTTTCTGCTCCTGCAACACCCGCAGCAGTTTGACCTGCTGGGCCAGCGGCATGCTTTCGATCTCATCGAGAAACAGCGTACCGCCATCGGCGTATTCGAGCTTGCCGATGCGCTTGCCTTGAGCGCCGGTGAAGGCGCCGCTTTCGTGGCCGAACAGCTCGGCTTCGAACAACTGCTCGGGGATCGCCGCACAGTTCAGCGCCACAAAAGGCCTGTCAGCCCTGGGGCCAAAATCGTGCAGGCAACGGGCGACCAGCTCCTTGCCGCTGCCGGTTTCGCCACGAATCAGCACGTTGACCGGCAACGCCGCGAGGTCCAGCACTTGTCGACGCAAGGTCTGCAGACCACGGGAAACACCGAGCAGGCTGGCGTCGAGTTTGGCGCGGTTGTCGGCCTGCTCGTGCAAGGCGCGGTTTTCCAGTACCAACCGACGTTTATCCAGCGCCCGGCGCAGGCTGCCGAGCAAGGTCTCGGGGCTGAAGGGTTTTTCCAGAAAATCGTAGGCGCCGTCGCGCATGGCCTCCACCGCCATCGGCACGTCGCCATGGCCGGTGAGCAGGATCAGCGGCAGATCGGGGTCCAGCGCCTGGACCTTACCGAGCAACTCCAGGCCACCCATGCCGGGCATGCGCACGTCGCTGAGAATCACCCCGGGGAAATTCCTCGGCAGTTGCGCCAGGCACTCTTCGGCGCGACTGAACAGTTGCACCACAAAACCCGAGAGGCTTAGCCATTGCTCCACGGCGCTACGGATGCTGGCTTCATCGTCGACCACAATCACCGAGTTCAACATGGGTTTTGCGCCTCCAGAGCGATAGGCAGGGTCAGGGTGAAGATCGCGCCGCCTGGGTGATTGCCGGCAGCGAGGCGACCGCCGTGTTCGTGGACGATGGCGTAAGATACTGCCAGCCCGAGACCGAGGCCGTCACCCACCGGTTTGGTGGTGAAGAACGGGTCGAAGACATTCGCCAGATTCTCTTCAGTTATACCGCCGCCGCTGTCGGCAACCGTCAACCGCCACAGAGGTGGATCGGACTCGATGCGGATTTCCAGGCGCTTGAGCGGCTTGTCCCTCATGGCATCCAGCGCATTGCGCAGCAGGTTGATCAGCACCTGCTCCAGACGAATCGCATCGCCACGTACCCAAGCCGGGCGGGTCAGGTGTAACACGCTGCTGACGTTTTCGTCGCGCATACGAGCGTCGAGCAGGTGCAAGGATTGATCGACCACCGCCGCCAGGTCCAGCCGCTCGCGCAAACCGCTGGGGCTCTTGCGGGCGAAGGTCTTGAGATGGCCGGTAAGGGCGGCCATGCGCGTCAGCATGTCATCCAGCGGGGTGATGGCTTTATAGGCGTCGTCTATCCGGCCGTGATCCAGCAGCAGGCGCAACGTCGCCAGCTGCATGCGTTGAGCTGTCAGCGGCTGGTTGATTTCATGGGCCAGCGCGGCGGACATCTGCCCGAGGGCGGCGAGTTTGGCTGATTGCACCAGGCCGTCCTGAGCGGTGCGCAAATCGCGGGTGCGTTCTTCCACCAGTTTCTCGAGTTCTTCACGGCTGCGCTGACGCAGGCGGGCCAGGCGCCAGCGCTGGTTGAGGAACAGCAGCAAAAACACCAGTGTCAGCCACAGACCGGCCGCTGCCAGCCCGGCGTTACGGCTGTCTTCGATGGCGGCCTGCGGGCGACGCAGCAGATGCAGCGTCCAGCCTTCAGCGGTCAGCGGCAGCGATTCCCACAGGTAATCGGCCGTACCGTCCGGACCCTCGACACGGGCCAGATAACTGTTCTCGTCGAAGTGCCGCAGGGCGCGGTGTTCGAGTGGGGTCAGCGGTTGCTTGTCGTATTGGCGGGTGGCTTTGAGCTCGCTGCGGTCGTTGTCCGACAGCGGCTGCAACTGGCGATAACGCCAGCCGGGTTGGTTGGCGATGAAGACGATGCCGCGGGCGTCGCTGACCAGCAGGATGTCGCTGCCCTGACGCCATTCGCGCTCAAGTTCGGGGAACTCAAGTTTCACCACCATTGCGCCGAGAAACTCGCCGCTGTCGCCGGTCACTGCGCTGGACAGAAAATAACCGGGGATGCCGCTGGTCACGCCCACTGCATAAAAGCGACCGGCGCCCTGGCTGCGGGTTTGGCTGAAGTACGGACGGAAACCATAGTTATGGCCAACATAGCTGCTCGGTAGTCGCCAGTTACTGGCGGCCACGGCCCGACCAGTGCGGTCGAGCAGTTCCAGCGTGGAAGACTGTGCGGCGCCGTTGATGCGTTCCAGTTTGCGGTTCAGCGTGTCCTGCTGGCTTGGGTTGACCGAGCCGTTTAACGCTGAACTCAGTTCCGGATCCAGCGCCAGCACGGAGGGCAGGGTGCGATAACGTTCGATCAGGGTGTGCAGGGAGTTGGCATACAGCGCCAGTTGCTCGTTGGCGCGCACGGCGTCGTCCACCAGCGCCTGGCGTTCGGCGTGACGCATGGCCAAACCGGCGGCAAGGGCTGCACCGGCGATGATCAGCAGCGTGTACAGCGCCAGGCGCATGGAGCGGGAAGTCACGAACATACTGGATGAACAGGTGTGATAGGAGGGGGGCACCATAACATGAGCGCAGATGAAGGCCTCGTTTCGAAACCCGTAGCAGCTGACGAGCTCCGCGAGGCTGCGTTCGGACGAAGCGGTCGTAAACAAGTCGCTGCGGTGCGTCAGATAAACCGCGTCTGCCGGACTACGACTGCTGCGCAGCCGAACGCAGCCTCGCAAAACTCGTCAGCTGCTACGTAAGTCGCGTCGGCAATGAAAAACGGCCGGGCTGTCGATGACAACAGCCCGGCCGTTTTTTAGATCTGGAGGTTTAAGTACTTATTGCACTTCTACCGCCAGGCTTTCACTGATCTTCTTCTGCCAGATGGCAGGACCAGTGATGTGCACCGACTCGCCCTTGCTGTCGACCGCAACGGTCACCGGCATGTCTTTGACGTCGAACTCGTAGATCGCTTCCATGCCCAGTTCGGCGAAGGCCACCACGCGGGATTTCTTGATCGCCTGGGCCACCAGATACGCAGCGCCGCCAACGGCCATCAAGTACACGGCTTTGTGGTCCTTGATCGCTTCGATCGCAGTCGGGCCGCGCTCGGATTTGCCGATCATGCCCAGCAGGCCGGTCTGCTCGAGGATCTGCCGGGTGAATTTATCCATCCGCGTCGCGGTGGTCGGGCCCGCCGGGCCAACCACTTCTTCGCGCACCGGATCGACCGGGCCGACGTAGTAGATAAAACGACCTTTGAGGTCTACCGGCAAGGTTTCACCCTTGTTCAGCATCTCGACCATGCGCTTGTGCGCAGCGTCGCGACCGGTGAGCATTTTGCCGTTGAGCAGGACAGTTTCGCCCGGCTTCCAGCTCTGCACGTCTTCCGGGGTCAAGGTGTCGAGGTTGACTCGACGAGCCGACGGACCAGCTTCCCAGACGATTTCCGGGTAGGCGTCCAGCGGTGGCGCTTCCAGCGAAGCCGGGCCGGAACCGTCGAGTACGAAGTGTGCGTGACGGGTGGCGGCGCAGTTGGGGATCATGCACACCGGCAGGGACGCGGCGTGGGTCGGGTAATCCATGATCTTCACGTCGAGCACGGTGGTCAGGCCACCGAGGCCCTGGGCACCGATGCCCAGCTGGTTGACCTTCTCGAACAGCTCCAGACGCATCTCTTCGATACGGTTGGACGGGCCGCGCTTTTTCAGCTCGTGAATGTCGATGGATTCCATCAACACTTCCTTGGCCATCACCGCAGCTTTTTCGGCGGTACCGCCAATGCCGATGCCGAGCATGCCCGGTGGGCACCAGCCAGCACCCATGGTCGGGACGGTCTTCAGGACCCAGTCAACGATCGAGTCGGACGGGTTGAGCATGGCCATCTTCGATTTGTTCTCGGAGCCGCCGCCCTTGGCCGCCACGTCCACTTCCACGGTGTTACCGGGGACGATGGAGTAGTGGATGACCGCCGGGGTGTTGTCCTTGGTGTTTTTACGAGCGCCCGCCGGGTCGGCGAGGATCGAGGCACGCAGGACGTTTTCCGGCAGGTTGTAGGCGCGACGCACGCCTTCGTTAATCATGTCGTCCAGGCCCATGGTCGCGCCATCCCAGCGCACATCCATGCCAACGCGTACGAACACGGTAACGATGCCGGTGTCCTGGCAGATCGGGCGGTGGCCAGTGGCACACATGCGCGAGTTGATCAGGATTTGCGCCATGGAGTCGCGGGCTGCCGGCGACTCTTCACGCAGGTAGGCCTCGTGCATGGCCTGGATGAAATCCACGGGATGGTAGTAGGAAATGAACTGCAGGGCGTCAGCAACGCTCTGAATCAGGTCGTCTTGCTTGATCACGGTCATGAGTCGCGCTCCTCTATAAGACGGGAACATTTAATAAGGTGTCTTCAGTCTGGTTGGATCTGGTCACTGAAAACACCTTTTAAGGCACGCCGGGCATGCTGGCGCGACGCTAAAAAGGCGCGGCAGTATACCGCGCCAAACGCTTGGGCACACCCGCCGGTAGATAAACGAAAGTCGCATAAGAGAAGCTGTGGCAAGGAATGCCTATGCTAAGGATATCCCTGTAATAGAGGGATACCTGTGATGAAGGGATACCTGTGATGAAGAAATACCTGTGTTCGACCGGCCATCCAAAATTTGAATAGTCATTTTTCAACCACGACACTAAAGTGGCACGTGGCCTGTAGGGTAGGAAACCCGGTTCAGCCTCCTTTCGCACGGTGAGTCAAAGATTGACCCATAAAGCCATACAGAGTCTGTTGCTCAAGCGCTTTACCCTGGCGGCGGGTACCTATGGGCTGGCATTGCTGCTGCTTTGGCTGGCCATTCTCAGTGGTCACTACCGCGCCCCGGTGAGCGGCGCAGTGATTGCCACGGCGCTGTTGGTACTCAGTCAAGCTGCCTTGCTCGGGGTATTTCTCAGCGAACGAAACCTGTGCTTTGCCGACCCCAGCCTGACTGAGGTGCAAATAGTGCTGGGCCTGGTCTGGCAAACCTGGTTCATTACCCAGCTCGACATGGCTCGCGGCGCGTTCCTGGTGTTCTACGTGCTGATCCTGTTGTTCGGTCTGTTTCATTTGCCACGCCGGGTGTTCGTGCGCTGTGCGGCGCTGGTTTTTTTCAGTTTTGCCGGGATCAATCTCTGGGAAGGCTACCACTTCGAATTGGCCGATCCCCCGCTGGCGGCACTGCAAGTCTGCATATTGTTTATCGTTCTGGTGTGGCTCACGCTTTATGCCAGCTACGTCCAGGCATCCCGCCAGCGCATGCGCCAACGTCGCTTCGCGTTGCAGGCCCACCAGGACACCCTGCGCGGGATGATGCGTCAGCTCGAAGACCTGGTGGCCACCGACGAACTCACCGGCCTGTTCAACCGCCGGCATTTTCTGCGCCTGGCTACCCGCGAGTTGCATAACATGGAAGCCGACGTGATCCACGGCCTGGCATTGATCGACCTGGATCATTTCAAACGAATCAATGATGTTCACGGGCATGCAGCGGGTGATCAGGTGTTGCAGGCATTTGCCGCCGTCGCCACGGCCTGCCTGCGCGATGGAGATGTACTGGCCCGTTATGGTGGTGAGGAGTTTGTCGTGTTGTTGCCCGATTGTGATGCCGAACGCCTGACCTCTTGCTGTGAGCGTCTGCGCATCGCCTTCACCGATGTCGAGTTGGTTGGTCTGAGTGTGCACGGCCTGAGCCTGTCGGCGGGGATGACCCTGCTTGAACTGGGCGATGATCTGGATGATGCCCTGCAGAGTGCGGATCAGGCGCTTTATCGCGCCAAGCGCGACGGCCGCAATCGCTGCGCTGCTGCCTGGGAAAACATCGATGCCTGAGTTACGGGTAGGTGAGCGACAGTGGTCGGTGGAGGCGGGGAGCAACCTGCTTGACGCTCTGAACCAGGCCGGTGTCCGTGTCCCATACAGCTGTCGCGCCGGTAGCTGTCACGCGTGCCTGGTGCATTGCGTTCAAGGCCAGCCCAGCGACAACCGACCCGATGCATTGACCGATGACCAGCGTCAGCGTGGCTGGCGACTGGCCTGCCAGTGTCAGGTCGTCGAGGATTTGCAGATCGAAACCTTCGACCCGGCGCGTGATGGCTTGCCGGCTGAGGTGGTGGGTATCGATTGGTTGTCCATGACGGTACTGCGCCTGCGTTTGAAACCCGAGCGACCTTTGCGCTACCGGGCCGGGCAGCATATGGTGTTGTGGACTGCCGGCAATGTGGCGCGGCCGTATTCGCTGGCCAGCCTTCCGCAGGAAGATCGTTTCCTCGAGTTCCACCTGGATTGCCGGCACAGCGGTGAGTTCAGTGACGCGGCCCGCCAACTCAGGATCGGTGAGCCGTTGCGCCTCGGCGAGTTGCGCGGTGGTGCCTTGCAGTACGACCCGGACTGGCAAAGCCGGCCCCTTTGGCTGCTGGCGGCAGGCACCGGTCTTGGGCCGTTGTTCGGTGTGCTGCGTGAGGCCTTGCGTCAGGATCATCAGGGTGCCATCCGCCTTATTCACCTGGCCCATGACGCCAGCGAGCATTATTTGGCCAAGCCATTGGCCGCACTGGCTGCAAACCATCCCAACCTTACGATCGAGTTGCTGACAGCGGCTGAGCTGCCTGCGGCTCTGGCGCAACTGCGGCTGGTTTCCCGGCAAACCGTGGCCTTGGTCTGCGGGAGCCCTGACAGCGTCGACGCCTTTTCCCGGCGCCTGTACCTGGCGGGGCTACCGCGCAATCAACTACTGGCCGATGTGTTCGTGCCCCGTGGTTGAGCGCTGATTGTCATTTCGATCAGACACCCAAAACCAAAAAAGCCCCGGAGTCTGCACTGCGGGGCTTTTTGTTTTCAGCGGTCTGAGTCTCAGACCATCGGGTCGCCGACGTGCAGGATCTTCATGCCGTTGGTGCCACCGGTGGTGTGGTAGCTGTCGCCTTTGGTCAGGATCACCCAGTCGCCTTTCTCGACCACTCCGAGTTTGAGCAACTCGTCGATCGCGGCCTGGCTGACTTGCTCAGGCGGCAGCGATGCCGGGTCGAACGGTACGGTGTAGACGCCACGGAACATGGCCGCACGGGCCTGGGTTTCGCGGTGTGGGGAGAACGCGTAGATCGGGATGGACGAGCGGATCCGCGACATGATCAGCGGCGTGTAGCCACTCTCGGTCAAAGCGATGATCGCTTTCACGCCCGGGAAGTGGTTGGCCGTGTACATGGCTGCCAGGGCGATACTCTGATCGCAGCTTTCGAACACTTTGCCGATGCGGTGGCTGGAGGTTTTGCTGGTCGGGTGCTTTTCAGCGCCGATGCAAATCCGTGCCATGGCCTGGACCGCTTCGAGCGGGTAAGCGCCGGCGGCACTTTCGGCCGAGAGCATCACCGCGTCGGTGTAGTCGAGCACGGCGTTGGCTACGTCGGACACTTCTGCGCGGGTCGGCATCGGGTTCTGGATCATCGACTCCATCATCTGGGTCGCAACGATTACCGCTTTGTTGTGGCGGCGTGCGTGCAGGATGATCTTCTTCTGAATGCCCACCAGCTCTGCGTCACCGATTTCCACGCCGAGGTCGCCACGGGCAACCATCACCGCATCGCTGGCGCTGATCAGGCCGTCGAGGGTTTCGTCGTCGGCCACGGCTTCAGCACGCTCGATCTTCGCCACCAGCCAGGCAGTACCGCCGGCTTCGTCGCGCAGTTGGCGAGCGTATTTCATGTCGGCTGCGTCGCGTGGGAAGGATACCGCCAGGTAATCGACTTCCATTTCCGCGGCGAGCTTGATGTCGGCCTTGTCTTTCTCGGTCAGGGCTGGAGCCGTCAGGCCACCGCCACGACGGTTGATGCCTTTGTGGTCCGACAGTGGGCCGCCGATCAACACGGTGCAATGCAGCGCATCAACGGTCGCGGTGTCGACACGCATGACCACACGGCCATCGTCGAGCAGCAGTTCGTCGCCGACGCCGCAATCCTTGACCAGGTCCGGGTAGTCGATACCGACGACTTCCTGGGTGCCTTCGGTCAGCGGATGGCTGGTGGAGAAGGTGAACGTGTCACCGACTTTCAGCTCGATGCGCTTGTTGGCGAATTTGGCGATACGGATTTTCGGACCTTGCAGGTCACCCAGTAGCGCGACGAAACGGCCGTGCTTGGCGGCGATGGAGCGCACCAGCTTGGCGCGAGCTTTATGCTCGTCGGGGGTTCCGTGGGAGAAGTTCAGCCGGGCGACGTCCAGGCCAGCCAGAATCAGCTGTTCGAGAACTTCCGGCGAGTTGCTGGCAGGGCCAAGGGTAGCGACGATTTTAGTACGACGTACGGACATGCAGAGACTCCTGAGTTCAAGCGCAACGAGAGGCTACTATGCTCCGAAGTTGTAGTCATTGTTCGTTTGCACTACTTATTCGGTTGTTTGTTGAACGAACATTCCTGAAGATTTTCGGGTGTGGGTCGATACACTGCTCAAGACAGGAGAACCCCCATGCGATTCGTACTCATTGCCGCTCTGGCCCTCAGTGTTGTCGGCTGCACCCGTTGGTCGATGGACCACCACCTGGACAATGCCTATCGCGATTATGATCGCGGTAATTGCGAGAGCGTAATGCTCGAGCTGTCCAAGGTCGACCGCGAGAGCCGCTCACGGCGCTATGTGCAGCCCGAAGTGTCGATGTTGCGCGGGCAATGCCTTGAGCGTCAGAAACTGTTTGTCGATGCCGCGCAGACCTACCAGTTCATCATTACTCAGTACCCGTACAGTGAGTACGCATTCCGCGCCCGTGCACGGCTTGAAACCTTGCAGCAGCTGGGTCATTACCCAAGCCATAGCGCCGCGCAGGTGAGTCCGGCCACGTAGTCATGATGTTTGTCATCTGAACACCTGGCCGGCGGCGAGCGTTCAGCTACCCTATCGGATAGACAGGGTTAGCAATCCGAAGCAGTAGTGCGGTCATGCTTAATGACCTTTCTATAGCGATACTCAGCATGTTCACCGACCGCCGGATCGAGCGGCATCAACTGCCGTATTTTTTAAGGGTGTTCAATAGCGTCACTGACAAACTGATTGGTTATCTGGGCAACGTTTCCGAGGACGGGCTGATGCTCATCAGCCAGTTACCGATGATGATCGGCGCCGACTTCGAACTGCGTCTGAAGATCCCGGCCAGCGACGGCTGCCTGCAGGTGATCGATGTCACAGCCTGTTGCCTGTGGTGCCATGAAGACGCAACCCCGCATCACTACGATGCCGGGTTTGTCGTACTCCAGGCCCCGGCTGAATACAGACAACTGGTCAGCGCCTTGACGCAGTATTTCAGCTTCCATTCGTTGTCGGCTTCGGCGTAAGGGCTCGATAAAGGACGTAGCGCTGATCCCGTAGCAGCTGCCGAAGGCTGCGTTTGGCTGCGCAGCAGACGCAATTGCCGTAACGCAATCCTGAGCATGGATTGAATCGCCTGGATCACGGCCGCTACACAGCCGAACGCAGCCTGGCGGCAGCTGCTACGCGATCAAGCCCCTTCAATTCCGGCGCGCCTGCGATTGACGCGGGGGCGCTCGCTCTACTTGCCTACACCTTCACCGAATGCTCGCGATCCAGTGCTTTTTCGACCAACAACAACCCCAACTCCATCAGGCTATAAATCGCCAGGGCGAGGTTGCGGTGTTTGCCTTCCAGGTCATCGGACAAATCCAGGGTCAGGGTACTGGCCGAGCAGAAGGTTTCGTAGGTGTGGGCGATCAAGGCTTCGGGGTTGATGTCCGGGGCGACAGTGAAGAACTGGGGCGGACGCTCGTCGCTGGAACGCGGTTTGCCTGATAGCGGCGGGGTCAGATAGTGATCGAGGGCCCGGTGCGCGGCTTGGTGGAGATTTTTCGAATCGAGGGCTTCGTAGGGCGAAACGTTTGGGGTTTCGGGTGGATTGGGGGTTACTTTGAACATCGGTTGGTTCCTTGAGTGGGGCTGCCACCGCCTCGCTACTAAACGAAGGGGTGGCGGCTGTACGCAGGTTAGTAGACCGGGGAACCAAGCAAAGCCGGCGCGCCCGAGGGCGCCCTGCGCACAGCCACCATCAAGTGCAGGCGATAGGGAAGCCTGACTGAGTGAAGCTAATGCAACTTGCCTAATTAACCACGGGCTACTAAACCCGATCGCTGATGGGCAGCGACAGGAGAACCTTAGTGGCGTGGGGCAAGGCGCACAAGCGGGGCGATTCTGGCGGATGTGTAGGCAGTGGCGCAAGGTTGTGTAGTCGCGTTTGCGAGGGGCAAACGACATAACCCGGTATGACAGACAATGTAGCTGCTAACGATTGAATGCAGACATCGCTGGTCGGGCCAGCCTGTGAACGCCTAGACTTTGCCGGTCTTTAGATCAGGAATAGCCCGTGACCTCCATCTTCTGGTACGACTATGAAACCACCGGCATCAACCCGCGCTGCGACCGCCCGTTGCAAGTGGCAGGGATCCGTACCGATGCCGAGCTCAATGAGATAGGTGAACCGGTCAATCTCTACTGCCAGCCAAGCGACGATATCCTGCCGCATCCGGCGGCCAGCATGATTACCGGCATTACCCCGAGCCGACTGGCTGAGCAGGGCCTGAGCGAAGCCGACTTCATGACCCGGGTCCACGCGCAATTGGCGGCGCCCGGTACCTGTGGTGCTGGCTACAACACGCTGCGTTTCGACGATGAAGTGACTCGCTACAGCCTGTACCGGAATTTTTTCGACCCATATGCCCGCGAGTGGCAGGGCGGTAACAGTCGCTGGGATCTGATCGATGTGGTTCGCACCGCCTATGCGCTGCGCCCGCAAGGCATTGTCTGGCCTGAGGAGGAAGGCCGTGTCACGCTGAAACTTGAGCGTCTGACGGCTGCCAACGGCATCGACCATGGTCAGGCTCACGATGCATTGTCCGATGTACGGGCGACGATTGCCCTGGCGCGGTTGATTCGCGACAAGCAGCCGAAGTTGTATGACTGGTTGTTCCAGTTGCGCAGCAAGCAACGGGTCATGGACCAGATAAAGCTGTTGCAGCCGATGGTGCATATCTCGGGGCGGTTTTCCGCTGCCCGGCATTACATTGGCGTGGTTCTGCCGCTGGCCTGGCATCCGCGTAATCGTAATGCCTTGATCGTTTGCGATCTGCACCTCGATCCACAGGGGTTGATGGATCCGGACGTCGAAACCTTGCGTCAGCGGCTGTATACACGCCACGACGATCTGGCGGAAGGCGAGTTGCCCGTACCGCTCAAACTGATTCATATCAACCGTTGCCCGGTGGTGGCACCGTTATCGGTACTGCGGGCCGAAGATCGGCAGCGCCTGCAATTGGATGTGGCTGAGTATCAGGCCAGAGCGCTGCGGCTAACTGACGCACAAGAAGTTTGGCGAGATAAAGTCCAGGCTATTTATTCCAGCGAGGACTTTGTCCCTGGCCTGGACCCTGAGCAACAGTTATACGATGGCTTTATTGGTGACAGGGATCGCCGTTTATGTGAGCAAGTCAGGACTGCCGACCCTGCTCAATTAGCGCAAGAGCAATGGCCGTTCGATGATGAGCGCTTGCCGGAATTACTATTTCGCTACCGCGCCCGTAACTTTCCAGGCACCTTGAGTGGTCAGGAACAAGAGCGCTGGCGATTATTCTGTCAGCAACGTTTGTCAGCGTCTGAATGGGGTGCGCCCAATACGCTGAACGCTTTTAATGAGGCTACCGTCGAGTTATTGGCAAGTGCTACATCGGTTCAGCGCCAAGTGCTCAATGAGTGGCACGATTATGCTCAATCGTTACGCAAGCGGTTGAGTCTTTGAAATCAGTGAGTTCACTTGTCTGAACCTCGGGTATAAAAAAACGCCAGCTAGCTGGCGTTTTTTTCAGGTCGCAAAGTGGTCCGCGACGGGTGTTTCACTTAGCCCAGCAGGGTAGCCCAGCCTTCAACCACATCACCGCCCCACTTGGCTTTCCACTCTTTCAGAGTCTTGTGGTTGCCACCTTTGGTTTCAATGACTTCGCCATTGTGCGGGTTTTTGTATTGTTTAACCTTGCGAGCACGTTTGGTGCCGGTAGTTTTCACAGCACCACGTGGAGCTTTGCTGGTTTTGGATTCTGGATCCAGCAGCGCAATGATGTCGCGCAGGGATTTTGAATATTCGCCCATCAGGGTGCGCAGTTTGCCTTCGAATTCCAGCTCGGTTTGCAGTTTGTCGTCTTGGGACAGATTCTTCAAACGGGCTTGCAGCTCTTTGATAGCTTCTTCGGTGGCGCGGTATTCGTTGATCAAGGACATGAGGACTACCTATGTTGGGCACTGGATGACAAGGTTACAGTGTCTTAATGATAGGCAGGCAGTTTCGGCAAGTAAACATTTATGCGGGGTTTTACTTAATTTAATTAGAGTGGTTAGCGAAAAACTCTCGGAATCAGTTAAATGCGGTGATTGCGTTGTCACAGATGCTCACAATAGAAGCCTTGCGCAATTTTAGGAAAAGACCTCGCGGGTTTTGAACGCAGCAAAGGGGGGGCGTAACGGCAGTCCGGGTCTGACGAGCCGATCGATCAAAACGTCAGGAATACTGCAGTTTTACCGCGCAATGGCTAGAATGACCGCCTTTGCGAAGTTCTGGAGTTTCCCCCTCATGCGCACTTTTCGGCTGGTGATTGCTTGCCCGGACCGCGTCGGCATCGTTGCTAAAGTCAGTAACTTTCTGGCATCCCACAACGGCTGGATCACCGAAGCGAGCCATCACTCGGATAATCTCAGTGGTTGGTTCTTTATGCGTCACGAGATTCGTGCCGATTCGCTGCCCTTCGGGCTTGAGGCTTTTCGCGAGGCGTTTGCGCCGATTGCCGAAGAGTTCTCGATGGTCTGGCGCATCACGGATACTGAACAGAAGAAGCGTGTGGTGCTGATGGCCAGCCGTGAGTCCCATTGTCTGGCGGACCTTCTGCACCGTTGGCACAGCGACGAGCTGGACTGCGAAATTTCCTGCGTTATTTCCAACCACAACGACCTGCGCAGCATGGTCGAGTGGCACGGTATTCCTTATTACCACGTGCCGGTGAATCCGCAGGACAAAGAGCCGGCGTTTGCCGAGGTCTCGCGCCTGGTCAAACAGCACGACGCTGAAGTCGTGGTACTTGCCCGTTACATGCAGATCCTGCCACCCGAGTTGTGCCGTGAATATGCCCACAAGGTCATCAATATTCACCACAGTTTCCTGCCGTCCTTTGTCGGCGCCAAGCCGTATCACCAAGCTTCCATGCGCGGCGTGAAGCTGATTGGCGCAACCTGCCACTATGTGACCGAAGAGCTGGATGCCGGCCCGATCATCGAGCAGGACGTGGTACGTGTCAGCCATAGCGACAGCATCGAAGACATGGTGCGTTTCGGCCGTGACGTCGAGAAGATGGTGCTGGCCCGCGGCCTGCGCTATCACCTGGAAGATCGGGTACTGGTACACGGCAACAAAACCGTGGTGTTCTGATGATCGTTCCCACGCTCTGCGTGGGAATGCCGCCATGGACGCTCCGCGTCCGCTATCGAGAGTTGACGCAGAGCGTCACAGGATGAATTCCCACGCAGACGGTTGGACGTGGGAATGATCCGAATGCACCCGGTTGTGCCTGGAGGACATGAACATGGCTGATCCACTGGATAAAGCAACGTCCAAAGCTCCGGCGATGGTAGGTGAGGGTTGCTTGAGCCGCTATGACCCGGATGATCTGAGTCCGCAGGACGGCACTGACTTTCCCGGCGCCGCCGAGTTGTGGGAGCAATTACAGGATGAACCGGCGAGGGAACCCGCCTCTAAGCCTGTTTGAGTTTCATCAGCTTGTGCAACAACGGTCGCCCGACCATCAGCAGGAATACCGGCCCGCCTGCCAATAGATAGAAGTAGTAGGTCACGGCCCGCCAGATCAGAATCGCTGCTGCCGCAGTTGACTTGCCCACCATCGGCGCCAACAGCGCTGCCGAAGTGATCTCGGCCGCACCTGCACCGCCGGGAAGCAGGCTCAATTGCCCGGCGCTGAGTGAAAGCATCTGGACCAGAAAGCTCCAGGCCCACTGCACATCCACGCCCAGACCACGCAAGGCCAGATACAACACGCTGTAGCGTAAGGCCCAATGCAGGCAGGTCAGGGCAAACACACGGGCCAGTGTTTGCCACGGCAATTTGAGGGTGGCGGTGAAGGCCACCAGAAAGTGGAGCAGCTTGCGTGCCCATCGACGTCGGGTAAGGGCTTTGACGTTCATGCGTTTGAGCAGCCGACCGCTGAGGCGAATCAGCAAGCGGTGGTAGCGCGCCAGGATCACGCCGCTGCACAGCCCGCCAAACATCGAGATGGCGCTCAGGGTCAGCATCCATTCGAGGTTTTGACTCAAATGCTGGAACAGCGCGTAAATCAGAATGGCGCTCAATGCGCACAGAAAGAACAGCAAATCACTCAGTTGATCCATGGCAAACACGGCACTGCCATGGGCTGGGCGCACGCCGTTGCGCGCCAGTAGAGCCATCAACGTCAATGGGCCGCCACTGCCTCCGGGCGTCGCGCACATGGCGAACTCGGTGGACATCACCACCCCGAGACTTTTCAGGCGTCCGATCTGGCCGCGCTGCTCACCCAGCAACAAGCGCAGGCGCACCGAATTCAGTACCCAGCACAGCACAATCATGCCCGGCATCGTCAGTAACAGCGCGAGCGGGAAACGCTGCACTCGCAGCCACATATCGCTACCGCCCAGCAAGAAGGGGACCAGCATGGCCAGCAATAAGGCGACGGCCAGCCAGATTGCCCTCCTCATGCGGCATACCTGGCAGTCGTGGTTTGAGCTGCCAGCCAGTTGGCCTTGGTCATCGGCACGCGACCGTCAGCCAGCAAGCGCTTGAGGGTTTGTAGCCAATAGTTTCGCGAGTACCCGTGGCGCATGTCCACCGGGTGCAAGCCGAGGCGCATAACCGTTGCTTGCCGCCAACGCTGTTCGCGTTGATCGTTGAGTATCTTCGACAGACCACGGCGCCAGGCACTGCGCGAACTCCAGACCAGCCCCGGTGCATCGACTGAAGTGAAGTCCGGCAAACGATAAAGATGCTGTGGATCGCTGGTGTAGTGCAGCGGCAGTTGGCGTAGCGCCTGGCGCGTACCCTGGCTCATCAGCCAGGCCGGCGCGACAAAACCTTCCAGTGGCCAGTGATAGCGCTGGAACAGTTCGATCCCGGCGTGCAAGCGGTCGAGGGCAGCGTTTTGCGACAGTGCGTAGAATTCGCCCTCATGGGTATAAATCCGCCGCATGAACCAATCCCGTGGATTCACTGGAATGGGGCTGTCGTCGCAATGAAAATAGCCGTGCAGCGCCAGCTCATCGCCCAGGGCTATGCGGCGGGTCAGCAGGGAACGAAATCCCGGATGGGCGTCCAGCGCATTGTGCTTGTGGAAGTCGGGCACCACCAACCAGGTCATGGGCACATTACCCAGTGCATCCACCGCTTCGACAAACGGCTGATAGTCCGCCCAGGTTTGTGGCGCAACGTCATGCAGGACCAGTAACACACTGGGGGAGCTCATGGGCTCAACCATGGGCCCGCAGCGGCTGCTGGTTGCCGAGCACGGCGCGATAGTGCCCCAACAGGCTGCTCACCACTGCGTCCCAGGCATAATGCTGTTCGACATGGCGTCGGGCTTGCCGGCCGATTGTGGCGCTGCCGAAAGTGAACAGTTCACGCACGGCATTGGCCATCGCCAGCGGGTCGTCCGGTGTGCAGAGCAGACCGCAGACGGGTGTGACGATCTCTTTGAGCGCACCGGCAGCCACGGCGACAACCGGTATTCCACTGGCCATGGCTTCGAGGATCACCAGACCGAAGGTTTCCTGGTCGCCGGCGTGGAGCAGCGCATCAGAACTGGCCAACAGCCTGGCAAGCTGTTGTGCGGGGTAGAACTCACCGACTACCGTGACGTTATTCGGCACCGCGGCCGGCATGGAGGAGCCTACCAGCAGCAGGTGATAGTGGTTGCCAAGGTGTTTCATGCAACTGAGCAGAACCGGCAGATTCTTTTCCTTGGAGCCACGCCCGGCGAAGATCAGCAGGCGGGTGCTTTCGGCAATGCCCAGTTCGGCGCGTAAAGACGGGTCTCGAGCGCTCGGGTGGAAGGTTTGCAGGTCCACACCCAAATGCTGCACAAAAACGTTTTTCACCCCAAGACCGATCAGCTTGTCAGCCATGACCTGGCTGGGTGCCAATACCCGATCGAAATTGCCATACAGCTTACGGATATACGCTTCGACATTCGGTGTGCACCAGTTGCCCATGCGGTTGCTCGCCAGCAGTGGCAGGTCCGAGTGATAAAAGCCGATCACCGGCACGTCCAGTTGACGGCGAGCGTCCAGGGCGGCCCAGGCGGTGAGGTAAGGATCGCCGACTTCAATCAAGTCCGGTTGCAGGTCGCGCAGAGCATTGCGCCAGGGCGTCAGACGCCAAGGGAAACGGTAGCCTTTACCGAAGGGCACGGCGGGAGCCGGGACTGTGTAAATACCGTCCTGCTCACTCAGATACGCCCCGGGGATCAGCAAGCTGTGACGGATACCTGGCTGACGTCCCAGGCGACGGTGTTTGGCATCCAGATAAGTGCGCACGCCACCGCTGGCAGGGGCGTAGAACATGGTTATGTCAGCGATATGCACGATGAGCATCCCTCCTATCCGGTGTTCCCTTTAGGGTTGACCTTTATGAAGGATAGATGTTCGGTGCGGGATGTGCGCAATACACAGCCCACCTGTAGGAGCGAGGCTGCCCGCGAAACCAGCGACACGGAATTGCTGGTACACCGCGTTATCGTTCATCGCGGGCAAGCCTCGCTCCTACAGGTGAGAGCATACCTCTGTAGGAGCGAGGCTTGCCCGCGATGAGGCCCAGGAGACCGCTAGATCCGGAAGCTGCCCACCAACTGCTTCAAGCGCGCCGCTTGCTGCTCCAGGTCGGAGCACGCGCGCAAGGTCGATTGCAGGTTTTCCACGCCTTCCTGGTTGAGGGTATTGATCTCGGTGATATCGACGTTGATCGATTCGACCACGGCGGTCTGTTCCTCGGTGGCGGTGGCTACTGACTGGTTCATGCCGTCGATCTCGCCGATGCGCTGGGTCACGCTGTTCAGGCGCTCGCCGGCGAGGTTGGCGATTTCCACGCTGTCGTGGCTGTGGCGCTGGCTTTCGCCCATGGTGCTTACCGACTCACGGGCCCCGACCTGCAGTTCTTCGATCATGGTCTGTACCTGTTGCGCAGACTCCTGGGTGCGATGAGCCAGGTTGCGCACCTCATCGGCGACCACCGCGAAACCACGCCCGGCTTCACCGGCCCGAGCCGCTTCGATGGCTGCGTTGAGCGCCAGCAGATTGGTCTGTTGGGAAATGCTGGTGATCACCTCGAGAATCTGCCCGATGTTCACCGTCTTGCTATTGAGGGACTCGATGTTGGTGCTCGAAGCGCTCAGCATGTTGGACAACTGATTCATCGCCTTGATGCTTCTGTCGACCACTTGCTGACCGTCCTCGGCCAGGCTGCGTGCATCGCTGGAATGCTGCGAGGCGAGGGCGGCGTTCTGGGCGATTTCCTGGGCGGCAGCGCCGAGCTGGTTGATCGCCGCGGCAACGCTGCTGGTACGCGAAGCCTGCTGGTCGGAGTTGAACATCGACGAGTTGGAAGCGCTGACCACCCGCAAGGCCACTTCGTTGACCTGGCCGGTGGCGGAGGCGACTTCTCGAATCGAGGTGTGAATCCGCTCGACGAAGCGGTTGAATGCGGTGCCGAGGATGCCGAACTCGTCCTGCGTCTGGATGGTCAGGCGCTTGGTCAGGTCGCCTTCACCTTCGGCAATGTCCTGCATCGCGCGGGTCATTGTGTGCAGTGGCTGGATCAGGATGCGAATCAGCATGCCGAGCAGGGCGATGATGATGGCCACGGCAATAATAGTGGCAACGATTGCCGAGGTGCGGAAATTGCTGAGCTTCGCGAAGGCTTTGTCCTTGTCGACGGACAGACCGATGTACCAGTTGACCGAGGACAGTCCCTTGATCTGGGTAAAAGTGACGATGCGGGTTTTACCATTGACCTCAATTTCGCTCAGGTCTTTGCTCAGGCGCGGAGTGTCTTGCGGGTAGACGTCCTTGAGCGTCTTCATCACCAAGGCCTTATCCGGGTGCACGAGAATTTTGCCGTCGGCACTTACCAGAAATGCATACCCCATACCGCCGAAATCCAGTGCGTTGATGCTATCGGCAATCACCTGCAAGCTCAGATCGCCGCCAACCACGCCGACGTTCTGGCCGCCCTTGAGCACGCTGTTGACGATGGAAATCACTAACTGGCCGGAAGCCAGATCGATGTAAGGTTCGGTCAACGCCGAGCCACTGCTGCTCTCTGCGCTCTTGTACCAGGGACGGGCGCGCGGGTCGTAGCCGTCCGGCATTTTGCTGTCCGGGCGAATGAGGAAGGTGCCGTCCTTGTTCCCTAGATAGGCGCCCATGAAACTGGAGGTTACTGCCTTCTGTTCAAGCAGATTGGCGACGTTACCCATGTCCGGGTTGAGCGCAACGGACTGTGAAAGGTTTTCGATCAACAAACTGCGGCCGGCGAGCCAGGTCTGGATATTCTTCGCTGTGACGGTGCCCATTTCCTGCAGGTAATTTTCCAGGTCCTGGCGAATCGCACTACGCTGCAAATAGTCGTTGTACAGCGTGAAGGAGGCGAAGGCGGCAATAACGATCAGGGCGGCGGCAAGCAGTATTTTATGGCTGAAGCGCAGATTTTTGTTCATGACTTGTGGTGTCCGCTAAGGTCTTAATGTCCAGGGCGAGCGGCTATGAAAGCGCGCAAAATGGGCAATGTTGAAAGTAAGCTGATATTTCCATCCCTCCTTAGGGAATTATCGGACCTTATTTTCAGTCTTCTCTTGTCTCTCGCTTTTCTATATCGACCGTGCAGGGCTAAAGATTAACCACGGGTGACAAAATGCCTGGCTCACTGCAACTCGTTATCGGTGCCGATCTTGAGGGACAACCAATTGCTCAGGCCATGCGTCTGGCCAACCGTCACGGGCTGGTGGCCGGAGCTACCGGTACGGGAAAACCGTGACCCTGCAACGTCTGGCGCAAGCCTTCAGCGATGCCGGCGTTGCAGTGTTTGCCGCCGACATCAAAGGCGATTTGTGCGGTTTGGTTTGGGTGACTGCGATGGTCCAGCGTGTTCTGGTGGCTGCGCCGCAATCGCGAATCGGGCCTTTGAGTGACGCCGAGCGTGCCGCCCTGATCGCCGGCTCACCGTTGGTCGGACGTTATGACAAACCGATCGATCGTGAATCGGCGCTATCAAGTGCTGATGAGCCGCAAAGGGCTGGTGCCAGAGCCCGATGCCGCGTCGGGCAAGGCGGCTGAAGAACCGGGCTTCACTGACAAGGCCGGTGAGTTTCCGGGGACGGCGGGCGGACAAATGTTGAAGTCGGCCATGCGTCAGGCAGCCAATCAGTTGGACCGGCAATTGGTCCGTGGTTTGGCGTGGCTGGCCAGACGCTCCAGAGCGGCGCGCAGGTTGGGGTCGCTGATACCGTCGGCGGTGGCCTGAATGGTCTCGGCGGCGTTTGTCGACAAGTCCATGGTGTGGCCGGCTGCGCCTTGTTGCACAGTGGGGGGTTGAACCTTGAACAGAATGCGCGTCAGGCTGGAGAATTCGTCGAATACCTGTAACTGACGCTGCAGGCGTTTTTGCTGATAGCGCAGCCGGGTCGCCCAGTGACCGTCGGTGACGATCAGCAACAAACTGCCTTCACGCCAGGAAGCCACATGGCAGTGTTCACGAGCGGCGGGTTGCAGCTGGCTTTCAAGCAAACGCTGTAAATGCGCTAAACGTTGAGCGTGGCTGAATATCGCTTTTAAAGGCTTGGCTTCGCGAAGCAGGACGGCGGGTGCTCTGGCCGTAAGAGGGCGAAAAGCCATGATCAGACACCTGAAGTAACAGAACCGCCATGGTAGCAGAAAGTGCCGGACGCGCTTGTCCCCCATTGCTTTACAGCTGGTTTACCCATTAAATCAACGAGTAACTTCTACCGCGATTGGGTTGAAGTTCAGCAAAAAGCCCCTATTTAAAGTGAGCCCCGTCACAGCGCTGTGCCAGCATCGTGGAATAACGCCACTTTCCTCACAATCGTTTCCGGGTAGAATACTCGTTCGCATGCGGCCATAAGGGCTGCACGGGCGACTCACGGGGCCGCCCTCCATCCCTATGTGTGGAAGAACCTGT
Organism: Pseudomonas sp. GW821-FHT01E05; assembly: GCF_059422425.1. NCBI lineage: Bacteria > Pseudomonadati > Pseudomonadota > Gammaproteobacteria > Pseudomonadales > Pseudomonadaceae > Pseudomonas > Pseudomonas sp. GW821-FHT01E05. The sequence continues at coordinate 94,958 of NZ_JBWKWW010000013.1, forward strand.
CGATATGTTTGCGCCTTTGTTAAAGAAACTTTTTGGAAGCAAGAACGAGCGCGAAGTCAAACGCATGCTCAAGACGGTACAGATCGTCAATGCCTTCGAAGAGCAAATGGTGGCCCTTTCGGACGAGCAATTGCGCGCCAAGACCGAAGAGTTCAAGGCCCGCATAGCCAAAGGCGAGACCCTCGACAAGCTCCTCCCTGAAGCCTTTGCGGTTGCCCGTGAAGCCGGTAAGCGTGTCATGGGCATGCGCCACTTCGATGTGCAGTTGATCGGCGGCATGACCTTGCATGAAGGCCAGATCGCAGAAATGCGTACCGGTGAAGGCAAGACCCTGGTGGCGACACTCGGCGTTTACCTGAACGCGCTGTCCGGCAAGGGCGTGCACGTTGTAACCGTGAACGACTACCTGGCTCGTCGTGACGCCAACTGGATGCGTCCGCTCTATGAATTCCTCGGCATGACGGTCGGTGTGGTGACGCCGTTCCAGCCGCCGGAAGAGAAGCGTGCTGCCTATGCTGCCGACATCACCTACGGCACTAACAACGAATTCGGTTTCGACTACCTGCGCGACAACATGGCTTTCAGCATGGAAGAAAAATTCCAGCGTGAGCTCAATTTTGCGGTAATCGACGAAGTCGACTCGATCCTGATCGACGAAGCCCGTACCCCGCTGATCATTTCCGGTCAGGCCGAAGACAGCTCCAGGCTCTATATCGAGATCAACAAGCTGATCCCGCTCCTGGAGCTGCATGTCGAAGAAGTGGAAGGCGAAGTCACCAAGGCTGGCCACTACACCATCGACGAGAAGACCCGCCAGGTCGAGCTGAACGAAGCCGGTCACCAGTTCATCGAAGAGATGCTGACCCGCATTGGTTTGCTGGCCGAGGGCGAGAGCCTGTATTCGGCACATAACCTGGGCCTGCTGACCCACGTTTATGCCGGTCTGCGTGCGCACAAGCTGTTCCACCGCAACATCGAATACATCGTTCAGGACGGTCAGGTTGTGCTGGTCGACGAACACACCGGTCGTACCATGCCGGGACGTCGTCTCTCGGAAGGTCTGCACCAGGCCATCGAAGCCAAAGAAGGCCTGAACATCCAGGCCGAAAGCCAGACCCTGGCTTCGACCACCTTCCAGAACTACTTCCGTCTGTACAACAAACTGTCCGGCATGACCGGTACGGCCGACACCGAAGCGTTCGAATTCCACCAGATCTACGGTCTGGCGGTAATGGTCATTCCACCGAACAAACCGCTGGCGCGTAAAGACTACAACGACCTGGTGTTCCTCACTGCGGACGAGAAATACGCCGCTATCATTGCCGACATCAAGGAATGCATGACCCAGGGCCGTCCCGTGCTGGTGGGTACTGCGACCATTGAAACTTCCGAGCACATGTCCAGTCTGCTCCAGAAGGAAGGCATCGAACACAAGGTTCTGAACGCCAAGTTCCACGAAAAAGAAGCAGAAATCATCGCCCAGGCCGGTCGTCCGGGCGCACTGACCATCGCCACCAACATGGCCGGTCGTGGTACCGACATCCTGTTGGGCGGTAACTGGGAAGTGGAAGTAGCATCCCTTGAGGATCCGACCCCTGAGCAGATCGCCCAGATCAAGGCTGACTGGCAGAAACGTCACCAGCAAGTGCTCGAATCGGGCGGCTTGCAGGTCATCGCTTCCGAGCGTCACGAATCGCGCCGTATCGACAACCAGTTGCGTGGTCGTGCCGGTCGTCAGGGTGACGCTGGCTCCAGCCGTTTCTACCTGTCGCTTGAAGACAGCCTGATGCGCATCTTCGCCTCTGATCGGGTGAAGAACTTCATGAAAGCCCTGGGCATGCAGCCCGGCGAAGCAATCGAGCACCGCATGGTGACCAACGCTATCGAAAAGGCTCAGCGCAAGGTAGAAGGTCGCAACTTCGACATTCGTAAACAACTGCTCGAGTTCGATGACGTCAACAACGAACAACGTAAAGTGATCTATCACATGCGTAACAGTTTGTTGGCCGCCGATAACATCGGTGAAACCATCGCCGACTTCCGTCAGGACGTGCTCAACGCTACCGTCAGCGCACACATTCCTCCGCAGTCGCTGCCTGAGCAGTGGGATGTAGCCGGCCTTGAAGCCGCTCTGTCGAGTGACTTCGGTGTGAAACTGCCAATCCAGCAGTGGCTCGACGAAGACGATCACCTCTACGAGGAGACTCTGCGCGAGAAGCTGATGGCCGAACTGCTGGCCGCTTACAACGAGAAAGAAGAGCAAGCGAGTGCAGAAGCACTGCGCACCTTCGAGAAACAAATCGTTCTGCGCGTGCTGGATGACCTGTGGAAAGACCACCTGTCGACCATGGATCACCTGCGCCACGGCATCCACTTGCGCGGCTATGCACAGAAGAACCCGAAGCAGGAGTACAAGCGCGAGTCCTTCACCTTGTTCTCCGAGCTGCTGGATTCGATCAAGCGCGACTCCATTCGTGTGTTGTCCCACGTACAGGTTCGCCGCGAAGATCCAATCGAAGAAGAAGCTCGTTTGCGTCAGGAAGCCGAATCCCTGGCTCAACGCATGCAGTTCGAACACGCCCAAGCCCCTGGGCTGGAGCATCCGGAAGCATTGGATGAGGGCGTTGATCTCGATGTCGCCCTTGCCGCTGCGCCGGTTCGCAATGAGCAGAAGCTGGGTCGCAACGAACTGTGCTACTGCGGTTCGGGCAAGAAGTTCAAACATTGTCACGGCCAGATCAACTAAGATTTCCGCCAGACACTGAAATACCCGCGCCGCGACCGGCATCAGCCGTCGCGGCGTTTTTCCATTTGAAACACTGTCCTTCGTGACGACAGTGCTGACATCACATTAGAGGAGCGCTTTCATGGCTGTTGGTCTTGGTCCTTTGCCAACGTTGCACCCGGTTGCCGGTTTTGAACTCGGTATTGCTTCGGCCGGCATCAAGCGCCCGGGGCGCAAGGATGTTGTGGTCATGCGCTGCGCTGAAGGCTCCACGGTTGCGGGCGTGTTCACCCTGAACGCCTTTTGCGCCGCTCCGGTGATCCTGGCCAAGCAGCGAGTGCAAGGTCCGGTGCGTTATTTGCTGACCAACACCGGTAATGCCAACGCCGGTACTGGCGAGCCAGGACTGGCCGCTGCCGCGCGTACCTGCGCCAAACTGGCTGAATTGACCGGTGTCGACGCCAATCTGGTATTGCCGTATTCCACAGGCGTGATTGGCGAGCCGCTGCCGGTCGAGAAGATCGAAGGCGCCCTGCAAGCCGCCCTCGACGATTTGTCCGTGGACAACTGGGCCGCCGCCGCCACCGGCATCATGACCACCGACACCCTGCCAAAGGGTGCGAGCCGCCAGTTTCAGCACGACGGTGTGACTGTCACTGTCACCGGCATCAGCAAAGGCGCAGGGATGATTCGCCCGAACATGGCGACCATGCTCGGCTACATCGCCACCGACGCTAAAGTCTCCCGCGATGTGTTGCAGAACCTGCTGCTGGACGGCGCCAACAAATCGTTCAACCGCATCACTATCGATGGCGATACTTCGACCAACGATTGCTGCATGCTGATTGCCACTGGCAAGGCTGATCTGCCGCAAATTACCGAGGCCAGCGGTCCGCTGTTCGCGGCACTCAAGCAGGCGGTGTTCGAAGTCTGCATGGAGGTGGCTCAGGCCATCGTCCGTGACGGCGAGGGCGCGACCAAGTTCGTCACGGTTGAGGTAAACGGCGGCGCTAATCATCAGGAATGCCTGGACGTCGGTTACACCGTGGCTCACTCGCCGCTGATCAAGACCGCGTTGTTCGCTTCCGATCCGAACTGGGGTCGTATTCTTGCCGCCGTCGGCCGTGCTGGTGTACCGGATCTGGACGTGAGCAAGATCGACGTGTTTCTGGGTTCAGTCTGCATCGCCAGCCACGGTGCGCGCGCAGCGACTTACACCGAAGCGCAAGGCGCGGCGGTAATGCAGCAGGAAGAGATCACCATTCGCATCGAACTGGGCCGCGGGGATTGCAGTGAAACGATCTGGACCACCGACCTGTCCCACGAATACGTGAAAATCAACGCCGAATACCGTACGTAATTACGATTTCGCCAGTACCCCGTTCCCCTTGTAGGAGCGAGCTTGCTCGCGATGGACGTTAACGATAACGCGTGTTTTCTGAGTAAACACGCCGCCCTTGAGTCCATCGCGAGCAAGCTCGCTCCTACAAGGGAGTCCCGCGATTCTCCTCATTGAAGGTGTCTGAACATGAGCTTCCACCTGATCATCGGCGACAAACTCTATTCTTCCTGGTCCTTGCGTGGTGCGTTGGCGCTTGAACTGACCGGCACTACTTACACCGAAGAACTGATCAAACTGAACCAGCCTGACACCCGTCAGTTGCTCCTCAAGCATTCGCCTACCGGCAAAGTCCCTCTACTGAAAACCGAGCACGGCACCATTGCCGATTCGCTGGCGATTGCCGAATACCTGGTCGAGCGCTTTCCAGAGGTCGATTTGTGGCCGCGTGACATCGCCGCCCGTGCCCAGGCGCGATCCGCTTGCGCGCAAATGCACAGTGGTTTCTTCGGGATGCGCGGCAATATGCCGTTCGACCTGAGCCACGATGCTCCACTGTCGCCGATGCCACCTGAAGCGCAGGCCGATATCGAACGCATGCTGGCGCTGTGGGCTGAATGCCGCGCGGCCGCTACCGAGCCCGGGCCTTTCCTGTTTGGTCGGGTCAGCCTGGCGGACGCATTCTTTGCGCCGATTGCCGTGCGTTTGCGCACCTATCGGGTGGCCTTGCCGGCGGTCGATGCGGCGTATGTCGAAACGATTTACCAATGGCCAGCCTTCAAGGCCTGGCAGAAGGCCGGTTTAGAGGAAGTAGTACGGTGAAACGAGTACATGTGGCTGCGGCCGTTATCCGTGATAGCAACGGCAAGATTCTCATCGCCCGACGTGCCGACACTCAGCATCAGGGTGGCCTTTGGGAGTTTCCCGGCGGCAAGGTCGAGGCGGACGAAGCGGTGGAGACGGCGCTTGCCCGCGAGCTGCAGGAAGAGTTGGGCATTGTGGTCAGCGCGGCTCGACCGTTGATCAAAGTGCAACATGACTACCCGGACAAGCAGGTATTGCTGGATGTCTGGGAAGTCTCAAGCTTTACCGGCGAACCTCATGGCGCCGAGGGGCAACCCTTGGCCTGGGTGGCTGCCCGGGAGTTGACGGGCTATGAGTTTCCGGCTGCCAACCAGCCGATTGTCGCGGCGGCCCGTTTGCCGGGGGAATACTTGATCACCCCTGACGGTCTGGAAACCCCGGCCTTGCTACGGGGCATACAGAAAGCCATCGCCGGTGGCATCAAACTGATTCAGCTGCGTGCGCCAAACGGCTATGACCCACAGTACCGCGACCTGGCGGTGGATGCGGCGGGTCTGTGTGCGGGCAAGGCGCAATTGATGCTCAAGGGTCCGTTCGAGTGGCTGGGAGACTTCCCGTCCGCAGGTTGGCACGTGACGTCGGCACAATTGCGCAAGTACGCCAGCGCCGGTCGACCATTGCCCGCGTCGCGCTGGCTGGCGGCTTCTTGCCACAATGCCGAGGAGCTGGCCTTGGCTGAACAGATGGGCGTGGACTTCGTCACGCTGTCGCCGGTTCAGCCTACTCAGACTCACCCGGATGGGCAGCCGTTGGGTTGGGATCTGGCGGCACAGTTGATCAGAGGCTTCAACAGGCCGGTGTTTTTGCTCGGTGGTGTCGGCCTGGCCGAACGTCAACGCGCCTGGGAAAGCGGTGCGCAGGGCGTAGCGGGGATTCGGGCGTTCTGGCCTGAGGCTTGATTCTGTGGTGTAGCCACTGGCCTCATCGCGAGCAAGCTCGCTCCTACATCTAGGGTACGCGATCACCTGTACTGTAGGAACAGCCGGGCGGCGTTCCGCTTGCTCGCGATTGCGGCGTCACAGGCGACACATGCCCCCCTGACTAAACCTCAGGCTTCGCCGCCGCCTCCCAAAGAATCTCGGCAACACCCTGACGTTTAGCGATCAAACGAGCGGCAACAAACAGCAAGTCCGACAGCCGATTGACATACGCCAGGCCAACCCCGGTCAGCGGTTCGACGGCGTTCAAATGCTGGCAACGTCGCTCGGTACTGCGGGCCAGGCTGCGGCACATATGCGCTTGTGCGATCAACGCCGAGCCGCCGGGCAGAATGAAATTCTTCAGCGGCCCCAGCTCTTCATTCCAGCGATCGATTGCCGCCTCCAGGCGCTCGACTTCACCTGAATTGAGTGCCTGATACACCGGCATCGCCAACTCGCCACCCAGGTCGAACAAGCGATGCTGGCAGGGCGCCAGGACTTCAATCACCTCGGTCAATCCTGGACACTCGCGGCTTTGCTCGGCCAGTCCGGCCAACAACAATCCCAGCTGGCTGTTCAAGGTATCGACTTCGCCAATAGCCTCGACTCGCGGATGGTCCTTGGGCACCCGACGTCCGTCGCCCAGACCGGTTTCACCTTTGTCGCCAGTGCGTGTGTAAATCTTCGACAAGCGAAAACCCATGCTCACCTCTCCAGTTGACTGAGTTCGTGGGAGGCGAGCTGGGTGCCCGCCAATGGCAGGCGCAAGGTGACACAGGTGCCTTGGCCCAGGGTCGACTGTACTTCCATCTGACCCTTGTGGTTGTTGGTGATGATGAAGTAGGAAACCGACAGCCCAAGCCCGGTGCCCTGGCCGATTTCCTTGGTGGTGAAAAACGGTTCGAAGGTGCGCTTGCGCACGTTTTCACTCATGCCTATGCCGTTGTCTTCAACCTGAATTTCCGCCCAGGGCGGATTCAAGCGGGTGCGCAAAGTGATCCGCCCTGGTTCTCTATCGTCTTCACGCTGGTGAATGGCCTGCGCAGCGTTTTTCAGCAGGTTGAGCAGCACTTGCTCCAGCTCGTTGGCGGTGCCCGGAACCGGGCCCATCTGCGGGTCGAACTGGCGAACGATGGCTTGGCCCTTGAAGTCGAAACCGATGGTCAGATCGAAGTCGTTGCTGGCAATTTCCACCGCTTGGTCGATCAACGCTGGCAGATCGCATGGAGCCAACTGGCGGTTGCTACGGCGGCTGAAACTGAGCATGTGCGTCACGATTTTCGCTGCGCGTGCTCCGGCTTGCTGAATGCCGTCGAGTAACTGTGGCACCTCACGGCTTTGCAGATAGCGGTTGACTGTCTCCAGCTGGATGCCGATCTGCTCGGCTTGTTCGAGGTTCTTCGGCAAGTCCGACGACAAACGGCGGCGAATGTTCTGAACATTGTGCAGGATCGCCCCCAGAGGGTTGTTGATCTCGTGGGCCATGCCGGCGGCGAGGCCTCCGACCGAGAGCATCTTCTCCGATTGCACCATCATTTCTTCCAGGGACAGACGCTGGGTGATGTCATCGATCCGGATGACCACCCCGCGTCCGGCACCGCCCATCAACGGGTAGAAGGTCAGGGCGTAGTGCCTGGCTTCATCGTCCTTGACCCAGGTGACGCGCTCGATTTTGGCCACGGTGTGCTGTTCCACTGTTTCCTTGAGTTGTGGCAGGAACGGTTTTAGCGGCTCGAACGCAAGGAAGATCGGTTGATTCAGGGCTTCGTCCAGACGGGTTCCGGAAAGGGCGCTGGCTTCTTGATTCCATTGGGTCACGTAGAGCTGTTCGTCCAGCGCGATCAGCGCCGAGGGCATCGAGTCGATGATGCTGTTGAGGTAGTTTTGGAAACCAGTGAGTTTCTTCTCGATCTTGCTCCGAACCTGGACTTCCAGTTCCAGCTTGCGATTGGTGTGACGGGTCTCTTCGGCAAGTCCCTGGGCCTGGTCAAAAGCTGCCTGGGAATCGTCCCGTGCACGTTTGAGCTGTTGCTCACGGGCTTCGATCCGCGAAAGCATGGTGTTGAAGGCTTCGGCGAGGCTGCCGATTTCATCGTGATTACCGCGAGCGGCGCGCAAGGCGTAGTTCTCCTCGCGGGTCACTTGTCGGGACAGCTCTTCGAGTTGGTGGATCGGCTGGGTGATCAGGCGCTTGATTTGCTGGGCGATCACCAGCCACAGCAGCACACTGAAGATCAGAATCCCAAGACTGGCAGTCAGGGTGCCTGTGTAGAACGCCATCGGCAGTTCGCTGCTGGCCACCAAGAGCAAATGCCCTGGCGGCTGGCCGGGGCGGGGCAGGGTGATCAGCTGATTGCTGCGAAACTCGGTCACTTGCCAGGCTTCAATATGCCGATAACGCTCTGGCAGTTTGAGCCGTTCGCCATGTTGCAACTGCGCCAGACGTGCGCCTTTGCTGTCGTAGAGCGCGGCAGCGCGTAATGGCGAATAGCTGTTGAGCTCATTGAGCAGATTTTCGGCGCTTTGTGGCGAGTCCAGCGCCTGCGCGGCCAGGCTCGGATTGGAGATCAATCGACCTATGGTCTGCAAGGCCTGCGGTGCCATGCTTTCCTGAGAGATCCAGTACGCGGCGCTGATAAACGTCAGGTTGGCGACCAGTAGCACGGTGATTAGCAGAACCAGCAGGGCCGCGAACAGTTTCTGGCCGACCGGAAGGTTTTCAAGGCGCTGGCGCAATGGCATTGAGGTTGTCACTGAAGAGGAACAAGTGGGCAGCGTAGCCGCTGCTCAGTCGCTGGGCAATCCGCGCGTGCGCAGGTGCTCGATCAGCCGCTGTTGTACCTGATTGAGGTGGGGCAGGGTCAGCTGATGTCGAGACGCAACATTGCAGGCATGACCCAGCAGGTAGCTGATCTCGGTCCTGCGACCGTTGGCGACGTCCTGATACATCGACGAGTAATTGGCCGCAGTCGCCTGAATGACTCGCTCGACTTCGTGTTGCAGATCTTGCGCTGCTGCCGGCTGGCCGCAACGCTCCAGTAGTTCAGTCAGCTCGGCGCAGAGGGTGGCGACCTCGCAGTGATGTTGCAGCAATCCACCGTTACGGCAGTCGTGCAACACGGTCAGCGGGTTGATGGCGCAATTGAGCGCCAGTTTTCGCCAGAGCCGAGTGAGGATATCCGCGCTCCACTCATGGGGGATGCCGCCCGCGCTCAGATCATCCAGCCAGATTGGCGGGGTAGGGTGGCCGGCATCACCGAGCCATGTATAACCGTGGCCGGCGAATACCACACGCCAATCGCCATCGCGAAACGCACCTTCGGTACTGGAAGCAAAAATGCAACGCGCCTGCGGGACCCGCGCCGCGACCGCGTCCTGACTGCCCAGACCGTTCTGTAACAGAATCAGTTCGGCATCGGGAGTCAGGCGGGGCGACAGTTGCGCGACGGCTTTTTCGGCGTCGTAAGCCTTGCAGGCTACGAGCAATCGGGTGATAGGCTCGCCACTGTCGACGGTTTCACCGGGGATCTCGTAGAACTGTGCTTCACCTTGCTCCACCAGCGTGAGCCCGCCTGTTGCCCGGTAGGCCTGCAAGCGTGCCTGATCGCGCAGAATCAGTCTGACTGGCAAGCCGGCCCGGGCCAGGCGTGTAGCCCACAAGGTGCCGAGGCTGCCTGCGCCGAGAACGTGCCAGGTGGTCGACATCAGCTTTTTGCTCTGTTTGGCACACGCATGCGAGGCTCGCAGTGAAGGAGAGGAAAGACCCGTTATAATGAGCCGGCACTTTAACCGCAAGCCTGGCGTACTCCATCTATATTGAGCGGCGCCCTTTTGACATTGGAGAAATTACATGCCGTCGTTCGACGTGGTATCCGAACTGGACAAACACGAAGTTACCAACGCGGTCGAGAACGCTGTCAAGGAGCTCGACCGTCGCTATGACTTGAAAGGCAAAGGCAGCTTTGAGTTCAAGGAAAAAGATCTGGTCGTCAACATGACCGCTGAAGCTGACTTTCAGTTGGAAGCAATGATCGAAATCCTCAAGTTGGCGCTGGTCAAGCGCAAGATCGATGTGCAGTGCCTCGAGCTCAAGGACGCTTACGCTTCCGGCAAATTGATGAAACAGGAAGCGACCCTCAAGGAAGGTATTGATAAGGAGATGGCGAAGAAAATCGTCGCTCATGTCAAGGACGCCAAGCTCAAGGTTCAGGCGGCCATTCAAGGTGAGCAGGTGCGTATCACCGGCAAGAAGCGTGACGACTTGCAGGAAGCGATTGCCGCACTGCGTGCCAAGGAGTTCGGTATGCCGCTGCAGTTCAACAATTTCCGCGACTGATCAGTGTTTCGGGAACCTCCTGGCGTTATCGGCGTCCGAGGCCCGTGGAAGGGCAGAAACGATTGAGCTCAAGAGATCTTGGTCGTTCTGCCGATTAGTATTGCGAGCCGGGGACCCGGTAATCAGGAGAGATAGATGGACTTGAATGCGGAAGTGGACCACCTGGTCAGGGCGTCCCAAGCCTGGGTTCCGATGATCATGGAATACGGTAGCCGGGTGCTGCTGGCGGCCATCACACTGGCGATCGGTTGGTGGTTGATTAACAAACTGACCCATAAAGTCAGCAAGCTGCTGGCCTTGCGCAATGCCGATCAGGCCTTGCAGGGTTTTATGAGCAGCCTGGCGAACATCATTCTCAAGGTACTGCTGATCGTCAGCGTGGCCTCGATGATTGGTATCGAAACCACCTCGTTCGTCGCGGCGATCGGCGCGGCGGGCCTGGCGATTGGTTTGGCATTGCAGGGCAGCCTGGCGAACTTCGCCGGCGGCGTGCTGATTCTGCTGTTCCGTCCCTTCCGTATTGGCGACTGGATCGAAGCGCAGGGCATCAGCGGCACAGTCGACAGCATTCAGATCTTCCATACCGTGTTGCGCACCGGTGACAACAAGACCGTCATCGTACCCAACGGCAACCTGTCCAATGGCATCATCACCAACTACAATCGTCAGCCGACCCGTAAGGTCGTGCTTGATGTAGGTGTTGATTACGAAGCCGACTTGCAGAAGGCTCGTGAGGTTTTGCTTGAACTGGCCAATGACGGGCGAGTGCTGACCGATCCGGCGCCAGTGGCTGTGGTATCGACGCTGGGCGACAGCTCGATCACCGTTTCTTTGCGTGTCTGGGTGAAAACCGCGGATTACTGGGATGTGCTGTTCCACTTCAATGAACAGTCCCGTGATCGCCTGAAGGCGGCAGGTATTAATGTTCCGTTCCCCCAGCGAATGATGCGTGTGGTTCAGGAAGTCGCTGCGCGGTAACGTCGCTTGTTATGACTTGGCTGTTCGGTCAAGCATCAGTGTTGAACTCAAGGGGCGATCAGCCCCTTGAGCGTTTTACCCCTCCGGTAATCATTCTTCCAGCGCAAAACACTTCCGGTAACACCGGGCATGAAGTGCGAGCAAATGGTTTGTTCGGCAGAGGAAGATACTTGGGTGGCTGTTTTATACTTAGCTAGCTTGCTATGTAGTTGCAGCGAAGAGAACCGCAATGTCTGTCTAGTCCTGAAATAGGTTTACACCTGTTTCAGGACGAGACAGTCGCAATAAAAAAGCCGCTCACCTGAATCAGGTGAGCGGCTTTTCAGTAGAGCCGGGCTCTAAATTGCTGTGTTGCAGGTGTTACAGGATGCTCAGCGGGTACTCAACAATCAGGCGGGTGTCGTAGAGGTTGTCGCTGTAACCACGGAAAGCCTCGTTGTTGTGGTAGTTAGCGAAGCGCACACGGAAGGACAGGTCTTTGGCCGGGCCTTCTTGCAATACATACTTGGACTCGACGTTCCACTCGTACTCTTTGCCTTCACCCAGACCGTTGGTGGTGATGTTGTCACCTTTGACGTAACGGGTCATGAAGCTCAGGCCAGGAACGCCGTAGGTCGCCATGTTCAGGTCGTAGCGAGCTTGCCAGGAGCGTTCGTCACGGCCCACGAAGTCGGAGATCTGAATGGAGTTGGCTACGAAGATTGTGCTGTTACCATCGACACCGTAGTAGTAACCATTGTCACCGCTGGAGCGTTGGTGAGCGATGGTGAACTTGTGAGCGCCGAGGGTATAGGCAGCTGCCAGGCTCCACAGTTTGTTGTCTACGCCTTTGGTGCCGTCGCCGATCATGTCAACCTGGTCGCCGCGCTTGTCGCCTTCGGTTTTATAACCGTTGAAGTCGAAGTTCAGGGACTGGCTTTCTGCGATTGGCAGGGTGTAGTTCAGGTTGATGTACTGCTTCTTGAAGTATTCATCAACCTTGGATGCAGCCAGCGCACCGGTGAAGTTATCGGTGAAGGCATAGCTTGCGCCGAAGATGTTGGCAGCAGTCAGGCCTCTGCCGCCATTGCCGTTAGCATCCGCAACACCGCCGATGCTGTCCTTGCCCATGCCGGTTTGCTTGCTCAGGGCGGTGAAACGACCTGCGCTCAACTCAAGGCCTTTGATCTCTTTGCTGGTGATCAAAGTACCTTCGGCAACTTCTGGCAGCAGACGGCTGTCATCGGTAGCGAATACTGGGCTGGCAACGAATTGACGGCCGTATTTCAAGGTGGTGTCGGAGATACGGAACTTGACTGCAGCGCCAGTCTTGGACTGGGTTTTTTGCTCGCTGCGGTCGCTACCTACCGCGAACAGGCCGTTGCCTGCGCGACCTGCGCCGCCGTCAAGTTTGGCGGAGCCCATAGCCATAGCGTCAACACCGACGCCGATGGTGCCTTGAGTGAAGCCGGACTCGTAGGTCAGCAGTTCGCTGACACCCGTGTCCTGACGATAGCCACTAGTTCCCGACGTTGGGTTGCTAGCGCCGTGCTTGTAATCGCGGTTCATGTACTCCATACGAGTCTTGGCTTTCAGGCTGCTGTCTTCAACAAAGCCCTTGGCGTCGTCCTGGGAGGACGCGATTGCGAACTGCGAGGTGCCTGCTGAAACAGCCAGTGCGATCATGCTCCACTTCATCACGCGCATCGTGATTTGCTCCTTTGGTTTTTAGAAGAGTACTGCCGTCCCGCCTGTTCTATTATCCGGGCGGCTCTTTCTTTTTGTGTCGGCGCAAACTTATATCACGCTGACAATGTTGGCGATACTTACGTATCTATCCTTTTGGCTTCTTCACGAGCGTGTCGCAAAATGCTCGGTCGATGTCGCATATCTGTAGTCCCACTGTATCCGGACTGACAACTTCAGTACTGCCTTCAAAGGCCGGAGCATAGGTAAAATGGTTCTATGTCCAGGCAGTGAAATCTTCATGGGCGACCTTGCCACTATTATTATTTGTCTGAAAGTACCACTTCCAGCAGGCACCTTTTCGACGATGTGGGTGTGAATGCAACAACCGTGCACAAACACGTTTTCTGCTACCGATTTTTTCTACTACCTCGGATGGAGCTACAGAAGCCTCATGAAACCGGGGTTTCAAGATTGCTTTGTTTGAGCTTGACGGCGCTATTTTCCTCGTGTTGTACCCAATGAAAATAGCGCGGCAACCAAAAATGTTACCGGTCCACACTCTGAGTGAGTAAACGGCGGATGTTCGACGCACTCAGCGTAGACGTATTGTACGGTTTTGGTGCAAAACTTCATCAGGGTGGGCGAGATTAATACAGGGGGGACGACAGATGCAAAGTGGCGCCCCCGGCTTCTGGTGGTCATTTTTTGACGTGCGGCTATTCATTGATCCTTGATTGGGCGATTGGGCGAGAAATGTTCCATGTTGGGGCGTCCTTGGGCTGGACGGGGAGATTGCTGTTTGCGCAATGGCGGTTGTTCGCCGTGAAGGGCGTGCCAATCGCAGGTATGCTGCTGTTCTGTCGCTTGGCGAGCAGCCGATTGAGTTGGGCGCTAAGCTGAAAACTGATGAACTGAGCGGGAGTGCGCGCGGTGTTCGCTTTAGATCCACGACTTCAACAAGACACGGTACCGATCGGGGACTTCCCCTTGTGTCGGTTGCTGTTGTCCAACGATTCGAATTACCCCTGGTTCATCCTGGTACCGCGTCGCGAGGATATCAGTGAGTTGTTTCAGTTGGATGCGGCGGATCAACAGCAGCTATGGCAAGAAACCACGGCATTGGCAGAAATGCTCAAGGACTCGTTCGATGCGGACAAGTTGAATGTTGCGACCTTGGGTAATGTGGTCAGTCAACTGCACATGCACGTTGTTGTGCGTAAGCGTGAAGATGCCGCATGGCCGGCACCGGTCTGGGGTAAACATCCGGCAAAACCTTACAGTGCAGAGCAGGTATTAGCTGTTCGCGAGCGGCTGCGATTGGTGTTGACTGATGATTTTCAGTTTCTGGAGGGCTGAGCAATGAGCTCTGAAGCGAGAATTACCGAGTTGGAAAGTCGGCAGGCTTTTCAGGATGACACAATTCAACAGTTGAGCGATGTGCTCGCCACACAGCAACGGGTGGTCGAGCGTTTGCAATTGCAGATGGCCGCGCTGCTCAAACGCCAGGAAGAAATGGCCGGGCAGTTCGAGTCTTTCGAGGAAGACGCTCCGCCGCCGCATTATTGATTGCTTTGGATGCCTCAACAGGCAGCCATAAAAAAACCGCGAGCAGCCTGGCTGCTCGCGGTTTTCTTTTTTTGCAGGGATAGGGGGCTGAAATCAGCGGCGTGGCAAAGCAGCGATCACGTCTTCAGCTTGCAGGCCTTTATCACGGTTCATGACGGAGAACTCCACGCGCTGGCCTTCGACCAGGACGCGATGCCCTTCACCCCGTATAGCACGGAAGTGCACGAAAATATCATCACCAGAGTCGCGGGAAATAAAACCGAAGCCTTTAGAGGTGTTGAACCACTTGACGGTACCGGTATCGCGATTGGTCATGTCGTAACTTTGTGGGGCAGCTGCTGGCGACGGAGTATAGAAACTGATGGCCAGGTGCAGGAGAACGGCGATCAGTGCAGTCAGAAGGCTGACCAGGATGGCCGGTTGGCCACCAATTACTGGCAGAGGAGCGAGCAGCGTAAGGGTTTGCAGGACGACAGCAAGCACCAGCAGAGCGCTGACCAGATTTTGCAGTTGATAACGGGGGCCTTTGTTCCAGTAAGGAATAACTGGAGCGAGGGTCAGGTTGAGCAAGCCGAAAAACGCCAGATAAAGCGCATCGGGTTGTTGCAGGTAAGGTACGGCTTCGGATCGCAGGCTAGGGATAAAGGACAGCAGCAGGGCTGCAGCGCCCGTTAGCAGATGGACGATTTTCAACATTTTGATTAACTCACGTTAAGACGGATCACAAGGAAGAGCTGATTGCGAACGTTCGCTTCTGAACAATATGAGGCGCTGGACACGTACGCGGCATCAGCCTATGCGCTGCAGTCAGAGAAATGGACTTCAGCGACACATCCCTATTTAACAGCAAAGCCGGGCCCTTCTCAAATCAGGCGCTGCCGCCAAATGTGCCCGTTGATCGCCGGCCTGGAAGTTGTTGCGCCCGTTTGTCTTGTAGAGGCTCGTTCTAGACGGGTGATCAGGATTTTCAGGCTGCCCGCAGTTTTTTCACCGGCAGCTGAAATCGGTCGTCGTCCTGGCGTTCGGAGGTCACGGCGCTTGCCGAGCGAATTCGGGCTCCTGGTTTTCCAACCCCGGGATCTTCCCGTTGCTTGATAAAGTCAGTGATGAGCCGACGGCGGATCTGCTGACCCAGCGTATGCAGGTCGATGAAAAGACCGCGTGGATGCTGCGCTCGTTGCTGGATCATGGCAGATGGCCACAAGCGCTCTGGCGCGGTGGCCGCATAGCTTGAGCAGCAGGCGTTGCCAGCAGCTCTATAGGGATGAACGCCAACCTGTGCAGTCATACGGCTGCACAGGCTCGATTTAATGGATATAATCGCGCCCTTTGCTGCGTAGCCCGGGCTATTCGTGCGGGCGCGGGCTGTAGAATTGATTGCCGAGACAACTCCATGCCGATGTACGACTATCAATGTGCTTCCTGCGGTCATCAACTGGAAGCCATTCAAAAGATCAGCGCGGCGCCGCTGGTCGACTGCCCTGCCTGCCAGGCGCCTGAACTGAAAAAAATGCTGTCCATGCCCGGGTTCCGCCTCAGCGGTACCGGCTGGTACGAGACTGACTTCAAGACAGGTTCGAAGAAGAATCTGGCCGGCGGCGACAAAGCTGACTAAGTTGAACGACACGCGCGAGCTCTTGCATCACAGGCACCTTATTGAAGTGCGGTGGTGCGGCAAGACCTCCAATCGAATTTCGAATTACGAGAAGTGAAACCACTACCATGATGCGCAGCCATTATTGCGGCCAACTGAACGAAAGCCTGGAAGGTCAGGAAGTTACCCTTTGCGGATGGGTCCACCGTCGTCGTGACCACGGCGGGGTGATTTTCCTCGATATTCGTGATCGTGAAGGTCTGGCCCAGGTGGTGTTCGATCCGGATCGCGCCGAAACCTTCGCCGCCGCCGACCGTGTGCGCAGTGAGTACGTAGTCAAAATCACCGGTAAGGTGCGTCTGCGTCCGGCTGGTGCCGGCAACGCCAACATGGCTTCCGGTGCTATCGAAATACTGGGCTACGAGCTGGAAGTGCTGAACGAAGCGGAAACCCCGCCGTTCCCGCTCAACGAATACTCTGACGTTGGCGAAGAAACCCGCCTGCGTTATCGCTTCATCGACCTGCGTCGTCCGGAAATGGCCGAGAAGCTGCGTCTGCGTTCGCGCATGACCACCAGTATCCGTCGCTACCTGGACGAGAATGGCTTCCTTGACGTCGAGACGCCGATCCTGACCCGTGCCACGCCAGAAGGCGCACGTGACTATCTGGTGCCGAGCCGTACTCACGCAGGTAGCTTCTTCGCCTTGCCGCAATCGCCGCAGCTGTTCAAGCAACTGCTGATGGTTGCCGGCTTCGATCGTTACTACCAGATCGCCAAGTGTTTCCGTGACGAAGACCTGCGTGCCGACCGTCAGCCGGAATTCACCCAGATCGACATCGAAACCAGCTTCCTCAACGAAGCCGACATCATCGGCCTGACCGAAGGCATGATCCGCAACCTGTTCAAGGAAGTGCTGGGTCTGGAATTCGGTGAGTTCCCGCACATGACCTGGGACGAGGCCATGCGTCGTTACGGTTCCGACAAGCCGGACCTGCGTAACCCGCTGGAACTGGTTGACGTTGCCGACCAGCTCAAGGAAGTCGATTTCAAGGTCTTCAGTGGCCCGGCCAACGATCCGAAAAGCCGTATCGCCGCTCTGCGCGTTCCGGGCGGGGCGAGCATGCCGCGCAGCAAGATCGACGACTACACCAAGTTCGTCGGCATCTACGGTGCCAAGGGCCTGGCGTACATCAAGGTCAACGAACGCGCCAAAGGCGTCGAAGGCTTGCAGTCGCCAATCGTCAAGAACATCCCTGAAGCCAACCTCAATGTGATCCTTGATCGCGTTGGCGCGGTCGATGGCGACATCGTGTTCTTCGGTGCCGACAAGGCCAAGATCGTCAGCGAAGCCCTGGGCGCGCTGCGGATCAAGGTCGGTCACGACCTGAACCTGCTGACCTGCGAGTGGGCACCGATGTGGGTCGTCGACTTCCCGATGTTCGAAGAGAACGACGACGGCAGCTTCACCGCATTGCACCACCCGTTCACCGCGCCGAAGTGTACGCCAGAGGAGCTTGAAGCCAACCCTGCGACCGCGCTGTCCCGTGCCTACGACATGGTGCTGAACGGCACCGAGCTGGGTGGCGGTTCGATCCGTATCCACCGCAAGGAAATGCAGCAATCGGTATTCCGTCTGTTGGGTATCAGCGAAGCGGAACAGGAAGAGAAATTCGGCTTCCTGCTCGACGCCCTGAAGTACGGCGCACCACCCCACGGTGGTCTGGCTTTTGGTCTGGACCGTCTGGTGATGCTGATGACTGGCGCCCAGTCGATCCGTGAAGTGATCGCCTTCCCGAAAACCCAGAGTGCTGCCTGTGTCATGACTCAGGCACCAGGTCTGGTGGATGCCAAGGCATTGCGCGAACTGCACATCCGTCTGCGCGAACAGCCTAAGGCTGAGTAAGATCGACCACAAAGGCGTATCGATCGATGCGCCTTTGTGTCAGATCCAGATTGTGTTGCCCGCTCGCCTTCATGGGCGTGCGGGCATTGTTTTAAAGAGAATTCGGAGCGAGTTATGGCAGGTCATTCCAAGTGGGCGAACATCAAGCACCGCAAAGAACGTCAGGATGCCAAGAAGGGCAAGATTTTCACCAAGTGGATTCGTGAACTGACTGTCGCGGCCCGTCAGGGTGGCGGTGACCCGGGTTCCAACCCGCGTCTGCGTCTGGCGCTGGACAAGGCCCTTGGCGCGAATATGAGCCGTGACATTATCGATCGCGCGGTTGCCCGTGGTGCTGGCGCTGCCGACACCGATGACATGGTCGAGCTGAGCTACGAAGGCTATGGCCCGGGCGGCGTAGCGGTGATGGTCGAGTGCATGACCGACAACCGCAATCGCACCGCAGCAGCTGTACGCCATGCGTTCAGCAAATGCGGCGGCAACCTAGGGACCGACGGTTCGGTGGCTTATCTGTTCGAACGCAAGGGGCAGATTTCCTTTGCGCCAGGCGTTGATGAAGATGCGCTCATGGAAGCAGCCATGGAAGCCGACGCTGATGACGTGGTCACCAACGAGGACGGCTCGATTGACGTGTTCACCTCGTTCGCCGGTTTCTACTCCGTGCGTAATGCCCTGGAAGCGGCCGGTTTCAAAGGTAATGACGCGGAAATCGTGATGTTGCCGACCACCAGCGCCGAACTGGACCTGGAAGGTGCCGAAAAAGTCCTCAAGCTGATCGATATGCTTGAAGACCTAGATGACGTGCAGAACGTGTACTCCAACGCAGATATCCCGGAATCGGTGGCCCAGCAGCTCGGCTGATCGACCCCGTCACTGCAGGAAGCCTGGCTTGCCAGCGATGAGGCACTTGAGCCTTGCGCCGGTCTTCAGATTGCCATCGCTGGCAAGCCAGGCTCCTGCAGCTCAGGTGTCGGTCTCCCGTTATGTCTCGCCGACGCTGCCTGTTCCATGCCGGCCTCATTCTCTAAACCCGCAGGCGTTATGACTTTAATTCTTGGTATCGACCCCGGTTCACGCATTACCGGTTATGGCGTGGTACGCGATACCGGCCGTGGCTGCGTGTACGTGGCCTCGGGCTGTATTCGTACTGGCAGCGGCGAGTTACATGAACGGTTGCAAATTGTTTATCGCGGTGTGCGCGAAGTCATTCAGACCTACGGTCCGGTCACCATGGGGATCGAAAAGGTCTTTATGGCCCGCAATGCTGACTCGGCCCTGAAGCTCGGCCAGGCTCGCGGCGCCGCCATCGTCGCCGGTGCCGAAGAAAGCCTGGAAATCGCCGAATACACCGCAACCCAGGTCAAGCAGGCGGTAACCGGGACCGGTTCGGCGAATAAAGAGCAGGTGCAGATGATGGTCATGCACATGCTGAAACTGACCAGCAAACCGCAAATCGATGCCTCGGACGCCCTGGCAATCGCCATTTGTCATGCCCACACCCGCTCCAGTCTGTTACCTCATGGTCTGGGCACGGCTCGCAGTCGCGGCGGTCGCCTTCGCCTCTGATCTGATAGCATCAGCCCACTCATTTTGTCCGTTGAGCGTTTTGCGCCTGTCCTGTCGGCGATCACGCTCACTTTGTTACCCGTAAGCCAGATCTGGCCAACGCTTAAGGATTTGAAACGTGATTGGACGTTTGCGCGGCACCTTGGCTGAGAAACAGCCGCCGCACCTGATTCTGGATGTAAACGGCCTGGGCTATGAGCTGGAAGTGCCGATGACCACGCTCTATCGACTGCCGTCGGTCGGAGAGACGATCGCCTTGCACACCCATTTGGTCGTGCGCGAAGACGCCCAATTGCTCTACGGTTTCATTGGCAAGCGTGATCGCGATTTTTTTCGTGAGCTGATCCGCCTCAATGGCGTGGGCCCCAAGCTGGCGTTGGCCTTGATGTCGAGCCTTGAAGTCGATGAATTGGTGCGCTGCGTGCAAGCGCAGGACACTTCAGCGCTGACCAAGGTGCCGGGCGTCGGCAAGAAGACTGCCGAGCGTTTGCTGGTGGAACTCAAGGATCGCTTCAAGGCCTGGGAAACCGTGCCAAGCATGTTCGCACTGGTACCGAACCAGCCGGATGCACCGATGCCGGTGGTCACCGCCGAAAACGATGCGGTGAGCGCGCTGATTTCCCTTGGCTACAAGCCGCAGGAGGCCAGCAAGGCGATTTCTGCCATCAAGGAGAAAGGTTTGAGCAGTGAAGACCTGATTCGTCGCGCCCTGAAGGGAATGATTTAAGTGATTGAAGCTGATCGTCTGATCGCCGCCACGGGTGGCCCCCGTGACCGCGAGGAAGTCCAGGACCGGGCGATTCGTCCCGTCAGCCTGGCCGAGTACATCGGCCAACCGACCGTTCGCGAGCAAATGGAGCTGTTTATCCAGGCCGCCCGTGGGCGCAACGAATCGCTCGATCACACGCTGATCTTCGGCCCGCCGGGTCTGGGTAAAACCACCCTGGCCAACATCATCGCCCAGGAAATGGGCGTGTCGATCAAAAGCACCTCGGGTCCGGTACTTGAGCGTCCGGGTGACCTGGCGGCGCTGTTGACCAATCTTGAACCCCATGACGTGCTGTTCATCGATGAGATCCATCGGCTGTCGCCCATCGTCGAGGAAGTGTTGTACCCGGCCATGGAAGACTTCCAGCTCGACATCATGATCGGCGAAGGGCCGGCGGCGCGTTCGATCAAACTCGACCTGCCGCCGTTCACCCTGGTCGGTGCCACCACTCGCGCCGGGATGCTGACCAACCCGTTGCGTGACCGCTTTGGTATCGTTCAGCGTCTGGAGTTCTATAGCACTGCGGATCTGGCCACTATTGTCGGTCGCTCGGCCGGGATTCTCGGCTTGCCGCTGGACCCGGAAGGCGCGTTCGAAATCGCTCGCCGGGCCCGCGGTACGCCGCGGATCGCCAACCGTTTGCTGCGCCGGGTGCGGGATTTCGCGGAAGTGCGGGCCAAGGGGCACATCACCAAGCCGATTGCCGACCTGGCGTTGAACCTGCTGGATGTCGATGAACGTGGTTTCGACCATCAGGACCGACGCCTGTTATTGACCATGATCGAGAAGTTCGATGGTGGCCCGGTGGGGGTGGACAGTCTCGCGGCGGCCATCAGCGAAGAGCGGCATACCATCGAGGATGTGCTTGAGCCATATCTGATCCAGCAGGGCTACATCATGCGCACCCCGCGTGGGCGAGTGGTGACCCGGCATGCGTACCTGCATTTCGGTTTGAACACTCCTGCGCGCATGGGTGAGATGCCCGTGGCAGACGAGTTTCTGGATGCCATAGACGATTAATGAACCCTTCGCGTTGATTTTTTCGCCGATTGCGTGGTCCCAAAGGCTGGCATCGCGATGATTTTGCAAGAAAACGCGTTCGAAAATGAAAAACAGTTGCCTGGCCGGATTGGCAACCTGAGGAGTAAGCACTAGAGTATGCGCGCGCAAAACGGGCTGGAGTCGTTCGCACATCGGTGTCGCGTTTATTACGAGGACACCGATGCCGGCGGCATCGTGTATTACGTTAATTACCTTAAGTTTATGGAACGGGCTCGAACCGAGCGGCTACGCGAACTGGGCTTTGCTCAATCGCAGCTTGCAGGGGAGGACCTGTTGTTCGTCGTGCATTCCAGCGAAGCGCGCTATCACGCGCCGGCGCGACTGGATGACGAGCTTCTGGTAAGTGCTGAAGTAATCGAATTGAACCGCGTCAGCCTGCGCTTTAAACAGCAAGTCAGGCGGGCTACGGATAATGCACTGCTCTGCGAAGGGCAGTTTTTGGTGGCCTGTGTGCGCACCCATAGTTTGAAACCCCGGGCCATTCCCGAAGCTCTACGTGCGGCCTTTGCCGACGTGAGCGGCGCGGGTACACACTCAGAGCAGGAGATAAAGCGTGGAAGCTAACGTCGTCGACCATACCTCCATGTGGAGCCTGGTCAGCAATGCCAGCGTCGTGGTGCAGTTGGTAATGCTGATCCTGGTAGCCGCATCGGTGACCTCGTGGATCATGATCTTTCAGCGCAGCAACCTGTTGCGCGCCGGCCGCCGTGCCCTGGAGGGCTTTGAAGAGCGCTTCTGGTCGGGTATCGACCTGTCGAAACTCTATCGTCAGGCCGGTAGCAACCCGGACCCGGACTCAGGCGTAGAGCAGATTTTCCGTGCCGGTTTCAAGGAGTTCTCCCGTCTGCGTCAGCAGCCAGGCGTTGATCCGGAAGCGGTCATGGAAGGCGTGGCGCGTGCCATGCGCGTGGCCATTTCCCGCGAAGAAGAAAAGCTCGAGCAGAGCCTGCCGTTCCTCGCCACCGTGGGTTCCGTCAGCCCGTACATCGGTCTGTTCGGTACGGTCTGGGGCATCATGAACTCCTTCCGTGGTCTGGCGGCTGCCCAGCAAGCGACCCTGGCCACTGTGGCTCCAGGTATCGCCGAAGCGCTGGTCGCGACCGCTATCGGTCTGTTCGCAGCCATTCCTGCGGTAATCGCTTACAACCGTTTCGCCGCTCGCAGCGAAACCTTGATCGGCCGTTACTACACCTTCGCCGATGAGTTCCAGGCGATCCTGCACCGTAAAGTGCACACCAGCGAAGAATAAGCAGGTAATTCCCAATGGCTTTAATCGCTCGAGCTCGCAAAAAGCGCAAGCCGGTTGCCGAGATGAACGTAGTGCCTTACATCGACGTGATGCTGGTGCTGCTGGTCATCTTCATGGTGACCGCACCGATGCTCAATCAGGGCGTGAAAGTTGATCTGCCCAAGGTTTCCAGCGAAGCCTTGCCGCAAGACAACAACACTCAGGTCCTGACCATTTCGATCAAGGCTGACAAGACCTATTACTGGAACCTTGGCAGCGAAGTCAACACCGACAAGCAGCAGGACAAGGCGATGACCTTGCCGCAGATGACCGACGCCGTGACCAAGATCATTCGCGCCGGTACAGAAGGTGGCAAGCGTACCCAGGTCTTCATCCGCGGCGATAAAACCGTCGATTATGGCTCCGTGATGGGGGCAATGGGTGGGCTGCAGAAAGCTGGGGTCGGTAATGTTGGCTTGATTACCGAGGCGCCCTGATGCACCAACAGCGAGAGCCGTCCGCCTCGGAAAGCTACTTCTGGCCTAGCGTTTGGGCATTAGCCCTGCACGTTCTGGTGTTTGGCATGCTGTTCGTCAGTTTCGCCATGACCCCGGACTTGCCGCCAGCCAAGCCGATTGTCCAGGCGACCCTGTATCAACTGAAATCGAAAAGTCAGGCAACTACCCAGACCAATCAGAAGATTGCGGGTGAGGCGAAGAAATCCGCCGCACGTCAGACCGAAGTCGAACAGATGGAACAGAAGAAGGTTGAGCAGGAAGCGGTAAAGGCTGCGGAACAAAAGAAAGAAGAGTCAGCTCAAAAGGCCGACGAGGCCAAGAAGGCGGATGAAGCCAAGAAGGCGGATGAGGCGAAGAAGGCTGAACAAGCCAAGAAAGCCGACGATGCCAAGAAGGCTGCAGAAGCAAAAAAGGTTGAAGAGAAACAATTGGCTGATATAGCCAAGAAGAAGGCTGAAGAGGAAGCCAAGAAAGAGGCTGAAGAAGAGGCCAAGAAAAAGGTCGCTGAGGAAGCCAAGAAAAAAATTGTCGAAGACGCGAAGAAGAAAGCCGCGGACGACGCCAAGAAGAAAGCTGAAGCGGACGAGGCGAAGAAGAAAATCGCCGAGGATGCGAAGAAGAAAGCTACTGCCGATGCTGCCAAGAAAAAGGCAACTGACGCGGCGCGTAAATCGACCGAAGAGAAAAAGGCTCAGGCCCTGGCTGATTTGCTTTCCGACAAACCACAGCGTCAACAAGCCCTGGCCGATGAGCGGGGCGATGAAGTCGCCGGCAGTTTCGACGATCTGATTCGTGCTCGGGCAGCGGAAGGTTGGGCACGACCTCCTTCGGCACGCAAGAACATGACGGTAGTACTGCAGATTGGCATGTTGCCGGACGGTACGGTGACTTCGGTGACTGTGGCCAGGTCCAGTGGTGATGGTCCGTTCGACAGTTCTGCTGTAGCGGCGGTCAAGAACATTGGTCGTTTGACAGAAATGCAGGGAATGAAACCGAGCGATTTCGCTCCCTATCGTTCATTCAAGATGACATTCACACCTGAGGATCTAGCCTTGTGAGAAACCTTCTTCGAGGATTGCTTGTCGTTATTTGCTGCATGGCAGGGATAGCGGCAGCGGATGAAAAAAACATTCTGGTCACCAGTGGCAGTGACCGGGCCACGCCGATTGCAGTAGTGCCATTCGGTTGGCAGGGCGGCAGCGTGCTGCCGGACGACATGGCGGAAATCATCGGTAATGACCTGCGCAACTCGGGTTATTACTCGCCAATTCCGAAGCAGAACATGATCGGTCTGCCGACTCAGGCCAGCGAAGTCATTTATCGTGACTGGAAGGCTCTTGGAGCCCAGTACATCATGGTCGGTAGCATTGTTCCTGCCGGCGGTCGCCTGCAGGTGCAGTACGCACTGTTCAACGTCGCCACCGAGCAGCAAGTGCTGACCGGCAGCGTATCAGGCAGCGTCGATCAACTGCGCGACATGTCTCACTACATTGCTGACCAGTCGTTCGAGAAGCTTACCGGCATCAAAGGTGCTTTCTCGACGCGCATGCTGTACGTGACTGCCGAGCGTTTTTCGGTGAGCAACACGCGTTACACCTTGCAGCGTTCCGACTATGACGGCGCGCGCGCAGTGACCTTGTTGCAATCGCGCGAGCCAATCCTGTCGCCGCGTTTCGCACCTGATGGCAAGCGTATTGCCTACGTGTCGTTCGAACAGAAGCGCCCGCGCATCTTCGTTCAGCACATCGATACCGGTCGCCGCGAGCAGATCACCAACTTTGAAGGTCTCAATGGCGCGCCAGCCTGGTCGCCGGATGGCACGAGACTGGCTTTTGTACTGTCCAAAGACGGTAATCCGGATGTTTATGTAATGAATCTGGGGTCGCGTCAGATCACTCGCGTCACCAGTGGTCCAGGCATTAATACCGAGCCGTTCTGGGGTAAGGATGGTTCAACCATCTACTTCACGTCGGACCGTGGCGGCAAGCCGCAGATCTACAAAACCAGCGCAGGTGGCGGCGGTGCGGAGCGTGTGACCTTTATCGGTAACTACAACGCCAACCCGAAATTGTCAGCAGACGAGAAGACGCTTGTCATGATTCACCGTCAGGATGGCTTCACCAATTTCAAGGTGGCGGCTCAGGATTTGCAACGCGGTAGCGTAAAAATCCTAACTGATAGCACTCTGGACGAGTCGCCTACTGTCGCGCCCAACGGCACCATGGTAATCTACGCCACCCGCCAGCAGGGCCGGGGAGTCTTGATGCTCGTGTCCATTAATGGACGCGTAAGGCTCCCGCTTCCTACCGCTCAAGGCGAAGTCAGAGAACCTTCCTGGTCCCCTTACCTGAACTGACGCGGCGCTACACGTTGTACTTAACACATTGGGGTTCATTAGGAGTTTCACGATGGAAATGCTGAAGTTTGGTAAGTTTGCTGCGCTGGCTCTGGCCATGGCTGTAGCTGTAGGTTGCTCGTCCAAAGGCGGCGACAACGCCGGTGCAGGCGCTGTTGATCCAAACGCTGGTTACGGCGCTAACACTGGTGCTGTGGATGGCTCCCTGAGCGAAGAAGCTGCTCTGCGCGCAATCACTACCTTCTACTTCGAATACGACAGCTCGGACCTGAAGCCAGAAGCCATGCGCGCTCTGGACGTTCACGCCAAAGACCTGAAAGCAAACGGCGCTCGCGTTGTTCTGGAAGGCAACACCGACGAACGTGGTACTCGTGAGTACAACATGGCACTGGGCGAGCGTCGTGCGAAAGCCGTTCAGCGCTACCTGGTACTGCAAGGTGTTTCCCCAGCTCAGCTGGAACTGGTTTCCTACGGCGAAGAGCGTCCAGTTGCTACCGGCAACGACGAGCAGTCCTGGGCTCAAAACCGTCGCGTCGAACTGCGTAAGTAATTCGTCATGCGAACGTGCCGTCGTGCTGTAACTGTTTTGGCTCTCAGCCTCATGCCGCTCGCGGTGTGGGCTGCGGTTCCTGTGGTCGATGACAACAACTCCGGTTATAACAATAGCGGGAGCAGTTATCCGCCTGCGGGTTACGGTACGAACGGCGCCTATGCCGGGGGAGGGGTTTCGGCTCCTGTCTCGGCACAGGGTGAGCTGTTCAACCAACTGCAACAAATGCAGGAGCAAATCGCCCGGCAACAAGGTGTGATTGAAGTTCTGCAAAATGATGTTGCGCGCATGAAGCAGGAAAACCTGGAGCGATACCAGGATCTTGATCGGCGTATTGGAACCGGCGGCGCACCTGCCGCGGCTCCTGATAATTCTTCTGCTGGTGGCGATGTCAATGCCGCCGGTGCAGCTGCAGCGCCTGCCACTCAGGCTCCTGCAGCAAGTAGCGAACCGGGTGATCCGGCGAAGGAAAAGCTGTATTACGACGCAGCCTTCGACCTGATCAAGGCCAAGGATTTCGACAAGGCCAGCCAAGCCTTCGCCGCATTCCTGCGCAAATACCCGAACAGCCAGTATGCGGGCAACGCTCAATACTGGTTGGGTGAAGTGAACCTGGCCAAGGGCGACCTGCAAGGTGCCGGTCAGGCTTTTGCCAAGGTTAGCCAGCTGTACCCCAAGCATGCCAAAGTGCCGGATTCGCTGTACAAGCTTGCTGATGTAGAGCGCCGACTGGGTCACACCGATAAGGTCAAAGGCATTCTGCAGCAGGTTGTGAGCCAGTATCCGGGCACTTCCGCCGCTCAGCTGGCCCAGCGTGACTTGCAACGCATGTAAGCGTGTAGCTTGTAGAAATAGTTACGCCGTTTTGAAGAAACCCGCGCCCATCGCGGGTTTTTTCGTTAGAATTCATACCCTTTTTATGAAACACGCTTCTTGGGATTCGCGCGGTTGCGGGGTTCCTTGAAGTGCCTGACGGAGGCGGACAGCCTGTTTAGCTGTTACGCCCGTGGCGACTATGCAAGACACATTGAGAATCACCGAAGTCTTTTACTCGTTGCAGGGTGAAACGCGGACTGCCGGGCTGCCCACAGTATTTGTGCGTCTGACCGGTTGCCCATTGCGTTGTCAGTACTGCGACAGCGCCTACGCTTTCAGCGGTGGCTCGATCATGTCCCTGGACAGCATCCTCGAACAGGTTGCCGGCTACCGCCCGCGCTATGTCTGTGTGACCGGCGGTGAGCCGTTGGCGCAACCCAATGCCATTCCTTTGCTCAAGCAGCTGTGTGATGCCGGATACCAGGTGTCGCTGGAAACCAGTGGCGCTCTGGATATTTCTGCGGTCGATCTGCGGGTCAGTCGGGTTGTCGACTTGAAAACACCTGGCTCCAAGGAGGCTCAGCGTAACCGCTATGAAAACATCGAGCTGCTGACGCCAAACGATCAGGTCAAATTTGTCATCTGTTCTCGTGAAGACTACGACTGGGCAGTGTCCAAACTGATTCAGTACGGTCTGGATCGGCGTGCCGGCGAAGTATTGTTCTCGCCCAGCCATCATGACTTGAATGCTCGCGACCTGGCTGACTGGGTTGTTGCGGACAACCTGCCAGTGCGCCTGCAACTGCAGCTGCATAAATATCTTTGGAATGACGAGCCGGGGCGCTGAAATGACTGAGCAAATGAATCAACAGCTATCTAATGAGAAGCGTGCGGTAATTCTGCTGTCTGGCGGCCTTGACTCGGCAACTGTCGTGGCCATGGCACGCGCCGACGGTTACAGCTGCTACACCATGAGCTTCGACTACGGTCAGCGTCATCGGGCCGAGCTGGATGCCGCTGCTCGGGTCGCCCGGGATCT
Source organism: Pseudomonas sp. GW821-FHT01E05 (assembly GCF_059422425.1). NCBI lineage: Bacteria > Pseudomonadati > Pseudomonadota > Gammaproteobacteria > Pseudomonadales > Pseudomonadaceae > Pseudomonas > Pseudomonas sp. GW821-FHT01E05. The sequence goes on from NZ_JBWKWW010000013.1 coordinate 122,756, forward strand.
TGGCGTCGTCGAGCATAAGGTGATCGGTCTGAATCTGAACGGCATTGGTGGCTCGGCTCTGACCGACAGCTCTATCGATGTGCCGCAAGCGCCAAGCGAAGGCATTCCGGTGACTTACGTGCCGGCGCGCAATACCGTGTTCCTCTCGCTCGCTCTTGGCTGGGCGGAAGTGCTCGGCGCGCGGGACATCTTTATAGGCGTCAATGCGGTGGACTATTCCGGTTACCCGGATTGTCGTCCAGAGTTCATCGAGGCATTCGAGCGTATGGCTAACCTGGCGACAAAGGCCGGGGTAGAAGGGCAGGGCTTCCGTATCCAGGCACCGCTGCAGAACTTGAGCAAGGCCGATATCGTCAAGGCAGGTGTACGACTTGGCGTCGACTACGGGCTGACGGTGTCCTGCTATCAGGCGGATGACAACGGTCGCGCATGTGGGAAATGTGACAGTTGCCGTCTGCGTGCTGAAGGCTTCTCTGCGGCGGGAATCAGCGACCCAACACGTTATTTTTGATTTATTTCATTTAGGGTGTTGAATTCCCGTTAAAAATCAGTATTATACGCGCCACCACACAGCGGGTCGTTAGCTCAGTTGGTAGAGCAGTTGGCTTTTAACCAATTGGTCGTAGGTTCGAATCCCACACGACCCACCATTTTAGATGTAGATGTTTGAAAATCTGGAAGGCCCACGAAAGTGAGGATTTCCAGATTTTTTTTTGCCCTGGATTTTATCGCTGTCCAATCAGGGCGCTTCACTGTTTTACGCAGGTCAGAATCATCTTTTGAATCCAGCGGATATTCTGTAGCCTTGCGCAGCTGCAATACTGTCCATGCCTGATGGACCCACTCTCCCGGCGGTACCCTGAACGGTCCAGAGCCGGTGGTATACTCGACTTTCGCGCACTAGCGCTTGCAGGTCTTGCGAACATGACGCAAATTTCCGAACGCCTTCTGGTTCAAGCCCACCTCGACGCCAAACAGCCCAAACCGCTAAGCGCCGAAGAGGAAGCCTATTACCGTGCTGCCATCGCTGCTGAGCTCAAGGCTCAGGACGCTGTACTGGTTGCCCACTTCTATTGCGATCCGGTCATTCAGGCTCTGGCCGAAGAAACCGGCGGCTGTGTGTCCGACTCGTTGGAGATGGCCCGCTTCGGCAACGCCCATCCGGCCAAGACTGTGGTGGTCGCCGGAGTGAAATTCATGGGCGAGACCGCGAAAATCCTCAATCCGGAAAAGCGTGTGCTGATGCCGACCCTGGAAGCGACCTGCTCGCTGGACCTGGGTTGCCCGGTGGACGAGTTCTCGGCGTTTTGTGATCAGCACCCTGAGCGCACGGTGGTGGTGTATGCCAACACTTCAGCGGCCGTCAAAGCCCGCGCTGACTGGGTCGTGACTTCCAGCTGTGCACTGGAAATCGTCGAGAGCCTGATGGATAACGGTGAGACGATCATTTGGGGCCCGGACAAGCATCTGGGCACTTATATCCAGCGCCAAACCGGTGCCGACATGTTGCTCTGGGACGGTGCCTGCATCGTTCACGAAGAGTTCAAGTCCAAGCAGCTCGAAGACATGAAAGCGCTGTATCCGGATGCGGCGATTCTGGTTCACCCCGAGTCGCCGACTTCGGTCATCGAACTGGCCGATGCAGTGGGTTCTACCAGTCAGCTCATTGCAGCTGCGCAAAAACTGCCAAACAAGACGTTTATCGTGGCCACCGACCGCGGCATTTTCTACAAAATGCAGCAGCTGTGCCCCGATAAGGTCTTCATCGAGGCGCCAACGGCCGGTAACGGTGCGACATGCCGCAGTTGCGCGCATTGCCCGTGGATGGCGATGAATACCCTTGAGCGCACGCTACAGGCCCTGCGAGAGGGGGCCAACGAGATCTTCGTTGACCCGGCGCTGATTCCCCAGGCCATTCGTCCGCTCAAGCGCATGCTCGATTTTACCCAGGCTGCACGCATGAAGCTGGCGGGCAATGCCTGATCCCTGTAGGAGCCGAGCTTGCTCGCGATGACGGCCTGACAGCCGGCCTGGCTCCTGCGGATGTACACAGATCAAATGTGGGAGCGGGCTTGCCCGTGAAGGCGGCCTGACAGCCGGCCTGTCTCCTGCGGATATACGCCGATCAAATGTGGGAGCCGAGCTTGCTCGCGATGGCGGCCTGACAGCCGACCAATCTCTTGCTGGTGTACATATCCGTTTCTGCGGTAACGGCCACTTTAGGTTTCGCCCTTACGGCGGGTCACTTGGAAAAGCCCCAAGTAACCAAGGGCTCTTGCCCCTTTCGTTCGGCCCTTCGCCTAGGCTCAGGGTGCCCTCGCTCCGGTCCTGCTCCGTGGGCCCGCCGCCATCGGCCATCCATGGCCGGGGGCGGCTAACCCGGCATCCATGCCGGGTTGCCCACTGCGCAGAACCTCCACTCGGCCTCTCGAGGGGGCGGTGCATCAAGATCAAAAGCGAGGCGGCCGACCGGCCGGCCTGAGCTTACGCGCACGCGATTCCCTGTAGGAGCTGCCGCAGGCTGCGATCTTTTGATCTTGCCGTTGCTGTTGCTTTGCTTTGGATCTGCCTGCCCCTTTCCCAGAGGCCGAACGCAGGCGTTGCGTGAAACGGATATGTACCCAATCCCAGGCAGCCGTTACCGCAGAAACGGATATGTACTCAAAATCAGAAGATCGCAGCCTGCGGCAGCTACAGGTTTTATGTACATCGACCTGAAGCTACTTCGTCTTCTTCGGAATCCGCACCAACTGGCTGTTTGAGTAGATGTCGTGCCAGCTGCGTTTCTGTTTGTCGAACAACGACCAGATGAAACCCAAACCTACACAAAGCAGCGAAGCAATCGACACGACAAAGCGCAGCAAGGCCTGCCACAGGCTGATAGCTGTACCGTCGGGGTTCTGTACGCGAATGCACCAGACTTGCATGCCAAGGGTCTGGCCAGACCAGGACCAGAATTTGGCGAAGAAGCCGAACAGGACGAAAAACAAAATCGTTGATAGCAGCGGATCACCGTCCAGTGCACCGGTATCTGTCAGGGCGCGCATTTTAGCTTCGCCAATGATCGCCATTTGCACCATCTTGTAAATGCCTCCGGTGACGATCAGTAGGGCGGTGCACAACAGGAAGTCATAGAACATCGCTGCCAGGCGGCGGCCCAGGCCTGCGGCGGGAAAGTCGCCTTGAGGGCTTAGCAGGTGTTTCGACATGACAGGACTCTCGGCTGAAAAAAGCCATTTTACGGAATTGCGCGCACAAAAAAGCCCCTGATGTCAGCATCAGGGGCTTTTTGTTGCAGTCGGGATTAACCTTCTGCTTGTACTTCGTCAGCCTGCATGCCTTTCTGGCCTTGCACAGCAACGAAAGTCACTTTCTGGCCTTCTTTCAGGCTCTTGAAGCCGCTGCCCTGAATCGCGCGGAAATGGACGAACAGATCCGGACCGCTTTCTGGAGTGATAAAACCAAAACCTTTTTCGTCGTTAAACCACTTGACGGTACCGCTCTGACGTTGGGACATTTCTTATTTCCTTTGACGCAAAAATTAATGACAGCCTCTTTCTAATGAAAGAGTACTGGGGCTGGTTGCAGGAAAGTAAGAGACGTCGAACGGGTTGTAGCAAACTTATGGCTACTGCCCAGGTCACGGTTCCAAGCGACCCATGCAAACACAGTGAAGAAACTCTACGCCAACTAAGGGAGAAAAAACAAGCCCTCAGAAGCCGCGGTTTTACTCAGCGTGGGGTCGTTTACAGACTGGTGATGTCGCTTATTCGATAGAGCTGTTCAATTGTTTTCGATCGTTATAAACCAAGTTCATTATCGAAATTTATAGCCAACCGCATGCACTGTTTGGTGGCGGTTGCGTTACAGATTAGTGCACTGTTAACGCAACCGCGTTACTTATAGAAACAGTCAATCAACCGCGATAGTAGCGTTGTGGAACAAATGGCATTTTGCTTACATTCATGGGCACCTTTTTCCCACGTACAATTGCCCAGACGGATGTATCAAGTGCCATGTAGTGGCTGTCGAGGTAACCCATGGCCAATGGGCCACCCAATGTTGGTCCAAAGCCGCCGCTGCACACGCTGCCGATCACTGTGCCTTCTTCGTTGACGATTTCTGCGCCTTCACGCACTGGCGTGCGCTCCTGAGGTAACAGGCCGACCCGTTTGCGGCTCACACCGGCTTGCTGCTGAGTGAACACGGTTTCTGCGCCAGGGAAGCCACCGGCACGGGAGCCATCGGCGCGACGAGCCTTGGAGATGGCCCAGAGCAGGCTGGCCTCGATAGGCGTGGTCTCGGTGTTCATATCGTGGCCATAGAGGCACAGGCCGGCTTCCAGGCGCAGCGAGTCGCGAGCGCCGAGGCCGATTGCTGCCACTTCCGGTTCGGCCAGCAGTGCGCGGGCCAAGGCTTCTGCGTTGGCGGCCGGTACGGAGATTTCGAAACCGTCTTCACCGGTGTAGCCGGAACGGCTGACGTAGCAGTCCACGCCCAGCAACTTCACGCTGGTGAATTGCATGAAGGTCATTTTCGACACGTCAGGTGCCAGGCGTGCCAGTACCGTTACCGCCGCCGGGCCTTGCAGCGCGAGCAGGGCGCGTTCTTCAAACAGTGGCTGAATCTCGCACTGGTCGCCGATGTATTTGCGCAGGTGCGCGAGGTCCTGATCCTTGCAGGCGGCGTTGACCACCAGGAACAGTTCATCGTTACCGAGGTTGGCGACCATCAGGTCATCGAGTATGCCGCCGGTTTCATTGGTGAACATCGCATAACGTTGCATCCCCACCGGCAGGTCGATGATGTCCACCGGCACCAGGGTCTCCAGTGCCTTCGCGGCGTTGGCGCCGGTCAGGCGAATCTGGCCCATGTGCGAGACATCGAACAACCCGGCCTGATCACGGGTGTGCTGGTGTTCTTTCATCACGCCCAGCGGGTATTGCACCGGCATGTCGTAACCGGCGAATGGGACCATGCGCGCGCCGAGCTCCAGATGCAGGGCGTGCAGCGGGGTTTTCAACAGTTGTTCGGTGGACATGTTCAGCTCCTGAAAAAATGCACTGATGCAGCCAGGCTCGCATCAGCACTCAATGATGTTGACCGCCAAACCGCCGCGGGCGGTTTCCTTGTATTTGCTTTTCATATCGGCGCCGGTCTGGCGCATGGTGCGAATGACCTTATCGAGGGAGACGTAGTGTTGACCGTCGCCGCGCAGGGCCATGCGCACCGCATTGATGGCTTTTACCGAGCCCATGGCGTTGCGCTCGATGCACGGCACCTGAACCAGGCCGCCAATGGGGTCGCAGGTCAGTCCGAGGTTGTGTTCCATGCCGATCTCGGCGGCGTTTTCCACTTGCTGCACGGTGCCGCCCAGCACTTCGCAGAGTGCCCCGGCGGCCATTGAGCAGGCGACACCGACCTCGCCCTGGCAGCCGACTTCGGCGCCGGAGATCGAGGCGTTTTCCTTGTATAGAATGCCAATGGCCGCCGCGGTGAGCAGAAAACGCACCACACCGTCTTCGTTGGCTCCCGGGATAAAGCGCATGTAGTAGTGCAAAACCGCAGGAATTATCCCTGCTGCGCCATTAGTCGGTGCAGTGACCACGCGACCGCCGTTGGCGTTTTCTTCGTTGACCGCCAAGGCGTACAAATTGACCCAGTCGAGTACCGACAGTGGATCGCGCAGGGAGGCTTCGGGGCTCTTGCACAATTGCCGATGCAGCGCTGCCGCACGGCGTTTGACCTTCAAGCCGCCGGGCAGAATTCCCTCGTTGCGGCAACCGGCGGCGACGCAGTCCTGCATCACTTGCCAGATATTCAGCAAGCCGGCACGGGTTTGCGCTTCCGGGCGCCAGGCGCTTTCATTGGTCAGCATCACCTGGCTGATGGACAGGCCGTAGGTGGTGCAATGACCGAGCAAGTCCTTGGCACTCTTGAACGGGAAGGTCAGCGGCGTGGTGTCTTCGACAATGCGGTCAGCGCCCGCAGCATCTTCATCGACGACGAAGCCACCACCGACCGAATAATACTCGCGGCTGCGAACCTGCAAACCGGCGGCATCGAAGGCACGAAAGATCATGCCGTTGGGGTGATAGGCCAAGGGTTTGCGGATCATCGCCAGGTGGAGTTTTTCGTTGAATTCTATGCTGTGTTCACCGAGCAGGTTCAAGCGTCCGTTGCTGCGAATCTCGTGCAGGCGGGCAGCAATGGTCTCGGTATCCACGGTATCCGGGTGTTCACCTTCCAGGCCCAGTAACACGGCCTTGTCGCTGCCGTGGCCCTTGCCGGTAGCGCCGAGCGAGCCGTACAGCTCGACTTTGACGCAGGTGGTTGCCGCCAGCAGGTTTTCACGACGCAGGCCTTCGACGAAGCGCGCAGCGGCACGCATCGGGCCGACGGTGTGGGAACTGGAGGGGCCGATGCCAATCTTGAACAGGTCGAACACGCTTAACGACATGGTTGTTCTCCGGTTTCTTGTAATGAGGATCGACGCAGATTCTGAGAATTGGCAAAGATCCTTGTGGGAGCGAGCTTGCTCGCGATAGCGGTGTGACAGGCAGCATTGATGTCGACTGACACGGCCCCATCGCGAGCAAGCTCGCTCCCACAGGGTATTGTGGTGACCATGAGGGGGCGAGCAAGTCGCCCCCTCATTGGTTTAAGCGTAGCTTTCGATCGACGGGCAAGCGCAGATCAGGTTGCGATCGCCGAACACGTTGTCGACCCGACCGACCGGTGGCCAGTACTTGCCCTCGATCAACGATGCAACCGGGTACACCGCCTGTTCACGGCTGTACGGATGCGTCCACTCACCAACGATTTCCGCCGCGGTGTGCGGGGCGTTTTTCAGCGGGTTGTCGTCCTGGTCCAGGGTGCCGTTTTCCACCGCGCGGATTTCTTCGCGGATGCGGATCATGGCGTCGCAGAAGCGGTCCAGTTCTTCCTTGGATTCGCTTTCGGTCGGCTCGATCATCAGCGTGCCGGCCACCGGGAAGGACATGGTCGGGGCGTGGAAGCCGAAGTCGATCAGGCGCTTGGCGACGTCATCGACGCTGATGCCGCTGCTGTCTTTCAACGGACGCAGGTCGAGGATGCATTCGTGGGCCACCAGGCCGTTGCTGCCGGTGTACAGCACCGGGTAGTGCTCTTCGAGGCGCCGGGAAATGTAGTTGGCATTGAGGATCGCCAGCTGCGAGGCACGCTTGAGACCCGCGCCACCCATCATCCGAATGTACATCCAGGTGATTGGCAGAATGCTCGCGCTGCCGAACGGTGCCGCGCAGACCGCGCCTTCCTTGCGTTCCATCGTGCCGTGACCCGGCAGGAACGGCGTCAGGTGGGATTTCACGCCAATCGGGCCGACGCCCGGGCCGCCACCGCCGTGGGGGATGCAGAAAGTCTTGTGCAGGTTCAGGTGGGACACGTCGCCGCCGAACTTGCCCGGTGCGCAGAGGCCAACCATGGCGTTCATGTTGGCGCCGTCGATGTACACCTGGCCGCCGTGGTCATGGATGATCCCGCAGATTTCGCGGATGCCTTCTTCGAACACGCCGTGGGTCGAGGGGTAGGTGATCATCAGCGCGGCGAGGTGTTCGCGGTGCTCGATGGCCTTGGCGCGCAGGTCTTCGATGTCGACGTTGCCGCGGGCGTCGCACGCGGTCACCACCACGCGCATACCGGCCATGTTGGCGGTGGCCGGGTTGGTGCCGTGGGCGGACGAGGGGATCAGGCAGATGTCGCGACGGTCTTCACCACGGCTCTGGTGGTAGGCACGGATCGCCAGCAGACCGGCGTATTCACCCTGGGAACCGGCGTTGGGTTGCAGGGAGATGGCGTCGTAACCGGTGGCGGCGCAGAGCATCGCTTCCAGTTCATCGGTCAGCTGCTGATAGCCGGCGCTTTGCTCGGCCGGGGCGAACGGGTGCAGGGCACCGAATTCGGCCCAGGTCACCGGGATCATTTCGCTGGCGGCGTTGAGTTTCATGGTGCACGAACCCAGCGGGATCATGCTGCGATCCAGGGCCAGGTCCTTGTCGGCGAGTTTGCGCAGGTAGCGCATCAGCTCGGTTTCCGAGTGATAACGGTTGAACACCGGGTGGCTGAGGATCGGCGATTGGCGCACCAGTGCAGCCGGGATGCGGCTTTCGACCGAGGCGGCGAGGGCGGCGAAGTCCGGCAGGGCCTTGCCGTCGGCCAGCACGCTCCACAGGGTTTCAACGTCAGCCTGGCTGGTGGTTTCGTCCAGCGACAGACCCAGACGTTCGCCATCCACCACCCGCAGGTTGATGCGCTGGGCGCGGGCCTGGTCGTGCAGGGCGGCGGTGTTGGCGCCGGTGGCCAGGGTCAGGGTGTCGAAGAAGTGTTCCTGCTCGACGCTCAGTCCCAGATCGCTCAAGCCTTGGGCAAGGATCGCGGTCAGCTGATGGATGCGCTGGGCGATCTGTGTCAGGCCTTTAGGGCCATGGTACACGGCGTACATGCTGGCGATGTTGGCCAGCAGCACCTGGGCGGTGCAGATGTTGCTGGTGGCTTTCTCGCGGCGGATGTGTTGCTCGCGAGTCTGCATGGCCAGGCGCAGGGCTGGCTTGCCGAAACGGTCTACGGACACGCCGACCAGACGGCCGGGCATGTCGCGTTTGAACGCATCGCGGGTAGAAAAGTACGCCGCGTGCGGGCCGCCGAAGCCCAGCGGCACGCCGAAGCGTTGGGCGCTGCCGATGGCCACGTCGGCGCCGAATTCGCCTGGCGGGGTCAGTACGGTCAGGGCCAGCAGGTCAGCGGCCACCGCGACCAGGGCGTTGGCCGCGTGGAAGCGTTCGGTCAGTTCGCGGTAGTCGAACAGGTCGCCGTTGCTGGCCGGGTATTGCAGCAGGGCGCCAAAGAACGCACTGACGTCGGTCAGCTCGCGTTCGTCGCCGACCACCACCTCGATGCCCAACGGCTCGGCGCGGGTGCGCAAGACGTCGAGGGTCTGCGGGTGGCAGTGGCGGGAGGCGAAGAAGGCGTGGCTGCCTTTGTTCTTGCTCAAGCGTTTGCAGAAGGTCATGGCTTCGGCAGCGGCGGTGGCTTCATCGAGCAGCGAGGCGTTGGCGATCGGCAGGCCGCTGAGGTCACTGATCAGCGTCTGGAAGTTCAGCAGCGCTTCCAGGCGACCCTGGGAAATCTCCGGTTGATACGGGGTGTAGGCGGTGTACCAGGCCGGGTTTTCCAGCAGATTGCGCAGGATCGGCGATGGCGTATGGCAGTTGTAGTAGCCCTGGCCGATGTAGGTCTTGAACAGCTGATTTTTGGCGGCGATGGCCTTGATCGAGGCCAGGGCGTCGGCTTCGCTAAGGCCGGCGCCCAGGTCGAGCACGCTGGTGCCCTTGATGCTGTCGGGGATGACGCTGGCGCTCAGGGCTTCCAGGGAGTCGAAGCCCAGGCTGTTGAGCATGGCTTGCTCATCGCCCGAACGCGGGCCGATGTGGCGCGCGATGAATTCGTTGGCGGTGCTCAGGTTGACTTGAGTCATGGCGCTATTCCTCAGGCTTCGGCGTTGGCTTTGATCAGACGGTCGTAGGCGTCTTGATCCAGCAGGTTGGCGACAGCCGAGGCGTCGGTCGGCTTGAAGCGGAAGAACCAGCCTTCGCCCAGCGGATCTTCGTTGACCAGTTCAGGGCTGTCGTTGAGGGCCGGGTTGGTTTCAACCACTTCACCGTCCAATGGCATGTAAACGCCGCTGGCAGCCTTTACCGATTCGACGGTGGCGGCTTCGGCGCCTTTGTCGTAGGACTGCAGTTCTGGCAGTTGCACATAGACCACGTCGCCCAAGGCGTTCTGTGCGAAGGCGGTGATGCCGACTGTAACGCTGCCGTCAGCTTCGGTGCGCAGCCATTCGTGATCTTCAGTAAAACGCAACTCGCTCATGGAAACTCCTCAGGGGCCAGACTCGTCTGGTAGACGCGATTGAATGCTCGTGCAGGGCAGAGCTGAATGAGCAATTACTTAGCAAAATTGCGGCCAATGTTTTTTATTCTTTATAAATCAATTGCTTGGGTGTTTTTGAGTGGGCAAATAAATCCATAGCTGTAGCGAAATCGCTACAGCGGAAGGCGAAGAAAAAAGCCTATGAGGATCAAAGCCTTGCATGGCGGAGATTACCGAGGGGTGTATCGATATCATTCCACTGTAGCGCTTTCAGTACAGGTGGAGGTCGTTTTTGATGCGTCGTCCTTCGTAGGAGCGAGGCTTGCTCGCGATGAACGATAACGCGGTACGTCTGGCGCACCTTATCGTCTGAATCGCGGGAAAGCCTCGCTCCTACAGGGCGCAGATGGCTTCAGACCTTGCCGGGAATGCCGTATTTGCGCAAACGATGGGCGATGGCGGTGTGGGAGGTTTGCAGGCGGCTGGCCAGTTGGCGGGTCGAGGGGTAATTGACGTAGAGTTTTTCCAGCAGGGTTTTCTCGAACTCTTCCATGGCCTGTTCCAGGCTGTCGACTTCGGTGTCGCTCTGGCGCGCCACGGAAGTGCCAGCGATGTCCAGATCACCGATGTCCACCAGCGTGCTTTCGCAGATCGCTGCGGCGCGGAAGATCACGTTCTGCAATTGCCGGACATTGCCCGGCCAACGGTTACCCAGCAGCGCCGGATAAGTGCCGGGAGCCAGGCGACAGACCGGACGCTGAATCTGCGCACAGGCCTGCTGCATGAAGTAGCGCGCCAACAGCAGAATGTCCTGACCGCGTTCGCGCAGCGGCGGGACTTCGACATTCAGCACGTTCAGGCGATAGAACAGGTCTTCACGAAAGCTGCCTTCGCTGACCATTTTTTCCAGATCGCGGTGGGTGGCGCTGAGGATCCGCACATTGACCCTGACCTCACGATCACCACCAACCCGGCGGAAGCTGCCGTCGTTGAGAAAACGCAGCAGCTTGGCTTGCAGATAGGGCGACATCTCGCCGATTTCGTCGAGAAACACCGTGCCCTGGTTGGCCAGTTCCATCAGTCCCGGCTTGCCGCCGCGCTGGGCGCCGGTAAAGGCGCCGGGGGCGTAGCCAAACAGCTCACTTTCGGCGAGGTTTTCCGGGAGTGCCGCACAGTTCAGCGCCAGAAACGGCGAACTGTGGCGTGCACTGATGGCGTGACAGGCGCGGGCCACCAGCTCTTTGCCAGTACCGGTTTCGCCCTGGATCAACAACGGTGCGTCGAGGGCTGCCACCCGCTGGGCGCGGGCCTTGAGGGTACGGATCGCCGGGGACTCGCCGAGCAGTGCGTCGAAGCCTTCGGCATGGTCGTGATGCAGCGCGGACAGGCGTTCACCGATGCGATTGGGCTGGTACAGCGTCAGCAGAGCCCCGGCGTCGGTGATCGGTGTGGCGTCGAGCAACAGGGTCTGGCCATTGACGGTGATTTCGCGCAACGGCAGACGGAAGCCATGTTCGAGCAACGCATCCAGCAGCGCCGGATCGGCAAACAGTTCGGTGATACTTTCCCCGGCCGGTTCGCGGCCGTACAAGGCAACGAGCGCCGGGTTGGCCAGCAGGACGTTGCCAGCGCTGTCCAGAGCCAGCACCGGGTCGGTCATCGCCGCGAGCAAAGCGTCAAGCTGCAGATGACGGCGCTGGCCGGGGAGGATGTCGACCACTGTCACCGCTTGCACGCCACGCACGCTGAACAGTGCATCACGTAGCTCTTCCAGCACCTGCGGGCTCAACGTCGGGGCGTCGATGTAGACGTTGGGTGGAACCATTTCCACCGCATCCAGATTGAGATTGCGCCCGCCGAGCAAGGCCAGGACTTCCTGGGTGATGCCGACGCGGTCGATGAAACTGACGTGGATACGCATGGGGCGGTTGACGGTTCTGCAATGCGAGGGGTGGCAAGTATGCCTTGGAGGAGGGTAGTTGGTGAAATGTCGAAATTATCGTCGGTTTCGAAAACCACTACACACCCCAGCCCTCTCCCCAAGGGTGAGGGGTGGATGTCCCTTGCGCCGATAATTTCGGAGCAGGTTTACTCCAGATGCTCCGGCTTGACCGGGTCACCGGATTTGACACCGAGTTGCTTGCGCACGTCCTCGAACATCTCGTCGTAGTATTTGTGCATCGAGATGATGTTGGCGGTCTTGGGCATTCCGTATTTCTGTGCGATATGGGTGGCGTGGCGAGCAAAATCGAAGGCCTGGTCCTTGGGCAGAAAAAACGACTCCTTGAGCTCCTTACCCTCGACAGTCCCGTGCAGGGTGAAGAGCATGCCTATGCCTTCCTTGGGATCCTGGACCACTTCATAGTCGATACACAGGTCATAGCTGACGTCGCCTTTTTGCAGCGCGTGGCGCTCGATGTGCAAATGCCCGGGTTCGAATATGGCCATGGGTGTCTCTCCTTCAAGGCTGAAAAAGGGCAGACCGCCGGTCTGCCCTCGAAATTCTTGCAGCAAGCTTCTCGGTAGTCGCTGATCCCGGGTTTCGCCGTGCTGATGTGAGTACCGGCCTGCCCTGGACGATCGCGTCGATGTCCGAGAGTGAACCGATCACCGCGACTTTGCCAGTGTTGTGGGCGAACTTGCAGGCAGCCTGGACTTTGGGGCCTGCCTGCTGCGGTCAAGGCTTCACCGCGACGCAGGATCGCCTTGATCGTGTGCATAGGGTATTGCGCTTGCTCCAGGGCGATATTGGCCGGATGACGGCAGCCACAGTGTTGCCTTCGCCGAAGATCGGGGAGAAATATCCAGGGGTACTGAACGGCAGGACGAAGTAACCCAATAACTGAGGTGGATCGGTGCATGGGTACATTTCATTGTTTATGAACGGTTTATGGTTATTTCAACGGTATGACAGTGGATGCTGTGGAAGCCTTTTCCAGAGGCTGTGGCTAATATGAAAGCTGAATGGATTCAACTGCCTGGAAATATGAACTTAGTCCGTTTTATCAAATGTGCGCTGTCTGATAGCGATTTCCGCTGGGTGATTGATTTATCAGCAACACACCACAGAACTGCAAAGCGATGGCTGGCGTATAGAATAATTAGTTCTAAGCAAGACAGGGTTTGTGGCGTTACCTGATAAACGTTATTACCCCGTGATTATTTAGTTGGATGAATACGTGCTGTAGTTTCGCTCGTTTGAAAACACTTGAACGCCGAGGTAAAAATGACCCAGCCGACGCAAAAGCTTCGACTCAGCGCGTTAATCGCTCTGGTAGTGGGTTCGTTGATCGGCAGCAGGATCTTTTCGTTGTGACTGAGCGCGATGTTTGCAGTGCAGAAGAAGTGACACTTTTTCTGCCTTACCGGCCGCCGTATGACTGGTCGGCGATGTTCGGTTTCCTCGCTGCACGGTCGATTGCCGGGTTGGAGACCGTGGCCGATGGCGCGTATTCACGCAGCATCAGCCTGAAAGGTGTTCATGGCACGCTCAGCGTGCAACCGGGGACGGGAGATGCACTTGAGGTGACGGTGCGTTTTGCGGACCGGGCCTCTATGCCGCAGATTCTGGGGCGATTGCAGCGCATGTTTGATTTGGCGGCTGAGCCGCAGATGATCAATCAGCAATTGGCGCGTGACCCGTTGATGGGCCGGTTGACGGCCGCTCGCCCGGGGCTGCGCGTACCTGGAGCATGGGACGCTCTGGAGTTGGCGATCCGGGCGGTGTTGGGCCAGCAGATCACCATCGGCGCGGCGATTAAACTGGCAGGTAAGCTGGTGGCGCAGTATGGCGAGCCGCTGCGCGCACTGAACCCGAAACTGCCGGGGTTGACCCATGTCTTCCCGGAGCCGTCGGTCATGGCCGCAGCTGATCTCGCTGCATTGGGGATGCCCAAAAGTCGTGGCAGGACGTTGTCTGGGGTCGCGCAGGCCTTGCTGGATGATCCGCAGATATTCGAACCCAAGGCCAGCCTGCAGGACAGTGTGGCGAGATTGCTGGAGTTACCCGGTATTGGTGACTGGACGGCGCAGTACATTGCCATCCGCCAGTTGCGCGAGCCCGATGCGTTTGCATCGGGCGATGTGGGGTTGATCAATGCCTTGGCGGCCCTCGAAGGCAAGCCGGTCACGGCCCGACATCTATTATTGCGAGCCGAAGCCTGGCGGCCGTGGCGGGCCTATGCAGCACAGCATCTTTGGACGTCGCTCAGCTGATCATCGATTGCCGTTCAACGGATCTCTGGCCTGGCAATCAAACCTTGCAATGCCTCGACACTGACCTTCGGATCCGGACTGCTGCTGTGCCTGTACAAGCGGGCTTGCTCGAGAAAGTCACTTTAAAATCACCACCATTTCGCCCGATGTGAACCTGGCTCACAGGCTGGAGATGCCCACTGCAATGGTGAGCCGGTAATCTTCAACGGCACTTGCAGGCGATGGGCTGGCCCCCAGGTTGTCTGCTCGACCAGCATGCCTTGATCCTCTGCATCTTCTGCCCGCAGAGGCTCTTGCGCGTTGCCAGGCCCATGCTCCACCAACAACTTCGCGGTGCGCGCCAATGACAATCGGGCCGAGCTGCCGTGGCCATGATTCAAGCGTTCTGTCAGCGCGCGAATCGCGCTGGCGGCCATCAGGTAACCGGTCCCATGGTCCAGTGCCTGGACCGGCAACGGCGTGGGTCTGTCGGTCTTTTTCCAGAGCATGCCAGCGTCGGCAATTCCGCTGCTCATCTGTACCAGGCTGTCGAAACCCCGGCGGTTTTGCCAGGGGCCACTCCAACCGTAGGCGTTGAGGCAGACATCAATCAGGCCAGGAGCGATGTTCTGGCGTTCAATCTGCCCGTAACCGAGACGTTCCAGTGCGTCGGCGCGGTAGCCGTGGAGGAGGATGTCGGCCTTCCCCAATAGACTTTCGAATACGGCGCGATCGACGCTGTCATGGAGATTCAGTCGGGCACAACGTTTGCCCAAGGTCACCTCTGGTACAACACCGGGCTCATCCCAATCCGGCGGATCGATGCGCAGCACATCGGCGCCAAGCCCGGCGAGGAAGCGGCTGGCAATCGGGCCTGCGAGCACGCGGGTCAAGTCCAATACCTTGATCCCGGCCAGTGGTTGCGCCACCGAACCTTGCCATTTTTCTGCGGCTTCACGGCTGCTCGGTGCGAAATGGATCAGCGGCTCGGCATTCACCGCCACACCTTGGGGATGCACTTGCCATTGCGCCCAGGAGCGCATTTCGGCGGCGCAGCCTCCGGCGTCGACGAGCGCTTGTTCCAGCTCGGTTTTTCCCCATTGTTCGACCTTGGCGGCCATCGCCGCCCGATCAGCGCACTGGCCCAGGACGCGTTCGGCGCTGGCGCGGTGATGCGGTGCATTGGTGTGCAGACGGATCCAGCCGTCGCGGGTGGCGTAGTCACCGGCTATCGGGTCCCACAGTGGCGGGACGCTCCAGCCGACTGGACGCAGTGAGGTGGCGAACCAGAACGACGCCAGACGCCGGTCGACTTCCAGCGCGGGCAAGCGGCCGGTCTGGCTGCGAAGCAGTTCGGCAACGGCAAGGCCTGCGGCAGCGATGCTGGCAGCAGCCAGATCGGTGACGGCAAACGCCGAGGGCAGGGCGCCGAGGGAGGTGAAACGGATGGTTTCAGGGGGTTGCGGCAAGCCAAGTGCAGCATGAATGGACGTCAGAAAATCAGTCATCAAAGGCCCTCCGGAAGAGGGGGAATCATAGATTAATGATCAAAAGATCAAAAGCTGCGCGGGTATCTGTAGGCGCGAGGCTTGCCCGCGAAATGGGCGTTGCGGTGTATCAGACCAATCCGCTCATCGTTGATCGTGGGCAAGCCTCGCTCCTACGGGGGTTACCCCCGAAAGTTGTGGCGAGGGGGCGGTGGATCAGGACGTCTGCGGCACAGTTTCCGGTCGTGACCAGATCCACAGATTACCCAGGCTCATGCCGGCAATGGCCAGGTAGATCGGCCAGCCGTGGTCGAGCATCACCAGCATTAGCCCGGCGCATAGCAGCATGCTGAGGGTGGCGCTGACCTTGGCTCTACGGGCGATGATTTTGCCGTTGCGCCAGTTGTTCAGGATCGGCCCGAACAGCCGATGGTTTTCCAGCCAGGCACTCAGGCGCGGCGAGCTTTTGGTCGCAGCCCAGGCGGCCAGCAGGATGAACTCGGTGGTCGGCAAACCTGGCACGACGATCGCGATCAGGCCCAAGGCCAGACTGGCGTAGGCCAGCAGGCCAAAGAGGAGGCGGGCGGATTTTGAGGTGGGGAGGGATTGGCGGGTCATAGGCTTGATTGTATCGGTTCTTTTGAAACATCTCCGAACCCTGTAGGAGCGAGCGGTGCGGCGATCCGACTTGCCCGCGATCAATGCGCTGCGGTGTATCAGACAGACTGCGTCATCGTTCATCGCGGGCAAGGGCTAGGCGCCCCCCCTGCTCCTACAAAAGCGTGTCCGGTTCAGGCTAGTTCGGGTGCCGTGGCGTACGCCTGTTCCAGCAATACGGTGAAGCGGTTGAATGCGTCGATCGCGCCTTTCTCTACATCGACTTCTTCTTCGGCGCTGAACTCAAGCCCGTCGAGGGTTTTGATGAAGCTCTTCCAGCCTTCGGCACGACCGCCAGCCGGTTCGCCCAGGTGGCGGGCACCGAAGGTGTCGCTCAAGCCCAGGCTGACGGCACGTTTGATCAAAAACGCTGCGCCGAGTTTCGAACCCTCGGAAACGAAGATCCAGCCCAGGGCTTGGGCTTTACTCGGGTTTTTAACCGCGCCAGCAACCGATGCCGGTACATCTGTCTCGAGATCGGCAAGGTCGGCCCTGGCCTGCTCGGCACGGCAGCGGGCTGGCAGGTCCGGGACGATGCTGATCAGTTCAGCGTCCTTGTACAGCGCCACCAGCTCCGACTGGAACAGGTACTGGGCGACGACGAAACGGGCGAAGCTGGCTTGGGTTTCAAACGGCGCGTGTGCTTTGACCAGCGCGTCGAGTCGGGCATGAGGTTCGTTTGTGATCTGGTTCAGACGCTGGGAGCGCAGGCTTGGGCGCTGGGTTGAATCCTGATTGGTCATGAAGATGTCCTTGAGAATGAGAGGCGCTTTGTAACTAGACGAACGGGGAGACGTGGTAGCGTAAAAAATCCTCACTGCGTCATGGATAAGAGCGACGCAGTGAGGACCCCGGATCAGATATCCCAAATCAGGTTGACCGCGAAGTTGCGACCCGGCTGGGTCAGGCGGTCGAGGTTGGCCGGGCTGATCACGGCGGCTTCGCCGACGCTGTCGAAGCCGCGCACGTCATCCCACAGCCAGTACTTCTTGTCGGTCAGATTGTAGAGGCCAGCGTTGACGGTGACCTCGTCGGTGACCTTGTAAAAAGCGCTGAGGTCGAGAATGCCGAAGCCAGGCGATTTGAACTGGGTGCTGACGCCGTCAGGCGACTTGAAGTTGCTGTTGTCGACGCGATCTTTCTTCTTGACCACCGTCCAGCTGAGCAAGGCGCCATAGTTGTCCTGATCGTAGCCCAGGCCAAACACGCCGGTCAGCGGGTTGATGCTGTTGATTGGCTCGCCGGTGTCGTTGTTGCGACCGTGGGCGTAGGCCACCGAGCCCTGGCTGTAGAGGCCTTGTGGTGCGCCAAAGGCATCCAGTTGCAGGCGACCCTTGACCTCGATGCCCTTGATGGTGGCGTGCTTGATGTTGCTGCTCTGGAAGGTCAGCTCGGTGTAGCCCGGGGTGACGGCGTCTTCATTGATGAAGTCGCGATACTGGTTGTAGAACACCGCCACATCGAACGAGCCGGATTCAAAGTTGCCGCGCAGGCCGGTCTCGTAGCTTTTGCTTGTTTCCGGTTGCAGATCAGGGTTAGGCGCCACGCGGTAGCCGGTGGTGGTGTTCTCGAAGCGTCCGTACAACGCCTTGGCGGTCGGGGTGCGGAAACCTTCGGCGTATTGACCGTACCAGGTGTACTGATCGGTCAGCGCGTAGGTCAGTCCAAACTTGGGCGACACACGGTGCCAGGTTTTGTTCTCATCACTCACGGCGCCTTTGCCATCGGCGGCGACGGTGTTGAGAAATTCCTGGGTGATGTGCGGCTTGAGCTGGGTGTAGTCGTAGCGCAGGCCCGGCAGGAAGGTCCACTGGTTCCAGTTGATTTGATCCTGGGCGAACAGGCTGTAGGTGTTGATGGTCGGGTCCGGGAAGTCGCTGGACTTCTTCAATACATCCGCCGGGCTGATTGCACCGATGGCCGTGCAGCCACGACCGACCACCAGGCAAGTAGCGCTACCGCTGCGCGAGCCGGTGACTTTCTGCTGCTTGAGGGTAGTGCCGTAGGTCAGCAGGTGATCGGTCTCACCGATGCTCAATGCCTTGTCCAATTGTGCGTCGAACACCCACTGCTGCTCTTCAAAGAGCGTGTCGCGCGAGCGCATCACATTGCGGCTGAACGGGAAGTAGTTTTCCAGGGTGCTTTGGTCGGTCTTGGCAATCTGGTAGTTCAGGCTCCACTTGAGGTGATCGGCCATTGTGGTCTCGAGAGCGAAGTTGTTCTCCAGGCCGAAACGCTCTCGGGTAACGGTGTCGTTACCGGTACGCGAACGATACATACCCAGTGGCTGGCCCGCGTTGAACGGACCACCGACGGCGCTTTTCTGATTGATGTCGCGATCGTCCTTGTACTTTTCGTAGGTCAGGCCCAGACGCGAATCTTCATTGTAGTTCCAGCCCAGTTTCGCCAGCACGTTGGTGGTGTGCACGTCTTCGGGGTTGGCAGCGGTGCGTTCCAGCCCGGTGCCGTTGTTGCTGGCGAAGGACTCGGTTTCATGACCGTCGCGCTGACTCAAGTGCAGCAGGCCATCGAACTGATCGACGCGGCCGGCGAAAGTGCCGGACTTCAGCCAGCTCTCGTCGGAAGAGTTGTAGCCGGTCTTCAGGCGTACGCCGAAGTCCTGGCCGGGTTTGATGATGTCGTCCGGGTCGAGGGTGAAATAGCTGACCGCGCCGCCGATGGCGTTACTGCCGTAGAGCACTGACGCCGGGCCGCGGAGTATCTCCACGCGCTTGACGATTTCCGGGTCGACGAAGTTGCGCTGGGTCTTGGCATAGGGGCCGTTGAAGAAGCTGTTGGGGACTTCGACGCCGTCGACCTGGGTCAGAATCCGGTTGCCATCGATGCCACGGATGTTGTAGCCGGTAATGCCGCCACGTTGACCGGCACCGCCCACCGAAACACCCGGCTCGTAGCGCACCAGTTCCTTGATGGTGTTGACGTTCTGGCGGTCCAGCTCCTGACGGTCGTGAACCGTGACGGTGCTCGGCACGGTGGTCACGTCCTGTGCCTGACGAGTGGCACTGATGGTCACTTGTTGCAGGGCCAGTGCGCCGCCGGTACGCCTTTCCAGAACGATGTTGTTGTTACCGAGCTTGCGATAGCTCAGGTTGGTGCCCGACAACAGTCGGTCCAGCGCTTTTTCCGGCGCCAGTGAACCGCGCACGCCAGGCGATGCGACGCCTTCAGCGAGCTCTGCGGGCAGCCCGACTTGCCAGCCGGTGACGGCGGTAAAGGCGTTCAGTGCCGACACCAGCGGCTGCTGGGCGATGGCGAAAGTGTAATCGCCCATGTTGTGGGTCGGTTGTTGGACTGCGGTGGCGGCCATGGCCGGGGTGGCTGGTGCGCCGGCCAGCAGGATGGCGGCGGTGAGCAAGGACAGTGTGCCGTTTTGCAGGCGTGCAGAAGATGAAGGGGACCGGCTGTTGAGGCGAGGGGACATCGATAGCGCTCCGTGTCGCACGAATCTTATAGGTGCAGATCAGCATTAAAAATGCGAATCAATTGCATTGGCTATAACGAGACGTTCTACCGATGGCTATCGAGTAAAAATAAGTTCGAATCAGTTGAGGATTACCAGTGCCGGGAATTCCTGGAGCCTGGCGGAAGTGATGTGGGCCAGGGAGCGAACCACCTCCAGCGGCTGGTCGAGACGGTAGTTGCCGGTTACCGCAACATCGGCAAGCTGTGCGTTGTTGTTGATGATCCAGCCCGGGTAGTAACGACGCAGTTCAGCCAGCACCTGGCTCAGCGGGCAGTTTTCGAACACCAGGCGTCCCTGGACCCAGGCCAGGTCCTTGTCGAGGTCCAGCCTGGCGGGCCGATCAAAACCGTTCGGGCCGATGCGGATGCTGTCCCCGGCGGAAAGGCGTATTCGCGCGTCGTCACGGGTCGTCTGGAGATCGACGTCACCGCGCTGAACCCTGACCTGGGCCACTCCGTCCAGATAACGCACGGCAAATGCGGTGTCGCGCACGCTGGCCCTGACCGGGCCGGCATCGATTTCCAGCGGCTGACCACGATTGGCCGTCACGTCGAAAAACGCCTCGCCCTGAAACAGGCGGGCAACGCGCTGCTGTTCGTTGATGGTGCTGGACAACGCCGAGTTGGTGTTGAGCAGGACCTGGGAGCCGTCCTCCAGTTGCAGGCGCTGGCGCTCGCCGACCACGGTCAGATGATCGGCCTGCAAACGCAGTGGCAGGTTGCTGAAACTGAATAAACCGAGCACCAACACGGCCGCTGTGGCGAGCGGCTTCCAGTGCGGGCGCAGGCGCGAGAGGATCGACTTTTTATGCTGTGCGCTCAGGCTTTGAGCGCACTGTGCTACCTGCGGACCGTCCCAGATGGCTTGGGCTTTGGCAAAGGCCTGGGCGTGCAACGGCGAGGCCGCCAACCAGTCGTGGAACTGCCGGGTTTGCTCTTCGCCCGGACGTTCCAGCACGATCAGCCAATCCAGCGCCTGGTCCATGGCACTGTCGCTGGAGGTGTCCGGCGCCATGGCTGGCGGGCGGAATCGTTCGGTGTCCGTCACGGGCGTTCCTTGGTGGTGTCTGCAGCACGACTGCTTTACTGGATGGATATCTGGAAAGAGGGCTAAGGGTAACAAACTGATTTGTCTGACACCCATACTGTATTAAAGAGTAATCCGGCAGACCGATCAGCTGTTTAAGCGTTCGGCGACGCCGATGCAGATGGCCATGATCAGTTTGAGTTCTTTTTGTACGGTGCTCAGGGACACGCCGAGCTTCTCGGCGATTTCCAGGTAGCTGTGTCCGTGCAGGCGACTGAGAATGAAAATCTGCTGCTGGCGCGGGCTGAGTTGGCTGAGGCTGATGTTCAAGCGTTCGAGCAACTGTTCGGCATGGGCGGCATCTTCGGCACTGCTCAGCGGCGCGGCGACGCTTTGCACCACATCCAGCGGGACGTCCTCAAGCAGGGTCCGGGCCTGGATGCGCAGCGAGCGCAGATGATCCAGAGCAAGGTTGCGGGCGGTCTGAAAAACGAAGGGTTCCAGATGGTCGATCGCCCGTTCGCTCAAGGCGCGGGTCACGCGCAGGTAGGTTTCCTGCAAGAGGTCTTCGGCGGTGCTGTGGTTGTTGACCATCCGCTCCAGCGTGCGCAGCAGAGAGACTCGCTGAGCGAGGAAGACGTGGTTGAAGCGCGATTGACTCACGGTAGGACCTGATCCATTTTGCAGTTAATGATAATGCTTATCATCTGCGCGAATGGTCAAGTACTACTTTGTGAGAGAGTTACTGACGGCCCAGCAGGTAAGCCTCGTAATCGGGAATCCGGTACGAGTGCGGTTGATCCATCAGCGGACTGCTGAGCAGGTAGTCGGCGCTGCATTCATTGCAGGCCACCGGGATGTTCCAGACCGCCGCAACCCGCAGCAACGCCTTGATGTCCGGGTCGTGTGGTTGTGGCTCGAAGGGGTCCCAGAAAAACACCAGCATATCCACCCGCTGCTCGGCGATCCGTGCACCGAGTTGCTGATCGCCGCCTAACGGGCCGCTGATCATACTTTCCACGGGCAGGCCCAGACGTTTACTCAGCAGCAGGCCGGTGGTGCCGGTAGCGACCAGTTCGTGTTGGGCGAGCTTGTCCTTTTGCCGTTCGGCCCAGTCCAACAGGAAAATCTTGCAGTGGTCATGGGCGACCAGGGCGATACGCTTGCGCGCCGCCATGGTTTTCTGGGTGAAGCTGATACCGATCATCGGTTGCTGTTCCATAGGCGATTCGCTTTATTGGGCGTTGCAGAGCGCCCGAAGGCTGCGATTTTTTCAGCGGTCATGCGGACGTCAAGATCAAAAGATCGCAGCCTGCGCCAGCACCTACTCCGCGTTGCAGAGGGCCAGGCAGTTATCGAGCATGCGGTTGGAGAAGCCCCATTCATTGTCGTACCAGGCCAGCACCTTGAGCAGCTTGCCGCTGACCTTGGTGTGGTTGGCGTCGAAGATTGACGACAGCGGATTGTGGTTGAAGTCGCTGGAGACCAGCGGCAGGGTGTTGTAACCGAGGATCTTCGAATGCTGGCTGGCGTCTTTGAGCAGCGCGTTGACCTCATCGGCTGTCGCTTCGCGTTTGAGCTGCACGGTCAGGTCCACCAGCGACACGTTGATCACCGGTACGCGCACCGACATGCCGGTCAGTTTGCCCGCCAGCTCCGGCAGCACCAGGCCCACCGCTTCGGCGGCGCCGGTCTTGCTCGGGATCATGTTCTGTGTGGCCGAACGGGCACGGTACGGGTCGACGTGGTAGACGTCGGTGAGGTGCTGGTCATTGGTGTAGGCGTGGATGGTGGTCATCAAACCGCTTTCGATGCCCAGCTCGCGGTGCAGCACCTGGGCCACGGGGGCCAGGCAGTTGGTGGTGCACGACGCGTTGGAAATGATCTGGTGCGATTGGCGCAGAATGTCGTGGTTGACCCCGTAGACAACGGTGGCGTCGGCGCCTTTGGCCGGTGCCGAGATAATCACTTTGCGTGCGCCGGCAGTAATATGGGCAGCAGCTTTGGCGCGGTCGGTGAACAGGCCGGTGCATTCGAAGACCACGTCGATCTTCTCGGCAGCCCATGGCAGTTCGGCCGGGTTGCGGATGGCGCTGACCGCGATACGGTCACCGTTGACGGTCAGGCTTTCCTGATCGTGCTGCACATCGGCATCAAAGGTGCCGTGGACGGTGTCGTACTTGAGCAGGTGCGCGTTCATCGCGCTGTCCCCCAGATCGTTGATGGCGACGATCTGCAGATCCTGACGATAGCCTTGGGTATAAAGTGCTCGCAGGACGTTACGGCCAATACGGCCAAAACCATTGATTGCAATTCGTAGAGTCATTTGAAAAGCGCCTGCTGTAATTTTGTTGTTGGAATTACAAGATTATTCGTAAAAAAATAGAAAACAAGCCTTTTTAGTGGCAATATTTTGTTTTATCTACAACGAGTGGCCTGAATCAACTGGTCCGAATGCTTGAAAAGCACGTCTGCAATGCCAAGCGCAGACACCTTCAATCAGCATAGACAATCAGGTCGCCACATCCGTTAGCCTGGAGTTCTACATATGCATCCCCGCGTTCTTGAGGTCACCGAACGGCTTATTTCCCGCAGTCGCGCTACTCGCGAGGCTTACCTGGCCTTGATTCGCGGTGCCGCCAGCGATGGCCCGCAACGCGCCAGACTGCAATGTGCCAACTTCGCCCACGGCGTGGCGGGTTGCGGCACTGAAGACAAAAACACTCTGCGGATGATGAACGCCGCCAACGTGGCAATAGTTTCGTCATATAACGACATGCTCTCGGCGCATCAGCCGTACGAGCACTACCCGGAACAGATCAAACACGCGTTGCGCGAGATCGGCTCGGTCGGCCAGTTCGCCGGTGGCGTACCGGCCATGTGTGATGGCGTGACCCAGGGTGAACCGGGCATGGAGCTGGGCATTGCCAGCCGCGAAGTGATCGCGATGTCGACTGCCGTGGCGCTGTCCCACAACATGTTCGACGCGGCGATAATGCTCGGTATCTGCGACAAGATCGTTCCCGGCCTGATGATGGGCGCGCTGCGCTTCGGTCACTTGCCGACGATTTTTGTCCCGGGCGGGCCGATGGTCTCGGGGATTTCCAACAAGGAAAAAGCCGACGTCCGCCAGCGCTACGCCGAAGGCAAGTGCAGCCGCGAAGAGCTGCTGGAATCGGAGATGAAGTCCTACCACAGCCCTGGCACCTGCACCTTCTACGGCACCGCCAACACCAACCAGTTGCTGATGGAAGTCATGGGTCTGCACTTGCCGGGCGCATCCTTCGTCAACCCGAACACCCCGCTGCGTGATGCCTTGACCCGCGAAGCCGCGCACCAGATCACCCGTCTGACCAAACAAAGCGGTAACTTCACGCCGCTGGGCGAGATCGTCGACGAACGTTCGCTGGTCAACTCCATCGTGGCACTGCACGCCACTGGCGGCTCGACCAACCACACGCTGCACATGCCGGCCATCGCCATGGCGGCGGGCATTCAATTGACCTGGCAGGACATGGCCGACCTCTCCGAGGTGGTGCCGACCCTGTCCCACGTCTACCCCAATGGCAAAGCCGACATCAACCACTTCCAGGCCGCGGGCGGAATGTCGTTCCTGATCCGCGAACTGCTGGAAGCCGGTTTGCTCCACGAAAACGTCAACACTGTGGCCGGCCATGGCCTGAGCCGCTACACCCAGGAGCCGTTCCTGGAGAACGGTGAACTGGTGTGGCGTGAAGGTCCGATCGAAAGCCTCGATGAAAACATCCTGCGGCCGGTGGCTCGCGCGTTCTCGCCAGAGGGCGGTTTGCGGGTGATGGAAGGCAACCTCGGCCGTGGCGTGATGAAGGTCTCGGCGGTTGCGCCAGAGCACCAGATCGTCGAAGCACCGGCGATGGTGTTCCAGGATCAGCAGGACCTGGCCGATGCCTTCAAGGCAGGTCTGCTGGAGAAAGATTTTGTCGCGGTGATGCGCTTCCAGGGGCCGCGTTCCAACGGTATGCCGGAACTGCACAAAATGACCCCGTTCCTCGGTGTTCTGCAGGACCGTGGCTTCAAGGTTGCGCTGGTCACCGACGGGCGTATGTCCGGTGCTTCCGGAAAGATCCCGGCGGCGATCCACGTCAGCCCCGAAGCCTTTGTCGGTGGCGCGCTGGCGCGAGTGCTCGACGGCGACATCATTCGTGTCGATGGCGTCAATGGTACCTTGCAGCTTATGGTAGACACCGATGAATTTGAGGCACGTGAGCCGGCCAAAGGTCTGCTGGATAACGGCATTGGTTGCGGTCGTGAATTGTTCGGTTTCATGCGCATGGCCTTCAGCTCGGCAGAGCAGGGCGCCAGCGCCTTTACCTCTGCACTGGAGACCCTGAAGTGAAGCTAGCGCTGGTCGGTGACATTGGCGGAACCAATGCACGTTTTGCGTTGTGGAAAGACCAGCAACTGGAGTCGATCCAGGTGCTGGCGACGGCGGACCACACCAGCCCCGAAGAGGCCATTGGCGTCTATTTGAGCGGGCTGGGCTTGCCCCTCGGTTCGATCGGATCGGTATGCCTGTCGGTGGCCGGCCCCGTGAGTGGTGACGAATTTCGCTTTACCAACAACCACTGGCGGTTGAGTCGTAAAGCCTTCTGCCAGACCTTGCAGGTCGATCAGCTGCTGTTGGTCAATGACTTCTCGGCCATGGCGCTGGGCATGACCCGCCTGCAACCGGGTGAATATCGGGTGGTTTGCGAAGGGACTCCCGAACCGTTGCGTCCGGCGGTGGTGATCGGGCCGGGCACAGGGCTCGGGGTCGGTACCTTGCTAGACCTTGGCGTAGGCCGCTGGGCTGCGTTGCCAGGCGAAGGCGGGCATGTCGACTTACCGTTGAGCAGCCTGCGGGAAACCCAGTTGTGGCAACACATCTACAGTGAGATCGGTCATGTCAGCGCCGAGACCGCGCTGAGCGGCAGCGGCTTGCCGCGGGTTTATCGGGCGATTTGCGCGGTGGACGGGCATGAGCCGGTCCTCGATACGCCGGAGGCGATCACAGCTGCGGGGCTTGCGGGGGATCCGATTGCGCTGGAAGTACTGGAGCAATTCTGCTGCTGGCTCGGTCGCGTCGCCGGCAACAACGTGTTGACCACTGGCGGGCGTGGCGGGGTGTATATCGTGGGTGGCGTGATACCGCGGTTTGCCGACTTCTTCCTGGAGAGTGGTTTTGCTCGTTGCTTCGCCGACAAGGGCTGCATGAGCGATTATTTCAAGGGCATTCCGGTGTGGCTGGTGACAGCGCCATATTCCGGCCTGACGGGTGCCGGCGTGGCACTGGAGCAGGCGGTTTCCTGATGATCGTTCCCACGCTCCGCGTGGGAATGCCGCCATGGACGCTCCGCGTCCGCTTCGAGATGTGACGCAGAGCGTCACGGGATGCATCCCCACGCAGAGCGTGGGAACGATCCAGATCTGTGATCCATAAGGCATAATCCGCTCCATCCATAACAACAAGGACGACCCACGTGAGCTCAGTCAGTAAGTCGATTTTGTTGGTCGATGACGATCAAGAGATACGCGAGTTGCTGGACGCCTACCTCAGCCGCGCCGGCTTTCAGGTGCGGACCACGCCGGACGGCGCCGGGTTTCGCCAGGCCTTGAACGACGCACCGAGTGACCTGGTGATCCTCGATGTGATGCTGCCGGACGAAGACGGCTTCAGCCTGTGTCGCTGGATTCGCCAGCACCCGCGTCAGTCCCAGGTGCCCATCATCATGCTTACCGCCAGTTCCGACGAAGCCGACCGGGTGATCGGGCTGGAGTTGGGCGCCGACGACTATCTGGGCAAACCCTTCAGCCCTCGTGAATTGCAGGCGCGGATCAAGGCCTTGTTGCGCCGGGCCCAGTTCGGTCAGGAGCGCTCCGGTGGTGAAGTCTTGTCCTTCGATGACTGGCGACTGGATATGGTCAGCCACCGCTTGTTTCATACCGACGGCGAGGAAGTGATTTTGTCCGGTGCCGATTTCGCTTTGCTGAAACTGTTCCTGGATCACCCGCAGGAAATCCTCGATCGCGACACCATCGGCAACGCCACCCGCGGCCGTGATCTGATGCCGCTGGACCGTATCGTCGACATGGCGGTCAGTCGCTTGCGCCAGCGTTTGCGCGATACCGACAAACCACCGCGCCTGATTCGCACGGTGCGCGGCAGCGGTTATCAATTGGCTGCCAATGTGGTTGCCAGCAATGGTCACTGAGTTCTTCGCCAGAATCGCTCGCCGCGTGCCGGTGCCACGTTCGTTGCTTGGGCGAATGTTGTTGCTGACATTACTGGCGGTGCTGTTCGCGCAGACGCTGTCGAGTGTGATCTGGGTTTCGCAATTGCGCGCTACCCAGCTTGAAGGACTGGTCACCAGCGCCCGCAGCCTGGCGCATTCGATGACTGCCAGCGTCAGTTACTTCCGGTCGTTGCCGGTGGCTTACCGACCGTTGGTGCTCGACCAGTTGCGCAGCATGGGCGGCACGCGATTCGTCGTGACCCTCAACGACAAACCCTTGGGTATGGAAGTGCTACCGCCGACGCCGCGCAAGCTAGCGGTGCTCAAGGCGGTGGATGAGGTGCTGCGCCAGTCTTTGGGCAATGATGCGGTTATCTCGGTGCAATTCGTCAGCGCCGAAGACCTGCGGATATTCAATGGCGGTTTGAAACTCGATGAGTTGCCGCGCTCCTGGGCCCATTACGCGCTGACCCTGGAACCGGTCAATCCGCCGGTGCTGGTCACGCAAATTCAGTTGGCCCCGGGCGAATGGCTATACATCGCCTCACTGTTGCCCGAACCCTACACCAGCCTCGAAGAGCAAGGGCTGCCTTCGCAGCAGGTGTGGTTCATTCTGCTGACCAGCGGCTTTCTGCTGCTGTTCATCGGCCTGTTGGTGCACTGGCAAAGTCGACCGCTCAAGCGTCTGGCGCGGGCCGCGCGGGACATGTCGTTGGGCGCCGAAGTCGAGCCGGTAGCCGAGGGTGGTGGCAGCGAAGTGGTCGAGGTCGGTCGCGCCTTCAATACCATGCGTGAGCGCATCAGTCGCTACCTGACCGAGCGCAGCCAGTTGTTCAGCGCCATTTCCCATGACTTGCGCACGCCGATTACCCGTCTGCGGCTGCGGGTCGAACTGCTGGAAGATGAACAGCTGCAAGCCAAGTTCGGTCGGGATCTCGATGAGTTGGAGTTGCTGGTCAAAGGCGCGCTGCAATGCGTCAAAGACACCGATATTCACGAAAACATCGAGCCAGTGGACCTCAACCATGTGCTCGATTGCCTGGTCGAACCCTATCTGAGTCCCAACGGCAATGGCCGGGTGACCCAACAGGGGCGGGCGCTGGCGACCTATCCTGGCAAACCGCTAGCGCTCAAGCGCTGTATCGGCAACCTGATCGACAACGCGTTGAAGTACGGACAGAAGGCCCATCTGCATATCGACGACGATGACGCCGCGTTCATCCTGCATGTCGATGATGAGGGGCCGGGGGTGCCTGAACAGCGTCTGGAACAGGTCTTCGAGCCGCACTTTCGTCTGTCGGGTCAGCAGCAGGGTTACGGCCTGGGGCTGGGCATTGCCCGCAACATCGCTCATAGCCATGGCGGCGAAGTGAGCTTGCAGAATCTGCGTGAGGGTGGGTTGCGGGTGACGTTGCATTTGCCCCGCAGTGTGGATTGACCGGTAATTTGTAGCAGCTGGCGAAGCCTGCGTCCGGCTGCGCAGCAGTCGTAATCCGGCCATCTCCGATCATCCTGACGTATTGTAGTTTGTCATTTTGCGACCGCTGCGCAGCCGGACGCAGGCTTCGCCAGTTGCTACGAAAAGCGGATCCTCTTGTGTCACTGAGCGGTGACATTCGGCCGGTCCTTCGTTACCTGCGCTGTACCACGCGTTGTTTAGACTCCAGTCAGTCATAACAACAAAAAAAGGTACCCAATGGACACCACTCCTCCAACGTTCAGCTGTTGGCTGAATTCGCCTGCCCACCACGCCTGGCTCGCCGCCGAAGGCCAGCGTCTGTTGTCATTCGCCAAAGCCGCGAAAGTTGTCGAAGGCTTTGGCAATCTCGACTATCAGGGCTGCCTCCCGGCTAATGCCCAAGCCGAAACCATGAACACCGCGCGCATGACCCACAGCTTTGCCATGGCGCACATTCAGGGCATACCCGGGTTTGCCGAACTGGTCGATCACGGTATCGCCGCCCTGAGCGGACCGCTTCGGGACGCCAGGCACGGCGGCTGGTTTGCCGCACCGTCCCACCGCGACGGCAACACGGGCAAAGCCGCCTACCTGCATGCCTTTGTCGCGCTGGCTGCCAGCTCTGCGGTTGTCGCCGGGCGGCCGGGTGCACAGGCCTTGCTGGGGGATGCGATCACGATTATCGACGAGCACTTCTGGAGCGAAGAGGAGGGCGCCATGCGCGAATCCTTCAATCGTGACTGGAGTGACGAAGAAACCTATCGCGGCGCCAACAGCAATATGCATGCAACCGAGGCTTTTCTGGCCCTGGCGGATGTCACCCAGGACAGTCGCTGGCTGGACCGCGCGTTGCGCATCGTCGAGCGGGTGATTCATACCCATGCTGCGGCCAACGAGTTCATGGTCATCGAGCATTTCGATCGACATTGGCAGCCGCTACGCGAATACAACCAGGACAAACCCGACGATGGTTTCCGGCCCTACGGCACTACCCCCGGCCACGGTTTCGAATGGGCGCGGCTGGTGCTGCACCTCGAAGCAGCTCGTCATCGGGCGGGGCTGCTGACACCGCAATGGTTGGCGACGGATGCCCAGGGCTTGTTCGACAGCGCCTGCCGTTATGGTTGGGCAGTCGATGGGGCGCCGGGCATCGTCTATACCCTGGACTGGGACAATCGCCCGGTGGTTCGCCATCGATTGCACTGGACACATGCCGAAGCCAGTGCCGCCGCCAGCGCTTTGCTCAAGCGCACGGGTGAGCCTCGTTACGAAACCTGGTATCGGCTGTTTTGGGAGTTCTGCGAAACCTGGCTGATCGATCGAGACAATGGTAGTTGGCATCACGAACTGGACCCGCAGAATCGACCCAGTGCCGATATCTGGGCCGGCAAACCCGATCTCTATCACGCCTGGCAAGCCGTTCTGCTGCCCCGTCTGCCTCTGGCGCCCAGCATGGCAACTGCCCTGGCGCAGTTATCCCTGAGCGTTGCTATGTAACCATGTCGTGACATTTACGCGTCCCTTCGTTACCTGCGAAGGCTAAAGCCCTGGTTAAAATCCTATGCAGCGCAAGCACCAGACTTGCATGCATAACAACAAGAAAGGTACTTCAGATGAATGCGATTTCTCGCCTCGCCACTGTCATTTCTCTCGCCTCATTGTTTCCCCTCAGCGCCCTTGCTGCCGAATCCAAAGGTTCCGTGGAAGTTGTGCACTGGTGGACTTCTGGCGGTGAAAAAGCAGCGGTCGATGTCCTCAAGGCTCAAGTCGAAAAAGACGGCTTCACCTGGAAGGACGGTGCAGTTGCCGGCGGCGGTGGCGCTACAGCCATGACCGTACTCAAAAGCCGCGCCGTGGCGGGTAACCCGCCGGGTGTCGCGCAAATCAAAGGCCCGGATATCCAGGAGTGGGGCAGCACTGGCCTGCTCAGCACCGACGCCCTGAAAGGCGTTTCCAAAGCGGAAAACTGGGACAGCCTGCTGTCGGTCAAGGTCGCCAATACCGTCAAGTACGAAGGCGATTACGTCGCTGTGCCGGTGAACATCCACCGGGTCAACTGGCTGTGGATCAACCCGGCCGTCTTCAAGAAAGCCGGTATCGAAAAAGCCCCGACCACCCTCGAAGAGTTCTATGCCGCTGGCGACAAACTGAAAGCCGCAGGCTTCATTGCCCTGGCCCACGGCGGTCAGCCTTGGCAGGACAGCACCGTGTTTGAAGACGTGGTGCTCTCGGTCATGGGCGCTGATGGTTACAAGAAAGCCCTGGTCGATCTGGACCAGAAAACCCTTTCCGGCCCTGAAATGGTCAAGTCCTTCACTGAGCTGAAAAAACTCACCGGTTACATGGACCCCAACCGCGCGGGTCGTGACTGGAACATCGCCGCCGCCGACGTTATCAATGGCAAGGCTGGCATGCAGATGATGGGTGACTGGGCCAAAAGCGAATGGACCGCCGCCCAAAAGGTAGCCGGCAAGGACTATCAGTGCGTGCCGTTCCCGGGCACTGAAAAAGCCTTCACCTACAACATCGACTCCCTCGCGGTGTTCAAGCTCAAGGCTGATCGCACCGGCGATATCGCTGCTCAGCAGGACCTGGCCAAGGTCGCGCTGGGTAAAGACTTCCAGAAGGTCTTCAGCATCAACAAAGGTTCGATCCCGGTTCGCACCGACATGCTCAATGACATGAGCACGTTGGGCTTCGACTCCTGCGCCCAGGCGTCGGCCAAGGATTTCCTGGCTGACGAGAAGACCGGCGGCCTGCAACCGAGCATGGCGCACAACATGGCCACGTCCCTGGCGGTACAGGGCGCGATCTTCGATGTGGTGACCAACTTCATGAACGACAAGAGCGCTGACCCGGCCAAGGCCAGCGCCCAATTGGCATCGGCCATCAAAGCCGCCCAGTAGTCCCTGACGCCGCGTGACCCTGTGGGAGCGAGCTTGCTCGCGATAGCTGACTGACATTCAACAGAGATGTTGACTGTTATTGCGTCATCGCAAGCAAGCTCGCTCCCACAAGGGGTCACTGTGCGCATTCACTTCTCTTCACCTGGATTATCCCGATGAGCTCTGTGGCGGTTTTCAGCAAAGCCTCACCGTTTGACGCACTGCAGCGCTGGCTCCCCAAACTGGTTTTGGCGCCGAGCATGCTGATCGTCCTGGTTGGCTTTTACGGTTACATCATATGGACATTCGTTCTGTCCTTTACCAATTCCAGCTTCATGCCGAGCTACAAGTGGGTAGGCCTGCAGCAGTACATCCGGTTGATGGAAAACGACCGCTGGTGGGTCGCGAGCAAGAACCTCGCGGTCTTCGGCGGTATGTTCATCGGCATCAGCCTGGTGCTCGGCGTGTTTCTGGCGGTGCTGCTGGATCAGCGCATTCGCAAGGAAGGCTTCATACGCACCATCTACCTGTACCCGATGGCGCTGTCGATGATCGTCACCGGTACCGCCTGGAAATGGCTGCTCAACCCAGGCCTGGGGCTGGACAAGATGCTGCGTGACTGGGGCTGGGAAGGCTTTCGCCTGGACTGGCTGGTGGATCAGGATCGCGTGGTCTACTGCCTGGTAATCGCCGCTGTGTGGCAAGCCTCGGGCTTTGTCATGGCGATGTTCCTGGCCGGCCTGCGCGGTGTCGATCAATCGATCATCCGTGCCGCTCAAGTCGATGGTGCGAGCTTGCCGACCATCTATTTGAAGATCGTCCTGCCGAGCCTGCGTCCGGTGTTTTTCAGCGCCTTCATGATCCTCGCGCACATCGCGATCAAGAGCTTCGACCTGGTGGCGGCGATGACGGCGGGCGGTCCGGGTTACTCCTCCGACCTGCCGGCAATGTTCATGTATTCCTTCACCTTCAGCCGTGGCCAGATGGGCATCGGTTCGGCGAGCGCGATGATGATGCTCGGCGCGATCCTGGCGATTCTGGTGCCGTACCTGTACTCCGAACTGCGAGGCAAACGTCATGAGTAATCAGCCTGGCAAACCTGCCATCAGCTTTAGCCGCATAGCGATCTACGCGACCTTATTGTTGGCCGCAGCGGTGTACCTGATTCCGCTGGTGGTGATGCTGCTGACCAGCTTCAAATCCCCGGAAGACATCCGCACCGGCAACCTGCTGAGCTGGCCGCAAGTTATCGACGGCATTGGCTGGATCAAGGCCTGGGACGTCGTGGGCGGCTACTTCTGGAACTCGGTGAAAATCACGGTCCCGGCGGTGCTGATCTCGACCTTCATCGGCGCGATGAATGGTTATGTGCTGTCGATGTGGCGCTTCCGTGGTTCACAGCTGTTCTTCGGCCTGCTGTTGTTCGGTTGCTTCCTGCCGTTCCAGACCGTGCTGCTACCGGCATCGTTCACCGTCGGCAAACTCGGCCTGGCCAATACCACCACGGGCCTGGTGCTGGTGCACATCGTCTACGGGCTGGCGTTCACCACGTTGTTCTTCCGTAACTACTACGTGAGCATTCCGGATGCGCTGGTGAAAGCGGCGCGGCTCGATGGTGCGGGGTTCTTCACCATCTTCGGGAAGATCCTGCTGCCAATGTCGATTCCGATCGTGATGGTCTGCCTGATCTGGCAATTCACCCAGATCTGGAATGACTTCCTGTTCGGTGTGGTCTTCGCCAGTGGCGATGCCCAGCCAATCACCGTGGCCCTGAACAACCTGGTCAACACCAGCACCGGGGTCAAGGAATACAACGTTGATATGGCGGCGGCGATGATCGCCGGGCTGCCGACACTGCTGGTTTACATATTCGCTGGCAAGTATTTCCTGCGTGGGCTGACGTCTGGCGCGGTCAAGGGGTAGAACATGGCAACTCTCGAATTACGCAATGTTAACAAGACTTACGGCAGCGGTTTGCCGGACACCCTGAAAAACATCGAACTGAAGATCGATGACGGTGAGTTCCTGATCCTCGTCGGCCCGTCCGGTTGCGGCAAGTCGACCTTGATGAACTGCATCGCGGGACTTGAAAACATCAGCGGCGGGGCGATTCTGGTGGACGACGCTGACATCAGCGGCATGAGCCCCAAGGATCGCGACATCGCCATGGTGTTCCAGTCCTACGCGCTGTACCCGACCATGAGCGTGCGCGACAACATCGCCTTCGGATTGAAGATCCGCAAAATGCCGGCGGCCGAGATCGAAGAGGAAGTGGCCCGCGTCGCCAAGCTGCTGCAAATCGAACACCTGCTCAGCCGCAAACCCGGCCAGCTCTCCGGTGGTCAGCAACAGCGTGTGGCCATGGGCCGCGCACTGGCTCGGCGGCCGAAGATTTATCTGTTCGACGAACCGCTGTCCAACCTCGACGCCAAGCTGCGGGTCGAGATGCGCACCGAAATGAAACTGATGCACCAGCGCCTGAAAACCACCACGGTCTA
This sequence comes from Pseudomonas sp. GW821-FHT01E05, assembly GCF_059422425.1. Lineage (NCBI taxonomy): Bacteria > Pseudomonadati > Pseudomonadota > Gammaproteobacteria > Pseudomonadales > Pseudomonadaceae > Pseudomonas > Pseudomonas sp. GW821-FHT01E05. The sequence goes on from NZ_JBWKWW010000013.1 coordinate 156,606, forward strand.
TGTCACCCACGATCAGATCGAAGCCATGACCCTGGGCGACAAAGTGGCGGTGATGAAGGACGGGATCATTCAGCAATTCGGTACGCCGAAGCAGATCTACAACGATCCGGCCAACCTGTTCGTCGCCAGCTTCATTGGCTCGCCGCCGATGAACTTCATCCCGCTGCGTTTGCAGCGCAAGGAAGGCCGTCTGGTGGCGCTGCTCGACAGCGGCCAGGCGCGTTGCGAGCTGCCGCTGGGTATGCAGGATGCGGGTCTTGAAGAACGTGAAGTGATCCTCGGTATGCGTCCGGAACAGATCGTTCTGGCAGCGAACGAGCCGAACGGCTTGCCGATTATTCGTGCTGAAGTCCAGGTCACCGAACCCACCGGTCCGGACACCCTGGTGTTCGTCAATCTCAATGAAACCAAGGTTTGCTGCCGTTTGGCGCCGGACGTCGCGCCGCAAGCGGGAGAAACCCTGACGCTGCAATTTGATCCATCCAAAGTGCTGCTGTTCGACGCCAAAACCGGTGAACGTCTGGGGGTTGCCGGTCAGCCGCAAGTTGAGGCTCGTAGCACCAACGTGGCGCAGTTCAAGGGCCACTGAGTTCGTGGCGGGGTGGTCTGTCACGCGTCGCAATCGATGTAAACCGCGTTAGATAAAAACAGTTAATAACAATAAAGACGAGGATGTAGGGATGAAAAAAAGAAACGCCAATAGCCAGCTTATCTGCCAGTTGTCAGCCGTGGCGGCGATGAGTCTGGTCGGTAGCGTACAGGCTGCAGATGCGTTCAGCGAAAACTCGAAGTGGATGACCGGTGACTGGGGTGGGGAACGGACGGCGCTGATCGAGAAGGGCTACGACTTCACGCTGGACTACGTCGGTGAGGTCGGCGCTAACCTCAAAGGTGGTTTCAACAACGACAGGACAGCACGCTACAGCGACCAGTTCGGGCTTGGCGCGCATCTGGACCTGGAGAAGATTCTCGGCTGGAAAGACACCGAATTCAAAGTGGCGATCACCGAGCGTAGCGGTCGCAACATCTCTAACGACCGGATCAGTGATCCGCGTGCCGGCACCTTCAGTTCATCTCAGGAAGTCTGGGGGCGTGGGCAGACCTGGCGTCTGACCCAGCTGTGGCTCAAGCAGAAATACTTCGACGGCAAGCTGGACGTGAAGGCCGGCTATTTCGGTGAAGGCGAAGACTTCAACACTTTCCCCTGCGACTTCCAGAACCTGGCGTTCTGCGGTTCCCAGGTGGGTAACTGGGTCGGTAACATCTGGTTCAACTGGCCCGTCAGTCAGGCGGCGATCCGTGTGAAGTACAACATCACGCCTGAACTCTTTGCGCAGATTGGCGCCTACAACCAGAACCCGTCCCAGCTGGAAACCGGCAACAGTTTCAAACTCAGCGGCAGCGGCACCAAAGGCACCATCCTGCCGGTGGAGTTGGTCTGGTCGCCTAAGGTCAACGACCTGCCAGGCGAATACCGCGTCGGTTACTACTACAGCACCGCCAAGGCCGACGACGTCTTTGAAGGTGCCGATGGTCAGCCGCAACCGGTGTCCGGTGGCGCCTTCAAATCCCACAGCAGCAAGCATGGCTACTGGTTCGTCGCCCAGCAGCAACTTACCGATCACAACGGCGATGCCTCGCGCGGCCTGAATATCGCCGCCAATGCCACCTTCCACGACAAGGACACCAACGTCGTCGACAACTACCAGTCGATCATGCTGGTCTACAAAGGTCCGTTCGATGCCCGTCCGAAGGATGACGTCGGTATCGGCATCGCCCGCATCCACGTCAACGACGATGCGCAAAAACAACGTCGTCTGACCAACGACCTGAACGGCATCAGCGACTTTGACAACCCGAGCTTCCTGCCGATCCAGGAAACCGAGTACAACGCCGAGCTGAACTACGGCTTCCATGTGACCAACTGGCTGACCGTGCGCCCGAACCTGCAATACGTGATGCACCCAGGTGGTGTCGATCAAGTCGACAACGCAATCGTCGCCGGCCTGAAAATTCAGTCGGTGTTCTAACGCAGCTGCGATAAGCTCCCTCTCTATGTGCGCATTTTGCGGATGGCCTTGGCTATCCGCTTTTTTTTTTGGGGCACACATATGATCGTTCCCACGCGCGCGCGTGGGAACGCATCCCGTGACGCTCTGCGTCCAGAGCGGCATTCCCACGCAGACGGTTCGACGCCTCGACGTGGGAACGATCAACAGGTAGGCAAATGATTTTCAGGACCGCGGCACATGCATGAGCACCCGCTACAACGCTTTTTCAAATCACTCCGCGCACGCCCGACGTTTGCGTGGGAGCGCTATCAGTTGCGTGATGTGCTGGTGATCGATCATCCGCTGTGCCAGGCGGTGTTCAGTCGCCAGGGGGCGCAACTGCTGCACTTCCAGCCACGGGGGCAAAAGCCCTGGCTCTGGTGTGCGGCGAAGTGGCCGCAGGTCGGGGCGATTCGCGGTGGTGTGCCGGTGTGTTGGCCCTGGTATGGCCGACATCCAAGCGAAAACGCCTGGCCCTCCCATGGCTGGGCACGGTTGATCGACTGGAAGCTGCTCGACAGCAGCAGTGACGATGATGGCGTATGCCTGCACTGGCAATTGCAACTGTGCGACTGGCAAGTGGACCTCCATGCGCATTTGGGGGAAAGCATGGACTTGCGCCTGAGCACCGAGCATCAGGACAGTCTGCCGTGCCAGTTGAGTCATGCTTTGCACGCTTACTGGCGTATTGGTGACGTTGGTGAGGTAGCGCTGTCTGGGCTCGACGGCGCGCAGGGTTATGACCAGTTGAATCGCAAGGTTTGCCAACAGGAAGGCGAATTACGGGTCGACGGCGGCTGCCAGCGGGTGTTCCAGCATGAGGGTGAATTGCAGCTAAAGGACCATGCCTGGCAGCGCGAATTGTGTATCGATACCGGTGACAGCGCCGACACCGTGGTCTGGCATCCCGGGACGCGGCCATTGTTGGGCGTGAGCTGGAGTGAGGTCTCTGGGTTCGTCTGCGTTGAAGCGGCCAGCGGCGGGACCGACAGCCTCAGCCTGGCACCGGGGGAGAGGGCGCATTTGAGCTTGCAGGCGAGAGTCGGGGCTTAGTGATCGTTCCCATGCTCCGCGTGGGAATGTCTCTGGGAACGATCAGTGTGTCAGTTGAACTCATCCCCAATCGGATACCGGCTGGCGTTGAGGCTTTCCTTGATCTTGCGCAGGTGCGGCTGGAAGTCCACGCCACGGCGCAGGGTCATGCCGGTGGCAAGTACGTCGAGCACGGTGAGCTGGATGATCCGTGAAGTCATCGGCATATAGATGTCAGTGTCTTCGGGCAGCGGGATGTTCAGGCTCAGGGTACTGGCCTTGGCCAGGGGCGAGTCGGCGGCGGTCAGGCCGAGTACCGAAGCGCCGTTCTCCCGGGCGATGCGCGCCACTTCCACCAGTTCGCGAGTGCGGCCGGTGTAGGAAATGATCACGAACAACTCACCGGTGTGAGCGACCGAGGCAATCATCCGCTGCATCAGCACATCCGCATGGGCTGTGACGGCCAGGTTGAAGCGGAAGAATTTATGCTGGGCGTCCAGTGCCACCGGAGCCGAAGCACCGAGGCCGAAGAAGTGGATCTGCCGGGCCTGAATCAACAGATCTACCGCGCGGCTGATCAGGTTCGGGTCCAGCGCCTGGCAGGCGCTGTCCAGGGATGCGATGGCGCTGCCGAAGATTTTCTGGGTGTAGGCTTCAGGATTGTCGTCAGCCTCCACCGCACGGCTGACATAGGCCGCGCCGCTGGCCAGGCTCTGGGCCAGCTGCAGTTTAAGTTCCGGATAGCCGCTGACGCCGAACGAGCGGCAGAAACGATTGACCGTCGGCTCGCTGACCGAAGCGGCCTGGGCGAGCGCGGCGATACTGAAGCGGGTCGCCTGCTGCGGATTGAGCAGGATGATTTCGGCGACTTTGCGTTCAGCCTTGTTCAATTCTTCGAGGCGTTTCTGGATCTGTTCCAGAAGATTTCGCACGCGGTCCATATATGTTCCTTGGGTCGGCTATGCAAATTGGGCCTTTGAAGCGGCCCTCGGCGGTGGCCTATCCTACTGATGGCCTCGACCTACCACCACTCGGAATCTATATTTTGAGTAAATGTTGTGTTTATTACTACATTTTCTCTTGAGTGATGCCTTAAAAAAAGGTATTTGTAGCTTAACTTGATAAAAGAACAAACATCATGCCCTCGATTACGGTTGAACCGTGCACCTTTGCCTTGTTCGGCGCCCTCGGCGATCTGGCGCTTCGCAAGTTGTTTCCTGCTTTGTATCAGCTCGATGGTGCTGGCCTGCTGCACGACGACACGCGGATTATCGCGCTGGCGCGTGAGCCTGGCAGCGAGCAGCAGCATCTGGCATTCATCGAGGCCGAACTGCGCCGGTATGTGGATGCCAAGGAACTCGACGAAGCCGTGGTCGATCGCTTCCTGGCACGTCTGAGTTACCTGCATGTCGACTTCCTCAAGGCTGATGATTACGTCGCCCTGGCCGAACGGGCCGCAACCGCGCAGCGTGTGATTGCTTACTTCGCCACCCCGGCGGCGGTCTACGGTGCGATTTGCGAGAACCTGTCGAAGGTCGGGCTGACTCAGAACACCCGCGTGGTGTTGGAAAAACCCATCGGTTCGGACCTCGAGTCGTCGCGCAAGGTCAACGATGCGGTAGCGCAGTTCTTCCCGGAAAACCGTACCTATCGGATCGACCACTACCTGGGCAAAGAGACGGTGCAGAACCTCATCGCACTGCGCTTTGCCAACAGCTTGTTCGAAACCCAGTGGAACCAGAATTACATCTCCCACGTGGAAATCACCGTGGCCGAGAAGGTCGGTATCGAAGGCCGTTGGGGGTACTTCGACAAGGCCGGCCAATTGCGCGACATGATCCAGAATCACCTGCTGCAACTGCTCTGCCTGATCGCCATGGATCCTCCGGCCGACTTGTCTGCCGACAGTATTCGTGACGAGAAAGTAAAAGTACTCAAGGCACTGGCGCCGATCAGTCCGGAAGGCCTGACCACTCAAGTGGTGCGTGGCCAGTACATCGCCGGCCACAGCGAAGGCAAATCGGTACCGGGTTATCTGGAGGAGGAAAACTCCAACACCCAGAGCGACACTGAAACCTTCGTTGCCCTGCGCGCCGATATTCGCAACTGGCGTTGGGCCGGGGTACCGTTTTACCTGCGTACCGGCAAGCGCATGCCGCAGAAGCTGTCGCAGATCGTCATCCACTTCAAGGAACCGTCGCACTACATCTTCGCCCCCGAGCAGCGCCTGCAGATCAGCAACAAACTGATCATCCGCCTGCAACCGGACGAAGGTATTTCCTTGCGCGTGATGACCAAGGAACAAGGGCTGGACAAAGGCATGCAACTGCGCAGCGGTCCATTGCAGTTGAACTTTTCCGACACCTATCGCAGCGCGCGGATTCCCGATGCCTACGAGCGGTTGTTACTGGAAGTGATGCGCGGCAATCAGAACCTGTTTGTCCGTAAAGATGAAATCGAAGCTGCGTGGAAGTGGTGTGACCAGTTGATCGCCGGCTGGAAAAAATCCGGTGATGCGCCCAAGCCTTATGCGGCCGGGTCCTGGGGGCCGATGAGCTCAATTGCACTGATTACGCGGGATGGGAGGTCGTGGTATGGCGATATCTGAATTCAAACTGCCTCAGGGCGTCAGCGCCCATGAGTTCCTTACTCCGATGCTGCTGGCTGAAGGCCTGGCACTCAATGTAGCCGAGCAGCTGCGCGAGGCCATCAGCGCCCGTGGCGCAGCGACTCTGGTGGTGTCGGGCGGACGCAGTCCGGTGGCATTTTTCCAGTGCCTGGCCAAGCAGGATCTGGATTGGTCGAAGGTCGTGGTCTCCCTGGCCGATGAGCGCTGGGTACCGGTGGAGCACGTTGACAGCAATGCCGGCCTGCTCAAGCGTTATCTGTTGCAAGGCCCGGCTGCGAAAGCGCGGTTCCTGAGCCTGTACAGCGCTTCGGCAAACCTGGAAGAAGCTGCGCAGCTGGCAGACCGCTTGTTGGCCGAGTTGCCGACGATCGACGTGCTGGTGCTGGGCATGGGCGATGATGGGCATACCGCTTCGCTGTTCCCCAACAGCCCGAACCTTGGCCAGGCACTGAAGCTTGATGGTTCGCGCCGCTGCTGGCCGATGCTGGCGCCGACCGTGCCGCATCAGCGTCTGAGCATGAGCCGTGCGCTGCTGGCTTCGGCGAAGGTCACTGTTCTGTCTATTTCCGGTCAATCCAAATTGACCACCCTGAGTGCCGCGCTGGCTGGTGACGATATCGCCGTTATGCCGATTCGCGCATTTTTGCAACCTACGTTAGAGATTTACTGGTGCCCATGAGCCAAGGATCAGCCGCTATGACAAACACACTCCCGACCGTTTCCATGGCGGACAAAGTTGCCCTGATCGACAGCCTCTGTGCCAAGGCGCGGATTCTGCCAGTGATCACCATCGCTCGTGAACAAGACATTCTGCCGCTGGCCGATGCGCTGGCGGCCGGCGGTTTGACTGCCCTGGAAGTGACCTTGCGTTCGCAGTTCGGCCTCAAGGCGATTCAGCTGCTGCGCGAGCAGCGTCCAGAGTTGGTCACCGGTGCCGGCACTGTGCTGGATCGCAACATGCTTGCCGCTGCTGAAGCGGCCGGTTCGCAATTCATCGTCACCCCGGGCATCACCCGCGACTTGCTCCAAGCCAGCGTCGACAGCCCGATTCCGCTGTTGCCCGGCATCAGCAACGCTTCCGGGATCATGGAAGGCTATGCACTGGGCTATCGTCGCTTCAAGCTGTTCCCGGCGGAAGTCAGCGGCGGCGTCGCAGCGATCAAAGCCCTTGGCGGTCCGTTCGGCGAAGTGCGCTTCTGCCCGACTGGCGGCGTCAGCCCGGCCAATATCAAGAGCTACATGGCGCTGAAAAATGTGATGTGCGTCGGCGGTAGCTGGATGCTGGATCCCGAGTGGATCAAAAACGGTGACTGGGCCCGGATCCAGGAATGCACTGCAGAGGCTCTGGCCCTGCTGGACTGATTGGTTTTACTGAAATCGTTGTTGTTCTACGGCTTTACGGTGCACTTGGTCAGTGCGCCGTTTTTTTTTGCCTGAACAAAAGCCATCTTCGTCAGGTTTTGTATCGCCGCTCAGGGCGCCATCGCGGGCACGCCTCGCTCCTACAGGTATGCGTAATTTGTAGGAGCGAGGCTTGCCCGCGAAGGCAATGGTGCTGGCAACAAAGACCTAACTGCTCAACTCAATCAATGCCCGCGCCAGTAACCGCATATCTGCTGCCGAAGTGATAAACCCCGGCGTAATCCGAATGCATGGGCCAACCGCCGAGCCGCTGCGTGCCACGGTAAACAGGTTGTATTCGTTGAGCAGCCGCTCGACCATCACCTGCTGATTGGCGTGCCGGGTGAAGCGCATCGAGGTTATGCCGCAATACAGTCGCGGGTCGTCCGGAGTCATCACTTCGATTCCCGGTAACTCGCGAACCTCTCTCACCCACAGATCACGCAAATAATTGAGTCGCGCGCCTTTGGTGGCTGCACCGCCGATGATCCGATGTTCTTCAAGCACCAGCGGCAAGGTCAGCAACGCCGGGATGTTCGGCGTGCTGTAGGCCGTGCGTGAGCGAATGTCGGTGATCGGGAAATGACTTTCGCCCATGTCCGGATCAATGTCGGCCAGACGCTGCGGGGCGATATAGACAAAGCCCAGAGTCAGCGGTGCGCCGATCCATTTCTGCAGATTGAAACCGGCAAAGCAGATACCCAGCTCAACGAGGTTGAACTCAATCTGACCGAGGGCGTGGGCGCCGTCGAGAATCACATCGACGCCATGTTCCCGGGCTGCCGCGGCAATTGCCTGCACCGGCATGACCAGCCCGGTGCGATGGGTCACGTGAGTCAATGCCATCAGCTTCAAACGCGGGTAACGCATGAAGGCGTCGCGGTAGCTCGCCAGCAAGCTGTCGAAGCTGGCGGGGTGGCGATGCTCGATCTCGATCACCTCCACCCCGCGATTGCGCGCCAGCCAACGCATGGCACCTTTGACCGTGTCGTACTCCAGGTCGCTGAACAGCACCTGGTCGCCGGGCTGCAAGGTGTTGTAGTTGCGGATCAACGATTGCAGGGCGTCGGAGGCGCAGCGGGTGAGGGCGACCGCTTCGGGATCGACCCCCAGCAGGTCGGCCAGTTGGCGGCGGATCTGCACGCTTTCGACTTGTTCGAAATGCTGGCGCACATGCACCGAGTTGCTGCGGTTGATAAAGGCGATATTGCGCTGGTATTCATCAACCACGGTACGGCTCATGCGCCCGAAGTAACCGTTTTCCAGGTTGATGGGCCCCGGTTCGATGTCAAAGCGGTCGGCGAATGTCCGCCAAAAAGCTTCGTCGCGGGCGTGGCGGGTATTCTCGGGCATGGGGCGACTCGGTCAGTGGTTAGTGGCCTGTGTGGCTAGTTCTGTTAGTCAACTTCGGCGCCAGAAGCCCATATCCAGCGTTGCTGTTCCTCGCCATAGCGGGCTATGACTCGTCACAGCGCTTTGGCTATGAACTTCTGGCATCCGAACTTGAGCTAACGAACTAGCCGTACAGGCCACCAGGTTTGGGTTTGCCGTGCTTGGCGCGTAGTGGATCGAGCAGGTCGGACAAACCGTTGTGATCAATTTCCTGCATCAAGGCCAACAAGCCGCCCAGTTCTCCGTGAGGAAAACCTTCGCGGGCGAACCAGTTCAGGTATTGGCCGGGCAGGTCGGCAATGATGCGGCCCTTGTATTTACCAAAGGGCATTTCGCGGGTGACCAGCAGTTCAAGCTTTTCGGGATTCATGATGCGGCCGTCTTGATTCAAACATCCTGGAAAATACAGGCATTCTGTATGCGGGCCAATTGGCAGATCATACAGATGGACGGGCAACGGCTGGCGGAAGTGGAGCCGACCTTCAACTGAGGGCTCCTGGCGCAGCGGATTGCGCTAGGGATCGAGCGCGATAAGCTGCCTGAAGGCATCAACCTGAGCGCGGGGATGACCGCTAGCGTGCAGGTGGAGAAGGGCGCGGGTGGGTCGTATTGATCGTTCCCACGCTCGCGCGTCACCAGTGTCCGGGAGTGTGGGAACGATCGGGTCAGCCGATGCTGATCGCCGGCAATGTCGGCAGTGTCACGGTCTGTTGTTTACGCGGCGCCAGGATTTCAGCCTCGCCATCTACCACTAACTCATCGCGTTGGTTAAACACCCGGGTGGCGATGCGTACACGAAATTTCGGTAGTTTCTCGAGAATTTCCAGGCGCACGGTCAGGGTGTCGCCGATCTTCACCGGCTTCTGGAAGCTCATTTGCTGACCGATATAGATAGTGCCCGGCCCAGGCAGCTCGCACGCAACGGCAGCGCTGATCAGGGCGCCGCTGAACATACCGTGAGCGATGCGTTCCTTGAACATGGTCGCGGCGGCGAACTCGGCGTCCAGGTGTACCGGGTTGTGGTCGCCGGACATCGCGGCGAAGAGCTGAATATCACGCTCTTCAACGGTTTTGCTGTAGCTGGCGGTCTGGCCGACTTCGAGGGCTTCGTATGGGGTGTTGGTAACCTGGGTCATCTATCTCAAGTCCTGTGACGAAGTAATTAAATCAACTTATTGATATTAAACAAAAATTATTCAGTTCGTGGTGGCCGACGATTCTTCAATACCTGCTCCAGCCACGCGAGTACATCCCTCGTTACTTCGTCGCGGTTGCTTTCGTTGAACAGTTCGTGCCGAGCCTGTGGGTAGATAATCAGTTGCAGGTACTGGCTTCCGGCCCCGCGCAGCGCATCGACCAAGTCTTTGAGACGTGTGCCGTTGCTCACCGGATCACATTCGCCGCCGATCACCAGCAGCGGCAGGCCCGGATCAATCTGGGCGAGATTGGACGCTTTGCTGATTTGCTGCAACCCGCCCAGCATGTCGATCCATAGCTGGTTCGTACAGCGGAAGCCGCAGAGCGGGTCGTTGACGTATTTGTCGACTTCGTCGCAATCGCGGCTGAGCCAGTCAAAAGGTGTGCGATTGGGTTTGAAGGCTTTATTAAACGATCCAAATGACAGCCATTCGATCAGCGCACTGCGACCGGTGGCACCCTGGCGCATGCGTTCGAAACGAGCGATCAGGCGGGCGACGCGGTAGAGCGCAACGGGCTGAAAGTTTGAACCGCTCAGAATCGCCCCGTGCAGGCTGGCGCTATGATGCAGCAGGTAGGCTTGGGCGATGTAGCTGCCCATGCTGTGCCCGAGCAGCACAATAGGCGTTCCGGGATGCTTCTGGCCAATGTGCTGGTTAAGGCAGGCCAGGTCGCCGACCACTTTGCGCCAGCCGTCCTTGTCTGCGTAATGCCCCGGCACGCCGTGCTCGGCGGTTTTGCCGTGACCGCGTTGATCCAGGGCGTACAACCCATAACCTTGTTTGCTCAACGCTTCGGCCAGGCGGGCATAGCGGCCGCTATGTTCGGCCATTCCATGGGCCAACAAGATCACCGCTTTGAGCGCAGTCTCAGGCAGCCACTGGTTGACGTAAAGGCGGCAGTGGTCACTCGCGGTCAGCCAGAAAGTATCGTGGATCATGGCGATTCCTTTGCACGGGGTCGTTGCATTGTATAGCTCATCAGACAATTGCCGCCTGATCAGGGTGTGCCTCAGCAACAAGATTCACGCTATCAATGACACGCCGGCGTGTATTTGCCTGAATCGCTATAGCTGCTAACGTCCGAAGAGCCCCGCCTTTCAAAGAAGCAGAGATGCGGCCCGGACACGCTCAGGTAAAGAGGACAAGAACAATGCAACCTGAATTCTGGAATGACAAACGCCCGGCCGGCGTTCCCCTGGATATCGATCTGGGTGCCTACAAGTCGGTGATCGAGGTTTTCGAGCGTTCCTGCAAGAAGTTCGCTGATCGTCCAGCATTCAGCAATATGGGTGTGACCCTGACCTACGCTGAGCTGGAACGCTACAGCGCAGCATTCGCCGGTTATCTGCAAGCGCACACTGATCTGGTCGCTGGCGATCGGATTGCGATGCAGATGCCCAATGTCCTGCATTACCCGATTGCCGTGTTCGGAGCGTTGCGTGCCGGGTTGATCGTGGTCAATACCAATCCTCTGTATACCCCGCGTGAGATGCGTCATCAGTTCAAGGATTCCGGTGCCCGGGCACTGGTTTACCTGAATATGTTCGGCCAGAAAGTCCAGGAAGTGCTGGCCGATACCGAGATCCAATACCTGATCGAGGCGAAGATGGGTGATCTGATGCCCAGTGCCAAGGGGTGGTTGATCAACACCGTGGTCGACAAAGTGAAGAAGATGGTGCCGGCGTACAGCCTGCCCCAGGCCATTTCGTTCAAGAGCGCGCTGCGGCTGGGACGTGGTCATGGCATCAAGCCGTTAACCGTCAGCCTCAACGATGTCGCGGTGCTGCAATACACCGGCGGCACTACGGGCCTGGCCAAGGGCGCGATGCTCACTCATGGCAACCTGGTTGCCAACATGCAACAGGCGCGGGCTTGCCTGTCCCAGCTCGGTGCCGATGGCCAGCCGCTGCTCAGGGAAGGCCAGGAGGTGATGATCGCGCCATTGCCGCTGTACCACATCTATGCCTTCACCGCGAACTGCATGTGCATGATGGTGACCGGCAACCACAACGTTCTGATCACCAATCCGCGGGACATTGCCGGCTTTATCAAAGAGCTGAAAAACTGGCGCTTCTCGGCGCTGCTGGGACTCAACACCTTGTTCGTTGCGCTCATGGATCACCCGGATTTCAAGACCCTGGATTTCTCCAGCCTCAAGCTCACTAATTCCGGTGGTACCGCGTTGGTCAAGGCCACTGCCGAGCGTTGGCAGGCAATGACCGGTTGCCGCATTACCGAAGGTTACGGGCTGACCGAAACCTCGCCGGTTGCGTGTACCAACCCTTACGGCGACAAATCGCGGCTGGGCACGGTCGGTCTTCCGGTGCCGGGTACAACGCTGAAGGTCATTGACGATGACGGCGTCGAGCAGCCACTGGGCGAGCGCGGTGAGCTCTGCATCAAAGGCCCGCAAATCATGAAGGGCTACTGGCGGCAAGTGGAAGCCACGGCGCAAATTCTGGATACCGAAGGCTGGTTCAAGTCCGGTGACATTGCGGTGATCGATCCGGACGGTTTTGTGCGGATCGTCGATCGCAAGAAAGACATGATCATCGTGTCGGGTTTCAACGTGTACCCGAATGAAATCGAAGACGTGGTCATGGCCCATCCGAAAGTCGCCAACTGTGCGGTGATCGGTGTACCGGACGATCGTTCGGGCGAGGCGGTGAAGTTGTTTGTGGTCGCTCGCGAGTCGGGTGTCAGCCTTGAAGAGCTGAAGGCTTACTGCAAGGAAAATTTCACCGGCTACAAAGTGCCGAAGCACATCGTGCTGCGCGATTCGCTGCCGATGACACCGGTGGGCAAGATCCTGCGACGGGAGTTGCGCGATATCGCGTAATATTTTGTAAGTAGAGTGCGGGATCGATCGATCCTGAAATGATCGCAGCCTGCGGCAGTTCCTGCGAGATCAGTGCTCATCTCAATTTCATGGGTGAACACGGTCGGCGTAGGAGCTACCGATAGGCTGTGATCTTTTTTTTGGTTGATAAATACAGCTGAAACTACCGTTCTAGAGCGATTGACGAGCTTATAGAATTTTTGCTCTAAAAGTGACTATTGAGTTTTCTTAAGTCATATTTGTGACTGGTAAGGCCTTCTTTGGCTCTAGTCGGCCATTGGCAAAGCTGCTACTCTCGGCCCGCTTTGTGACTTCTCGGCCTAAGTAAAAAGCCAGATTCACCAATACATACACCAATAATAATCGCACTAAATGCGGTGATGAATTCGCGTTGCTGAGGAGTGGGCTTCCATGATCGAAAACTTTTGGAAGGATAAGTACCCAACTGGGATTGCTGTCGAGATCAACCCAGACGAGTATCCGAATATTCAGGCGGTGTTGAAGCAATCTTGCCAACGCTTCGCCAACAAGCCGGCCTTTAGCAACCTTGGCAAGACGCTCACCTACGGTGAACTGTACGAATTGTCGGGCGCTTTTGCCGCTTACCTGCAACAGCATACCGACTTGCAGCCAGGCGATCGAATCGCCGTACAGTTGCCAAACCTGCTGCAATACCCGATCGCCGTGTTTGGTGCCATTCGCGCCGGTTTGATCGTGGTCAACACCAACCCGCTGTACACCGCGCGGGAAATGGAACACCAATTCAACGACTCCGGTGCCAAGGCGCTGGTCTGCCTGGCCAACATGGCGCACCTGGCGCAAGCCGTGGTGCCCAAGACCTCAGTCAAGCATGTGATCGTTACCGAAGTGGCCGACCTGCTGCCACCACTCAAGCGCCTGCTGATCAATAGCGTCATCAAGTATGTGAAGAAGATGGTCCCGGCGTACCACTTGCCCAAGGCCATCAAATTCAACGACGTGTTGAGCAAAGGTCGCGGCCAGCCAGTCTCTGATGCCAACCCGGCCAGCGGCGATGTCGCAGTACTGCAATACACCGGCGGCACCACTGGCGTGGCCAAGGGCGCGATGCTAACCCATCGCAACCTGGTGGCGAACATGCTGCAGTGCAAGGCGCTGATGGGGTCCAACCTGAATGAAGGTTGCGAGATTCTGATCACACCGCTGCCGCTGTACCACATCTATGCCTTCACTTTTCATTGCATGGCGATGATGCTGATCGGCAACCACAACATCCTGATCAGCAACCCGCGCGACCTGTCGGCGATGGTCAAGGAGCTGTCGAAGTGGAAGTTCAGCGGCTTTGTCGGCTTGAACACGCTGTTTGTGGCGCTGTGCAACAACGAGGCATTCCGCCAGCTGGACTTCTCTGCGATGAAAGTCACTCTGTCTGGCGGCATGGCCCTGCAACTGGCCGCTGCCGAGCGCTGGAAAGCCGTGACCGGTTGCTCCATTTGCGAAGGTTATGGCATGACCGAAACCAGCCCGGTGGCCACGGTCAATCCGATCCAGAACATCCAGATCGGCACCATCGGCATTCCGGTACCGTCCACGGTCTGCAAAGTCATTGATGATGCGGGTGTCGAACAGCCGCTGGGCGAAGTGGGCGAACTGTGCGTCAAGGGTCCACAAGTCATGAAGGGTTACTGGCAGCGTCAGGAAGCCACTGATGAAATCCTCGACAGCGAAGGCTGGTTGAAGACCGGCGATATCGCGATCATCCAGCCAGACGGTTACATGCGCATCGTCGATCGCAAAAAGGACATGATTCTGGTCTCTGGTTTCAACGTCTATCCGAACGAACTCGAAGACGTGCTGGCGACTTTGCCGGGCGTGTTGCAGTGCGCAGCCATTGGCGTGCCGGACGAGAAATCGGGCGAAGCGATCAAGATTTTCATCGTCGCCAAACCGGGCGTGACCTTGACCAAGGAGCAGGTGATGCAACACATGCGCGCCAACGTCACCGGCTATAAAGTGCCGAAAGCCGTTGAGTTCCGCGATGCGCTGCCAACCACTAATGTGGGCAAGATCCTGCGCCGTGAACTGCGCAGCGAAGAACTGAAGAAGCTGGGCGCGAAGGCGTAAACAGGCTGTAAAACACAAAGCCCGCCGAGTGCGGGCTTTTTGCTGCTAGCGTTTGCCTGTTATGCAGCCTTTCTCATCGAACACGATTTGAGCGCTGCGACCTTTCTTTGCGTTGTAGCGATAGCTCGTGGTCGCATTTCGAATGCTGATTTTGTCTGGCTTGCCGAGTGCGCTTTCGACTTCCTGTTGGCTCATGCCAGGTACGATTCGTTGATTGATGATTGCCTGGCGGCGTTCTTTGGCGCTGAGCAGGCTTGCACAAACGTCATCGGGCTGCCCGACAATGACCGGCTCCTCTTTTGCTGATTTCGCTCTGAATATTTTCAGGGGGCTGCTCTTCGAGGAAGCAGCCTTGACCCCGCTCGGAGCAGGATTGGCCACATTCTGAATTCGAAGTGTCTCTTGTGGCGCGCAACCCTGGGAGGTGAAGGTGACATGGCCGTCAGCGTTTTCGCATCGCTGCACAGTCGTGGCGCTTGCTTGCGACGCTAGCCAAAGCAGGGCGAGGTACAAGAGCGAGGTCTTTCTCAGTGGCAAGCGACGTCCTCCGTGACGGTCCCGAAACAGGATAGACGGTACTTTTTTGGCCCCGGGTGTGTTTTCTTTTCTGAATGAGTCGTCGCAGCTCTACAGATTCGGACAGCGATCAGGATTGCGTTGCAAGCGCTTGTTCTTGCCGAGATTTTTTAGCGTTAAACGACATCAAGCGGTGTATCATTGCGCCCGTCAGCCCCGCCGGGGCTTGTGGAATACCTCCATGGACTTACCCAGTAGTTACTCAGTACCCCGTTTTTACAATCATGAATTGACTGATTGATCCTTCCGGCGTGCCCCGCTGCTGGGAGTGGAGTTCGCCTATGTCTGAAGTTGAAGTAAAGAAAACGCAAGAAAGTTTGCAAGACCGCCTCGCTCAAGTCGTTGAGCTGCTGCAGCGCCAGCGGGTAGTCGAAGACCTGACTCATCGCCAGGAAGGTCATCATCACGACCGGGTCGAGAACCTGGTTCACCGGCAAAACCTTGTCGAGTTGCAGCGCAAACTCGATGACCTGCACTCCGCCGACGTTGCCCACATCCTTGAAGCCTTGCCGCTTGCAGAGCGTCTGACTGTCTGGCAACTGGTCAAGGCCGAGCGCGACGGCGATATCCTCCTTGAAGTGTCCGATTCCGTTCGCGAAACGCTGATCGCCGACATGGATGATCACGAGCTCCTGGCGGCTGCCAAGGAGATGGATGCCGACGAACTCGCTGACCTGGCGCCAGAGCTGCCGCGAGACGTCGTCCACGAACTGATGGAAACCCTCGATGGCCAGCAGCGTGAGCGTGTCCGCTCCGCGTTGTCCTATGACGAGGAGCAGGTCGGTGCGCTCATGGACTTCGAGATGGTGACTATCCGTGAGGATGTCAGTCTCGAAGTGGTATTGCGTTACCTGCGTCGGCTCAAAGAACTGCCGGGTCATACCGACAAGCTGTTCGTGGTCGACTACGGCGGTGTGCTCAAGGGCGTGCTGCCGATCAAGCGGTTGTTGGTCAACGACCCGGACAAACAAGTATTGGATGTCATGGCCAGCGATCCGGTGAGTTTTCACCCGGACGAAGATGCGTACGACGCCGCTCAGGCTTTCGAACGTTATGACTTGATTTCGGCTCCTGTGGTCGACAAGAACGGCAAACTGATTGGCCGTCTGACCATCGACGAAATGGTCGACCTGATTCGTGAAGAGAGCGAAAACGAAGTTCTCAACATGGCGGGTCTGCGTGAAGAGGAAGATATTTTTGCCTCAGTCTGGAAGTCCCTGCGCAACCGCTGGGCCTGGCTGGCAATTAACCTGATTACCGCATTTGTCGCCTCTCGAGTGATCGGTCTGTTCGAAGGCTCCATCGAGAAGCTGGTGGCCCTGGCTGCTTTGATGCCGATTGTTGCCGGTATTGGCGGCAACTCGGGTAACCAGACAATTACCATGATCGTGCGCGCCATGGCGCTGGATCAGGTCAGCACCGGCAACACCTCACGCCTGATGCGCAAGGAACTGGCCGTCGGATTGATCAATGGCCTGGTCTGGGGTGGGGTGATCGGTGTGGTCTCCTACTTGCTGTATGGCAGTTGGTCGCTGGGCGTGGTGATGACCGCAGCGATGACCCTCAATCTGTTGCTGGCGGCGTTGATGGGCGTCCTGATTCCCATGACACTGGCGAGATTCGGGCGTGACCCTGCAATGGGGGCGAGCGTGATGATCACCGCCATGACCGACAGTGGCGGGTTCTTTATCTTCCTTGGGCTGGCGACGATTTTCCTGCTTTGAATCTTCCCTGCACAGTCTTACCGTTTGGCGGGCTGTGCGATTCTGCTTATATTCATTCTTGATGGGTCTTGAGCAGGGCGGTGCATGCGCCCTGCGACATGATCGGTTGTGCCGAATTTTGGGCAAAAAAAAGCCAGCGCTAGGCTGGCTTGAACTTTCAGGGTGGAATCAGGAGGCGTCTGCTGCCATTTCGGCGTCATGGGCGATCAAGGAGACCAGTGCGTTTTGCTGACGATGTGAGAGTTGGCGGAAACGTTGAAGCAGTTCGCGTTCATGGAGTGACAGTTCCGGACTGTCCAGGCGCATGCTCAATTCTTCGCCCAGCGCGCCTTCCTGAATCAGGCTTTGCTCCATGCGCGCGATGATTTCAGAATTCATGCTGCGATGATGATTGCGAGCCACCTCGGCGATGCGTTCACGCATTCCATCGGGCAGACGCACGACGAACTTGTCAGCCGTGCGGCTGGAATAAATTGCCTGTTTCAATGGGCGCATATATTTAACCGGTTAGTTCAGGGGAGCGGTTTTCGGAATTGGCCGCAAGATGTCTGTTAGGACAAGCTTCACAACCAAATGTTCAACCTGAATTGTTAAGAGGCCCGCATCATGCCTCATAAATGCCAGATCGTTGGCGTCAATTCTATGACAAATATTGAGCTGGATAAAGGCGTTATGCCAGCACTAATTATCAGAAATGCGCATCGGTTTGAAAAGATTACCCTATGCGGCACATCTGACCGCTTCCAATTGCCTGACAGGAGGTGTCTGAAGCCTCCGGAGCGAGCATTTTATGCGGATTCGATCATTTATCCTTTTTGTATAGGATAGTGGCAAATGGCCGATTTACTAGGCATGCAAGCGACTAGAGACGTTACCGAGATGCCGGGCAGACTGATTTATTTGATGGGCCCGTCGGGGGCGGGTAAAGACAGCCTTATCGATGCCTCCCGCGAACCATTGCGCAGAATTGGCTGCGATGTGGCGCGACGAGTCATTACGCGCTCGGCCGAGTCCGCAGGGGAGGATGCCATGGGTGTCTCTCAAGCGGAGTTCGAGCGACTCAAGCAACAAGGAGGTTTTGCCTTGTATTGGCACGCCAACGGTCTCGGTTACGGAATCCCGGTCCAGATTGATGAATGGCTGGCCCTCGGGCGCAATGTACTGGTCAACGGCTCCAGAGAGTACTTGGCTGAAGCGCGCAAGCGTTATCCGACATTGCTACCTGTTTTGTTATCGGTGAAGAGTGAGGTTTTACGTCATCGCCTTGTGCGACGCAGGCGTGAAAATGCCGAGGAAATTGAAGCGAGGCTGAAGCGCAATGACCTGTTTCTCGCCAGCGGATCCTCAGGCGACGGCGCTCCTGTCATACGGCTGGATAACTCCGGGGAATTGTCTGTCACTGTCGAGCATTTCCTCGGGCTGCTGGTGCGGGAGGGCGTCAGTGATGGCTTTTTGTATTGATGCAGTTTTCACGATCGCCGACGCGGCGGTCCTGCGCTGGCTCTGACCTACACTTAAAAAGCCCTATAGACGACATGACAAATGCCGGCTTGGCCGTTAACATGCACGCCGTCCTTCGCACCGCGCATGTCTTTGCGGTCGCCCTATGTCTCAGTAGCTCAATTGGATAGAGCATCCCCCTCCTAAGGGGAAGGTTGGCAGTTCGAACCTGCCCTGGGACACCAATAAAATCAGTTACTTAGCGTAATCCTTCGCTGATTATGCCGACCCGATCTCATATCCAGTCCCCCACTTCTCCAAGCGCTCAAGCTTTTGGCTATCAGCTTTCAGCGGATTGGACTGGCTCAGGCTGAGCAGAAACTTAACGTCGTGTCCGGGATTAGTTGAACACTACACCCCGCCGTCACTCCATTTTTGACGTCCTCCTCCGCCCGACCGCCAGTCGGCTTTTCCGTGCGCGGGTTGACGCTCGGCCAAAGCGAACTAGCTTTATTCATATGGGAATTTTTCCCACGCCAATGATCAAGGAGAAAAATGTAAGGGTGAGGGGCTGCTTCCAGGTATGCGGCTCTCGGATGGCATTGGCTCTGCTCGCGGTAAATCACCAGGAGAGACAAGATGATGGCTCATATGCGTTTCAAGAAGGCTTTATTGGCGTTGGCAATTGGTGGAGTCCTGTCTGCTTCCATCGTTCTGGTACCTGATGCTATTTCACATAGCTCAAGTGCATATGCCAAAGACAGTGGTGGAAGCGGTGGCGGTGGAGGTCACGGCGATGGCGGCGGTGGCGGTGGAGGTCACGGCGATGGCGGCGGTGGCGGAGGTGGCAATGGCGGCGGAGGTGGTCATAGTGGCAGTGGCGGCGGTGGTGGCAGCGGTGGTGGTAATGGCGGCGGAGGTGGTAATGGTAGTGGTGGAAATGGCGGTGGCCACGGTGAGGGTAATGGCGGTACTGGTCATTCCGGTGGATTGGGCGGGAATGGAGCGGGCAACGGGCTAAGCGGCGATCATGCTGAAAAGGCTGAAAAGGCTGAGAAGGCTGAGAAGGCTGAGAAGGCTGAGAAGGCTGAGAAGGCTGAAAAGGCTGAAAAGGCTGAGAAGGCTGAGAAGGCTGAAAAGGCTGAAGAAAAGGCTGAGAAGGCTGCAGAACAGGCAGCAGAAAAGGCTGAGAAGGCAGCAGAACAGGCTGCAGAAAAGGCTGAGAAGGCAGCAGAACAGGCAGCAGAAAAGGCTGAGAAGGCTAAAAAGGCTGAAGAGCAAGCTGCAGAACAGGCTGAAGAAAAGGCTGAGAAGGCTAAAAAGGCTGAAGAACAGGCTGTAGAACAGGCTGAAGAAAAGGCTGAGAAGGCAGCAGAACAGGCAGCAGAAAAGGCTGAGAAGGCTAAAAAGGCTGAAGAACAGGCTGCAGAACAGGCTGAAGAAAAGGCTGAGAAGGCTAAAAAGGCTGAAGAACAGGCTGCAGAGCAGGCTGAAGAAAAGGCTGAGAAGGCTAAAAAGGCTGAAGAACAGGCTATAGAGCAGGCTGAAGAAAAGGCTGAAAAAGCCGTTCAGGGATAGAGGCCTCAAAGGCAACCATTTCGGAAGTACACGCAATCACGTCGGCGGCGAACCCGACGCTGATAACAGCGGAGACTGACGGAATTTAATGGCATCAAACAAAGGTCCGGGGACTGGTTTTGTATGAGGCGTTTGCGCGCAGCAGGTCAGTCCCCGTCAACCAAGCGTCATAGATGAGTACAGTGGTTGGGCCTGAAAATTGGCAGGGGGTAACGCGGCACAAGCCGCTCATGGGATTTTTTCCCGCACCGCTATACTGCGTTTATCTGTCTAGGAATGCACTGAATGCAACCGCCTACCCTGCCTGCTTCGCTGCTAAAAGCCCTTCGGCAAGTCATGCGGCCTCTGGTACGCCTGATGCTCCGCAAAGGAGTCACCTATTCGGTGTTCGCCGACCTGCTCAAGGAGGTCTTCGTCGATGTGGCGGATCGTGAATTCCGCCTTGACGATAAAGCCCCGAGCGACAGCCGCATCAACCTGCTCACCGGGGTTCATCGCAAGGATGTGCGGCGCTTGCGCAAGACAAGCGACACGACTTTTACCGCTCTTCCCGAAAACATCACCCTCGGTGCGCAATTGGTCAACACCTGGACCAACAGCATGCCCTTCTGTAATCACTCCGGCCAGCCATTGCCCCTGCCGCGACTAGCCAGTGTCGGCGGCGACTGCTCCTTCGACGCTTTGGTAGCGAAAATCAGCACGGACATCCGTGCGCGGGTGGTGCTGGACGAATGGCTGCGCCTGGGCGTCGTCCGTCTTGACGAGCAAGATCGCGTCCACCTCGAAGTCCAGGCCTTCGTGCCGCAGAAGGGCTTCGATGAGAAAGCAGCGTACTTGGGTCACAACCTGCACGATCACGCCTGCGCTGCGGTGCACAACCTGAGCGGGGAAGGTCCGGCCTTTTTTGAGCGTAGCGTTCATTACGACGCGCTGGTCCCGGCCAGCGTCGACGAGTTGCGCGAGGCCGTCGCCAACGAGGGTATGCAGGCCCTGTTAGGTTTTAACCGGCTCGCCACTGAACTCGAAAGCCGTGACCTGCCCAGTCCCGAACCGCGCCAGCGCATTACCATCGGTCTTTACTTCTACACGGAGCCTACCGAACCCATTTCGCCGAAGGCCCCCCAACCATGACTGCCAACCTACGCCTCTTTCGTGCCATCACCATCGCCCTGGGCCTTGGACTTCCCGCTCTGGTGCAGGCCGCGCCGGCCTGCGTCAACCAGGATGGCGTGGGTATTGTCAGCGCGCCGATCACGCAGCTTCCGGGTGGCATTGGTGGCACTGGCGCGAAGCCTGGCGGCGTGGGTGGCACCGGTAACCAAACCGAAAATGGTGGGATCGGCGGCACTGGCGCGCCGATCATGCAACGTCCGGGAGGCATCGGCGGCACCGGTGCGTTGGCTGGCGGCGTGGGTGGCACCGGCATTCGCACCGAAAATGGTGGGATCGGCGGCACCGGCGCGCCGATCACGCAGCGTCCGGGAGGTACTGGCGGCACCGGTATCGTCGGCACGATCACCGGGTTCGCCTCGATCTGCATCAATGGCTTGGAAGTGCACTTTGCCAAAGACGTGCCGGTCAGCGAGAACGGCATCGCCGCCAACAGCGCCCAACTGGAGGTGGGCCAAGTGGTCGCAGTGTCGGCGGTCACCTCTCCGCGAGGCCTGGAGGCAGAGGGCATCTCGATCTTGCACATTTATGAAGGACCTTTGACGGCCCTCCCGAGCGCTTCGGCGCCACTGCAGGTCATGGGGCAACCGGTGCGCCTCGCCAGCGGCGCGCGGGTCGCTGAAGGTCTGCGTCCGGGCGAGCCGGTACGGGTCAGCGGGCTGCGCAATGCCCGTGGCGAGGTGGTGGCCAGCCGCATCGACCGGGCGCCCGGCCTCAGGGACGCCAGTGCCATCGGCTCGATTGATCGCACCGGCAGTCTCCAGGGGCTGAAGCTGAGCAATCACCCGGCGCCGGCAGAAGAAGTGCTGGTGCGCGGCCACTGGTCCGGTCGCGAGCTGAACGTCGCCCAGAGCCGCCCCGACCCGAGCCTCGCCTTCGTCGGCCAGGTACACCTGGCGGTGATCGAAGGCCTGGTGCAGGGGCGGCAGGACCGGCACTTGGTTGTTGGCGGCTTCAACGTGACGCTGGAGCGCGACACAGTGTTTGTCGGTGGGCAACCCTCCGAACTGGCACTGGATCGACGCGTGCGGGTGAGCGGTGTGTTCAGCGGTGCGCGCGAGGTACGGGCAACGCGTATCGAGTTCCCTCACGAGCGCTCCGATACGCCAGCCAGGAACCAATCCGGGCGAGTCAGAGCCACTGACGGCGACACCGATCATAGAGCGGACGACTCGGGCGACAACAAGAGCGGCCGCACTGAGAGCGATAACGGCTTGCGCAGCGAAACCTTCCACGGGGACGACGACCGCCGCGAGGGCACCGAGAAGCTGGAACAACCAGACAAAGTTGAGAAGGTCGAGAGAGTCGAACGACCAGAAAAGGTCGAGAAGGTCGAACGACCAGAAAAAGTCGAGAAAGTCGAACGACCAGAAAAAGTCGAGAAGGTCGAGAGGGTAGAGAAAGTCGAGAAAGTCGAGAAGGTCGAGAGGGTCGAGAAAGTCGAGAAGGTCGAGCGTCCTGAAAAGAAGAATTAAACAGTGCGTCATGATGCACTATCGTCATAGGTAACTAGGCTGGATAAGTCCCATCGCGCTTGCGCCATGCCACCGCAAAGATGACACGCGCTATCCGTACGTGCCTTTTGGTGGCCGCGCTTTGCAGAAACAAAAAATGCTTTGTGAGCTTCGATGACTGGATACACGAGGTGAACATGAAATCCAAGCGCACCCTGCTCGCCAGCCTGCTCGCCAGCTTAACCTTGCCGGCCTTGGCCAATACATTCAGCACTTCGATCGGCGTCGACTACTCACGAGGTGACTATGGCACCGGTACCACATCCGAAATCTGGTACGTCCCGCTCGTCGGCAAGTACGAAACCGGACCCATGACGTACAAACTCACCGTTCCCTGGCTACGCATTACTAACCCCTCGGTCGGCCCTGATGGCGAACCGTTGCCGGGCGGATGCGGCAAAATGGAAAGCGGTCTCGGAGACACCATCGCCAGCGCCGACTATGCCGTGCTCGACGGTAGTCAGGGCAGCGTGCTGTTGAATCTGGTTGGCAAGGTCAAGCTCCCCACTGCCGACGAGGACAAGTGCCTGGGCACCGGAAAAACCGACTACTCCGCCCAGGTCGACGTCGCCAAGGCCTTTGGCCCGGTGACCGGGTTCGCCACCCTGGGCTGGAAGAAGTTCGGCGATCCGTCCGGCACCAACTTCAACAACCCGATATTTGCCAGCCTTGGCTTCGCCATACCAGTGGCCGCGCTCACCACTGTGGGCGCCTCCTACGACTGGCGGCAGAAAGTCGTCTCGAGTGGCGACCAACTCAAGGAGCTCACCCTCTTCGTCACTCAGAAACTCAACCAGCACTGGAAGATCCAGTTGTATGCGGTAAAGGGCTTTTCCGACGCTAGCCCGGATGCGGAGGGTGGGCTGCTGCTCAACCACACGTTCTGATTGTAGTAACCCGGACTCCTTTGGCGTTGGTGGCATCCATCACGTTTTTCCCGGTCGGCAGTGCTTTTCAAAAGCTGGCTTTATATTCTTATCCAGAGGCTGAACATGGAGTGTTTGCGGTCCCGCGTTGGGTTGCCAGTGTGCGGCCGTTGCAAAGGGACGGCTGCAAGGGAGGGGTGTCCGCTATGGCGCCTAAGCACACATATATAGAGAGAAGGGTGTGCGACTTAGACCGAGATTTTTTGTGGTACAGCATTCATCGCCTGCTGACAAGAGATGATGGAGGCTGGCTAAGCATTTGAAGTCTAAAGAGAAAATTTAAAAAATATTGAAATAATTGCTTGACGGGGTAATTGGTATCTGTAGAATGCGCACCTCGGTTGAGACGAAAGATCTTAACCAGCCGCTCTTTAACAACTGAATCAAGCAATTCGTGTGGGTGCTTGTGGAGTCAGACTGATAGTCAACAAGATTATCAGC
>NZ_JBWKWW010000014.1:0-125968 GCF_059422425.1 Pseudomonas sp. GW821-FHT01E05
CGCCGATGGTAGTGTGGGGTTTCCCCATGTGAGAGTAGGTCATCGTCAA
This sequence comes from Pseudomonas sp. GW821-FHT01E05, assembly GCF_059422425.1. Lineage (NCBI taxonomy): Bacteria > Pseudomonadati > Pseudomonadota > Gammaproteobacteria > Pseudomonadales > Pseudomonadaceae > Pseudomonas > Pseudomonas sp. GW821-FHT01E05. Next base: position 50 of record NZ_JBWKWW010000014.1, read on the forward strand.
GATTAACTTCCGAAACCCCTATCTGCGTACGCAGGTAGGGGTTTTGTTTTTGCGCGCAAGAAGCTCACAGTCTTGCGTTTTCTATGCAACGGCTCTAGGCATGGCTATCATGCGTGCCTCATTGTGAGGCGGGATGCGCATGCTGACGTTGTTAAAGCTTCTGAAGGACGGTCGATTTCACTCGGGACAAGCGCTTGGTGCTGCTTTGGGCATTAGTCGCAGTGCTGTGTGGAAGCAGCTTCAGCATTTAGAAGCCGACCTGAATCTATCCATTCACAAGGTGCGTGGTCGTGGCTATCAATTGGCTACACCGCTGACGCTTCTAAATCCTGCCGAGATCGCCGGACAAGCGCCGGATTGTGCGTGGCCGGTGATGATTTTCGACTCTATTGACTCCACTAACGCAGAGGCCCTGCGCTCCATCGAGAGGGGGCTGCCTGCGCCGTTTGTTGTGCTTGCAGAGAGACAGACTGCTGGTAGGGGGCGGCGGGGTCGAAAGTGGGCAAGTCCTTTCGCAGAAAACATTTATTACAGTCTGGTACTGCGTATAGATGGCGGTATGCGACAACTTGAGGGGCTCAGTCTCGTCGTTGGTTTGGCTGTAATGCAGACCTTGCGTGAGTTGGGAGTGCTGGAGGCGGGTCTGAAGTGGCCAAATGACGTTCTAGTCGGTCAGAAAAAGATTGCCGGGATACTATTGGAGTTGGTTGGCGATCCTGCTGATGTGTGCCACGTCGTCTTGGGTGTAGGGATTAACGTGAACATGCAGATGACTGAGGAGGTCGATCAGCAATGGACCTCGATGCGCCTCGAGGCGGGCAAGGCTTTCGATCGCAATCACCTGGTTGCTAGCCTGGGGGGGATGCTTCAGAAGTATTTGAGTCTCCATCAGGATTCGGGCTTTGCCGCTATCCAGGCGGAATGGGAGCAGAACCATCTATGGCAAGGACGCGCAGTTTCGTTGATCGCTGGAGTTAACCAGATTGATGGAATTGTAATGGGCATCGATCGGCAGGGCGGGTTACGTTTGAAGGTGGGTGGCGTGGAAAAAGTATTCAGTGGCGGTGAGCTCAGCTTGAGGTTGCGCAATGATTCTTGAGCTCGACTGCGGTAATAGCTTCATCAAGTGGCGTGTGCTTCTTGCTGATGCGGCTCGTGTATTTGCCGAGGGGGTGGTTGATTCGGATCTCGCTCTGCTGGACAGCTTGCATAAGTGTGACGGGTTGCTCCTGACGCGCTGTCGGTTAGTCAGTGTCCGGACCAATGAAGAGACTCGCGCGCTTATCTCTTCATTGGTTGACTCGTTCGGGGTATCTGTTGCCTGTGCGGCGCCGGCTCGTGAGATGTCGGGGGTTCGAAACGGTTATAAGGAGTACGAGAGGTTAGGTCTCGATCGGTGGCTTGCGATGCTCGGTGGGTTCCATCTCGCGTCTGGAGCTTGTCTGGTGCTCGATTTTGGCACTGCAGTGACAGCTGACTTCATTGCAGCGGATGGCGAGCACCTGGGCGGATTCATCTGTCCAGGAATGCCGTTGATGCGTAACCAGTTGCGCACCCATACACGGCGAATCCGTTATGACGACCTTGCAGCTGAGCGGGCATTGGAAAAGCTGGTGCCGGGTATTACAACGGTCGAAGCGGTTGAGCGCGGTTGCTCATTGATGTTGAGAGGCTTCGTCCTGACTCAGCTGGAGCTGGCGCGCAACTATTGGGGGCAGAATAATTTCACGGTGTTCCTCACGGGTGGTGATGCGGGGCTGGTTTCAGAGGTTGTGCCGGGGGCCAGGGTTGTCCCGGATCTTGTATTTGTAGGCTTGGCTATGGCGTGTCCCTTGTCCTGAGGTTTTTATGCGTTGGTTGTTTCTGTTGTTGCTGGTTCTCAATGGGTTCTATTACGTCTGGCATCAGCAGGAGGCACCTTTGCGGGCAAAAGAGGTGATGCCGCTTACCTTGTATCGTGGTTCGCAGCAGGATATCCGTTTGCTGAGCGAGTCGGCTGATGCGGTGGCGAGGCGCGACAAGGGGCGGTTGGCTGATATGGATAGCAATTGCCTTTATGTGGGGGGCTTTGCTCGTCAGGAAGCTGCTCAGGCACTCGAGCAGCGGTTGAGTGGTCTGGATATCAAGGTCCGGCCGCAGTTACTCAACCTTGCTGATTCCGCCGGTTATTGGCTGCGTGTGGAGCCAGAAAGCCGGCATCTGGCGGACGATATGCTTCTGCAAAACCTTTCCAAAGAATTCAATGAGTTAAAACATAAAATAATGCCGTGCGAAGGCATTGCAACTGTCGAATAGTTTGCATAGAATGGCGCCCGCTCCGCAGTGAACACCTCTTGAGGTGTTAGCGGCGAAGCAGAAGGTCATGCAGCTAACCTCAGGTTTTTAATGAGAAAATGCTTGACAGAAGGGCAGCGTAGTATAAAATGCTGCCTCGCTTAGGAGGGGTTCCCGAGCGGCCAAAGGGATCAGACTGTAAATCTGACGTCTACGACTTCGAAGGTTCGAATCCTTCCCCCTCCACCATATTTTAAGCGTGAGCTGCAAGCTCCGCGGGTATAGTTTAGTGGTAGAACCTCAGCCTTCCAAGCTGATGATGCGGGTTCGATTCCCGCTACCCGCTCCAAGTTTGCTGTTTGTGCACAGTGTTTCGCTCTTGTAGCTCAGTTGGTAGAGCACACCCTTGGTAAGGGTGAGGTCAGCGGTTCAAATCCGCTCAAGAGCTCCATATAACAAGGCAGATATGAAAATATCTGCCTTTGTTTTAATGGTTGATGTAGCTAGCTCAATTCTTCTCCTGAGGGTGATTTCGATGGCTAAGGAAAAGTTCGAACGTAATAAGCCGCACGTCAACGTAGGTACCATTGGTCACGTCGACCACGGTAAGACCACGCTGACCGCTGCGCTGACTCGTGTCTGCTCCGAGGTTTTCGGTTCGGCAAAAGTTGACTTCGACAAGATCGATAGCGCCCCGGAAGAAAAAGCTCGCGGTATCACCATCAATACCGCTCACGTTGAATATGACTCGGCCGTGCGTCACTACGCACACGTTGACTGTCCGGGTCACGCTGACTACGTAAAAAACATGATCACCGGCGCTGCCCAGATGGATGGCGCGATCCTGGTTTGCTCGGCCGCTGATGGTCCTATGCCGCAGACTCGTGAGCACATCCTGTTGTCTCGTCAGGTTGGCGTTCCGTACATCGTTGTCTTCCTGAATAAGGCTGACATGGTTGACGATGCTGAGCTGCTGGAGCTGGTTGAGATGGAAGTGCGTGATCTGCTGAGCACTTACGATTTCCCAGGCGACGACACTCCGATTATCATCGGTTCCGCTTTGATGGCTCTGAACGGCCAAGATGACAACGAGATGGGTACCACTGCGGTTCGTAAGCTCGTTGAGACTCTGGATAGCTATATTCCTGAGCCGGTTCGTGCAATTGACAAGCCGTTCCTGATGCCGATCGAGGATGTGTTCTCTATTTCTGGTCGCGGTACTGTTGTGACTGGGCGTATCGAGCGCGGAATCGTCAAGATTCAGGAAGAGATCGAGATTGTTGGTCTGCGTGATACTATCAAGACTACTTGTACGGGTGTTGAGATGTTCCGCAAGTTGCTCGACGAAGGTCGTGCTGGCGAGAACTGTGGTGTTCTGCTGCGTGGTACCAAGCGTGACGACGTTGAGCGTGGTCAGGTTTTGGTCAAGCCAGGTAGCGTGAAGCCTCACACCAAGTTTGTTGCTGAGGTTTACGTTCTGAGCAAGGAGGAGGGTGGTCGTCATACCCCATTCTTCAAGGGTTACCGTCCGCAGTTCTACTTCCGTACGACTGATGTGACCGGTAATTGCGAATTACCGGAAGGCGTTGAGATGGTGATGCCGGGTGATAACGTTCAGATGACCGTTACCCTGATCAAGACCATTGCAATGGAAGATGGTTTGCGTTTCGCCATTCGTGAGGGCGGTCGTACCGTCGGCGCCGGTGTCGTGGCAAAAGTCATCGAGTAAGTTGTTGAAGTATCTTTGTCGGGCCGACATAATGGTCGGCCTGATTTTGTTTTTAGGTCAGTAGCTCAATTGGCAGAGCGACGGTCTCCAAAACCGTAGGTTGGGGGTTCGATTCCCTCCTGACCTGCCAGATTCACTCGGTGTGTCTGGCTTTCTTTTCACAGGATTTTCTTAGATGACACCCAAGGCTGAAGCTCAAGGTTCTCGCTTCGATCTGCTTAAGTGGCTTGTAGTAGTCGCTTTGGTGGTTGTCGGTGTTGTGGGTAATCAGTATTACTCCGGTTCGCCGATCCTGTACCGCGTACTCGTGTTGCTCGTCATTGCTGCTGTAGCTGCCTTTGTAGGCTTGCAGACTGTCAAGGGCAAGTCTTTCTTTGTACTGGTTAAGGAAGCTCGCACCGAAATTCGTAAAGTCGTATGGCCAACTCGCCAAGAAACCACGCAGACCACGTTGATTGTTGTGGCTGTTGTTCTGGTTATGGCGTTGCTGTTGTGGGGGCTTGACTCCCTGCTCGGCTGGCTTGTTTCCTTGATTGTTGGCTAAGGGTGTCCCGTGGCTAAGCGTTGGTACGTTGTGCATGCTTACTCGGGTTACGAGAAGCATGTCATGCGCTCGTTGATCGAGCGTGTGAAGCTGGCTGGCATGGAAGAAGGCTTTGGCGAAATTCTGGTTCCCACTGAAGAAGTGGTTGAAATGCGTAATGGCCAGAAACGCAAAAGCGAGCGCAAGTTCTTTCCAGGCTATGTGCTGGTTCAGATGGATATGAATGAGGGTACTTGGCACTTGGTCAAGGATACTCCTCGTGTGATGGGTTTCATCGGCGGAACCGCCGACAAGCCCGCGCCGATCACCGATAAAGAGGCTGAAGCCATTCTGCGTCGTGTTGCCGATGGTAGCGACAAGCCGAAGCCGAAGACGTTGTTCGAGCCGGGTGAAGTGGTGCGCGTCACGGATGGTCCGTTTGCTGATTTCAACGGTACTGTCGAAGAAGTTAACTACGAAAAGAGCCGGATCCAAGTGGCAGTGCTCATTTTCGGTCGCTCTACTCCGGTAGAGTTAGAGTTCAGTCAGGTCGAAAAGGCATAACTGAACAAGCATCCCATACCCCCGCAGCCCTAGGCTGTGGGGTTTTGTCGTCACTGGGATAAACGCGCGAGTAACCGGGGAGCCTTTTCAGGCGTTTGAACCCGTAATTGGAGTGCCTCATGGCTAAGAAGATTACTGCTTACATCAAGCTGCAAGTGAAGGCCGCACAGGCCAACCCAAGTCCACCCGTCGGCCCGGCTCTGGGTCAGCACGGCGTGAACATCATGGAATTCTGCAAGGCATTCAACGCCCGTACTCAGGGTCTTGAGCCAGGTCTGCCGACTCCTGTGATCATCACTGTTTACAGTGACCGCAGCTTCACTTTCGAAACTAAAAGCACCCCAGCTTCGGTTCTGCTGAAGAAGGCTGCTGGTCTGACTAGCGGTTCCGCTCGTCCGAACACCGTTAAGGTTGGCACCGTGACTCGTGCTCAGCTGGAAGAAATCGCGAAAACCAAAAACGCGGATCTGACTGCAGCTGATATGGAAGCAGCCGTGCGTACTATCGCCGGTTCTGCTCGTAGCATGGGCCTTAACGTGGAGGGTGTGTAATGGCTAAGTTGACCAAGCGTCAAAAGGCTATCGCCGGCAAAATCGAAGCAGGCAAGGCCTACAACTTTGTAGATGCCGCTGCTCTGCTGACCGAGCTGTCGACTGTCAAGTTCAGCGAGTCGGTTGACGTCGCTGTAAACCTGGGTGTTGACCCGCGTAAATCCGACCAGGTTGTTCGTAGCGCTACTGTGCTGCCGCACGGCACTGGCAAGACCGTTCGCGTTGCTGTTTTCACCCAGGGCCCAGCCGCTGAAGCTGCTCTGGCTGCCGGCGCTGATCGCGTAGGTATGGACGATCTGGCTGCTGAAATGAAGGGTGGCGACCTGAACTATGACGTCGTTATTGCTTCCCCGGATGCAATGCGCGTTGTTGGTCAGCTGGGTCAGATCCTCGGTCCACGTGGCCTGATGCCTAACCCTAAAGTCGGTACTGTTACTCCAGACGTCGCTACCGCGGTTAAAAACGCCAAGGCTGGTCAGGTTCGTTATCGCACCGACAAAAACGGCATCATTCACACTTCCGTTGGCAAGGTCGGTTTCGACGCCGTCAAGCTGAAGGAAAACGTTGAAGCCCTGATCGCTGATCTGAAGCGTATCAAGCCGGCCTCCTCGAAAGGCATCTACGTCAAGCGCGTTACCCTGAGCACCACTATGGGCCCAGGTCTGGTCATCGACCAAGGTTCGCTGGACGTATAAGACACAAATTGGCGTGAGAGATCGCGCCAATTGAAAGATTGGGGTCCCTGCCTGGCGGGGGCTATCCAAGACCGTAGGCGACGCAAGTCTTAAACCTCAAGCCTACGCAGATGGTGCTCCCGGTTCCTTACCGAATCAGACACCAAAACGACATCCGGTCTCGACTGGATGAAACGGTAACAAGCAGGAGTTAAACCCGTGGCAATTAAACTCGAAGACAAGAAGGCCATCGTCGCTGAAGTCAACGAGGCTGCCAAAGTCGCTCTGTCCGCTGTCGTGGCTGATGCCCGTGGCGTAACAGTAGGCGCGATGACCGGACTCCGTAAAGAGGCTCGTGAAGCTGGCGTTTACGTACGTGTTGTACGTAACACCCTGCTCAAGCGCGCTGTTGCTGACACTGAATACAGTGTTCTCAACGACGTGTTCACTGGCCCGACCTTGATCGCGTTCTCCAACCAACATCCTGGCGCTGCTGCCCGTTTGTTCAAGGAATTCGCCAAAGGTCAGGACAAGTTCGAGATCAAGGCAGCTGCGTTCGAGGGCAAGTTCCTCGCAGCTAATCAGATCGACGTACTGGCAACTCTGCCGACCCGTGACGAAGCAATTTCCCAGCTGATGAGCGTGATTCAAGGCGCTACCAGCAAGTTGGCTCGTACTCTGGCGGCTATTCGCGACCAAAAAGAAGCTGTTGCAGCCTAAGGCTGAGCACTTCCTTTCGCGCTTTTTTGTTTATTTCGATGGTCGCGTAGGCCGTCCCCAAATCAGGAATTAGAGTCATGTCTATCTCTCAAGACGATATCCTCAACGCCGTAGCTGAAATGTCCGTTATTCAGGTTGTTGAGCTGATCAAAGCTTTCGAAGAAAAATTCGGCGTTACCGCTGCTGCTGCTTCCGCTGGCCCAGCTGTTGCTGCTGCCGTTGCTGAAGAGCAAACCGAATTCAACGTCATGCTGCTTGAAGCTGGCGAGAAGAAAGTTAACGTGATCAAGGCTGTACGTGAGCTGACCGGTCTGGGCTTGAAAGAAGCCAAGGCTGTAGTTGACGGCGCTCCAGGCATGGTTCTGGAAGCTGTAGCTAAAGACGCTGCTGACAAAGCCAAGGCTACCTTGGAAGAAGCAGGCGCTAAAGTCGAGCTGAAGTAAGCATCGACTTTGCGTCTCCAGCCCAAGCGTTAAGCGGAAGGCTGATGGCTGGTGGCTCTTGCCACCGGCCTTTTTCCGTTATTGGCAATCGACTCGGTCGTCGCCACTAACGTGCTGTAACCACCCGATGCGGTGGCGCAAACCATGGGGTTTGCAAGATTTTCTGGCTGCTCCCGTCGGGAGGGGCCAAACAAGCAGGTGACCAAGCTGGGGAACGCTGATGGCTTACTCATATACTGAGAAAAAACGTATCCGCAAGGACTTTAGCAAGTTGCCGGACGTCATGGATGTGCCGTACCTCCTGGCCATCCAGCTGGATTCGTATCGTGAATTCTTGCAAGCGGGAGCGACTAAAGATCAGTTCCGCGACGTGGGCCTGCATGCGGCCTTCAAATCCGTTTTCCCGATCATCAGCTACTCCGGCAATGCTGCGCTGGAGTACGTCGGTTATCGCTTGGGCGAACCGGCATTTGATGTCAAAGAATGCGTGCTGCGCGGTGTCACGTACGCCGTACCTTTGCGGGTAAAAGTTCGTCTGATCATTTTCGACAAAGAATCGTCGAACAAAGCGATCAAGGACATCAAAGAGCAAGAAGTCTACATGGGTGAAATCCCCCTGATGACTGAGAACGGTACCTTCGTAATCAACGGTACCGAGCGCGTAATCGTTTCCCAGTTGCACCGTTCCCCGGGCGTGTTCTTCGACCACGACCGCGGCAAGACGCACAGCTCCGGTAAACTGCTGTACTCCGCGCGGATCATTCCTTACCGCGGTTCGTGGCTGGACTTCGAGTTCGACCCGAAAGACTGCGTGTTCGTGCGTATCGACCGTCGTCGCAAGCTGCCTGCATCGGTACTGCTGCGTGCGCTTGGCTATACCACTGAACAAGTGCTCGACGCGTTCTACACCACCAACGTATTCCATGTGCAGGGTGAAAGCCTCAACCTGGAGCTGGTGCCTCAGCGCCTGCGTGGTGAAATTGCTGTTCTCGATATTCAGGATGACAAAGGCAAGGTTATTGTCGAGCAGGGTCGTCGTATCACCGCTCGTCACATCAATCAGCTGGAAAAAGCCGGGATCAAAGAGCTGCAAGTGCCTCTGGACTATGTCCTGGGTCGCACTACCGCCAAGGTCATCGTGCATCCGGCAACCGGCGAAATCCTGGCTGAGTGCAACACCGAGCTGAACACCGAGATCCTGGCGAAAATTGCCAAGGCCCAGGTCGTTCGCATCGAGACGCTGTACACCAACGATATCGACTGTGGTCCGTTCGTCTCCGACACTCTGAAGATCGACTCCACCAGCAACCAATTGGAAGCGCTGGTCGAGATCTATCGCATGATGCGTCCTGGCGAGCCGCCAACCAAAGACGCTGCCGAGACCCTGTTCAACAACCTGTTCTTCAGCCCTGAGCGCTATGACCTGTCTGCGGTCGGCCGGATGAAGTTCAACCGTCGTATCGGTCGTACCGAGATCGAAGGTTCGGGCGTGTTGTGCAAAGAAGATATCGTCGCAGTCCTCAAGACTCTGGTTGATATCCGTAACGGCAAAGGCATCGTCGATGACATCGACCACCTGGGTAACCGCCGTGTTCGCTGCGTAGGCGAAATGGCTGAAAACCAGTTCCGCGTTGGCCTGGTGCGTGTTGAGCGTGCGGTCAAAGAGCGTCTGTCGATGGCTGAAAGCGAAGGCCTGATGCCGCAAGACCTGATCAACGCCAAGCCAGTGGCTGCGGCGGTGAAAGAGTTCTTCGGTTCCAGCCAGCTGTCCCAGTTCATGGACCAGAACAACCCGCTGTCCGAGATTACCCACAAGCGTCGTGTCTCTGCACTCGGCCCTGGCGGTTTGACTCGTGAGCGTGCCGGCTTTGAAGTTCGTGACGTACACCCGACTCACTATGGTCGTGTATGCCCGATTGAAACGCCGGAAGGTCCGAACATCGGCCTGATCAACTCCCTGGCCGCTTATGCGCGCACCAACCAGTACGGCTTCCTCGAGAGTCCGTACCGTGTGGTGAAGGACGCTCTGGTCACTGACGAGATCGTGTTCCTGTCCGCCATCGAAGAAGCTGATCACGTGATCGCTCAGGCTTCGGCCACGATGAACGATAAGAAAGTCCTGATCGACGAGCTGGTAGCTGTTCGTCACTTGAACGAGTTCACCGTCAAGGCGCCGGAAGACGTCACCTTGATGGACGTTTCGCCGAAGCAGGTAGTTTCGGTTGCTGCGTCGCTGATCCCGTTTCTCGAGCACGATGACGCCAACCGTGCGTTGATGGGTTCGAACATGCAGCGTCAGGCTGTACCGACCCTGCGTGCCGACAAGCCGTTGGTCGGTACCGGCATGGAGCGCAACGTTGCTCGTGACTCCGGCGTTTGCGTCGTGGCTCGTCGTGGCGGCGTGATTGACTCGGTCGATGCTAGCCGTATCGTGGTTCGTGTTGCTGATGACGAAGTTGAAACCGGCGAAGCTGGTGTCGACATCTACAACCTGACCAAGTACACCCGCTCCAACCAGAACACCTGCATCAACCAGCGTCCACTGGTGAGCAAGGGTGATCGGGTTCAGCGCAGCGACATCATGGCCGACGGCCCGTCCACCGATATGGGTGAGCTGGCTCTGGGTCAGAACATGCGCATCGCGTTCATGGCATGGAACGGCTTCAACTTCGAAGACTCCATCTGCCTGTCCGAGCGTGTGGTTCAGGAAGACCGTTTCACCACGATCCACATCCAGGAACTGACCTGTGTGGCGCGTGACACCAAGCTTGGGCCAGAGGAAATCACTGCAGACATCCCGAACGTGGGTGAAGCTGCACTGAACAAACTGGACGAAGCCGGTATCGTTTACGTAGGTGCTGAAGTTGGCGCAGGCGACATTCTGGTAGGTAAGGTCACTCCGAAAGGCGAGACTCAGCTGACCCCGGAAGAAAAACTGCTGCGTGCCATCTTCGGTGAAAAAGCCAGCGACGTTAAAGACACCTCCCTGCGTGTGCCTACCGGCACCAAAGGTACTGTTATCGACGTACAGGTCTTCACTCGTGACGGTGTCGAGCGTGATGCTCGTGCTCTGTCGATCGAGAAGACCCAGCTCGACGAGATCCGCAAGGACCTGAACGAAGAGTTCCGTATCGTTGAAGGCGCTACTTTCGAACGTCTGCGTTCCGCTCTGGTCGGCCACAAAGCCGAAGGCGGCGCCGGTCTGAAGAAAGGTCAGGAAATCACCGACGAAGTTCTCGACGGTCTTGAGCATGGCCAGTGGTTCAAACTGCGCATGGCTGAAGATGCTCTGAACGAGCAGCTTGAGAAGGCCCAGGCCTACATCGTTGATCGCCGCCGTCTGCTGGACGACAAGTTCGAAGACAAGAAGCGCAAACTGCAGCAGGGCGATGACCTTGCTCCAGGTGTGCTGAAAATCGTCAAGGTTTACCTGGCAATCCGTCGTCGCATCCAGCCGGGCGACAAGATGGCCGGTCGTCACGGTAACAAGGGTGTGGTCTCCGTGATCATGCCGGTTGAAGACATGCCGCACGATGCCAATGGCACCCCGGTCGACGTCGTCCTCAACCCGTTGGGCGTACCTTCGCGTATGAACGTCGGTCAGATCCTTGAAACCCACCTGGGCCTCGCGGCCAAAGGTCTGGGCGAGAAGATCAACCGCATGATCGAAGAGCAACGCAAGATCGCTGATCTGCGCAAGTTCCTGCACGAGATCTATAACGAGATCGGCGGTCGCAACGAAGAGCTGGACACCTTCTCCGACCAGGAGATCATGGACCTGGCTAAGAACCTGCGCGGCGGCGTTCCGATGGCCACTCCAGTGTTCGACGGTGCCAAGGAAAGCGAAATCAAGGCCATGCTGAAACTGGCTGACTTGCCAGAAAGCGGCCAGATGCAGCTGACTGACGGCCGTACCGGCAACAAGTTCGAGCGTCCGGTTACCGTTGGCTACATGTACATGCTGAAGCTGAACCACTTGGTAGACGACAAGATGCACGCTCGTTCTACTGGTTCTTACAGCCTGGTTACCCAGCAACCGCTGGGTGGTAAGGCACAGTTCGGTGGTCAGCGTTTCGGGGAGATGGAGGTCTGGGCGCTGGAAGCATACGGCGCGGCATACACTCTGCAAGAAATGCTCACAGTGAAGTCGGACGATGTGAACGGTCGGACCAAGATGTACAAAAACATCGTGGACGGCGATCACCGTATGGAGCCGGGCATGCCCGAGTCCTTCAACGTGTTGATCAAGGAAATTCGTTCCCTCGGCATCGATATCGATCTGGAAACCGAATAACACGTGACGCGAATCGAGAGCGGGGCAGGATTGCCCGCTCTCTGCTCCGCCAGGAGGAAAGGCCTTGAAAGACCTACTGAATTTGCTGAAAAACCAGGGTCAAGTCGAAGAGTTCGACGCCATCCGTATCGGATTGGCATCGCCTGAGATGATCCGTTCGTGGTCCTTCGGTGAAGTTAAAAAGCCGGAAACCATCAACTACCGTACGTTCAAGCCTGAGCGTGACGGCCTGTTCTGCGCCAAGATCTTTGGCCCGGTAAAGGATTACGAGTGCCTGTGCGGTAAGTACAAGCGCTTGAAGCATCGTGGTGTGATCTGCGAGAAGTGCGGCGTTGAAGTTGCGCTGGCCAAGGTTCGTCGTGAGCGCATGGCGCACATCGAACTGGCATCGCCTGTCGCCCACATCTGGTTCCTGAAATCGCTGCCGTCCCGTATCGGTTTGCTGATGGACATGACCCTGCGTGATATCGAACGCGTTCTCTACTTCGAGAGCTATGTCGTTATCGATCCAGGCATGACCACCCTTGAAAAAGGTCAGCTGCTGAACGACGAGCAGTACTTCGAAGCGCTGGAAGAGTTCGGTGATGATTTCGACGCCCGCATGGGTGCCGAGGCTGTCCGTGAGCTGCTGCACGCTATCGATCTGGAGCACGAGATTGGTCGTCTGCGTGAAGAGATTCCGCAAACCAACTCCGAAACCAAAATCAAGAAGCTGTCCAAGCGTCTGAAGTTGATGGAAGCCTTCCAGGGTTCCGGCAACCTGCCAGAGTGGATGGTGCTGACCGTTCTGCCGGTTCTGCCGCCAGATCTGCGTCCACTGGTCCCGCTGGATGGCGGTCGTTTCGCGACTTCCGACCTCAACGATCTGTATCGTCGAGTGATCAACCGTAACAACCGCTTGAAGCGCCTGCTTGATCTGTCCGCTCCGGACATCATCGTGCGCAACGAAAAGCGTATGTTGCAGGAAGCCGTCGACGCCCTGCTCGACAACGGTCGTCGTGGCCGCGCTATCACTGGTTCCAACAAGCGTCCTCTGAAATCCCTGGCTGACATGATCAAGGGTAAGCAAGGTCGTTTCCGTCAGAACCTGCTCGGTAAGCGTGTTGACTACTCCGGTCGTTCGGTAATTACCGTAGGTCCGACCCTGCGTCTGCACCAGTGCGGTCTGCCGAAGAAAATGGCTCTCGAGCTGTTCAAACCGTTCATTTTCGGCAAGTTGGAAATGCGTGGCCTGGCCACCACCATCAAAGCCGCGAAGAAAATGGTTGAGCGCGAGCTGCCAGAGGTTTGGGACGTTCTTGCTGAAGTAATTCGCGAACACCCGGTACTCCTCAACCGTGCTCCGACCCTTCACCGTCTGGGTATCCAGGCGTTTGAGCCAGTACTGATCGAAGGTAAGGCGATCCAGCTGCACCCACTGGTCTGTGCTGCGTACAACGCCGACTTCGACGGCGACCAAATGGCCGTGCACGTACCGTTGACACTGGAAGCCCAGTTGGAAGCGCGTGCGTTGATGATGTCGACCAACAACATTCTGTCGCCAGCCAACGGTGAGCCAATCATCGTGCCGTCGCAGGACGTTGTATTGGGTCTGTACTACATGACTCGTGAAGCGATCAACGCCAAAGGCGAAGGTCGTGTGTTCGCGGATCTGCAAGAAGTTGACCGTGTATTCCGCGCCGGCGAAGCCGCGCTGCATGCCAAAGTCAAAGTTCGGATCAACGAAACCGTAAACGATCGTGACGGTGGCAGCGTGACCAACACCCGTATCGTCGACACCACTGTCGGCCGTGCGCTGTTGTTCCAGGTTGTGCCAAAAGGCCTGTCCTTCGACGTCGTCAACCTGCCGATGAAGAAAAAGGCGATCTCCAAACTGATCAACCAGTGCTATCGCGTGGTTGGTTTGAAAGAGACCGTGATCTTCGCTGACCAGTTGATGTACACCGGTTTTGCCTATTCGACCATTTCCGGCGTTTCCATTGGTGTTAACGACTTCGTTATCCCTGATGAAAAAGCGGCCATCATCGGTGCTGCTACCGACGAAGTGAAAGAGATCGAAAGTCAGTACGCCTCCGGCCTGGTAACCCAGGGCGAGAAGTACAACAAAGTGATCGACCTTTGGTCCAAGGCGAACGACGAAGTTTCCAAGGCGATGATGTCGAACCTCTCGAAAGAGAAGGTTATCGACCGTCACGGCGTCGAAGTCGACCAAGAGTCCTTCAACTCGATGTACATGATGGCCGACTCGGGCGCACGGGGTTCTGCTGCGCAGATCCGTCAGCTCGCCGGTATGCGTGGTCTGATGGCCAAGCCGGACGGTTCCATCATTGAAACGCCGATTACTGCGAACTTCCGTGAAGGTTTGAGCGTACTTCAGTACTTCATCTCTACTCACGGTGCTCGTAAAGGTCTGGCGGATACCGCGTTGAAAACTGCGAACTCCGGTTACCTGACTCGTCGTCTGGTAGACGTGGCGCAGGATCTGGTTGTTACCGAGATCGACTGCGGCACCGAACACGGTCTGGTGATGACTCCGCACATCGAAGGCGGCGACGTTGTAGAGCCGTTGGGTGAGCGCGTGTTGGGTCGTGTAATTGCTCGCGACGTATTCAAGCCAGGTACTGAGGACGTTATCGTTCCTGCCGGCACTCTGGTCGATGAGAAGTGGGTCGAGTTCATCGAGCTGAACAGCATCGACGAAGTAATCGTTCGTTCGCCGATCAGCTGCGAAACCCGCTACGGCATCTGCGCCAAGTGCTACGGCCGTGACTTGGCTCGTGGTCACCAGGTGAACATTGGTGAAGCTGTCGGCGTTATCGCTGCTCAGTCGATCGGTGAGCCAGGTACACAGCTGACGATGCGTACGTTCCACATTGGTGGTGCGGCGAGCCGGACCTCTGCTGCTGACAGCGTTCAGGTGAAGAATGGCGGTACTGTCCGTCTGCACAACCTGAAGCACGTTGAGCGGGTGGATGGTCACCTGGTGGCTGTGTCCCGTTCCGGTGAGCTGGCAATCGCGGATGACTTCGGTCGTGAGCGTGAGCGTTACAAGCTGCCGTACGGTGCTGTGATTTCGGTGAAAGAGGGTGACAAGGTCGACGCTGGCGCAATCGTGGCCAAGTGGGATCCGCACACTCACCCAATCGTTACCGAAATGAAAGGTACCGTGACCTACGTGGGCATGGAAGAAGGCATCACGATCAAGCGTCAGACTGACGAATTGACCGGTATGACCAACATTGAAGTACTCGACGCCAAAGACCGTCCAGCTGCCGGCAAAGACATCCGTCCTGCCGTGAAGATGGTAGGCATGGATGGCAAGGATCTGCTGTTGCCAGGTACCGACGTACCGGCTCAGTACTTCCTGCCAGCCAACGCCCTGGTCGGCGTTGCGGATGGTGCGCAGATCGCGATCGGTGATGTTATCGCTCGTATCCCGCAAGAAACTTCGAAAACCCGTGACATCACCGGTGGTCTGCCGCGTGTTGCCGACTTGTTCGAAGCTCGTCGTCCGAAAGAAGCCTCGATTCTGGCTGAAGTCAGCGGCACCATCGCGTTCGGTAAAGAGACCAAAGGCAAGCGCCGTCTGGTCATTACCCCGAACGACGGTAGCGATCCGTACGAAGAGCTGATTCCGAAGTGGCGTCACCTGAACGTCTTCGAAGGCGAACAGGTAAACCGCGGCGAAGTTATCTCCGACGGTCCGAGCGATCCACACGACATCCTGCGTCTGCTGGGTGTGAGTGCGCTGGCCAAGTACATCGTCAACGAGATCCAGGACGTTTATCGTCTGCAAGGCGTGAAGATCAACGATAAGCACATCGAGACCATCCTGCGTCAGATGCTGCGTAAAGTTGAAATCGCTGAATCTGGCGATTCCACTTTCATCAAGGGCGACCAGATGGAGCTGACTCACGTTTTGGTCGAGAACGAGCGTTTGAGCGCGGACGAGAAATTCGTTTCCAAGTTCACTCGAGTGTTGCTGGGTATCACCAAGGCGTCGTTGTCCACCGAATCGTTCATCTCGGCAGCCTCTTTCCAAGAGACTACCCGCGTACTGACCGAAGCGGCGGTAACCGGCAAGCGCGATTACCTGCGCGGCCTGAAAGAAAACGTGGTTGTGGGTCGTTTGATCCCGGCCGGTACCGGTTTGGCTTATCACAGCGAGCGTAAGCGTCGCCGTGAAGCTGACAAACCGTTGCGCGTTAGCGCCAGTGAAGTGGAAGCTGCACTGACCGAAGCGCTGAACTCGAGCGGTAACTGAGTTCTGCGATAAATAGGCGCCGGGCCCTGACAGCCCCGTTCAGCGGATCGATGCATTTGTCGAGGTTCGTTGAGCGGGGAGGTCGGGGCCTTGCCTTGACTGGGGACAAGATCCTCTTTAGACTCTTGTACCCCTAAATTTGGCGGGAATTCGTTCCTGCCATTTTTGCTTTTCTTGCAAGACAATAGCGTCGCAAGACAACAGTGGAGCTAGTAGATGGCAACTATCAACCAGCTGGTACGTCAGCCGCGTAAGCGTATCGTCGAGAAATCCGACGTGCCTGCGCTGCAGAACTGCCCGCAACGTCGTGGCGTGTGCACTCGCGTGTATACCACTACGCCGAAAAAACCTAACTCGGCACTGCGTAAAGTATGCCGTGTGCGTCTGACCAACGGTTTCGAGGTTTCCTCGTACATCGGCGGTGAAGGCCACAACCTGCAAGAGCACAGCGTGGTACTGATCCGCGGCGGTCGTGTAAAAGACTTGCCAGGTGTTCGTTATCACACCGTTCGCGGCTCTTTGGATACTTCCGGCGTTAAAGGTCGTAACCAAGGTCGTTCGAAGTACGGTACCAAGAAGCCTAAGTAGTAGCGGCTTTTTGTAAAAACTGAATTATCTATTTTTCTGAGTCGATAAGAGTAAGGTCGGAGGCGTCCCGAAAGGGCACCGATTCCGAGCGAACCTGAAGACCGTTTGAGGGCTTATCCATGCCAAGAAGACGCGTAGCAGCCAAGCGCGAAGTGCTTGACGATCCAAAATACGGAAGCCAAATCCTGGCCAAGTTCATGAACCACGTAATGGAAAGCGGCAAGAAAGCCGTTGCCGAGCGTATCGTTTATGGCGCGCTGGAGAAGGTTAAAGAACGCAAGAACAGCGACCCCCTGGAAATCTTCGAGAAAGCTCTCGACGCCATCGCTCCGCTGGTCGAAGTGAAGTCGCGCCGTGTAGGCGGTGCTACTTACCAGGTTCCGGTCGAAGTTCGTCCGTCCCGTCGTAACGCTCTGGCAATGCGCTGGTTGGTAGACTTCGCCCGTAAGCGTGGCGAGAAGTCTATGGCTCTGCGTTTGGCTGGCGAACTGTTGGACGCTGCTGAAGGTAAAGGTGCTGCAGTTAAGAAGCGTGAAGACGTGCACCGTATGGCTGAAGCTAACAAGGCTTTCTCGCACTACCGCTTCTAATTTTAGCGTCACTAATTTTGCGAGGGCTTTATGGCTCGTACTACTCCGATTAACCGCTACCGTAACATCGGTATCGTTGCTCACGTGGATGCTGGTAAAACCACCACCACCGAGCGCGTCCTTTTTTACACTGGCGTAAACCACAAGATGGGCGAGGTGCACGACGGCGCCGCGACCATGGACTGGATGGTGCAGGAGCAGGAGCGTGGTATTACTATCACCTCCGCTGCAACCACGGCCTTCTGGTCGGGTTCTGTCAAGCAGTTCGACAAGTATCGCTTCAACATCATCGATACCCCGGGCCACGTTGACTTCACCATTGAAGTGGAGCGCTCGTTGCGCGTGCTCGATGGCGCGGTCGTTGTGTTCTGCGGTACTTCGGGTGTTGAGCCTCAGTCGGAAACCGTATGGCGTCAAGCCAACAAATACGGCGTCCCACGTCTTGTTTATGTAAACAAGATGGACCGTGCTGGTGCGAACTTCCTGCGCGTGATCGATCAGATCAAAAAGCGTCTGGGTCACACTCCGGTGCCAATCCAGTTGGCCATTGGTTCGGAAGACAACTTCCAGGGTCAGGTTGATCTGATCAATATGGAAGCGGTCTACTGGGATGATGCCGACAAGGGCATGGCTCCTCGTCGCGAGGCTATTCCGGCAGATATGCAGGAACTGGCTGAAGAGTGGCGCAGCAACATGGTTGAGGCTGCTGCCGAAGCCAGCGAAGAGCTGATGAACAAGTATCTCGAAGGTGAAGAACTCACCATCGAGGAAATCAAGGCTGCTCTGCGTCAGCGTACTATCGCTGGTGAGATCGTCTTGGCTGTTTGCGGTTCTTCCTTCAAGAACAAGGGTGTTCCCCTGGTTCTCGACGCCGTTATCGACTTCCTGCCGGCGCCAGTCGACATTCCTGCCATCAAGGGTACCGACCCGGATGACGAGACTGTTGAAATGGAGCGTCATGCGGACGACAGCGAGCCGTTCTCGGCTCTGGCGTTCAAGATCGCTACTGACCCATTCGTGGGTACTTTGACCTTTGCTCGCGTTTACTCGGGCGTGTTGAGCTCCGGCGACGGCGTGATCAACTCGGTTAAAGGCAAGAAAGAGCGCGTGGGTCGTATGGTGCAAATGCACGCAAACACCCGTGAAGAGATCAAGGAAGTACGCGCTGGCGACATCGCGGCCCTGATCGGCATGAAGGACGTTACCACTGGTGACACCCTCTGCTCCGCTGACAAGCCAATCATCCTGGTTCGTATGGACTTCCCGGAGCCGGTTATTTCGGTTGCCGTAGAGCCTAAGACCAAGGACGACCAGGAAAAAATGGGTATCGCTCTGGGCAAACTTGCTCAGGAAGACCCGTCTTTCCGCGTCAAGACTGATGAAGAGACTGGTCAAACGATCATCTCCGGCATGGGCGAGTTGCACCTGGACATCCTGGTTGACCGGATGCGCCGTGAGTTCAACGTCGAAGCCAACATCGGTAAGCCGCAGGTTTCCTATCGTGAGCGCATCACGAAGAACTGCGAAATCGAAGGCAAGTTCGTTCGCCAGTCCGGTGGTCGTGGTCAGTTCGGCCATTGCTGGATTCGTTTTGCTCCTGCTGATGAAGGTCAGGAAGGTCTGCAATTCGTGAACGAAGTGGTGGGTGGTGTGGTTCCTAAGGAATACATCCCGGCTATCCAGAAGGGTATCGAAGAGCAGATGAAGAACGGCGTTGTTGCCGGTTATCCGCTGATCGGCCTGAAGGCTACCGTTTTTGATGGTTCTTACCACGACGTCGACTCCAACGAGATGGCGTTCAAGGTGGCTGCTTCCATGGCAACCAAGCAACTGGCTACCAAAGGTGGTGGTGAGCTGCTTGAACCGATCATGGCTGTAGAGGTTGTTACACCTGAGGACTATATGGGTGACGTGATGGGTGACCTGAACCGTCGTCGCGGCATGATCTTGGGTATGGAAGACACGGTTTCCGGCAAAGTGATTCGTGCCGAGGTTCCGCTGGGTGAGATGTTCGGTTATGCGACCGACGTCCGTTCCATGTCTCAGGGTCGCGCAAGCTACTCTATGGAATTCAAAAAATATGATACGGCTCCGGCGCATGTCGCAGAAGCTGTCACTAAAAAACAAGGCTGATTCAGCCCTTTAGGCAAGGAGTTAATTGTCGTGGCTAAAGAAAAATTTGATCGTTCCCTACCGCACGTCAACGTTGGCACCATCGGTCACGTTGACCATGGTAAAACCACTCTGACTGCTGCTCTGACTCGCGTCTGCTCCGAAGTTTTCGGTTCGGCTCGTGTTGACTTCGACAAGATCGACAGCGCACCAGAAGAGAAAGCTCGCGGTATCACCATCAACACCGCTCACGTTGAGTACAACTCGAAGATTCGTCACTACGCTCACGTTGACTGCCCAGGTCACGCTGACTATGTGAAGAACATGATCACCGGTGCTGCCCAGATGGACGGCGCGATCCTGGTTTGCTCGGCTGCTGATGGTCCGATGCCGCAAACTCGTGAGCACATCCTGTTGTCCCGTCAGGTAGGTGTTCCGTACATCGTGGTCTTCCTGAACAAGGCTGACCTGGTAGACGACGCTGAGCTGCTGGAACTGGTTGAGATGGAAGTGCGCGATCTGTTGAGCACTTACGACTTCCCAGGCGACGACACTCCAATCATCATCGGCTCTGCCCGTATGGCTCTGGAAGGTCTGGACGATAACGAAATGGGCACCACTGCCGTTCGTAAGCTGGTTGAGACTCTGGACTCCTACATTCCTGAGCCTGAGCGTGCTATCGACAAGCCATTCCTGATGCCAATCGAAGACGTATTCTCGATCTCGGGTCGTGGTACTGTTGTGACTGGTCGTATCGAGCGCGGTATTGTTCGCGTTCAAGACGCTCTGGAAATCGTTGGTCTGCGTGACACCACCACCACCACCTGCACTGGTGTTGAAATGTTCCGCAAGCTGCTCGACGAAGGTCGTGCTGGCGAGAACTGCGGTGTTCTGCTGCGTGGCACCAAGCGTGACGACGTTGAGCGTGGTCAGGTTCTGGTCAAGCCAGGTTCGGTTAAGCCGCACACCAAGTTCACCGCAGAAGTTTATGTTCTGAGCAAAGAAGAAGGCGGTCGTCACACTCCGTTCTTCAAAGGCTACCGTCCACAGTTCTACTTCCGGACCACTGACGTGACCGGTAACTGCGAGCTGCCGGAAGGCGTTGAAATGGTAATGCCAGGCGATAACATTCAAATGACTGTTACCCTGATCAAGACCATTGCAATGGAAGATGGCCTGCGTTTCGCTATCCGTGAAGGCGGTCGTACCGTCGGCGCTGGCGTCGTAGCTAAAATCATCGAGTAATATCGATGAGTTGAAAAAAGCCCCCGCCTAGCGGGGGCTTTTTTATTGGGTTGACACTATGTTGGCCCGTCTATAGAATTGCGCCTCCTTTTAACGGGCGTATTGCGCTCGGTGGGAATAGCAGCCTGGAGTCTGAAATCCAATGCAAAATCAGCAAATCCGTATCAGGTTGAAGGCTTTTGACCATCGCCTGATCGACCAATCCACCCAGGAAATCGTGGAAACCGCGAAACGTACTGGTGCTCAAGTGCGTGGTCCAATTCCACTGCCTACCCGTAAAGAGCGGTTCACCGTTCTGGTCTCCCCGCACGTCAACAAAGACGCGCGCGACCAGTACGAGATCCGTACTCATAAGCGCGTACTGGATATCGTCCAGCCAACGGATAAAACCGTTGATGCACTTATGAAGCTTGATCTTGCGGCCGGTGTGGAAGTGCAGATCAGCCTCGGCTAAGACTCGGTCTTAGTCGTGTAACGCTCTGAAATGGGCGGCCATAGCGGGTGAAAGCCCCGTACACTCATGAGGTTTACAACATGACTATTGGTGTAGTCGGTCGTAAATGCGGTATGACCCGTATTTTCACCGAAGAAGGTGTCTCCATTCCGGTCACGGTCATTGAGATCGAGCCGAATCGCGTCACCCAGTTCAAAACTGAAGAAACCGATGGCTATCGTGCAGTGCAAGTCACTGTCGGCGAGCGTCGTGCTTCGCGTGTGACTGCTGCTCAAGCAGGTCACTTCGCTAAAGCAAACGTTGCAGCTGGTCGTACCGTAATGGAATTCCGTCTTGAAGAAGGCGAGTACCAGGCCGGCGATCTGATCAACGCTGAAATCTTCGCTGCTGGTCAACTGGTTGATGTAACCGGTCAGTCCAAAGGTAAAGGCTTCCAGGGTACGATCAAGCGTTGGAATTTCCGTGGCCAAGACAACACTCACGGTAACTCCGTTTCCCACCGCGTCCCGGGCTCTATTGGCCAGTGCCAGACTCCTGGTCGTGTATTCAAGGGCAAGAAAATGTCCGGTCATATGGGCGCTGAGCGCGTGACCGTGCAGTCCCTCGAAGTAGTGCGCGTCGACGCTGAACGCAATCTGTTGTTGGTCAAGGGTGCTGTTCCTGGCGCTACTGGCGGCAACCTGGTTGTACGTCCAGCGGCCAAGGCTCGCGGTTAAGGGGAAGCTGACATGCAATTAAATGTAAATGACGCTCAAGCGATCGAAGTTTCCGAACTGACATTTGGCGGCGATTTCAACGAGACGCTGGTTCACCAAGCAGTCGTGGCCTATATGGCTGGCGGCCGTCAAGGTAGCAAGCAGCAAAAGACCCGTTCCGACGTTTCTGGTGGCGGCAAGCGCCCTTGGCGTCAGAAAGGTACTGGCCGTGCTCGTGCCGGTACTATTCGTAGCCCAATCTGGCGTGGCGGCGGTACCACTTTCGCAGCTCGTCCACAGGATCACTCCCAGAAGCTCAACAAGAAGATGTATCGCGCTGCTCTGCGCTCCATCCTTGCTGAACTGGTGCGTACTGATCGTCTGGTCGTGGTTCAGGACTTCGCTGTTGAAGCGCCGAAAACCAAAGATCTGCTGAGCAAACTGAATGGCATGGGTCTGACTGATGTCCTGATCGTGTCTGAAGTTGTTGATCAGAACCTGTACCTGGCTGCTCGTAACCTGCCACACGTTGATGTACGTGACGTGCAAGGTTCCGATCCAGTTAGTCTGATCGCATACGACAAGGTGTTGATCACCGTGTCGGCCGTGAAGAAATTCGAGGAGCTGCTGGGATGAACCAGGAACGCGTATTTAAAGTTCTGCTTGGCCCGCACGTTTCCGAGAAGGCTACGGTTCTGGCAGACAAGAAAGGCCAGTTCGTTTTCAAGGTTGCTACTGATGCAACCAAGCTGGAAATCAAGAAGGCCGTCGAAAGCCTGTTCAGCGTGAAAGTAGAGCGTGTTACTACCCTGAACGTTCTGGGTAAGAGCAAGCGCACTGCTCGCGGTCTGGGCAAGCGTAATGACTGGAAGAAGGCAGTTATCTCCCTTCAGCCAGGCCAAGATCTCGATTTCAGCAGCAGTGCTGAGTAAGGAAGGGGTGCATCATGGCAATCGTTAAATGCAAACCGACTTCCCCTGGCCGCCGTTTTGTGGTCAAGGTGGTCAACCAGGAGCTGCATAAAGGCGCTCCTCACGCACCGCTGCTCGAGAAGAAATCGAAGTCTGGTGGTCGTAACAACAATGGCCGTATTACCACTCGTCACATTGGTGGTGGTCATAAGCAGCATTATCGTCTGGTCGACTTCCGTCGCAACGACAAAGATGGCATCGCTGCCACTGTCGAGCGTATCGAATACGATCCAAACCGTACTGCTCACATCGCTCTGCTGCTGTACGCAGATGGCGAGCGTCGCTACATCATCGCCCCTAAAGGCGTGAGCGCTGGCGACCAGCTGATCGCAGGTGCTTTGGCGCCGATCAAGCCGGGCAACGCTCTGCAACTGCGTAACATTCCAGTTGGTAGCACCGTACACGGCATCGAATTGAAGCCGGGTAAAGGCGCGCAAATCGCTCGTTCCGCTGGTGCTTCGGCTCAGCTGATCGCTCGTGAAGGTGTCTACGTGACCCTGCGTCTGCGCTCTGGTGAAATGCGTAAAGTATTGGCTGAATGCCGTGCAACGCTTGGCGAAGTCTCGAACTCCGAGCACAGCCTGCGTTCGCTGGGTAAAGCTGGTGCCAAACGCTGGCGTGGCGTTCGCCCAACCGTTCGTGGTGTTGCCATGAACCCGGTTGACCACCCACATGGTGGTGGTGAAGGTCGTACCTCTGGTGGTCGTCATCCGGTATCGCCATGGGGCTTCCCGACTAAGGGCGCGAAGACTCGTGGTAATAAGCGTACCGACAAAATGATCGTCCGTCGTCGCAAGTAAATAGAGGGATACGACAGTGCCACGTTCTCTGAAAAAAGGTCCTTTTATTGATCTTCACCTACTGAAGAAGATCGAAGTGGCGGCGGAAAAGAACGATCGCAAACCAGTTAAGACCTGGTCGCGCCGTTCCATGATCCTGCCACAAATGGTCGGTTTGACCATTGCTGTGCATAACGGTCGTCAGCATGTTCCAGTTCTCGTGAACGAAGACATGGTCGGCCACAAACTAGGCGAGTTTGCCGGTACCCGCACATATCGTGGGCACGTGGCAGACAAGAAAGCCAAGCGTTAAGGGGTAAGGAACGATGGAAGTAGCCGCTAAGTTGTCGGGCGCTCGAATCTCCGCCCAGAAAGCCCGCTTGGTCGCCGACCAGATCCGCGGGAAGAAGGTGGGCGAAGCGCTCAACCTGTTGGCTTTCAGCAGTAAGAAAGCCGCCGAGATCATCAAGAAAGTGCTGGAGTCGGCCGTAGCCAACGCCGAGCATAACGAAGGCGCAGACGTTGACGACCTTAAAGTCGCCACCGTTTTCGTCAACGAAGGGCGTTCGCTGAAGCGCATCATGCCGCGTGCCAAAGGCCGTGCTGATCGCATCGTCAAGCGGTCTTGCCATATCACTGTCAAGGTTGCTGACAAGTAACGGAGTCGAAGAGATGGGTCAGAAAGTACATCCCATTGGCATTCGCCTGGGAATCGTCAAGGAGCACACCTCTGTCTGGTACGCAGACGGTCGGACTTATGCGGACTATTTGTTCGCTGATCTGAAGGTGCGTGAGTATCTCCAAGACAAACTAAAAAGCGCGTCCGTAAGCCGTATCGATATCCATCGTCCGGCTCAAACTGCACGTATCACCATCCACACCGCTCGTCCAGGTATCGTTATCGGGAAGAAAGGTGAAGATGTTGAGAAACTGCGTCAGGACCTGACCAAGCAAATGGGTGTGCCTGTGCACATCAATATCGAAGAGATCCGCAAGCCGGAACTCGACGGTATGCTGGTTGCGCAGAGCGTAGCTCAGCAGCTGGAGCGTCGCGTAATGTTCCGTCGCGCTATGAAGCGCGCAGTACAGAACGCCATGCGCATTGGTGCCAAAGGCATCAAAATCCAAGTGAGCGGTCGTCTCGGCGGTGCTGAAATCGCACGTACTGAATGGTATCGCGAAGGTCGTGTGCCACTGCACACCCTGCGTGCCGACATCGACTATGCCAACTACGAAGCTCACACCACTTATGGTGTGATCGGTGTAAAGGTTTGGATCTTCAAAGGCGAAGTAATTGGTGGTCGCCAAGAAGAGCTGAAACCACAAGCACCAGCGCCTCGTAAAAAAGCTGCTAAGTAAGGGGTACGCCAAATGTTGCAACCAAAGCGTACGAAGTTCCGCAAGCAGATGACAGGCCACAACCGTGGCTTGGCTCAGCGCGGTAGCAAAGTCAGCTTCGGCGAATATGCGCTGAAGTCTGTTGCTCGTGGTCGTCTCACCGCTCGTCAGATCGAGTCAGCGCGTCGTGCTCTGACCCGTCACGTAAAACGTGGCGGCAAGATCTGGATCCGTGTATTCCCGGACAAGCCTGTTACCAAAAAGCCACTCGAAGTTCGGATGGGTAAAGGTAAGGGTAACGTGGAATATTGGGTTGCCCAGATTCAGCCAGGCAAAGTCCTGTATGAAATCGAGGGTGTTACTGAAGAGCTGGCGCGTGAGGCTTTCGCCCTGGCTGCTGCAAAGCTGCCGCTCGCCACCTCCTTTGTTAAACGGACGGTGATGTGATGAAAGCGAATGAACTTCGTGAAAAATCAGCACAGCAGCTGAACGAGCAACTGCTCGGCCTGCTGCGCGACCAGTTCAATCTGCGCATGCAGAAAGCAACTGGCCAGTTGGGGCAGTCTCACCTGCTCTCGCAAGTTAAGCGTGACATCGCTCGCGTGAAGACTGTGCTCAACCAGCAGGCAGGTAAGTAATCATGGCTGAAGCCGAAAAAACCGTCCGTACGCTGACTGGCCGTGTTGTCAGCGACAAGATGGACAAGACCATCACCGTTCTGATCGAGCGTCGCGTTAAGCACCCGATCTACGGTAAATACGTTAAGCGTTCGACTAAGCTGCACGCGCACGACGAAACCAATCAGTGCCACATCGGCGACAAAGTCACTATTCGTGAAACTCGTCCGCTGGCCAAGACCAAGTCTTGGGCATTGGTTGAAGTTCTCGAACGCGCTGTGGAAGTCTAAGGACTAGGGGTCGGAGAAATTATATGATTCAGACTCAATCCATGCTCGATGTGGCCGATAACAGCGGCGCTCGCCGCGTTATGTGCATCAAGGTGCTGGGTGGCTCCCATCGTCGTTACGCTGGTATCGGTGACATCATCAAAGTTACCGTGAAGGAAGCAATTCCTCGCGGTAAGGTGAAAAAAGGCCAAGTGATGACTGCTGTTGTAGTCCGCACTCGCCATGGTGTCCGTCGTGCTGACGGCTCCATCATCCGCTTTGATGGCAACGCTGCTGTTCTGTTGAACAACAAGCAAGAGCCGATCGGCACCCGTATCTTTGGGCCAGTGACCCGTGAACTTCGTACCGAGAAGTTCATGAAGATCGTCTCGCTCGCCCCAGAAGTGCTGTAAGGAGATCCGACATGCAAAAGATTCGTCGTGACGACGAGATCATCGTGATCGCCGGCAAAGACAAAGGTAAGCGCGGTAAGGTGCTTAAGGTTCTCGCTGACGACCGTCTGGTTGTTGGTGGTCTGAACCTGGTTAAGCGTCATACCAAGCCTAACCCGATGTCGGGCGTACAAGGCGGTATCGTCGAGAAAGAAGCGCCACTGCACGCTTCCAACGTCGCCATTTTCAACGGCGAAACCAACAAGGCTGACCGCGTTGGTTTCAAAGTAGAAGACGGCAAGAAAATTCGTGTCTTCAAGTCGACCCAAAAAGCGGTTGATGCTTGAACACTGCTAGGTAGAAGACCATGGCACGACTAAAAGAGATTTACCGGAAGGAAATCGCACCGAAACTTAAGGAAGAACTTAAGCTTTCGAACGTGATGGAAGTTCCGCGCGTTACCAAAATCACCCTGAACATGGGTCTGGGCGAAGCGATCGGCGACAAAAAAGTCATCGAGCACGCTGTTGCTGACCTGGAAAAGATCACCGGTCAAAAAGTCGTTGTGACTTACGCTCGGAAATCCATCGCTGGCTTTAAAGTCCGTGAAGGTTGGCCGATCGGCGTCAAAGTGACTCTGCGCCGTGAGCGTATGTACGAGTTCCTGGATCGTCTGCTGTCGATCTCCCTGCCTCGGGTTCGCGACTTCCGCGGCCTGAATGCCAAGTCCTTCGATGGTCGTGGTAACTACAGCATGGGCGTTAAAGAGCAGATCATCTTCCCGGAAATCGACTACGACAAGATCGATGCTCTCCGCGGTCTGGACATTACCCTGACCACCACTGCCAAGAACGATGATGAAGGTCGCGCTCTGCTGCGCGCTTTCAAATTCCCGTTCCGCAACTGATTGGAGTAGGAAAATGGCCAAGATGAGCATGAAAAACCGCGAGCTGAAGCGTCAGCTCACGGTTGCCAAGTACGCCAAAAAGCGTGCAGCGCTTAAAGCTATCATCGTTGATCTGAACGCAAGTCCAGAAGCGCGTTGGGAAGCTACCGTAGCTCTGCAGAAGCAGCCACGTGACGCAAGCGCTTCGCGCATGCGTAACCGCTGCCGCCTGACCGGTCGTCCGCACGGCGTTTACCGCAAGTTCGGCCTCGGCCGTAACAAGTTGCGTGAAGCAGCAATGCGTGGCGACGTACCGGGTCTGGTTAAAGCCAGCTGGTAAGTCCTGTCAAAGTCTCGATGTTCGGGATCGCAAGATCCTGACCGTCGGTGGCCTTGAATCTGAATCAAGCCCCTTTTGGGGCTTGATTCATTTCTGGGGTGTGTCTAGAATGACCGGCTCGCCTGAGCCCGTGCCTTTTGTGTGCGGAGTTTTTCGGCGAAGGTTGTAGCCGCAAGGCTTATTTTTTTTGTATCAGGAGCGTCTAGCCCATGAGTATGCAGGACCCGTTAGCGGACATGCTAACTCGAATCCGTAATGCCCAGATGGCTGAAAAGTCCGTCGTAAGCATGCCATCTTCCACGTTGAAGGTAGCTGTAGCAAAAGTCCTGAAGGACGAAGGTTACATCGCGGGTTATCAGATCAGCAGCGAAATCAAACCACTGCTGTCCATCGAGCTGAAGTACTTCGAAGGCCGTCCGGTCATCGAGGAAGTGAAGCGCGTTAGCCGTCCAGGCCTGCGTCAGTACAAGTCCGTCGAGGATCTGCCAAAAGTTCGTGGCGGTCTCGGTGTGTCTATCGTCTCCACCAACAAAGGTGTGATGACGGATCGTGCTGCGCGCGCTGCCGGTGTCGGCGGCGAAGTTCTTTGCACTGTGTTCTAAGGGGGGATAAGCATGTCTCGCGTCGCTAAGAACCCCGTTAAGCTGCCAGCTGGTGTCGAAGTAAAATTCGCAGGCCAACAGCTTTCGGTGAAGGGTGCCAAGGGTACTCTCGAACTGAACATCCATTCGTCCGTTGAGATCGTTGAAGAAGCCGGTGAGCTGCGTTTTGCTGCTCGCAATGGCGATCAACAGACTCGCGCAATGGCCGGTACCACTCGTGCGTTGGTAAACAACATGGTCCAGGGCGTAAGCCAAGGCTTCGAGCGCAAGCTCCAGCTGGTCGGTGTTGGTTACAAAGCGCAAGCAAAAGGCACAGTGCTGAACCTGGCTCTCGGCTTCTCGCACCCAGTGGATTACGAACTGCCGGAAGGCATCACCGCTGAGACTCCTAGCCAGACCGATATCCTGATCCGGGGTATCGATAAGCAGCTGGTAGGTCAAGTGGCCGCCGAGATCCGCGACTTCCGTCCACCAGAGCCTTACAAAGGTAAAGGTGTGCGCTACGCGGACGAAGTCGTCCGTCGTAAAGAAGCCAAGAAGAAGTAGGGCATAGCAAATGACCGACAAAAAAGTTACTCGACTGCGTCGCGCTCGCAAAGCACGCCTGAAAATGCACGAACTCGAAGTCGTGCGTCTCTGCGTGTTCCGCTCTTCGCAGCACATCTACGCCCAGGTCATTTCGGCCGACGGCAACAAAGTCCTGGCAAGCGCCTCGACTTTGGACAAAGAACTGCGTGATGGTGCCACTGGCAACATCGACGCGGCCACTAAGGTTGGCCAGCTGGTCGCTACGCGTGCTAAAGCCGCCGGCGTCTCGCAGGTGGCTTTCGACCGCTCTGGCTTCAAGTACCACGGCCGCGTCAAGGCGCTGGCTGATGCTGCTCGTGAAGCTGGGCTGGAGTTCTAAGTTATGTCAAATAACGACCAAAAGCGCGACGAAGGCTACATCGAGAAGCTGGTTCAAGTTAACCGCGTAGCCAAAACCGTTAAAGGCGGCCGTATCTTCACTTTCACCGCGTTGACCGTGGTTGGTGATGGTAAAGGTCGCGTTGGCTTCGGCCGTGGCAAGTCACGTGAAGTGCCTGCTGCGATCCAGAAAGCAATGGAAGCTGCTCGTCGCAACATGATTCAAGTGGACCTTAACGGCACCACTTTGCAGTACGCAATGAAATCCGCCCATGGCGCTTCCAAGGTGTACATGCAGCCTGCTTCTGAAGGTACCGGTATCATCGCTGGCGGCGCTATGCGTGCTGTCCTCGAGGTTGCTGGCGTTCAGAACGTTCTGGCCAAGTGCTACGGCTCGACTAACCCGGTAAACGTGGTTCACGCCACTTTCAAGGGTTTGAAAGCAATGCAGTCTCCTGAGTCCATTGCCGCCAAGCGTGGCAAAAGCGTCAAGGAGATCTTCTGATCATGGCTACCGTTAAAGTAACGCTGATCAAAAGCATGACCGGCCGTATCCCTAACCACAAATTGTGCGTTAAGGGTCTGGGTCTGCGTCGCATCGGTCACACTGTAGAAGTACTTGATACTCCCGAGAATCGCGGGATGATCAACAAGGCTTACTACATGCTGCGAGTCGAGGGTTAATCGATGAAACTCAATGATCTGAGTCCTGCGCCGGGTTCCCGTCGCGAGAAGCATCGTCCGGGCCGTGGTATCGGTAGTGGTTTGGGTAAGACTGGTGGCCGTGGTCACAAAGGTCAGTCCTCCCGCTCCGGTGGCACCATTGCTCCAGGCTTTGAAGGCGGTCAACAGCCGCTGCATCGTCGTCTGCCGAAGTTCGGTTTCGTTTCCCTGAAGGCTATGGACCGCGCAGAAGTGCGTCTGTCCGAACTGGCTAAAGTGGAAGGCGATATCGTCACCGTGCAGTCCCTGAAGGATGCCAACGTGATTAACCAAAACGTACAGCGTGTGAAAATCATGCTGTCCGGTGAAGTTACTCGCGCAGTCACCATCAAGGGTATCGCCGCCACCAAAGGTGCGCGTGCGGCTATCGAAGCAGCTGGCGGCAAGTTCGAGGAATAAATGGCTAAGCAAGGTGCTCTCTCAGCGCTCAGCAAAGGCGGGTTATCCGAGCTCTGGGCTCGACTGCGTTTTCTATTCCTGGCGATTATCGTCTACCGGATAGGCGCACACATCCCAGTTCCAGGTATCAACCCGGACCGGCTGGCGGACCTGTTTCGACAGAATGAGGGGACCATTCTTAGCTTGTTCAACATGTTTTCCGGCGGCGCGCTGGAACGGATGAGCATCTTTGCACTGGGGATCATGCCGTACATTTCGGCATCGATCATCATGCAATTGATGACCGCCGTCAGCCCGCAGCTGGAGCAGTTGAAGAAGGAAGGTGAGGCTGGTCGTCGTAAGATCAGTCAATACACCCGCTATGGCACCGTCGCCCTTGCTCTTGTTCAGGCTATCGGCATGTCCGTTGGGCTGGCGGGGCAGGGCGTTGCGTTCACTGGTGACTTTGGCTTCCATTTCGTCGCGGTATCCACGTTTGTGGCTGGTGCGATGTTCATGATGTGGCTGGGTGAGCAGATTACTGAGCGTGGTGTTGGTAACGGTATCTCGATGTTGATTTTTTCGGGTATCGTCGCCGGTCTTCCGAGAGCGATCGGGCAGTCTTTCGAGTCTGCGCGTCAGGGTGATATCAATATCTTCGCCCTGGTTGCCATCGGTTTGCTGGCAGTAGCGATTATCGGTTTCGTGGTGTTCATTGAGCGTGGTCAGCGGCGTATCGCCGTTCATTACGCCAAGCGTCAGCAGGGCCGTAAGGTGTTTGCTGCGCAGACTAGCCACTTGCCGCTGAAAGTGAATATGGCCGGTGTTATTCCTGCTATTTTCGCGAGCAGCATTTTGCTGTTCCCGGCTTCGTTGGGTGCCTGGTTCGGTCAGTCTGAAGGTATGGGCTGGTTGCAGGACATCTCGCAGTCGATCGCTCCTGGTCAGCCGTTGAATATTCTGCTGTTTAGTGCAGGGATTATTTTCTTCTGCTTCTTCTATACGGCGTTGATGTTCAATCCGAAAGACGTAGCGGAAAACCTGAAGAAGTCCGGTGCCTTTATTCCGGGTATCCGTCCAGGTGAGCAGTCTGCACGCTATATTGATGGCGTTCTGACCCGCTTGACCATGTTCGGTGCTCTATATATGACGGCCGTGTGCCTGTTGCCCCAGTTCCTGGTGGTTGCAGCAAACGTTCCGTTCTACCTTGGCGGGACCTCGTTGCTGATCGTGGTCGTGGTTGTTATGGACTTTATGTCCCAAGTACAATCGCACCTCGTTTCGCACCAGTACGAATCCCTGATGAAGAAAGCCAACCTGAAGGGTTACGGCAGCGGCATGTTGCGCTGAGTACCCATAAGGTTCGAGGAGTTGGTGATGAAAGTTCGTGCATCGGTGAAAAAGCTGTGCCGTAACTGCAAAATTATTCGCCGCGAAGGTGTTGTTCGAGTAATTTGCAGCGCGGAACCGCGTCACAAACAGCGCCAAGGCTGAGTGTGATCCGCTTGAAGCCCAGCAGCTAGTGCGCTGCTGGGTTGATTATTTGTTATTACAGCGATATTATCTCGCGCCCTATTTCTTGGCTTCCGGGGCGTAGGTAGCTGTCAATTGGAGTCCCACTGAATGGCCCGTATTGCAGGCGTTAACATTCCAGATAACAAGCACACTGTTATCTCGCTGACCTACATCTATGGTGTTGGTCGCACTACTGCACAGAAAATTTGTGCAGTGACTGGGGTCAACCCAGCCGCAAAGATCAAGGATCTGAGCGACGAGCAGATTGAACAGCTGCGTGGCGAAGTGGCGAAGTTCACCACTGAAGGTGACCTGCGTCGCGAAATCAACATGAAAATCAAGCGTTTGATGGACCTCGGTTGCTATCGCGGTCTGCGTCATCGTCGTGGTCTTCCAGTACGCGGTCAGCGTACCAAGACTAACGCGCGTACCCGTAAAGGTCCGCGTAAGCCGATCCGCAAGTAATCGCCCCAGCGAATCGACAGGAATTTAATCATGGCAAAACCTGCTGCTCGTCCTCGTAAAAAAGTCAAAAAGACAGTGGTTGATGGCATCGCCCACATCCACGCGTCTTTTAACAACACCATCGTGACCATCACCGACCGTCAAGGTAATGCGCTTTCTTGGGCTACCTCCGGTGGTTCGGGTTTCCGCGGTTCTCGCAAGTCCACTCCGTTCGCTGCTCAAGTAGCTGCTGAACGTGCTGGTCAAGCTGCGCTGGAATATGGCCTGAAAAACCTCGACGTTAACGTCAAAGGTCCAGGTCCAGGTCGTGAGTCCGCTGTCCGTGCATTGAACGGCTGTGGCTATAAGATCGCCAGCATCACCGACGTGACGCCAATCCCGCACAACGGGTGCCGTCCGCCGAAGAAGCGCCGCGTGTAATCCAGGAGATTGTAAAGAATGGCTCGTTACATTGGTCCAAAATGCAAACTCGCTCGTCGCGAAGGCACCGATCTCTTCCTGAAGAGCGGCGTGCGCGCGATCGAATCGAAGTGCAACATTGAAGCAGCACCTGGTATCCACGGCCAACGCCGCGGTCGCCAGTCCGATTACGGCACCCAACTGCGTGAAAAGCAGAAGGTCCGTCGTATTTATGGCGTTCTCGAGCGTCAGTTCAGCGGTTACTACAAAGAAGCTGCCGGCAAGAAAGGCGCTACTGGTGAGAACCTGTTGCAACTGCTCGAATGCCGTCTGGACAACGTTGTATACCGTATGGGTTTTGGCTCTACTCGTGCCGAATCCCGTCAGCTGGTATCGCACAAATCCGTCAGCGTTAACGGTCAGACCGTAAACGTGCCGTCTTACCAGGTTCGTGCTGGTGACGTGGTCGCGATTCGCGAGAAAGCAAAGAACCAACTTCGCATTGTCCAAGCTCTCGATCTGTGTGCCCAACGTGGCCGCGTAGAATGGGTAGAAGTAGACACTGAGAAGAAGTCGGGCGTTTTCAAGAACGTTCCTGCTCGCAGTGATCTGTCCGCCGACATCAACGAAAGCCTGATTGTCGAGCTCTACTCCAAGTAAGGGCTAGAAAATAGGTGCATCCATGCAGATTTCGGTAAATGAGTTCCTGACACCCCGCCATATTGATGTGCAGGTTGTCAGTCCAACCCGCGCCAAGATCACTCTCGAGCCTCTCGAGCGTGGTTTCGGCCACACCCTGGGCAACGCGCTGCGCCGCATCCTGTTGTCCTCAATGCCCGGCTGTGCAGTAGTCGAGGCCGAGATTGACGGTGTGCTCCACGAGTACAGCGCCATCGAAGGTGTACAGGAAGACGT
This sequence comes from Pseudomonas sp. GW821-FHT01E05, assembly GCF_059422425.1. Taxonomy (NCBI): domain Bacteria; kingdom Pseudomonadati; phylum Pseudomonadota; class Gammaproteobacteria; order Pseudomonadales; family Pseudomonadaceae; genus Pseudomonas; species Pseudomonas sp. GW821-FHT01E05. The sequence goes on from NZ_JBWKWW010000014.1 coordinate 33,265, forward strand.
AATTGAAATCCTGTTGAACCTTAAAGGTCTGGCTATCAAGCTGCATGGCCGTGACGAAGTTACGCTGACCTTGTCGAAGAAGGGTTCGGGGGTGGTTACCGCTGCCGATATTCAGCTGGATCATGATGTCGAGATCGTTAATCCCGATCACGTAATCGCTAACCTGGCGTCTAACGGCGCCCTGAACATGAAGCTCACTGTAGCTCGTGGTCGTGGTTATGAACCGGCCGACTCGCGTCAGAGCGATGAAGACGAAAGCCGCAGCATCGGTCGCTTGCAGCTTGACTCTTCGTTCAGCCCGGTTCGCCGTATCGCATACGTGGTGGAAAACGCCCGTGTCGAGCAGCGTACTAACCTGGACAAGCTGGTTATTGATCTGGAAACCAACGGTACTCTGGATCCTGAAGAGGCTATCCGTCGTGCTGCAACCATTCTGCAACAGCAGTTGGCTGCGTTCGTCGACCTCAAAGGTGACAGTGAGCCAGTGGTAATCGAGCAGGAAGACGAGATCGATCCGATCCTGCTTCGCCCGGTTGACGATCTGGAACTGACTGTACGTTCGGCTAACTGCCTTAAGGCGGAAAACATTTACTACATCGGCGACCTGATTCAGCGTACCGAAGTAGAACTGTTGAAGACTCCGAACCTGGGCAAGAAATCCTTGACTGAAATCAAGGACGTTCTGGCCTCCCGCGGTCTGTCCCTCGGCATGCGCCTCGACAACTGGCCGCCTGCAAGTCTTAAGAAGGACGACAAGGCGACTGCCTGATCGTCGTAATCACCGAACGTGAGTTTGGTAAGGAATGAACCATGCGTCATCGTAAAAGTGGTCGTCACCTGAGCCGTACCAGCTCGCACCGCAAGGCCATGTTTCAAAACATGGCGGTGTCGCTGTTCGAGCACGAGCTGATCAAAACTACACTGCCGAAAGCCAAAGAACTGCGTCGCGTTGCTGAGCCGCTGATCACTTTGGCCAAGACAGACAGCCTGGCTAACCGCCGTCTGGCCTTCGACCGTACTCGTTCGAAAGCCATCGTTGGTAAGCTCTTCAACGACCTGGGCAAGCGTTACGCTACCCGTGAGGGTGGCTACCTGCGCATCCTCAAGTGCGGTTTCCGCGCTGGCGACAACGCGCCTATGGCGTACGTCGAGTTGGTTGATCGTGCTGTCGGCGGTGAAGCTGTATCCGCTGAGTAAGACGTCAGACTGAACAAAGAACCGGGCCTAGTGCCCGGTTTTTTGTGTTCGCCATATTAGTAAATTTCTATCGATAGCAATGAATTAATGAATTTGATGGTGTCATCTCGACGGTCAATACTCCCGCTCAGCCGATTAGCCGGCAGTTCAAAGACTGACAGAGGAAGTTTGAGCATGAGCCAGAAAAAAACGCTTACTACCGCCAGTGGTGCCCCTGTAGCTGATAACCAGAATTCTCGTTCCGCCGGCCCACGTGGCCCGCTGCTGCTCGACGACTTTCACCTGATCGAGAAGCTTGCCCACTTCAACCGTGAAAACATCCCCGAGCGCCGTGTCCACGCCAAAGGTTCGGGTGCTTACGGTACATTCACCGTTTCCCGTGATATCACCCAATACACGAGCGCCAAGCTGTTCGAGTTCGTCGGCAAGCAAACCCCAACCTTCTTACGCTTCTCTACTGTAGGTGGTGAGCGCGGCTCGGCTGATACCGAGCGTGATCCACGTGGCTTCGCTTTGAAGTTCTATACCGAAGAAGGCAACTGGGACATTGTTGGCAACAACACTCCAGTGTTCTTTATCCGTGATCCACTGAAATTCCCGGACTTTATCCACACCCAAAAACGCCTGCCGCAAAGCAACCTGAAGAGCGCGCAGATGATGTGGGACTTCTGGTCGCATTCGCCTGAAGCGTTGCATCAGATCACCATCCTGTTCTCGGATCGCGGGATCCCTGACGGCTATCGCCACATGCACGGCTTTGGTAGTCACACCTACAGCCTGATCAACGCCAAGGGCGAGCGGCACTGGGTGAAATGGCATTACAAAACCAGGCAGGGAATCAAGAATCTGGGGCCGGCGGAAGCCGCACGGCTGGCCGGTACTGATCCAGACTATGCCCAGCGTGACCTGTTTGGGGCAATCGAGCGTGGTGACTTCCCGAAATGGCGCGTGAGCATTCAGATCATGACCGAGGCCCAAGCCGCGGCGCACTATGAGAACCCGTTTGATGTGACCAAGACCTGGTCGCAGAAGGAGTTCCCGCTGATCGAAGTGGGTGAACTGGAACTCAATCGTAATCCGCAGAATTACTTCGCTGAAGTCGAGCAGGCGGCTTTTGCTCCAAGCAACATGGTGCCAGGTGTTGGGCTGTCGCCGGATCGCATGCTGCAAGGCCGCGTGTTCGCCTATGCCGATGCACACCGCTATCGTATTGGCACCAATCACCAGCATTTGCCGGTGAATGCGCCGAAGAGTCCGGTCAACAGCTACCAGCGTGATGGCTCCATGGCGTTTGGCAGCAACGCAGGTGCTACTCCGAACTACGAGCCAAACAGCTACGCTGACGCACCGAAACAAGCGCCGCAGTACGCAGAGCCAGCGCTGGCTTTGAGTGGTGCCGCAGATCGGTACGATCATCGCGAAGATACCGACTATTACAGTCACGCCGGTGCGCTGTTCCGCTTGATGAACGATGAGCAGAAGGCGCTGCTGATCAACAACATTGCGGGGGCCATGAGCGGAGTTTCGGCCGATGTCGTTCAGCGTCAACTGCAGCACTTCTCCAAGGCCGATGCCGCTTACGGGGAAGGTATCGCCAAGGCGTTGGGTGTACAGCTTAACTAAGTCTAAGTGATAAACGAAACCGCCCTCATTTGGGCGGTTTTCGTTTCAGTTCGCCGGTTTTTCTCGACAATTTCGCACCTTCCAGGCTTTTTTGAAGTGACCTGTAAGTCAGCTTGGTTCAAACTACAAGCTTTCAAGCAGGGAGATGCAGAGCGATGCAAGGCCACCCGGATGTAATCGATTACCTCAACACGTTGCTGACGGGCGAACTGGCGGCGCGTGATCAATATTTCATCCATTCGCGGATGTATGAGGACTGGGGCTTCAGCGAGCTCTACGAGCGCATCAATCACGAGATGGAAGAAGAAGCGCAACACGCTGACGCCTTGATGCGTCGGATCCTGATGCTTGAGGGTACGCCGCGTATGCGTCCGGATGACCTGGACACTGGTACCACGGTGCCTGAGATGCTCGCCAGTGACCTGCGCCTGGAATACAAGGTCCGTGCCGCACTCTGCAAGGGCATTGAGCTTTGTGAGTTGCACAAGGACTATGTCAGCCGCGAGATCCTGCGTGTCCAGTTGGCCGACACCGAAGAAGATCACACCTATTGGCTTGAGAAGCAGCTGGGTCTGATCAAATTGGTCGGCCTGGAGAACTATCTGCAATCGCAGTTCTGAATCCCGCCGGTGCTTTGCTCGCGATAGCGGTCTAACAGATACAAAAAAGCCCCTGTCACTGACGAAGTGACAGGGGCTTTTTCATTGGCCTCAGGCCCTGTCGCGTTCCAGCAGCGGCTTCAAGTAGTAGCCGGTGTAGGACTGTGGCATCTCTGCCACTTCTTCAGGTGTGCCGACAGCAATGATCTGTCCGCCCTTTGAGCCACCTTCAGGCCCCAGGTCCACCAGCCAGTCGGCGGTCTTGATCACGTCCAGGTTGTGTTCAATCACGACCACAGTGTTGCCGTGATCGCGCAGGCGATGGAGTACATCGAGCAGTTGCTGGATATCGGCGAAGTGCAGGCCGGTGGTCGGCTCGTCGAGGATGTACAGGGTCTTGCCGGTATCGCGCTTGGACAGTTCGCGGGATAGCTTGACCCGCTGTGCCTCACCACCGGACAGGGTGGTTGCCGACTGCCCCAGCTTGATGTACGACAGACCAACGTCCATCAGCGTTTGCAGTTTGCGCGCCAGGGCCGGAACCGCGTCGAAGAACACTCGTGCTTCTTCGATGGTCATTTCCAGCGTCTCGTGGATGCTCTTGCCCTTGTACTTGATCTCCAGAGTTTCGCGGTTGTAGCGCTTGCTCTTGCAGACGTCGCACGGCACGTAAATGTCCGGCAGAAAGTGCATCTCCACCTTGATCAGACCGTCGCCCTGACACGCCTCGCAGCGCCCGCCCTTCACGTTGAACGAGAAACGTCCCGGACCGTAGCCACGGGAGCGCGATTCCGGTACGCCGGCGAACAGCTCGCGAATCGGCGTGAAGAGCCCGGTGTAAGTCGCCGGGTTGGAACGCGGCGTACGACCGATCGGGCTCTGGTCGATATCCACCACTTTGTCCAGATGCTGCAAGCCGTTGATGCTGTCGTGACCCGACGCCTCAAGGGTGGTCGCCCCGTTCAGTGCCGTAGCGCTGAGGGGGAACAGGGTGTTGTTGATCAACGTCGACTTGCCCGAGCCGGACACGCCGGTGACACACGTCAGAAGGCCGATCGGGATATCCAGGTCGACTTCGCGCAGGTTGTTGCCACGGGCGCCCTTGAGCGACAGCGAGAGCTTTTTGTTACGGGGCGTACGTTTGGCTGGCACTTCAATCTTCACCCGGCCGGACAGGTACTTGCCGGTCAGTGAGTCAGGGTGAGCCATGACTTCAGCCGGCGTACCTTCGGCAACGATATGGCCGCCATGCACGCCAGCGCCTGGACCGATATCCACTACATAGTCGGCCAGACGAATCGCGTCTTCGTCGTGTTCGACCACGATCACGGTATTACCGATATCCCGCAGATGCTTCAGCGTACCGAGCAGTCGATCGTTATCGCGCTGATGCAAACCAATCGACGGTTCATCGAGGATGTACAGAACTCCGACCAGGCCTGCACCGATCTGACTGGCCAGACGAATACGCTGAGCCTCGCCACCGGACAAGGTATCGGCACTTCGATCAAGGGACAGGTAGTCGAGGCCGACGTTGACCAGAAACTGCAAGCGCTCGCGGATTTCCTTGAGAATCTTGTCGGCAATTTCGCCACGTCGGCCGGTCAGTTTCAGGACGCCGAAATACTCACACGCGTCGCCAATGGGCAGGTTGGTGACCGCCGGTAGCGTCTTCTCACCAACCCACACGTGACGTGCCTCCCGACGCAGACGGGTGCCGCGGCAATCCGGGCAGGGTTGGGTGCTGAGGAACTTGGCCAGCTCTTCACGTACGGAGGCCGACTCGGTTTCGCGGTAGCGACGCTCCAGGTTCGGCACGATGCCTTCGAACGGGTGCGAGCGTTTGACGATATCGCCACGATCGTTCAGGTATTTGAAGTCGACGTTCTGCGAACCGCTGCCATGCAGGATGACTTTTTGTTGATCCGCCGGTAGTTCATTGAACGGCACCTCCAGGCTGAAACCGTAATGGGAGGCCAGGGAGCCGAGCATCTGGAAGTAATAAACGTTGCGCCGGTCCCAGCCGCGAATCGCTCCCTCGGCCAGTGTCAGCTCACCATTGACTAAACGCTTGATGTCGAAGAACTGTTTGACCCCCAGACCATCACAGGTCGGGCAAGCGCCCGCTGGATTGTTGAAGGAGAACAGCTTGGGCTCCAGCTCGCTGATGGCGTGGCCACAGATCGGGCAGGCGAAGCGCGCAGAAAAGATGATTTCTTCGCCAGGCTCTTCGTCCATCGGTGCGACCAGCGCAATACCGTCGGCGAGCTTCAAGGCGGTTTCGAATGACTCGGCCAGTCGTTGCTGCAGATCAGCGCGAACCTTGAAGCGGTCGACCACTACGTCGATCGAGTGCTTCTTCTGTTTGTCGAGCTTGGGCAGCTCATCCAGTTCATGGAGCTTGCCATTGACCCGGGCGCGTACGAAGCCTTGGGCACGCAACTCTTCGAACACCGAAAGGTGTTCGCCTTTGCGTTCGCGAATTACCGGAGCCAGCAGCATCAGCTTGCTGCCTTCGGGCTGTGCCAGGACCAGATCGACCATCTGGCTGACGGTCTGCGCCTCCAGCGGGATGTCGTGGTCCGGGCAGCGTGGAATACCGACGCGAGCGTAAAGCAGACGCAGGTAGTCGTAGATTTCGGTGATGGTACCGACGGTCGAACGCGGGTTGTGCGAGGTCGACTTTTGTTCGATGGAGATCGCCGGCGACAGGCCTTCGATGGTGTCGACGTCAGGCTTTTCCATCATCGACAGAAACTGCCGGGCATAAGCCGACAGCGACTCGACATAGCGGCGTTGTCCTTCGGCGTACAGCGTGTCGAAAGCCAGGGATGATTTGCCCGATCCGGACAGTCCGGTGATGACGATCAGTTTGTCCCGTGGAAGGGTCAGGTCGATGTTCTTCAGGTTGTGGGTTCGGGCCCCACGAATCAGGATCTTGTCCAAAAGTGGCCTCGCTCGGCGGGCGTAAACGTAGGAGTATAAGGCCAAATACTGGATGGATGCACACTATCAAATTAGAGTATTTGAGCTACCCATGACAGGGCGCGGCACAAGTGCGCAGAGCAAGCTCGCGACAAAGCGTCGCCCTATACCCCCTCAATCGATGGGACTGGTAGAATCTCCGCCGGTTCACATGAGGTTTATCCATGCACGATCCCCACAGCGAACGCATGAGTGGCAGCGAGACCCGCGCAGCAAGCGGTCTGGCCCTGGTGTTCGCATTCCGTATGCTTGGCATGTTTATGGTATTGCCGGTCCTGGCGACCTATGGAATGGATCTCGCAGGAGCGACCCCGGCCCTTATCGGGCTGGCGATAGGCGCTTACGGCTTGACCCAGGCAATCTTCCAGATCCCGTTCGGGTTCATTTCCGACCGCATTGGTCGGCGTCCGGTGATTTACCTGGGGCTGATCGTGTTTGCGCTTGGCAGTGTGCTGGCGGCCAATGCCGATTCGATCTGGGGTGTGATCGCCGGACGAATCCTGCAAGGCGCCGGGGCGATTTCCGCTGCGGTCATGGCCTTGTTGTCAGACCTGACCCGCGAACAGCACCGCACCAAGGCCATGGCCATGATCGGCATGACCATTGGCCTGTCCTTCGCGGTCGCCATGGTTGTCGGCCCGTTGCTGACCCGTGCATTCGGGCTGTCCGGGCTGTTCCTCGCCACTGGCGGCATGGCGCTGTTCGGCATCGTGATCGTGATGTTCATGGTGCCGCGTTCCACCGGACCGTTGCAGCATCGTGAATCGGGCGTGGCGCGTCAGGCCTTGGGGCCGACCTTGCGGCATCCCGATTTGCTGCGCCTGGATCTCGGGATTTTTGTGTTACATGCGATGCTGATGTCCAGCTTCGTTGCCTTGCCTCTGGCACTGGTGGAAAGAGCCGGATTGCCTAAAGAGCAGCATTGGTGGGTCTATCTGACAGCCTTGTTGATTTCATTCTTCGCCATGATCCCGTTCATTATCTACGGCGAGAAGAAACGCAAAATGAAACGAGTTTTACTCGGTGCGGTCAGTACGCTGATGCTCACTGAGCTATTCTTCTGGCAGTTTGGCGATAGCTTGCGGGCCCTGGTGATTGGTACGGTGGTGTTTTTCACTGCGTTCAATCTGCTGGAAGCCTCGCTGCCGTCGTTGATCAGCAAGGTTTCACCGGCGGGTGGCAAAGGCACGGCGATGGGGGTTTATTCCACCAGCCAGTTTCTTGGGTCGGCGGCGGGCGGGATTCTCGGCGGCTGGCTGTTCCAGCATGGCGGTCTGTCGGTTGTGTTCCTTGGATGCGCGGGCCTGGCTGCACTTTGGTTGGCCTTTGCTGTTACCATGCGTGAACCCCCATATGTGACGAGCCTGCGCTTGCCGTTATCGCCTGAAGCGATCCGCGAAGCTGGTCTGGTCGAGCGCCTGCTGGCCGTCGTTGGGGTAACAGATGCAGTGGTGGTTGCTGATGAAGCGGCCATTTACATCAAATTGGACACCGAACTATTGGATCGCACGACCCTCGAGCGCCTGGTCAACAACCCGGCGCCGACGATGTGCGAAGCCTAGGAGAACGTTATGGCCCGTGGGGTTAACAAAGTCATATTGGTCGGCACTTGCGGCCAGGATCCCGAAGTTCGCTACTTGCCTAACGGTAACGCCGTGACCAACCTGAGTCTGGCGACCAGCGAACAGTGGACCGACAAGCAAACCGGTCAGAAGGTCGAGAAGACCGAATGGCACCGTGTGTCGATGTTCGGCAAGGTTGCGGAAATCGCTGGCGAGTACCTGCGTAAAGGTTCGCAGGTCTACATCGAAGGCAAACTGCAAACCCGCGAATGGGAAAAAGACGGTATCAAGCGTTACACCACCGAAATCGTGGTCGACATGCAAGGCACCATGCAACTGCTGGGCGGCCGTCCACAGGGCGACCAACAAGGCCAGGGTGGCATGTCCAACTCGGCGCCGCGTCCTCAGCAGTCGCGTCCGCAGCAATCTCAGCCATCGCAGCAGCCACAACGTGAGTCGCGTCCAGCGCCACAACAGGCCGCACCGCAACCGGCTCCGGATTTCGACAGCTTTGATGACGATATTCCGTTCTAGAGATAAATTTCTCTAACGGCAGACAAAAGGCCCGTAGCTTTCAACCGCTACGGGCCTTTTGTTTTTTGGCGCGTTGATCAGCTCCTGGCAAACGCCAGCATGTCAGCGTTGACCTTTTCCTTGTGGGTGTCAGTCGGGCCATGGGGCGCGCCGGGATAGACGATCAGTTTGGCGTGTTCGATCAGCCTGGCGCTTTCCAGTCCGGCGGCCTGGATGGGCACGATCTAGTCATCGTCGCCGGATGATCAGGGGCGGGGGGGCGATAGTCTCCAATGAGTTTGCGATGGGGAGGCCTAGTGGCCTGTGTGGCTAGCGGCTGGCAGCCAGGAAATCGTCGGTGGACACCACAGTTGCATAGGCAAAGCCCAATGCCGACATGAAGGCGGCATGCACGTGGGCGGCCGGAACAGTCAGGCCGTTGAACTCAAGATCGCGGGTGGCGCAGGCGTCATGGATTACCGTGACGGTGTAGCCAAGGTCGGCTGCGGCTCGAGTGACGCCGTCGATGCACATGTGGCTCATGCTGCCGACGATCACCAGGCTCTCGATGCCCTGCTGGTCGAGGATTGACTGTAGTTCGGTTTCGCGGAACGAGTTGACGAAGTGCTTGAGCACCACCGGCTCGTTGGCGCGGTTGATGACTTTAGGGTGCAGGCGTGCGCCTTCAGAGCCAGGGGTGAAGAACGGCGCCGTGTCGGAGGTGAATTCGTGGCGGATGTGCACCACCGTGTCACCGGTATCGCGAAATGCCTGAATCAGCCGTGCGGCGTTGTCGGCGGCGGCTTCGACGCCCACCAACGGCCATTTGCCGTGGGGGAAGTAGTCGTTCTGGATATCGACTACGATGAGTGCTTGCTTGGCCATGGGTGTTTCCTCGGATGTGTTTGTGTGGCGTGAAGTATTGGGGTTAGCCGGCCGTTCGAGGATTGGCCGCACCGACAATAGAAGGGGGAAAACTGACAATGGGCGTAGAAAGCGCAGTCGCCGAATTGGGCGTGCTGATCTATCCCGGCGCGCAGATGGCGGCGGTACATGGCTTGACCGATCTGTTTGGTGTAGCAAACCGCATTGCGGTCGAATATCAGGCTACGCAGCTGCCGCTGCTGCGGGTCAGCCACTGGCGTACCGATGCCTTTGAGGCGCCGGTGCGGGTCTTCGACAGTCATCCGGGGCCCGACCAGGCGTTGATGGCGGTGTTGATCCCGCCTTCGATCGCCGGGTTTTCTGACGCTCAGGCTCCGTCAGCGTTGACCCATTGGCTTCGCCAGCAACACGCCAGCGGTGCGACTCTCGGCGGCGTGTGCGTGGGTTCTATTCTGATGGCGCAAAGCGGTTTGCTGGATGGCCGCAGCGCGACCACTCACTGGACCTCGGCGAAACAGTTCGCCGAGCGTTACCCGGGGGTCAAACTCAATGCCGACAAACCTATTGTCGACGACGGCGACCTGATCACCACCGCCGGGCTAATGGCCTGGTCCGAGTTGGGATTGCGTCTGGTGGACCGTCTGCTCGGGCCGAGCATCGCGACCGGCACTGCGCGGTTTCTGGTGATCGAGCACAGCGACAGCGCGAGCCGGTGCGGCAGTAACTTTGCGCCACTACTCGGCCATGGCGACCCGGCGATCCTCAAGGTCCAGCATTGGCTGCAAGGTAACGGTGCGGTGGAGGTCTCGCTGACGGCGATGGCCCAGCAGGCCGGTCTGGAGGAACGCACCTTCCTGCGGCGCTTTCGCTCGGCAACCGGTCTGAAACCCACCGAATACTGTCAGCATCTGCGGGTCGGCAAGGCCCGGGAGATGCTCGAATTCACCAACGGGACCATCGACCACATTGCCTGGACCGTCGGCTATCAGGACCCAAGTGCTTTTCGCGCCACGTTCAAAAAAATCACCGGCCTTGCCCCAAGTGATTACCGCGCACGGTTTGGAGTGACGGCACCCGCGCGGGTATAAGTGGGGGCGTACAAAAAAACGCAGCCCGAAGGCTGCGATCTTTTAATGCCCGGCGACAATCTGCGCCGAACCCTGCGCCGGCTCTGGATACACCGGGCCGAGACGATCGAGACGACCACTCCAGGCGGTCAATGCAAGGGCGACCAGCACCACCAGACCGCCGATCCATGCGGTATGAATCAGGCCCATGTGGGCGACGATCAGACCGCCACCCCAAGCGCCGCCGGCGATGCCAAGGTTGAAAGCAGCGATGTTCAGACCCGAAGCCACGTCCACCGCATTCGGGGTGTGATGTTCGGCCTGGCGCACTACATACACTTGCAGGCCCGGTACGTTGCCGAAAGCGACCGCGCCCCAGACCAGTACGGTGGCCAATGCCAGCCAAGGATTACCGGCGGTCAAGGTCAGCACAAAGAGCACAGCGGCGAGCAGGGCGAAGATGAGCTTCAAGGCGCTGATCGGGCCGCGTTTATCGGCCAGTTTGCCGCCCCAGATGTTACCGATGGCCACCGAGATGCCGTAGACCAGCAGCACCAGGCTAACGGTGCTGGCGCTAAAGCCGGAGATGTCCTGAAGAATTGGCGCCAGGAAGGTGAACGCAATGAACGATCCGCCGTAGCCGACCGCAGTCATGGCGAACACCAGCAACAACCGTGGCTGTTTCAGAACTTGCAGTTGCTGTAGCAGCGAAGCAGGTTTGCTGTGGGCAATGTTTTTCGGCACGTAAATCAGGCTGCCGATAAAGGCGATCACACCCAGGGCCGAGACGGCGAGGAAGGTTTCGCGCCAACCGAAGTGCTGGCCAATGAAGGTGCCCAGTGGCACGCCAGTGACCAAGGCTACGGTCAGACCGGTAAACATGATCGCAATCGCGCTGGCGGCCTTTTCCTTGGGCACCAGGCTGGTGGCAATGGTCGAGCCGATGGAGAAGAACACCCCGTGGGCGAGCCCGGTAACGATTCGTGCAATGACCAGCGATTCGTAGCTGGGTGCTTTCCAGGCCAACAGGTTGCCGAGGGTGAACAGCACCATCAACGACAACAGCAAGAGTTTACGCGGCACTTTGCCGGTCAATGCGGTGAGTACCGGTGCGCCAATGGCCACGCCCAGCGCGTAAAGGCTGACCAAAAGACCGGCGGACGGCAGGCTGACGCCAAGGTCGGCACCGATAGTGGGTAACAGGCCAACGATGACGAACTCGGTCGTCCCGATGGCAAATGCGCTTAGGGTTAGCGCGAGCAAGGCAATGGGCATGGCTGCAACTCCGGTGGGTTTAAATCAGGAGCGCAGTGTCGGTGTTTGACTCGTGTGGAAAAATAGCGGTATCGGCACAAGATATTTGATCGCAAGTCAAATATACGGTCTTGTGTGTTGACCGTTCCCACGCTCGCGCGTGGGAATGCAGCCGGTGACGCTCCGCGTCACAGTAAGAGCGGACGCGGAGCGTCCAGTGAGGCGTTACCACGCAGAGCGTGGGAACGATCACTTACTCAAGAGCGGTGTTGCACCAGTTTGTTGCGCACCTCGGCACTGGCCTGCTGATCCAGTTCCAGCCAGAAATGCTGCTTGCCGGCGATTTCGGCGGCGGCAGGCAAGCCGTCGCGGTACACCAACCGATTGCTGGCCAGCGCAGGGACTTTGCTGCCCGGCAGCAGCGTACCGGCCAGGTTCAACGGGTCGACGCCGCAGACACCAATCAGGCTGCCGTCATGGGGGCGTCGACGTACTTCCCGCAGTAGAGGAATCGCCTCCGGCAACGCGAACTGCTCGCCCGCCAGGCCGCTGACAAATCGCCCACCGCGAATTTCGCCTCGGGCCTCGAGGCGATGGAACGTGCGCAGCAGTTCGCGCCAGACTGGCAGCCAATCAGCCTCGCGCTCAAGCAAACGCCAGAAGACCACGCCATAACGCCGAAGCAGAGTCTTCGCGACATGCTCCAGTGTCGCCGTCGGGGTTTGCCCGGGACGAGTGATTTCGCTTGCCACTGCTGCAGCGGGGCGTCGCAACAAGGCCCAACGTCCGGCATCGTCCATCCCGCCGATAAACGCCCCGCGGCCACGGCGACTGCTGCGGGCCTGGCGTTTGCTGGCGGGGGTGATCAGCGCCCGCAGCCCGGCAAAACTGTCGGCATTCACCAGTCCCGCACCAACCAGCTCCTGCAATGCGCTTTCCAGTTCGCTGCGCAGCAGATGCGCTTCATGCAGCAGTTCGTCGAAGAACAAGGCGCCATGTTGGGTCAGGGCCTGGTGGACTTTCCGGGTTTTTGGCGATAACTCGCTGCTGTCGGTCTGCTCGGTCAAGCCGCTCCAGAGCGCAACCTGGTTGCGTGGCAACAACACGATTGGGGTACTGCGAAGCGCGGCACTCGCGGGCTTGTTGCGCGCGGTCAACCGGGTCCAGACCAGTTTGCCGCTGCGGCACAGGTCATCCAGCCAGCTGACTGAATAACCCTTGAGCCGCGCCGGCAAAATATCGCTGTCCCAGGCCGCGGCGGCGGCTGGGTAGCCTTCAAACTGGTTGACGATCTCTGGCAAAACGGCGCTGCCCTGGCCTTGAGTTGTCGTAGACAGATGCTGCCAGTCAAACAGGAATCGCATGAAGTCCTGCAACGCTACCGGCTCGATTTCCCGGCGCAGTCGTCTGACCGTGTAGCGATGAATACGCGCCAGCAAATGTCGTTCGCACCATTGATCGTCGCTGGCGCCCGGGCTGAAGCGTCCGCGCAGCACGTAACCTTCACGTTCCAGTTGCGCCAAGGCCTGAGTGACGCTGGCCATCGGCAGCGCCAGTGGTTCGGCGATCTGGTTCAAAGGCAGAGGCCCGAAACCACTGAGACGGGCGCGGATCACTTCCACCAGCGCCTCATCGACATCCCAGGGTTCATCGAATCCGGGCAAAGCCTGCAACCCAGGCTGCAACGCAGCGTCGGGATACAGCGCCCGCAAACACGTCAGCCGCTCCAGTGCCAACCATAACGACTGCTCGGCATTGAGCTGCAGACGGCAGGCCCGACCACTGTCGGCCAAGGCGTGCAGCCAGGTCAGCCAGTGCTCATTGGTCTGCGCCTCAGCATCGCTGATGCACGCCAGACTCATCAGCGCTTCGTGCATTTCGTCGACGCCCGTGGGCGCGGGCCAAGCTTCGTCGCGCACGGCCTGAATCGCCTCGCTATCCAGCGCGCCCAGATCATCGGTCGATTGCGGGTCGCTCCAGCGGCGGTTGAGCACGGCTTGGGTGCGACGTTCTTCCAGTGGTGCGTCATCGAGAAAGGTGTAGGGCCGGGCGCTCAGAATTTCGGCGGCCAAGGGCGACGGCGCCGGCAGATTGCGGCTGATCAACCGCACTTCGCCGTTCTCCATACGCCGCAGCAGTGCCAGCCAGCCTTCGCTGTCCATGGCGTCATGAAGGCAGTCATCGAGGGTTTGCTCCACCAGCGGATGCTCGGGAATTTCCCGCTCGCCGGCGAGGTTTTCCAGGCAAGCGATCTGATCGGGAAACACACTGGCGATCAGGTCTTCGCTTTTCATCCGCTGGATCTGCGGCGGGACTTTGCGCCCGCCGGAATAACGCGGCAGGGCCAGGGCGACGCCAGCATTCCAGCGCCAGCGCACGCCGAACAACGGGGCCTCCAATACAGCCTGGATCAGGATGTGCTCAGCGCTGTTGCTGTGCAGGTAACGCCAGACGTCGTCCAGCTCAAAGCTGTGACTGGTGGACAGCGAGAGCACGATGGCGTCTTCGCTGGCAGCGGCCTGCAATTCGAAATTGAAAGTACGGCAAAAACGCTTGCGCAGCGCCAGGCCCCAAGCGCGATTGATGCGACTGCCAAACGGCGTATGGATGATCAGTTGGGTGCCGCCGGACTCATCGAAAAAACGCTCCATGATCAGCGTGTCCCGGGACGGTAATGCACCCAGCGTCAAACGTGCGCGCGCCAGATACTCCACCAGCTGCTCGGCGCTGGAGATGCTTAGGCCCAAGGTGTCGGTCAACCAGTCGAGGCTCGGTTGCAAGTCGCCGGGGCTGGCGCTGAGCAGTTCATCGAGTTGCGCGTGCAGGCGCGCCACGGCGAACGACAGTTCTGCGCTGCGACCGGGCGCTTCACCGAGCCAGAACGGAATGGTCGGCGGTTGGCCTTGAGCATCTTCGACCCGTACTTTGCCGGTTTCGATGCGCAGGATCCGGTACGAGGTATTGCCCAACTGGAAGATGTCGCCGGCGATGCTTTCGACGGCAAAGTCCTCGTTGACACTGCCGATGTTCAGGCTCTGTGGCTCCAGCAATACGCTGTAGTCGGCGTTGTCCGGGATCGTCCCGCCGCTGGTTACAGCGGTGAGTTTGCTGCCGCGACGGCCTCGCAGGGTTCGTGTCACGGCATCGCGATGCAGATAAGCGCTGCGGATTCCCTGACGGCTGTTGTAGCCCTCGGCGAGCATCTGCAATAACGCCTGAAAATGTGCTTCATCGAGATCGCTATAGGGTGACGCACGGCGGAGCATTTCCAGTAGCGCTTGCTCCTGCCATTGCTGGCAACTGACCTCGGCGACGATCTGCTGGGCCAGCACGTCAAGCGGCGCCACGGGAATCAGCAAGGTGTCGAGTTCACCGCGACGCACGCAGTCGAGCAGGGCCGCGCATTCGATCAGGTCGTCCCGTGTGGTGGCGAACAGACGCCCCTTGGGTGTGCCGCCGACCTGGTGTCCGGAGCGGCCAACCCGTTGTAGAAATGCCGCAATTGAACGCGGCGAGCCTATCTGGCAGACCAGATCGACATCGCCGATATCGATGCCCAGCTCCAGTGACGCGGTGGCGATCAGCACTTGCAGGTCGCCACGCTTGAGCCGTTGCTCGGCGTCCAGTCGGAACTCTTTGGCCAGGCTGCCGTGGTGGGCGGCCACCGCCTCTTTGCCAAGACGTTCGCTCAAATGCCGGCTCAAACGCTCTGCCAGGCGCCGGGTGTTGACGAAAACCAGCGTGGTTTTGTGCTCGCGGGCGAGCACGGCGAGCCGGTCGTAGACCAGTTCCCAGACGTCATTGGCCATCACCGCTGACAACGGTACCGGCGGCACTTCGATGCTTAAGTCCCGTGGACGGGCGTGGCCAATGTCGACAATCTCGCAGGCGTGGTCGCGGCCCACCAGAAAGCGTGACACCGCTTCGATGGGTTTTTGCGTGGCCGATAAGCCGATGCGCATCAACGGATCCGGGCACAGCGCCTGTAGGCGCTCCAGGCTCAGGGTTAAATGACTGCCGCGCTTGCTGGAGGCAATGGCGTGGATCTCGTCGACGATCACTGTGCGGGTGCGGGCGAGCATGCGTCGGCCGGAGTCCGAACCGAGTAATACGTAAAGCGACTCCGGGGTGGTCACCAGAATATGCGGTGCGCTTTTGCGCATCGCCGTGCGGTCTTTTTGGGTGGTGTCGCCGGTTCGCACAGAGGTGTTGATCTTCAGTTGAGGCAAGCCCATGCAGCGCAATTGTTCGGTAATCCCGGCAAGCGGGTTTTGCAGGTTGATCTGAATGTCGTTGGACAGCGCCTTGAGCGGCGAGACGTAGACCACCAGCGTCTCGTTCGGCAGTTCGCCGTTTTGCTCCAGTCCTTGATGGACCAGGTCATCGATCACCGCGAGAAACGCGGTGAGGGTTTTTCCGGAGCCTGTGGGCGCGGCAATCAACGTCGAGCGGCGCTGGCGGATCAACGGCCACGCCTGAGCCTGGGCGGCGGTGACCGAGGGGAACGTCGCGTTGAACCAGGCTCTGACGGCAGGGTGGAAGCCAGTCAGGGCGTTGTCCGCTGATTCGGGAAGATTCATGAGCAGATTTATGCGACTGACAGGCAGAACTTGCAACCCCTCGCCACAAAGGCCGTATTGTCGGGCCCTGATCTGGCCGTTCTACACTTTGCGGGTGACGGCTGCGCTGGAAACCCGCAAAATGCAACGATTCTGGCAAATGCCAACGGCAAGGCTATATGGCTTGTCCGATATAAACCATCGTTCTAAACAGACTGGGCCTGCTGACTCTATGCGAATGCGCCTTATGTTACTGGGCGGCGGAAATGCCCTTGGGCAAGCGCTGATTCGCCTCGGTGCGGAGGAAGATATTGGTTTCCTCGCCCCCCGTCCGCCGCAAGACGGCTGGGATGCCGCGAGCCTGACGCAACTGCTCGATGACACCCGTCCGGATGCCTTGATCAACCTTGCCTATTACTTCGACTGGTTTCAGGCGGAGACGGTCGGCGAGACGCGTCTGGCCGGGCAGGAGCGGGCGATCGAGCGGCTTGCCGAGCTGTGCCAACATCACAATATCATCCTGGTGCAGCCCTCCAGCTATCGGGTCTTCGATGGCTCGCGAGCGACTGCCTACAGCGAAAAAGACGAACCGGTGCCGCTGGGTCTGCGTGGCCAGGCCTTGTGGCGGATCGAGCAGAGTGTGCGCGCAACCTGTCCGCAGCATGTTTTGTTGCGCTTTGGCTGGCTGCTCGATGACAGTGCCGACGGCACGCTCGGGCGCTTCCTGGCCCGGGCCGAGCGACCCGAAGAGTTGCTGATGGCCGACGACCGTCGCGGTAATCCGACCCCGGTGGATGACGCGGCGCGAGTGATTATTTCGGTACTCAAACAGCTCGATTGCTCGGCGCCGCTGTGGGGCACTTACCACTACGCCGGGCATGAAGCGACTACGCCGCTGGCATTGGGTCAGGCGATTCTCGCCGAGGCCCGGCAGTTGCATCCGCTGGCCATCGAGGCGCCGACTGCGCAAGCCCATGCTGCGCGCCCTGATGCTGCTGAAGAGCCGCAACATGCGGTCCTGGCCTGCAAGAAAATTCTGCATACCTTCGGGATCAAACCCCGCGCCTGGCGTGCGGCACTCCCGGGCTTACTGGATAGGTTTTATCGCCATGGCTGACGGCCCTGTTTTAATCACCGGCGGCGCCGGGTTTATTGGTTCGCACCTGGTCGATGCCTTGCTCGCCAAGGGTTACGCGGTGCGGATTCTCGATGACTTGTCCACCGGCAAACGCAGCAACTTGCCATTGGATAATGCTCGGGTCGAACTGATTGAAGGCGACGTCGCCGATGCTGCGCTAGTGGCGCGGGCGATGGTGGGTTGCCAGGCTGTCGCCCATCTCGCGGCTGTGGCTTCGGTGCAGGCTTCGGTGGATGATCCGGTGCGCACCCACCAGAGCAACTTCATCGGCACGCTGAACGTTTGTGAAGCCATGCGTCAGGCTGGCGTCAAGCGCGTGCTGTTCGCCTCAAGCGCGGCGGTCTATGGCAACAATGGCGAAGGTGAGTCGATCAGCGAAGACACGCCCAAGGCGCCGTTGACGCCTTACGCGTCGGACAAACTGGCGAGCGAGTACTACTTCGACTTCTACCGTCGCCAGCACGCTCTGGAGCCGGTGGTGTTCCGCTTCTTCAACATCTTCGGTCCACGCCAGGATCCGTCGTCGCCGTACTCCGGGGTGATCAGCATTTTCAGTGAGCGGGCACAGAAAGGCCTGCCGATCACCGTGTTTGGTGACGGTGAGCAAACCCGTGACTTCGTTTACGTTGAAGACCTGGTGGACGTGCTGATTCAGGCCATCGAAGCGCCGCAGGTCGAAGAGGGTGCAGTCAACGTCGGGCTGAATCAGGCGACCACACTCAAGCAGATGCTCGAGGCATTGGCTGAGGTAGTGGGACAGTTGCCTCCGGTGAGCTACGGCCCGGCGCGCTCGGGCGATATCCGTCATTCCCGGGCGAATAATCAACGGCTGTTGCAGCGTTTCAAATTTCCTGAGCAGACGCCGATGAGCGTTGGTCTGGCGCGGTTGCTGGGGCGATAGTGTTTTATTGAATGAAAATGGCGCCTTTCGAGGCGCCTTTTTATTGTCGTCGGACTTCAGGTCCTGGGGGGCGGGCCGACGACTTCGCGGGCAAGCCTGTTCCTACAGTTGGCGCGGTGCTCTTGTAGGGGCGAGGCTTGCCCGCGATAGAGGTTGAATCAGAACTTGTAACCAACACCCACCATGTACACCCACGGGGAAACATCCACGTCGACTTTGGTCTGGCCGACACCCAGTGCAGTCGGGCCATCGACGGTGGCTTGGGTGTCGATATCGACGTACCAGACCGAGGCGTTGAACAGCATGTGGTCGGTGATCATGTAGTCAAAGCCCAGTTGCCCGGCGATACCCACCGAGTCCTTGAGTTTCAGGTTGCTGAAACCTTCGCTTTTACGCTGACTGGTCAGGTCTTCGCCAAAGAACATGGTGTAGTTGATACCGACACCGGCATATGGCTGGAACCTGGATGAAGCGTCCAGCGGGTAGTACTGCAGCGACAGGGTCGGTGGCAATTGCTTGATGTCGGCGAGCTTGCCGTCCAGCGCCGGACCAAGACCTTTTACACCGACTTGGTGCTTGAACGGTGTGGCAGCCAGCAGTTCGAGGCCGATGTGGTCGGTGAACATGTAGGCGAACGCCAGACCCAGTTGCGTGTCGCTGTCCAGAGTCGCTTTGGTACCGGAGATTTTCCTACCGTCGAGTTTCAGCTCGCCGCTGTCTTCGTTGGGCGCGGTGCTGGCAGCACCGGCACGGACGATGAAATCACCGGCCTGGTGGGCGTGAGCGAGTGGGGCTGCAAGCGCGAGGGCGAACAGCGAAGCGCGAAGCAAAGACTTGTGCATGGAGGCTCCAAAGGACGATTCAAGTTGGCTATGTCCAATGTTAAGGAGCGTCAAGAACGAGCCTTTGACTCAGCTCAATGGAATGGTGACGGGGGATAAAAGCGCAGAGCCTTCAGGGGAGGCGCCAACCCCTGTAGCAGGCTTCGCCAGTTACAGGGAGAGTCGTTCCTACTCCGGCAATTCGTAAGCGTAGATTTTCTCGGCATCCATTTGGTAACCCGCATCGGCCAGCTCGCTGGTGGACGCTTTGACCTGCATCGCGCCCTCGATCCAGTACGGCTGATACAGCTCATCGAGCTTCACCCCCACCTTGCTTTTGACATGGACGATCTGATTCGACGGCGGTGGCGGTACGTGGATGCAGGCGCCGAAATACGGCACCAGCAAAAACTCGGTGGTGCGGCCTTCTTCGCTGACTTCCAGTGGCACGATATAACCCGGCAAGCGGATCCGCTGCCCGTCGAGGCTCTTGACTACCGGTGCGTTGGGCAGGTCTTGCGTGGCCGCCGGTGCCGCTTCGGCGGACAGGGCGTCGCCCATCTTCGACAGATCGTGCAGCGGCGTCATGTTCGGGACTTGCGGCGCGGCGTCCGGCGGGATCATTTCCAACCAGGTCAGGTCTTTCGGTTGGGCGGCCCACAACGGCATGGCGACCAGCAACAACAGCGCAAGCAGGGCGCGGGGCATGACGTGGCTCCTCATAAACGGGATGGTCATAAACAGATACTTCATAAACGAATGGACAGGCCATCGGCCAACGATTGTCGGTAGGCGCGCCAGGCCGGCACGCTGCCCATCAGCAATGCGGCAAGCAGGATACCGCCGAGCAGCGTCCACTCATACTCGCTTGGCCAGGCCAGCGGCAGGTACAAACCATAAGTCGACTGCACATAGCCTTGCGCCAGGGCGATGCTCAGGTACAACAGCCCCAACCCGGCAATCACTCCGGACAACGCCAGGGCGAAGGCTTCGAGCACCAGTAAGGTCGCGATATGCCAGGGCCGCGCGCCGACCGACCGCAGGATAGCCATCTCCCGACGGCGTTCGTTGAGGCTGGTGAGAATGGCGGTGAGCATGCCGATCAATCCGGTCAGCACCACGAATAACGAAATCACAAACAGGGCTTTTTCAGCCGTTCCCATCATGCTCCAGAGCTCCTGCAAGGCTACGCCCGGCAGAATCGCCAGCATCGGCTCGCCACGAAACTCGTTGATCTCGCGTTGCATGGCGAAGGTCGCGATCTTGCTGTTGAGGCCCAGCATGAAGGCGGTGATGGCTTGCGGAGTGAGGTCCATGTTACGTGCCTGATCGGCGCTGATGCGGCCATTGCCCTGGGCCGGAGCACCGTTGTGCCAATCGATGTGGATCGCTTCCATGCCGCCGAGGCTGATGTGCAGCGTGCGGTCCACCGGGGTGCCGGTGCGCTGCAAAATGCCAACCACGGTGAACGGTTTGTCGTCGTGTTTGACCAGGCTGATTACCGCCACACCGTGAGCCAGTACCAGTTTGTCGCCGAGTTTGTAATGCAGGGCATCGGCGACTTCGGCACCGAGTACCACTTCAAACGGATCGGTGGCGAAGGCGCGGCCGCTGGCCAGTTGCAGGCTTTGTTGGCGACCGTATTGGTAGTGCTGGAAGTAGGCGTCAGTGGTGCCCATTACTCGATAACCGCGATGGGAATCACCGAGGGAAATCGGAATCGCCCACTTCACTTTCGGGCTGTTTGCGAAGTGCTCGAAGCTGTCCCAACGAATGTTGTTGGTGGCGTTGCCGATACGAAATACCGAGTACAGCAGCAGATTGACCGAGCCGGAACGGGCGCCGACGATCAGGTCGGTGCCGCTGATGGTGCTGGCGAAGCTGGCGCGGGCTTCGGTGCGCACGCGCTCAACGGCCAGCAACAGGCAAACCGACAGCGCGATGGCGAAGGCGGTGAGGATCGCGGTAAAGCGGCGGTTAGCCAGGCTGGCCATGGCTAGACGAAACAAATACATCTCAAACCTCTGCGGGCACTGCGGCGCGATTGAGTTCGGCCAGCGACAGGTTGCGATCAAACAGCGGCGCCAGGCTTTGGTCATGGCTGACAAACAGCAGGCTGGCCCCGGCCTCACGGCACTCGGCGAACAACAACCGGATAAACGCCTCGCGGGCGTCATAGTCCAGGGCCGAAGTCGGCTCGTCGGCGATCACCAGTTCGGGTTGGCCGATCAACGCCCGGGCGGCGGCGACCCGTTGTTGCTGGCCAATGGACAGTGAGTCGGCGCGACGGCTGAGCAGGCTTGGATCTTTCAAACCCAAGTGGGCCAGCAACGTCGCGGCCGCCTGATCGACACTGCCGTGATGCTGGATTGCCCGGTTGGCGCGCAATTTGGAAAAGTGACAGGGCAGTTCGACGTTCTCCCGCACCGAGAGAAACGGTAGCAAGTTGAACTGCTGGAAAATGTAGCCGGTGTGGTCGACCCGGAAGCGGTCACGGGCGCCGGCCGAGAGCTCGGTCAGTTCCTGGCCGAGCAGGCGAATGCTGCCGCGATTGGGCTTCTGCACCCCGCCGAGCAAGCCCAGCAGGGTGGTCTTGCCACTGCCGCTGGGGCCTTTGAGGAACAGCGTTTCGCCGGGCTCGAGGCGGAACGCCGGGATGTCCAGCAACTGCGGATGACCGGGCCAACTGAAGCCCAGGTCGGACAGTTCGATAAGTGCTTGGGTCATTGAGCCGATTTCATGTGTGTTGAGTACTTGTAGGAGCGAGGCTTGCCCGCGATTCAGGCGCTGCAGTCAATCAGACAAGCCGCGTCATCGTTCATCGCGGGCAAGCCTCGCTCCTACGAGGTCGGTGTGAATTCAAAACTTCAGGATTGCAGCCTTCGCTGTTGCTTCAACACCTTGCTGGCCACTTGGGCTGATGAGTTGTACCTGAATTTTCTGGGTGGCGGGGAAGGTCTTGAAGATTTGTGTCAGCTCCAGACTCTTCAGCGCGGTCGGCGTGGCGCAGGTGAATTGGTAGTGGGCGTGGATCTCGCTGTGTTCATGGTGATGCTCATGACCGTCGGCGTCTTTGGCGTCTGCATCATGGTCTTCATCTTCATCGTGATCATCGGCATCCGGCTTGTCGCCGAACAGCGGGCTTTCCAGTTCCTGCTTGGCAACCACGCAGCCGGCGGCTTTTGGCAGGCTGAACAGTACCAATGGTTTCTCAAGCTGGGCACGCACAGCGGTGACTTTGGCTTTGTCCTCATCAGTGCTGGCGACGTGTTCGAAACCCACTAGGTTCATCGCCGGACTTTCCAGTTCCAGCTCCAGACTCTGACCGTCCAGCGCCGCGTTCAAGCGCCCGACGCCATGTTCGTGGGCGCCGAGGCTGCCGTGTTCATGCTCATGATCATGGACCTCGGCGGCATGAGCGATGGCCAGCGGCAGCAGGGTAAACGGCAAGGCGAGAAGCAGACGGCGCATAGCAAGTCTCCGGGAAAGAAGATGAATGTTTTGTTATGTGATCTTATAACAATAGTGGCGGGAGTTTGACCGTCTGCTTGGCGTTGCGCAAGACGCGTGGGAGCATGTTCGTCAGAAACTTGAGGGAAAACCTATGGTGCGGATACGTGGAAGCATCGGCGACTGGCCGGTGGACTTGACCCTGGAGCTGGACGAGGGCGATTGGGCGCAGTTAGGGGCGCAGTTGCAGGTGACCAGGCCCGAGAGCAATACCCCGCAGGCCAAACCAGTGAATCAGGACGATGCACTGTGGCAGATCGCCAAGGATCTGCTGCGCAAGGCAGGGCAGATGAGCGGGCCGGATTTGCTGGAGCAACTGGAAGGACTGACAGGAAGCGCGGCGTCGGGCAAACGCCTGTTGGTGCGCTTGCGCCATTGCGCGGATGTGAAAGTGGTGAGCGGCGGGGATACGCCGCTCTATAGCTGGGTTGACCCCGCGTAGGAGCACAGCTTGCTCGCGATGGCGATCTCAAGAATACCATCGCCGGCAGCCGTGCTCCTGCTTAATACAACGCAGCAAACATCTTGCGGCGGTACGTGGTCACCAGCGGGTGATCGTTGCCCAGCAATTCGAACACCTGCAGCAAAGTCTTGTGCGGCAGGCCTTCGCTGTAGCTGCGGTTGCGGATGAACAACTTCAGCAACGAATCCAGCGCCGCGTCGTATTGCTGGCGAGCCAGTTGCTGAATCGCCAGTTGATAGACCGCTTCATCGTCCTGCGGGTTTTTCGCCAGGCGCGCCTTCAGGTCTGCCGCATCCGGCAAATCCTTGGCCTGGCCCAGGAACTGGATCTGCGCCTTGGCGCCGGCCAGGGCGGCCTTGTGCTCATCGGTCTTGACCGCGTCGAGCACGGTTTGCGCTTCACCCAGCTCGCCACGTTCGGTGAGGCAGCGGGCATAGAGGATCAGCGCTTTCGCATTGGTGTTGTCTTCGCCCAGCAGCACTTTGAGGATGGCTTCGGCGTCGGCAAAACGGCCTTCATCGAACAACGCCTGAGCCTGCTCGAACGGATCGGCAGCGGCCGGTGGTGGCATCTGTACATGGGGCTCAAGCAACGCGCGGACCGCAGATTCCGGTTGCGCACCGGCAAAACCGTCCACCGGTTGACCGTCCTTGAACAGCACCACGGTCGGCAGGCTGCGGATACCGAAGCGCGAAACGATGTCCGGTTCGGCGTCGCAATTGACCTTGGCCAGCAACAGCTCGCCCTGATAGCTCTCGGTAATCTGCTGGAGCATCGGCATCAGCGCCTTGCACGGCGCACACCATTCGGCCCAGAAATCCACCAGCACCGGTTTGTGGAAAGAGTTCTCGATCACCGACTGGTCGAAATCGACAGTGCTGGCGTCGAAGATATACGGCGTGTCCTGACTCATGGGGCATCTCTTGAAAGCGTGAATGGGCTAACTATAAGGGCTTGAAGGCGCTTTGCGTAGCCGTTGCCTAAGGCTGCGTCCGGCAACGGCTACAGGTGGCTTCTACCGTCTTTGCGCGTGGTACAGGCTCACATGACGAAACTCTTCAGGCTCGGCCAGATCCGGCAAAGTGAAGGCTTCCAGCATTTCCAGCCGTTGATACGCCGGATGCTGGAAATTGCGCACTCTGGAGTCCGCCACCAGGGCTTCCCGGCCACGACTCAAAAACTCATCGAGCAGCGGCAGGTTGCCGCGGTCGTACAGCACATCGGCCACCAGGATCAGATCAAAGCGATCGGCTTCGGCGAAAAAGTCCGTCGAGTAGCTGAGCTGTACATCATTGAGTTCAGCATTCGCCCGGCAGGCCGCAATCGCCAGCGGATCAAGATCGCAGGCCACCACTTCCAGCGCACCGGCCCTGGCCGCCGCAATACCGGCAACCCCGGAACCTGCTCCGAAATCCAGCACCCGTTTGCCTTCGACCCATTGCGGGCGTTCGGCGAGATAGCGCGCCAACGCCAGGCCGCTGGCCCAGCAGAAACTCCAGTAAGGCGGTTCATGCAGGATTCGCCGGGTTTCTTCCGGGGTGAAGGCGCGGTCCATGTTTTCGGCGTCGATCAACCAGAGCTTGAGCTCGGTCTCCGGCAATGTACAGGAGACAAGCTTTGCGTCACCGAGCAGCTCTCCCAGAGCCTCTTGCAAGTCGAGCGGTACGGTCATGGCGCTTTGAAAAACTGCAATTGACCCAGTGCCTGGGTGATCGGTTGATCAATGCGTCGCGAAGGCAAATGCAGAATCAGTTGTCCGGACTGGCTGGCGCGGCCGCGCAATTCGACGCGAGCCCCGACCGGAAAGGCTTCCGGATTGAAGCGCAGACGGAACGGCAGCACCTGGTTGTTGCCGATCAGGCTAGAGCTGGCCAGCAATTGTTGCGGCCGGCCGCGCTCGTCGATCACCAGCAGTGCCAGTTCGACTTCAGCGCCGGCCGGCACGCCTAGCAGACTACCGCTCAATTCGCGCTGAAAGGCCGGCAGCGGGCCGAGGTTGGCGGACTCCTGAGCTTTCTTCTGTGCCTGCTGTGGCGCAGGCCCTGGCACCGGTGGCGCGGGTTTGGGCGCACTGCTGCAAGCGACCAGCAAGCTGACGAGGCTGAGCAATA
The DNA here is from genome assembly GCF_059422425.1 of Pseudomonas sp. GW821-FHT01E05. Classification (NCBI taxonomy): domain Bacteria; kingdom Pseudomonadati; phylum Pseudomonadota; class Gammaproteobacteria; order Pseudomonadales; family Pseudomonadaceae; genus Pseudomonas; species Pseudomonas sp. GW821-FHT01E05. The sequence continues at coordinate 58,453 of NZ_JBWKWW010000014.1, forward strand.
CGAGCGGTCGTAGCGACATGTGAAGCTCCAGCAAGACTAAATTCGGTGTGTATAAATAGTAGCCGGTCTATATACCGTAAAGCCTATGGCTTGTCTTGCCAGTGGGATGCGCTACCATGGCCCTCCCTTTTTTTGTTGCCTGCCACCATGCACTGTCCCTTCTGCGGTGCCAACGACACCAAGGTCATCGACTCGCGTCTGGTCGCCGAGGGCGAGCAGGTGCGCCGCCGGCGTGAATGCCTGGCCTGCGGTGAGCGTTTCACCACCTTCGAAACCGCCGAACTGGTGTTGCCGCGCCTGATCAAAACCGACGGCAGCCGTCAGCCGTTCGACGAAGAAAAACTTCGTGCCGGTATGCAGCGCGCCCTGGAAAAACGTCCGGTGAGCGTCGAGCGCCTGGAAGCTGCGCTGGCGCACATCAAGCACAAACTGCGGGCGACCGGTGAACGAGAGGTCAAGTCACTGGTGGTCGGTGAGTTGGTGATGGCCGAGCTGCAAAAGCTCGATGAAGTCGCCTACATTCGTTTCGCCTCGGTGTATCGACGTTTTCAGGATCTCAACGAGTTCCGCGAAGAAATCGATCGCCTGGCCCGTGAGCCAGCCAAAGAATGACTATGTCCTCTGAACAAGCCGTCCTCGACGCCCACTACATGGCTCGGGCCCTGGAGCTGGCGCGCAAAGGCCTTTACACCACCCATCCCAATCCTCGAGTCGGTTGTGTGATTGTGCGTGACGGGCAGATTGTCGGTGAAGGCTGGCATGTGCGCGCCGGCGAGCCCCATGCCGAAGTCCATGCGTTGCGTGCCGCCGGTGAGAGCGCCCGGGGCGCTACCGCCTACGTGACCCTCGAACCGTGCAGTCATCATGGGCGCACGCCGCCGTGCGCCGATGCGTTGGTGAGTGCCGGTGTGGCGCGGGTCGTTGCCGCCATGCAGGACCCGAATCCAGAGGTCGCTGGCCGTGGCATGCAGCGTCTGGCGCAGGCGGGCATCGCAATCCATAGCGGCGTGCTTGAAGGTGAAGCGCGAGCCATCAATCAAGGCTTCCTCAAACGCATGGAACAGGGTCTGCCGTTCGTGCGGGTCAAACTGGCCATGAGTCTGGACGGTCGCACCGCCATGGCCAGTGGCGAAAGCCAATGGATCACCGGCCCGGACGCACGTTGCGCGGTGCAGCGCCTGCGCGCCCAGGCCAGCGTGGTGCTGACCGGCGCCGACACGGTATTGGCTGACGGCGCCCGGCTGACAGTGCGCGCTGACGAACTGGGGCTGGATGCCGAGCAGACTGCGCTGGCGCTTTCCCGACCACCCTTGCGCGTGCTGATCGATGGTCGTCTGCGGGTGCCTCTCGACGCACCGTTCTTCAAGGCCGGCCCGGCGCTGGTCGCCACCTGTGTCGCGGTGGAAGAACAGTATGCCAGTGGCCCGGAATGCCTGATCGTGCCCGGCTCCGATGGTCAGGTTGATCTGCGCAAGCTGCTGATCGAACTGGCTGCCCGTGGTGTCAACGAGGTGCTGGTGGAAGCCGGTCCGCGTCTGGCGGGGGCTTTCGCTCAGCAAGGCCTGGTGGACGAATATCAAATCTTCGTCGCGGGCAAGTTTCTCGGCTCGTCGGCGCGGCCATTGCTGGACTGGCCGCTGGAGCTGATGAGTGAGGCGCCGTTGCTGAAAATCATTGAAATGCGCGCCGTGGGCGATGACTGGCGAGTCACTGCCATTCCTCTGCCACCAGCGAGCGTATAATTCTCGGCTTTCGCTAAGCGTCGGCCCTGTTCTCGAGGAGGACTCCATGTTTACCGGCATCATCGAATCTATCGGCAGTATCCGCGCGTTGACCCCAAAAGGCGGCGACGTGCGGGTTTATGTAGAGACTGGCAAGCTTGATCTGGCTGACGTCAAACTCGGCGACAGCATCGCGGTCAACGGCGTTTGCCTGACTGCGGTGGAGCTTCCGGGCGACGGTTTCTGGGCGGACGTCAGCCGCGAAACCCTCGACTGCACGGCGTTCAACGAGCTGAAAAGCGGCAGCCGGGTCAACCTGGAAAAGGCCCTGACTCCGACCACTCGTTTGGGCGGGCATCTGGTCAGCGGTCACGTCGACGGTGTCGGCGAAGTGATTGCCCGGGAAGAAAATGCCCGGGCCATCCAGTTCCGCATCCGTGCGCCAAAAGATCTGGCCAGGTACATCGCCCACAAAGGCTCGATCACCGTCGACGGCACCAGCCTGACGGTGAACGCGGTCAATGGTGCCGAATTCGAACTGACCATTGTCCCGCACACGCTGGCTGAAACCATCATGGCCGACTACCGGCCGGGTCGGCAGGTCAACCTTGAAGTCGACTTGCTGGCACGTTATCTGGAACGCCTGTTGCTCGGCGACAAGGCTGCAGAGCCTAGCGCTGGCAACATTACCGAAAGCTTTCTGGCCGCCAACGGCTATCTCAAATCCTGACTCAAGGGGGTGCCGCGTGGCGCTCAATAGCATCGAAGAACTGGTCGAAGACATCCGCCTAGGCAAGATGGTCATCCTGATGGATGACGAAGATCGCGAGAATGAAGGCGACCTGATCATGGCCGCCGAGTGCTGCCTGCCTGAGCACATCAACTTCATGGCCAAGCATGCCCGCGGCCTGATCTGCATGCCGATGAGCCGCGAGCGCTGCGAACTGCTCAAACTGCCGTTGATGGCGCCGCGCAACGGTTCCGGTTTTGGCACCAAGTTCACCGTCTCGATTGAAGCTGCTGAAGGCGTCACCACCGGTATTTCCGCTGCTGACCGTGCGCGCACCGTTCAAGCCGCCGCCGCCAAAGACGCCAAGGCCGAAGATATCGTCAGTCCGGGTCACATCTTCCCGCTGATGGCCCAGGCTGGCGGTACGCTGGCACGCGCCGGCCACACCGAAGCCGCCTGCGATCTGGCACGGATGGCCGGTTTTGAGCCGAGCGGAGTGATCTGCGAAGTGATGAACGACGACGGCACCATGTCCCGTCGTGCCGAGCTGGAAGCTTTTGCTGTCGAACACAACATCAAGATCGGTACCATCGCCGACCTGATTCACTACCGGATGATCCACGAACGTACCGTTCAGCGGATTGCCGAGCAGCCATTGGACAGCGAACTGGGCCAGTTCAATCTGGTGACCTATCGTGATTCGGTGGAGGGCGATGTGCACATGGCGCTGACCCTGGGCACCATTTGCGCAGAAGAACCGACCCTGGTTCGCGTCCATAACATGGACCCGCTGCGCGACCTGCTGATGGTCAAGCAACCTGGCCGCTGGAGCCTGCGCGCGGCCATGGCCGCGGTGGCCGAGGCGGGCAGCGGTGTGGTGCTGTTGCTCGGTCACCCGCTCGATGGTGATGTATTGCTGGCGCACATCCGCGAAACCGCCGACCACACTGCGGTGAAGAAACCGACCACCTACAGTATCGTCGGTGCCGGTTCGCAGATCCTGCGTGACCTCGGTGTGCGCAAAATGCGCCTGATGAGTGCGCCGATGAAATTTAATGCGATATCCGGTTTCGATCTGGAAGTTGTAGAATACGTGCCCTCCGAATAAAGACCGGCTGTTCCGGCCTTTGATTCGCGGTTCAAATATCACTAAAGAGCGCGTACCGAACGCGCTCTGGCTCTTTAAGAGATTTGTCGAATGACCCTGAAGACCATCGAAGGTACCTTCATCGCCCCCAAAGGCCGCTATGCCCTGGTGGTCGGCCGCTTCAACAGCTTCGTCGTCGAAAGCCTGGTGAGCGGTGCTGTTGATGCCCTGGTTCGCCATGGCGTGAGCGAAAGCGACATCACCATCATCCGTGCTCCTGGCGCATTCGAAATTCCGCTGGTTGCGCAGAAAGTCGCTCAACAAAGCGAGTACGCGGCGATCATCGCCCTGGGCGCGGTCATTCGTGGCGGCACTCCGCACTTCGAATACGTGGCTGGCGAATGCACCAAGGGCCTGGCCCAGGTGTCCATGGAGTTCGGCGTGCCGGTTGCCTTTGGCGTGCTGACCGTCGACTCGATCGAGCAAGCCATTGAGCGTTCCGGCACCAAAGCCGGCAACAAAGGTGCCGAAGCTGCCTTGTCCGCTCTGGAAATGGTCAGCCTGCTGGCGCAGTTGGAGGCCAAGTGATTAGCGACGAAAGCGATCGTTTCAACCCGCGCGATCCGAAACCTGCGGACGCTGGCAAGCCATCCAAGAGCGTCAAGCGTCGCGAAGCCCGTCAGCTCGCGACTCAGGCGCTATACCAATGGCACATGGCCAAAACTTCGCTGAACGAGATCGAAGCGCAGTTCCGGGTCGATAACGATTTCAGTGATGTCGATGCCGCCTACTTCCACGACATCCTGCATGGCGTGCCGGCGCACAAGACCGAGATCGATTCTGCCCTCGCTCCGTGCCTGGACATCACTATCGATGAGCTCGATCCGGTTGAACTGGCGGTCCTGCGCCTGTCCACCTGGGAGCTGCTCAAGCGCGTCGACGTTCCGTACCGCGTTGTGATCAACGAAGGGATCGAACTGGCCAAGGTCTACGGTTCCACCGACGGTCACAAGTTCGTCAACGGCGTACTCGACAAGCTGGCCCCGCGTCTGCGTGAAGCTGAAGTGAAGGCGTTCAAGCGCTGATTCGCGCTTGCAGTGTCCTGTCTTGCCAATACGTTCCTTTTTGGCGCGTGGCTGTTGTTGCCAGACAAGGCGCCGCGACAAGTCATAGCCCGCTATGGCGAGGAGCGACAACGCAGTATGGCGACAGCAGACGCCGCCCAAAAGGAACAGTATTGGTGAGACAGGACACAACGCCATGGGCGAGTTTGAGCTGATCCGTCATTACTTCGCTGCCGCGCCTTGTGCGCAGGGCGGCGTTGGCGTTGCTTTGGGGATCGGCGATGATTGCGCCTTGCTGACTGTTCCCGCTGGGGAACAGTTGGCTATCTCCACCGACACCCTGGTTGCCGGTGTCCATTTCGCAGACCCCTGCGACCCTTTTCTGCTCGGTCAGCGTTCGCTGGCGGTGGCGGTCAGTGACCTGGCAGCCATGGGCGCAACACCCCTCGCATTTACCCTTGCCCTGACCTTGCCGACGGATGCTGCCGATTGGCTGCAAGCCTTTGCCCGTGGTTTGAACGCCATGGCGCAAAGCTGCGGTGTGCGTCTGGTGGGCGGCGACACAACGCGCGGTCCGCTGTGCCTGACCATGACCGTGTTCGGCCGTGTGCCAACGGGTTTGGCCCTGACCCGCAGTGGTGCGCAACCGGGTGATCTGCTGTGTGTTGGCGGCGAACTGGGTAACGCGGCGGGCGCTTTACCGCTGGTGCTGGGCCAGCGCACTGCGGAACCTGCGATCGCCGAGCCGTTGCTGGCGCACTACTGGTCGCCACAACCGCAGTTGGCGTTGGGTCAGGCATTGCGTGGCAAGGCGACTTCGGCGCTGGATATCTCGGACGGTCTGTTGGCCGATTGCGGGCATATTGCCGCTGCTTCAGCTGTCAGTTTGCTGATCGAAAGCGAAAAGCTGCCGCTGTCCAAGGCGCTGCTGGCGTTTCTCGGCGAGAATGACGCCCGGGCGGCAGCCCTCAGCGGTGGCGACGATTACGTGCTGGCCTTTACCTTGCCGCCCGCCGAGCTGTCGCAGTTGTTGGCGGACGGCTGGCCGGTGCATGTGGTCGGTCGCGTCGTGGTCGGGCAGGGCGTCACGCTTTTGACTGCAGACGGACAAGACATCACCCCGGACACCCGGGGTTATCAACATTTTCGGGAGACCCCGTGACAGATCATCCCAAGCAGGTCCCGGCAGAGTCTGTGCCGCCTTCGGTCTGGCGTAATCCCTGGCATTTCCTGGCGTTCGGCTTCGGTTCGGGCACCCTGCCAAAAGCGCCCGGCACCTGGGGCTCGTTGGTTGCGCTACCCTTTATCCCGCTGTGGCAGATGTTGCCCGGCTGGGGTTACTGGCTGATGCTCGGCATCACCACGCTGTTTGGCTTTTGGCTGTGCGGCAAGGTGGCGGACGATCTGCGGGTACACGACCACGAAGGCATCGTCTGGGACGAAATGGTCGGGATGTGGATAACCCTGTGGCTGGTGCCGCAAGGTTGGTACTGGTTGTTGGCGGGCTTCCTGATATTCCGCTTCTTCGACATTCTCAAGCCATGGCCGATCAGCTGGATCGACCGGCATGTGCACGGGGGCGTCGGGATCATGCTCGACGACGTTCTGGCGGGTGTGTTTGCCTGGTTGGCCATGCGAGGGCTGGTATGGTATTTCGCCTGAGGGACCAAGGATGAGTGGTCGCTGGCTGTTGATACTGCTTTGCGTATTGTCGTGCGCTGCGGTACGGGCGAGTGAATTGCCCACGACACCCGCCCAGATTCGTCTGGCCAGTGAAGAATGGAGCGACTACACCGCCGCCGACGGCCATGGTCTGGCCTGGGATGTGCTGCGGGCAGTCTTCGAGCCGGCTGCCGTTACGCTGCAGATCCGCACGGTGCCTTACACACGCTCGGTCGGACTGGTGCAGCGCGGTGAGGTGGATGCCTGGGTCGGCTCTTACCGAGATGAAGTCGGTGGCGTGCTCTATCCCCGTTGGCACTACGACTATGACCATATTTACGCACTGGGTCTGGCCAGCAGCCCGGCGCCAACCGTGGCCACGCTGGGGAACTCTCGCCTGCTCTGGGTACGGGGTTACCAGTATCAAAAATACTTTCCCAACATCCATAACTTCAATGAAGTCCAGCGTCGTAACGGGGTTTTGCCGATGCTGTTGCACGACCGTGCCGATTACTACATCGATGCGTTGACCGAGGTTGATTTCGTGCTCGGTGGGGCGCAGAACCCAGCGCAGTTCCGGCGAACGCATCTGGCCGAACTACCGGTTTTTCTGGGATTCGCCAACAACCCTCGGGGGCGGGCGCTGCTGGCGCTGTTCGATCAGCGCATGGGGTCGTTGGTGAAAAGTGGTCAGTTGCGACCGATCTTCGAACGCTGGAAACAACCTTACCCGTTCGAAAAAATGTAGCAGCTGGTGTTTGCTTGGCTTTACGGGGTAGAGATCAAACTTCTTGATCTTTATGGCCGATAATTCAGCCTAAGCGTCGGCAGGAACCTGCTGTTACAATGCCGCCTCTGCGAATCTCCAGTCCTCATACAGATCAGGAGCACACGGTGCCCGTCGTTTTCGTCGCTGCTTCCAAGCTGCCAACCCCTTTTGCGCAATTCACCATGCATGGCTTTCTCGATGAGGCCACTGGTCGCGAGCACGTTGTGCTCAGTCTGGGTGAGGTCGCCGATGGCTCACCGGTACTCGGCCGGTTGCACTCCGAATGCCTGACCGGCGATGCCTTGTTCAGCCAGCGTTGCGACTGCGGCTCGCAACTCGAGGCCGCCTTGCAGGCGATCGCCCGTGAAGGCCGCGGTGTGTTGCTGTATTTGCGTCAGGAAGGTCGTGGCATTGGCTTGCTGAACAAGATCCGCGCTTATGAGTTGCAGGACGGCGGCGCCGACACTGTTGAAGCCAACGAGCGTCTGGGCTTTGCTGCAGACCAGCGCGACTATGCCATCTGCCTGCCAATGCTTGAGCATCTGGGTGTGAAATCCTTGCGCCTGATGACCAACAACCCGCGCAAGGTCAAAGCACTGACCGAGATGGGCATCGTGGTCGCCGAGCGCGTCCCGCTGCACACTGGCCACAACCCGCACAACAAACTCTACCTGGCCACCAAAGCCAGCAAGCTCGATCATATGATGGGCAACGAGCACCAGGGCGAGGCTGATCGGGCGTGACCCGCGGTCAAGTACGGCGGCGATTGGCCGTCAACTGGTGGCAGTATCTGGCGCTGGCCTTGCTGCCGCTGTTGGTGATCAATGCGGTGTTCGGTCAGACCGAGGCCGTGTTACCGGTTCTGGCGATGCCGTTCTTTATCGCGGGCATGGCGTCGATGTTCGTCAGTCTGCGTTTCTTCGGTGGCTATAAACACGCCTTGATCGCCACCCAGAAAGCGCTCGATACGCCTGAAGAGCCTGCTGCCTGGGTTGCTTTGGCTGCCAAACGCCGTGCAGCGTTCCTGGCCGCCGGGCTACCGGCCTGGGTCGGTGCGCTGGCGGTGTTTGTCGGCCTCGAAGCCGTGCCGTTGATTCTGCTGGCGCTGTCCACGACGGTGCTGTTCTACCTCTACCGTATTCCGCGTCAGCTCGGTTGATGCGTGGGTGGCTGGCGGTTCTGCTGCTGGCCATCGGTGGCTCGGCGGCGGCCGTGGAGCGGGTGGTCAGCCTCGCACCGTCTCTCTCTGAAATTGTCGTTGAGCTGGGTTCTGCCGATCTGCTGGTCGGCGTGCTCGATGCCGGTGAGCGTCCGTCTGAGTTGAACGCCGTGCCCTCGGTCGGGCGTTATGGTCAATTGGACATGGAGCGCCTGCTCAGTCTCAAGCCTGATTTGCTGTTGCTCTGGCCCGGCAGTGTCGGCCCGACGCAGCGTGAGCAACTCAAGCGCTTGAATATCCCCACCTATGTTGCCGACCCCCACAACCTTGAACAGCTCATCACACAGATAGACGCGATTGCCGGGCAACTCGGTCGGCCAGAGAGTGGCCGAACGCTGGCCGCAGACTTGCGCAGACAACTGGCGAATCTGCGCCAGCGCTATCGACGGGACGAGCCGTTGCAGGTGTTCTATCAGGTCTGGGATCAGCCGCTGTACACCGTTGGCGGCGGGCAGATCATCAGCGATGCGCTGGGAGTCTGCGGTGCACACAATGTGTTTTCCAACCTGAATTTACCGGCGCCGCAGGTCAATCTGGAGTCAGTATTGCAGCGCAATCCCGAGGTTATCCTGGCCGGTAGCCAGGCGCAGCTCGATGCCTGGAAAGCCTGGCCGCAGGTGAGGGCGGTGGCGCATGGGCAATTGCTGCTGGTGACGGATAAAGGGCTGGAACGGCCGAGTGGGCAGATGATTGCGGCTACGGCCAGGTTGTGTGAATTGATAGCGCCAGATCGCTGAGACCGAGGTGTATTCATCGCGGGCAAGTCGGATCGCCGCGATGGCGTCAGAGCTGGCAACAAAACTTTTGGCTAGATCTGCGGTGTCCAGGTCACGCCAAACATCCATGCCCGACCTTCTTCCCGATAACCATAGTTATTCCCGTCAAAGCTGTAGAGCGCACGGCTGTATGCCTCGTCCAGCAGGTTGTCGACCTTGAGCTCCAGCTGGATCTGGCGATTCAGAGCCCAACTGCTGCGCAAACCGAATAAGGCATAACCGCCTAACGGATCCTGGTTGTCCTCGTCGTCGTAGCTGCTGCTCACTGCTTGCCAGCTTGCTCCAAGGCTGAACCGATCGAATTGCCGATCCAGGTCCAGGCTCAAGGTGCGTCGGGCGCGGCGGCTCAGGGTGTGGCCGCTGTCGCGGTCTCGCGGGTCGATGATCGCCAGCCCGAGGTTGCTCTGCCAGCCGAACAGCTCTTGTTTGAGCGCGGCTTCGAAGCCATTGATCCGTGCCGAAGCGACGTTTTCCGGGCGAGAGTTTTTGCCGAAGATGATCGCGTCTTCAAGATCGGTTCGGTAGAGCGAGGCTTCCAGGCGGCTGGTCTCGCTCAACTGGCTGCGCCATTGCAGCTCGTAGCTTTTCGAGGTCTCGGGTTTGAGGTTCGGGTTGCTGAAATCGGGGTAGTACAGGTCGTTGAACGTCGGCGCGCGGAAGCCTTCGCTGTAGGTCAGCAGCACATCGTTGTCCGGGTTCAGCGGTAGGGTGAAGGTGCCGCTCCAGCTGTTCTGGCCGCCAAACTGCTGGTTCTGGTCGCGGCGCAGGCCCAGTTCAGTGGAGAAGCTTTTAGCCTGGAAACGGTGCTGAATAAAGGCTGCACGGTTCCAGCGGCTGTCTTCGTCGAATGCGGTGCTGCTGTTGATCCGGTCTTCGTACCAGTCGGCGCCGAGGATCAGGCTGTTGCTGTCGTCGAGCGTCAGGTCATTCTGCCAGTTGAGAGAATCGCGATAGGTGTTGAACACGCTGCGCTCGTCACTGAGTTTGTCAAAGGTCCTCTCGCGGTTTTCGCTGTGGCCCAGTTCCAGCCGAGACTCCCACAGATCATTGATGCGCGCATCAACATAACTGCTGACGCTGTTCACTGTGAAATCGCTGTAAGGCTGTTGGCTGACGGTCTGGAGTGTATTCGTGTCGAAGCGGCCAAACGGGCTGTCGAACTCGCTTTTGCCACGGTTATCCAGCAGGTTCAGGCCCACGTCGAGGTCATCGCTTAAGGAATGGCCAAGGCTCAAACTCAGGGAGTTGTTGCGATACTCGTCGTGGTTGCTGTCGCTGGGGAAGGACTTATGGGTGCGATTGATCCCGGCGGTTTCATCGAGGCTGGCACCGAGGTTGAAGCGGGTTTGTTCATCGCCGCCGGACAACCCCAGGCTGCGCTCCCAGGTCCGGTTGCTGCCAAATCCCAGGTGCAGACGCGGCTGCAGGCCCTGTTCGGCGCCGCGCCGGGTGAAAATATGAATCACCCCGCCAATGGCGTCGCTGCCGTAGATCACCGAGCGTGAACCGCGCAGGACTTCCACGCGCTCGATCTGATCGATATTCAGGTGTTGCAGATTGCTGTCACAGGAGGTCGAGCTGCCGATGCGCTGGCCGTCCACCAGCACCAGACTCTGCGCCGACTTGGCGCCGCGGATGTATATCCCCGGCAGGCTGCCACGCCCGCCTGCTTGCGCGACCTGCACGCCCGGCACACGGCTGAGCAGGTCAGTGACGCTGCTCGGTTGCAAACGGTCGATGTCTTCGCGGGTAAATACGGTATTGGCGGCGCTGCTGTCGTTGCGGGCTTCGACCTGGCGATTGGCGCTGATCAGCACGTCCGGCAGTTTCAGGGCTTGTTCACGTTCGAAGGTCTCAGCCAAAAGCTGTCCGGCAGGCCAAAGGGTCAACGTCAAGGCGAGGCGGGGGAGGTTCATGGGCAATCCATTGGCGTTTTGAAACGGATACAAATTCGAGGGGGGACGAAAAACCAATGTGGGAGCGAGCTTGCTCGCGATAGCGTTGTGTCAGTCGACGTTTATGTTGACTGTCAGTCCGCTATCGCGAGCAAGCTCGCTCCCACAGGGTTCTGCATGATTCCAGAGGTTTAGAGGCCCAGCAGCTGCAAGCGCTGACGTACGGACTCTTCGATACCCGCTTCGTCCAGGCCACACTCGGCGAGCATTTGCGCAGGTTTTGCATGCTCGACATAAGCGTCCGGCAAGCCCAGATGCAGCATGGACTTGAGGATATTCTCTTGGGCGAGAAATTCGCTGACCGCACCACCGGCGCCGCCCATGATCGCGTTTTCTTCGATGGTCACCAGCAGCTTGTGAGTGTTGGCAATTTCCCGAACCAAGGCTTCGTCCAATGGCTTGACGAAACGCATGTCGACTACCGTCGCATCGAGTTTGTCCGCGACTTTCAGTGCTGCGGCCAGTTGCACACCGAACACCAGCAGAGCGACGTTGCTGCCCTGACGGCGAATCACGCCTTTGCCAATCTCAATCGGTTCGAGGTTTTTCTCGATGGGCGCATTCGGGCCGGTGCCGCGCGGGTAACGCACAGCGGCCGGGCCGTTGTAGAGGTGTCCGGTGCTGAGCATTTTGCGCAGTTCGTTCTCGTCGCTCGGGGTCATCACCAGCATGCCGGGGATGCAGCGCAGGAACGACAGGTCGAAACTGCCGGCGTGGGTCGGACCGTCTTCGCCCACCAGGCCAGCGCGGTCGATGGCGAACAGCACGTCGAGGTTCTGTACCGCAACATCATGCACAAGCTGGTCGTAACCGCGTTGCAGGAAGGTCGAATAGATCGCCACCACCGGTTTTGCGCCTTCGCAGGCCATACCGGCGGCGAAGGTCACGGCGTGCTGCTCGGCAATCGCCACGTCGAAATAGCGCAGCGGGAAACGCTCGCTGAAGGCCACCAGGTCGGAGCCTTCCTTCATCGCCGGCGTGATCCCGACCAGGCGCGGATCGGCGGCGGCCATGTCACACAGCCACTCACCGAACACGCTGGAATACTTCGGCCCGCCGGCTTTCTTCGGCGCAGCGGCCGGGGCATCCAGGGGGTCGAGTTTGGTGATGGCGTGATAGCCGATCGGGTCGACTTCCGCCGGGGCGAAGCCTTTACCTTTCTTGGTGACTACGTGCAGGAACTGCGGGCCCTTGAGGTCACGCATGTTGCGCAGGGTAGCGATCAGCGTCGGCAGGTCGTGTCCGTCGATCGGGCCGATGTAGTTCCAGCCCAGCTCTTCGAAGAGTGTGCCGGGAACCAACATGCCTTTTGCGTATTCTTCGGTACGACGGGCAATCTCCCAGGCGCCGGGCAGACGCGAGAGCACTTTCTTGCTGCCTTCACGCATGCTTGCGTAAGTACGGCTGGAAAGGATCTTCGCCAGATAATTCGACAGCCCGCCGACGTTGCGCGAGATCGACATGTCGTTGTCGTTGAGGATCACCAGCATGTTGGCGTCAACTTCCGGCGCGTGGTTCAGCGCCTCGAAAGCCATGCCCGCGGTCAATGCGCCGTCGCCGATGACTGCGATAGCCTTGCGATCGCTGTTTTGCAAGCGGGCGGCAATCGCCATGCCCAGCGCTGCACTGATCGAGGTGCTGGAGTGACCGACGCCAAAGGTGTCGTACTCGCTCTCGGAACGGCGCGGGAAGGCCGCGATGCCGTCCTTCTGGCGCAGGGTGCTCATGCGCTCACGACGGCCGGTGAGGATCTTGTGCGGATAAGCCTGATGGCCCACGTCCCACACCAGCCGGTCGTCCGGGGTGTCGAAGACATAGTGCAGCGCAACGGTCAGCTCGATGACGCCAAGGCCGGCACCGAAATGTCCGCCCGTCTGGCCGACCGTATAGAGCAGCTCCTGGCGCAACTCATCGGCCAGGGTTTCGAGCTCGGCTTCACCTAACCGGCGCAGGCCGGCCGGCGTATCGGCACGGTCGAGCAGGGGCGTGGTTGGGCGTTTGCGGGGAATCTCATGAAACGTCGTGGGCATCAGGCGAATCGTTATAGGTATAGAAAGAGGCGGCAGTTTACCTTATGCATCGCAAGCTGCCCACGCAGAGCTTGGAAGTTGGCCGATATGCAGTCAAACAACGCGGCCGATTCAGCTGCGCCGCTCGACTATATAGCGCGCCAGGTCCCGCAACGGCTCGGCCGCCGCGTCAAACGGTCGCAGGGCGTGCAAGGCTTGATCGCGAAGTTCCAGGGCATAGGCTTTGGCCGCTTCAAGGCCGAGCAGGGCCGGATAAGTCGGTTTGTCCCGGGCGATATCGGCGCCCTGGCGTTTGCCAAGTGTCGCGGTATCGCTTTCGACGTCGAGGATGTCGTCCTGCACCTGAAACGCCAAACCGATGGCCTGTGCGTACGTCTGCAAGGATTTCAGTTCGGCTTTTTCGGCACGGCCACTGGCCAATGCGCCCAGCTTGACGCTGGCTTCGATCAGCGCGCCGGTCTTGTGCCGATGCATGTATTCCAGCGCCGCTTGATCGAGCTTGAGGCCGACCGAACCGAGGTCGATGGCCTGGCCGCCGACCATGCCCGCCGGGCCTGCCGCCAATGCCAGGGTGCTGACCATGCTCAAACGGGTTTCGGCATCCGAGGCGCTCAGGCGTGGGTCGAGCAAGGCACTGAACGCCAGGCTTTGCAGGCCGTCACCGGCAAGAATCGCACAGGCTTCATCGAACGCTTTGTGAGTAGTAGGCTGGCCGCGACGCAGATCGTCATCGTCCATTGCCGGCAAATCGTCATGCACCAGCGAGTACGCGTGTATCAATTCCACCGCACAGGCCGCGCCGTTGGCTTGCTCGGGCGCACCGCCAAGGGCTTCGCAGGCTGCGTAAGCAAGCAGCGGGCGTACACGTTTGCCGCCGTTCATCACGCTGTAGCGCATGGCTGCGTAAAGACGCGACAGCTCAGGGCCTGGAGCGACGAACAGGATTTCCAGCGCAGCATTGACGCGGGCCTGGCTGCTGGCCTGATACGCGGCAATCATTCTGGCTGTTCCGCGTCGAAGGGTTCCTCGGTCAGCTCCCCGTCGCGTTCGAGCAACACCTGAACCTTCTGCTCGGCCTGGGCCAGAGCAGCCTGGCAATCGCGGGTCAGGCCGATGCCTTGTTCGAAGGCAGTCAACGAGTCTTCCAGCGACAGCTCGCCGTTCTCCAGACGCTCGACCAGTGTTTGCAGGTCAGCGAGGGATTGTTCGAAATCTAAGGCAGCTTTTTTGCGGGCCATGGCGGCTATCCCGGTTGACGTTAAACCGGCGCGACACTAGCAGACATAGGGGGTTGGGGCAAATCTGAGGGGTGACCCCGCCGGGTCAGGTTTCAGTGTCTCCCGAGTAATTGACCTGATATCGGGTGCTGCGACCACCGCCGGGCAGACGAACCAGGCAGCCTTTGTCCAAAAGATCGGTCAGATGACGGGTGGCAGTGGCTTTGGAGACCTTTGCTACCGCTTGGTACTGGGCCGCGCTGATGCCTTCCTCAAAACCGTTCTCACCACCATCGAGCAGGCGATTGAGTACTTTGACTCGTTCTGAAGACAGGATCTGCTGTCGATGCAGCTGCCAGAAACGAGCCTTGCCAAGCACCCGACCGATACGAGCCATCGCCTGTTGAAGGCTTTTCAATAGTGAGCCGAATAGAGGGCTTATTCGGCTCATTTTGTGAGCCGTTTGTGTGGGGGTTTAGCTCAGGGTCTAGTGTTTTGCTGCAACGCTACTCATTGAATTCCGAGGGGCGCGAACCAAAGTGCCTCGTCGGCCAACTTGGGCAGCAGGCTGCGTAATCGATGGCATTGGAGAAATTGCCAGGCAACGGCTGTTCAGATGAGTTATTCACAAATAAATCCCCTTTTCCCCTGCTTGGCGATGCGGCGTTCCAGATCCCCTTGGGCTGGCTCTCGGACAAATCTGGCGTGCGGCGTACTTTCGCTGATCATCGGGGTGTGCCTGCCGTGGCTGATGAACTACCCACTTCTGCTCTGGCCTGGTGGTTCTCGGGGCGATCGCCGGTGGGGTCTATACCCTGGCGATCATCCTGATTGGACAAGGTTTCAAGGGCGCGGACCTGGTGACGGCCAATGCCAGCGCAGGTTTTTTGTGGGGCGTGGGCAGCTTGCTCGGGCCTTTGATCAGCGGCGCGGCGATGTCTACCAGTACTCATGGTCTGCCGTTGGCGCTATCGGCTGCGGCGGCGCTGTTCAGGAGGGAGGTTCAGGTCAAAGTGCTTGACTGACAGAATGCTGCTTTTGGAATTGGGGGGCACGCCTGGGTGGCGAAAAACGTAAGACATTAAAAAGCCGGCTTGTGGCCGGCTTCTCGGGGACTGGCTTGGCTTATTTTTGGTAAGCCGCGCCAGCCTTCAAAACGTACATCCAGATCTGGCGTCTGGCTGTGGGACTTGGCGAGAAAATTATCTGCCGCGTCGGGCAATCTGGCCGTTGGAAACGGTCGATGCGCAAATGTGGGGCGCAGCATACTGATTTTTTTGAAGAATTCCCAGCCCAAAGGGCGATCCAGGGTGATCGCGTACTCGGTTACCGGGCCAGGAGCTATTTGAAAGGTACCGGTGGGCGGCGTTTGTGGAGTGTCGACCACCAGAATACCCAGCCCAGTATCTGAATGTTTTGCGCCTCAATTTGCTCGGCGCTGAACACTTCGTCCGGGTATTCGGCGCTGTTGTGGCTGCGCAGGCGCAAGGCCCCGGCGGGGAGGCGGTGGACGTATCTCAGCCGGAGCATGCCGTCGTGTTCGAGGGCGTAGATCTCGCCATCCACTATGTGGGTCAGGCCTCGGTCGATGGCGAGGATGGAGCCGTCCTGGATCTTTTCCGCCATGCTGTTGCCGATCATCGGTGCGCAGATGGCTTGGGCGGGATCAACGTCCAGGATTTCCAGGTGACGTCGCGGCAAGCGCACGCTCTGCCCGGGTATTTCAATGACCTGTGTTTCGCTGGAACCTGGAGCGGTGGACGCTTCTTTATAAAACGGGATTTCTACGTCTGCCAACTGCGCATTCACACTATAGGTGCAGTGAGTTTCCGCTGATTCAAAAGTGTTGCTTGAGGTATCGGCAAGTTGCAGGCGATTGGGGTATTTCGGACCTTCGCCGGTTCGCAGCCATTTGCTGTTGACGGATAACAACGCCGCAATCTCATCCATTCGGTAAGACGGTACTCCGCGGTTGTACCAGTTGTTCACGTGCTGCGGCTCTACGTTGCAGAACGCAGCAAATTCCGAGGATTTGATGTTCACCTCTTTAAGGAGCGCTTTAAAGCGAGAGCCGCATGTCGTTTTCATGGGTACGGAGTTTACGGATGAGCGCCACGTGTTCAAATAAACAAGTAGTTCAATTTGTGAGGGTAAAAATTGCTGAATGCAGGATGTTTTTAGCGTTGTTTAAACCTTATTAAACAGGTCTGTCTATTTGTTAAGCCGTTCGCTTGATTTGTGTTTGTCCAGACATGAAAAACCCCGGATAACCGGGGTTTTTTGAAACCGTCAGTGGCGATCAGCCAATGCCGTCTCAGCCTTTATAGGCAGCAACCGACTTCATGATCGCGGCGCGGGCGGCGTCTGCGCCGTCCCAGCCTTCGATCTTCACCCATTTGCCTTTTTCGAGGTCCTTGTAGTTCGCGAAGAAGTGCTCGATCTGCTGAATCAGCAGCGGTGGCAGGTCGGTGTATTCCTTCACGTCCACGTACAGCTGGGACAGCTTGTCGTGTGGAACGGCGATGACTTTGGCATCACCGCCGCCGTCGTCGGTCATGTTCAGGATGCCGACTGGACGTGCACGGATCACCGAGCCTGGAGCAACCGGGTAAGGGGTTACCACCAGCACGTCGAGGGGATCACCGTCGTCCGCCAGGGTGTTCGGGATGTAACCGTAGTTGGCCGGGTAGAACATTGGGGTGGCCATGAAACGGTCAACGAACAGGCAATCGCTGTCTTTGTCGATTTCGTATTTGATCGGCGCGTGGTTGGCCGGAATCTCGATCGCGACGTAGATGTCGTTCGGCAGGTCTTTGCCAGCCGGAATCTTGCTGTAGCTCATTGGGCGGTGCCCCCGTAAGTGGCCAAATGACTTGGCCGGATTGACCAAAAAGTGGCGGCGATTATAGGCATATTCCGCCATCAACGCCACGTACCAGAGGTCGCGTAGACCTTAGTCGTATGTCTGGTAAGCCGGATGTGTGGCTTGCAGTTGCTTGAGCCTGGCCAGCGGGTCCTGACGGTAAAACAACTGTAGTTGCTGATAGACCTGTGGGTAAGCCTGGTGCAGCAAATCCGGGGCGCTGAAGAAGTATTCGCTGGTGACGGCGAAAAATTCGGCCGGATTTTCCGCTGCATATGGGTCGATGACGGAGTCTACGTGCGGGTGGCGATCCAGTTGGCGATTGAGGTCGTCGTAGGCGTGTTGCATCACCTTCGCCCAGTCACTGACGCGCATGTCGCTGTGCAGCGGCGGCAGGCCGTTGGCGTCGCCGTTGAGCATGTCGAGTTTGTGCGCCAGTTCGTGGATCACCAGGTTGTAGCCTTCCCAGCCACCACTGGCCATCACGCCCGGCCAGGCCAGAATGATCGGCCCCTGTTGCCAGGCTTCACCGCTGTGCTCGCCGTCCCACTCATGGACGACGCCACTGGCATCGCGATGACGCTGCGGGCTGAGGAAGTCGTCGGGGTAAAGCACGATTTCGTGAAAACCCTGATACCAATTCAGATCGCCCAGATGCAGCAGCGGTAATTGCGCCTGTGCGGCGAGCAGCAGGCGTTGCTCTTGGTGAAGTTCAACACCCGACAACGTGGTCAGGTGCTTGTCTTGCAGGAACAACACGCTGGACTCGCGCAGCCATTGGTCTTCGGCGCCGCTCAAACCATCGAGAAAGCTCAGGTGCTGACGCACCCGCTGCCACATTTCAGGGGCAACGGGATGTTTGGCCAATGTGCGCCGCCGGCGCCAGGCGCTGAGCGACCACATGGACGTTCAGCGTGATTCGGCTTTTGAGGTCGAACGGTTGAGGCGGTTGCGTACGACACTGATGATCATCGGCAGCAGTGACAGCAAGATAATTGCGACGACCAGCAGCGAAAGGTTCTTCTTGATGAATGGCACGTTGCCGAAGAAATAGCCCAGGGTGACCAGCCCGCCGACCCAAAGAATGGTGCCGGCAACGCTGAAAGAGACGAATCGCGAGTAAGGCATTTTGGCGACGCCGGCGACGAACGGAGCGAAGGTCCGAATGATCGGCAGGAAGCGCGCCAGAGTCACGGTCTTGCCGCCGTGCTTATCGTAGAAGTCGTGGGTTTGCTGCAGATAGTCGCGGCGGAAGATTTTCGAGTTCGGGTTGCTGAACAAGCGTTCGCCGGCTGTTCGACCAATCACGTAATTGGTGCTGTCACCGAGGATCGCCGCCAGCATTAGCAGTCCGCCCAGCAGCACCGGGTCCATACCGCCACCAGCGGCTACGGCGCCGGCGATGAACAGCAGCGAATCGCCCGGCAGAAACGGTGTGACCACCAGACCGGTTTCGCAGAAGATCACCATAAACAGGATGGCGTATATCCATGACCCGTAGTTGGTTACCAGCAAATCGAGATAGACATCGAGATGCAGAATCAGGTCGAGCGGGTTGAAATCCATGGATGGCACCTGTGGTGATGGCCCGACTCAGCAGGCCTGTGCGAGGCTTTGGGCAATGAGACTACAGGAAGGTGTAGTTTTTCTTACGGCCCGGGAAGGTCGGCATTATACGATTTCAGATGTGAATTGCGTGTTGAGTTTGTAGCGGGGAATGTCGAGGATGCAACGCGGACTTCCGGGCATTTGACTATTTACCGTGGCGAGGGGCCTGCCGCCGCCAGTCGGTCCGCGCTCGGGCAAAACAATCGTAAAACCGGAACACGGGTTCTGACCGAGCGAATTCATTGTCTGACTTCAGGACCGCTTCGCGGACGAGCGCGCCCCGGTCCAGCGGGAGCAAGCTCCCTCGCCACAGGGCTTGCGTTTCAATCTTCGCTGATGGGCAGTATGTAGTTCTTGAACTCGGTGTCTTCGCGAAAACCGATGGATTCGTAGGTTTTCTGCGCCACTTCGTTGTTGCTGCTGGTGGAGACCCGCATGCGTACGGCATGGGTTTCCTTGGCCATTTTTTTTGCGGTGCGGATCAGGTTATCGGCCACCAGTTGTCGGCGGGCGTCTTCGGCGACATAAATGTCGTTGAGGATCCACACACGTTTTAGCGAGAGGGAAGAGAAGCTCGGATACAACTGACAGAAACCCAGCAACTTGCTGTTGTCTTCATCGGACAGGGCCAGGTAGATCACCGATTCCTTGCGCCGCAGACGTTTTTCAAGAAAGGCACGGGAGGAGTCGGGAAACGGTAGCGAGCCATAGAACTCGCGATATTTGACGAACAGTGGGGTCAGCAGGTCCAGATGTTCCAGGGTCGCTTGAGTAATCCGCATGATAAGCCTCAACTTCAAGTGGGTAGACGGCAAACAGGGCATTACTCGGGCAGCCGTGGTTCGATGCTGCCTAAGGCCTGTAAAAAGCGCAATCAGGATGCCGTCAATTACACCTGTTTTGGAAGTAGGAAGTTGCCATTTGAGTGTACGGCTGCGTCCGAATCCAATGTATGAACTTGTGCTTCGTCCTTTAAATTAACCCCCGACAGCTGCCGGCGACAGGCCTCACGCATCAAATACAGCAAGCGATGGGCGGCCATTCCATAACTTAACCCTTCCAGCCGGACATTGGAGATGCAATTTCGGTAGGCGTCAGTCAGGCCGATCTTGGGATTATAGGTGAAGTACAGACCGAGACTGTCCGGCGAGCTGAGGCCCGGGCGTTCACCGATCAGAATGACCACCATTTTTGCACCCAGCAGTTCACCGATTTCATCGGCCACCGCGACCCGGCCCTGTTCCACCAGCATCACGGGAGACAACGACCAACCTTCGGCCACGGCCTGCTCCTCCAAGCGCGCCAGAAACGGCAGGGTATGCCGATGCACGGCCAGCGCCGAGAGGCCATCAGCCACTACCACGGCCAGATCCACGCCACCGGGGTGTTCCACCGCATAATCTTGCAGCTTTTGTGCCGACTCGTTGCTCAGTCGTCGGCCGAGGTCGGGACGTTGCAGATAGCTGTTGCGATCGGTGGCGGCACTGTGGAGCAACAAGCTGTCGCGCCCGCGTTCGGCCAGTTGCGTGCTGAGCCCGGCATGATCGAAGGGCAGATGCACCGCATCGCGGGCCTGGGCGTGGGCGTATTGGAAGTCCAGTTGCGCACCGGTCGGCAGGCTGGTGCCGGTGCGGCCGAGGGCGATCCGTGCCGGGGTCAGGCGACGCAGTTCCAGCCACGGATTCTGGCTATCGGTAGGCGGTTTATCCATCACTCGATCACTCATCCCAGTTGCGCCATAGCCTGGCGGAAGGCTGGCGGCAGGCTGTTGCCGAAATGCACCTTGCCATCAGCCTGAGTAAAGATGCCCATGTGCGCCAGCCATCGCTCGAATTCCGGTGCCGGCTTCAGGCCCAGGGTCTGCCGGGCATAGAGCGCGTCGTGGAACGAGGTGGTCTGGTAGTTGAGCATGATGTCGTCGGAGCCGGGGATACCCATGATGAAGTTGATCCCGGCCACGCCGAGCAAGGTCAGCAGGGTGTCCATGTCGTCCTGGTCGGCTTCGGCATGGTTGGTGTAGCAGATGTCGCAACCCATTGGCACGCCCAGCAGCTTGCCGCAGAAGTGATCTTCCAGCCCGGCGCGGATGATCTGCTTACCGTTATAGAGGTATTCCGGGCCGATGAAGCCGACCACGGTGTTCACCAGAAACGGTTTAAAATGCCGTGCCACGGCATAGGCGCGGGTTTCGCAGGTTTGCTGGTCGATACCATGGTGGGCGTTGGCTGACAGGGCGCTGCCCTGGCCGGTCTCGAAATACATCAGGTTCTGTCCCAGCGTCCCGCGGTTCAGGCTCAAACCGGCGTCGTAGCCTTCCTGCAAGACATTCAGATTGATCCCGAAACTGGCGTTGGCCGCTTCGGTGCCGGCAATCGACTGGAACACCAGATCCAGCGGCACGCCACGGTTGATCGCCTCGATGGAGGTGGTGACGTGGGTCAGCACGCAGGCCTGGGTGGGGATTTCGTAACGCTGAATGATCGCGTCGAGCATTTCCAGCATGGTGCAGATCGAGGCGATGCTGTCGGTGGCCGGGTTGATGCCGATCATTGCGTCACCGTTACCGTAGAGCAGGCCGTCGAGGATGCTTGCGGCGATCCCGGCCGGCGCGTCGGTCGGGTGGTTGGGTTGCAGGCGGGTGGACAGGCGCCCGCGCAGGCCCATGGTGCCGCGAAACTGGGTCACGACGCGGATCTTCTGCGCCACCAGCACCAGATCCTGCACGCGCATGATCTTCGATACGGCGGCGGCCATTTCCGGGGTCAGGCCCGGCGCCAGGGCGCGCAGGCTGTGTTCGTCGGCCGCGTCGCTGAGCAGCCAATCGCGAAAGCCGCCGACGGTGAGGTGGCTGACCACGGCAAAAGCTGCGCTATTGTGGCTGTCGATGATCAGTCGGGTGACTTCATCGCTTTCATAAGGGATCAGCACTTCTTCGAGAAAATGCTTGAGCGGGATGTCAGCAAGGGCCATCTGCGCAGCGACCCGTTCGCCATCGTTGAGGGCGGCGACGCCGGCCAGAAAGTCCCCGGAGCGCGCCGGGCTGGCCTTGGCCATGACTTCTTTGAGGCTGTCGAAGCGGTAGGTCTGGGCGCCGACGGTATGGGCAAATGCGGCCATGGGCGGTGTCCTCCTGATTTCTGTGAAGTGTTCTCTGTAGGAGCGAGCTTGCTCGCGATTGCGGCCTGTCAGTCAACATTGATGTTGAATGTGACGGCCTCATCGCGAGCAAGCTCGCTCCTACATAGGGCATGCGCCGGGGATCCGCCCGGCGCAGGTGCATCTTAGATTCCTGTCAGCATGGCGTCAGCCGGGGCGTCGGAACGTTGTTTGGCGGTCAGCTGGAAGTAAATGAAGCCTGCCGCCATGAAACCCAGGAAGATCAAACCGATCAGCGTGTTGAACCAGGCCATCGCCACCAGACACACCACCGCCAGGAACAGCGCGATCGCCGGGACCACCGGATAGCCCGGCGCACGGAAAGTACGCTCCAGCAGCGGCTCGGTTTTACGCAGTTTGAACAGGCTGAGCATACTGATGATGTACATCACGATGGCGCCGAACACCGACATGGTGATCATCGCCGCAGTCAGGGTCATGCCTTGCAGGTTGACCAGGCCATCACTGTAGATCGCCGCGATGCCGATCACGCCGCCAGCCAGAATCGCCCGGTGGGGGGTTTGGAAGCGGTTGAGCTTAGCCAGCCCTGCGGGCAAGTAACCGGCACGGGCCAGGGCGAAGAATTGCCGCGAGTAGCCGAGGATGATGCCATGGAAACTCGCCACCAGACCGAACAGACCGATCCACACCAACATGTGCATCCAGCTGGAGTTGTTGCCGACCACGGCTTTCATCGCCTGAGGCAGCGGATCGTTGATGTTCGACAGTTGGCGCCAATCGCCCACGCCGCCGGCCATCACCATTACGCCAATCGCCAGGAACACCAGGGTCAGAATGCCGCTGACGTAGGCCCGTGGAATGGTGCGTTTCGGGTCCTTGGCTTCTTCGGCAGCCATGGCCGCGCCTTCGATGGCCAGGAAGAACCAGATGGCGAAGGGGATCGCGGCAAAGATGCCGGGGATCGAGGCAGCACTGAATTCGCTGGAACCGGACCAGCCATTAAGCACGAAGTTGCTGAAGCTGAAGCCCGGCGCGACTACGCCCATGAACACCAGTAGCTCGGCCACCGCCAGAACGGTCACCACCAGTTCGAAGGTCGCGGCAATGCTGACGCCAAGGATGTTCAGGCCCATGAACACGAAGTAGGCGCCGACCGCGGCTACTTTCGGGTCCAGATCCGGGTATTGCACGTTCAAGTAGGCGCCGATGGCCATGGCGATAGCCGGTGGCGCAAAGACGAACTCGATCAGCGTGGCGATCCCGGCGATCAATCCGCCTTTTTCGCCAAACGCCCGACGGCTATAGGCAAACGGTCCGCCAGCATGGGGAATGGCGGTGGTCAATTCGGTGAAGCTGAAGATGAAGCAGGTGTACATCGTCGCCACCATTAACGCGGTGACGAGAAAGCCCAGTGTGCCGGCCGTACCCCAGCCGTAGCTCCAGCCGAAGTACTCGCCGGAAATCACCAGACCAACGGCAATGCCCCATAAATGCAGGGTGCCGAGTGTGGGTTTGAGCTGTGTGGTAGAAGTCATAAGTCCTCTCTGTATTTTTATTGTTGATCTGTTGGACTTTCAGTAGCGGTTGTTTGAGTCAGGGGACGCTGTTCACGCAGCGGCTTATCTGTAGAACAGGCACGCAATGCCCGTGCCAGAGCGGCAGGGCGATGTTCGTTGTGTCAATGGAGGCGCCATCGCTGGCAAGCCAGGCTCCTACTGATACGACCTGATCCTGTAGGAGCGAGGCTTGCCCGCGATAGCCGTTACGCGAAGTCGCGCCGGGTTAGAAGAAGCCCAGCGGATTGATGTCGTAGCTCACCAACAGGTTTTTGGTCTGTTGGTAGTGGTCGAGCATCATTTTGTGGGTTTCACGACCGACACCGGATTTTTTGTAGCCGCCGAACGCGGCGTGAGCCGGGTACAGGTGGTAGCAGTTGGTCCAGACGCGGCCGGCTTTGATCGCCCGGCCCATGCGGTACGCGCGGTTGATGTCGCGAGTCCAGAGGCCGGCGCCAAGGCCGAACTCGGTGTCATTGGCAATCGCCAGGGCTTCGGCTTCGTCCTTGAAGGTGGTGATGCTCACCACCGGGCCAAAGATTTCTTCCTGGAACACGCGCATTTTGTTGGTGCCCTTGAGCAGGGTCGGCTGGATGTAGTAACCGCTGGCCAGATTGCCTTCGAGTTTTTCCACCTTGCCGCCGGTCAGCAGCTGGGCGCCTTCGCCCTTGGCGATTTCCAGGTAGGACAGGATCTTGTCGAATTGCTGTTCGGACGCCTGAGCGCCGACCATGGTGTCGGTGTCCAGTGGGTCGCCGCGCTTGATCTGTTCGACTTTTTTCATCACTACTTTCATGAAGTCGTCGTAGATCGACTCTTGCACCAGTGCCCGAGATGGGCAGGTGCAGACTTCGCCCTGGTTGAAGAACGCCAGCACCAGGCCTTCGGCCGCTTTCTCGATGAAGGTCGGTTCGGCTTGCATGATGTCGGCGAAGAAGATGTTCGGCGACTTGCCGCCCAGTTCAACAGTCGACGGAATGATGTTTTCGGCCGCGCATTTCATGATGTGCGAGCCGACCGGGGTGGAGCCTGTGAAGGCGATCTTGGCGATGCGTTTGCTGGTGGCCAGCGCTTCGCCCGCTTCTTTGCCGAAACCTTGCACCACGTTGAGCACGCCCGGTGGTAGCAAATCGCCGATCAGCTCCATCAGCACGGTAATGCCCAGCGGGGTTTGCTCGGCAGGTTTGAGCACCACGCAGTTACCGGCAGCCAGGGCCGGGGCGAGTTTCCAGGCGGCCATCAGGATCGGGAAGTTCCACGGGATGATCTGCCCGACCACGCCCAGTGGTTCATGAATGTGATATGCCACGGTGTTGCCATCGATCTCCGCGGCGCTGCCTTCCTGAGCCCGCAGGCAACCGGCGAAGTAACGGAAGTGGTCAGCGGCCAGCGGGATGTCGGCGTTCAGGGTTTCGCGCACGGCTTTGCCGTTGTCCCAGGTTTCGGTGACGGCCAGCAGTTCGAGGTTCTGTTCGATACGGTCGGCAATTTTCAGCAGGACCAGCGAACGGGCCTGAGCCGAAGTACTGCCCCAGGCCGCAGCGGCAGCGTGGGCGGCGTCCAGCGCTTTGTCGATATCTTCGGCGGTGGAGCGCGGGAATTCTGCGATAGGTTGGCCGTTTACCGGCGAGGTATTGGTGAAGTATTGACCTTTGACAGGCGCGACGAATTCGCCACCGATGTAATTACCGTATTTGCTTTTGAACGAAACGATAGCGCCTTCAGTACCGGGGTGAGCGTAACGCATGATGGGTATCTCCTTGGCTTTTGTGCTTATAAGGGAGGACGCGCTGTTGCGCTGCATAAGCGTAGAGCAAAGGTCGGGCCAGTGCTTTGCAGGCCAGGTAAATCAAGGGGGGACGGGTTTTTCAGGGGCTGGCGGAACAAAGCTTGTGACAGAGGCGGTACAGGTCTTGTGACAGTTTGTACCGCTTGTGGCACAACCTGAGACTTGCCCGTCAGGCCGGCATTGCAATACTCGCGGCGCTGGAGGATGCTCGGCCTCACGCGATTGCCTTGCTTCGCCTTTGTAGCCGCAGCCTACGGCAGCTACTACGGGAACGAACCAGGCCCTACGGGGAGAATAATAAGAAATGCAGAACAATCATCTGAGTCGGCACGCCCAACAGGTGCTGACCGTGACTCAGGGCAAAGCCCACTTGCAGGGGCCGGGTAGCGATCCGTCCATTGCCCGTTCATGGCTGCGTTGCCTTGAGGACTATCACCTCGATCCGGCCCTGAGTATTGCGCCGACGGTGCTTGAACATGGTCGCGTTCTGGAAAGCCGCGAGCGTTTGCAGCAAGTGCTGCAGATCGCCGGCAACGAAATGACCAGCCTCCATCAGCAACTCTCCGGTGCCGGTCATGCGGTGCTGCTCACCGATTCGCGTGGGGTGATCCTCAACTGCGTCACCGCGCCCGCCGAGCGCAAGATTTTCGAGCGCGCCGGCCTATGGCTCGGTGCGGACTGGAGCGAAGCCTGCGAAGGCACCAACGGCATCGGCACCTGCCTGGTGGAGCGCCAGTCGCTGACCATCCATCAGGACGAACATTTCCGCGGTCGCCACACAGGGCTTACCTGCTCGGCGAGCCCGGTGTTCGACCCCCATGGTGAGCTGCTGGCGGTGCTCGATGTGTCGTCGGCGCGCCATGACGTTTCGCGTCAGAGCCAGTTCCACACCATGGCGCTGGTCAATCTCTCGGCAAAGATGATCGAGAGCTGTTATTTCCTGCGTTACTTCGACAACCAGTGGTTGCTGCGCTTTCACTTGCAGGCCGAGTCCGTTGGCCTGTTCAGCGAAGGGCTGCTGGCATTCGATGGGGAAGGGCGGATCAGCGCGGTCAACCAAAGTGCCTTGAATCTGCTGGGGCATGTGCGCGGCGGGCTGCTTGGCAAGCCGGTAGAAGCCTTTTTCGATTGCTCTCTGGATGAACTGCTCGGTCGTGCCAGTGTGAACGCCAACGCCAGTTGGCCGCTGCGCACCCGTGACGGGCGCGGCTTGTTCGCGGTGTTGCGTGGCCAGCCGCGTAGTGTGCCGAGCCCGGTGATACAGACTCCGCCGGTGGCCGAGCGTGCGCGACTGTCTGGTATCTGCCTGGGCGATGCAGCGTTGCAAAACGATTTCCGCAAAGCCTTGCGGGTGTTCGAACGCGATGTACCGCTGCTGATCAACGGCGAAACCGGTTCCGGTAAAGAAGCCTTCGCCAAGGCTGTGCATCACGCCAGTCAACGGGCGGATAAAGCCTTTGTCGCGCTCAATTGCGCGGCGATCCCTGAAAGTCTGATTGAGAGCGAACTGTTCGGCTATCGCGGCGGCAGTTTCACCGGAGCGCGCAAAGAAGGTATGCGCGGCAAGTTGCAACAGGCCGATGGCGGCACCTTATTCCTCGATGAAATCGGCGACATGCCGCTGGCTTTGCAGACCCGTCTGTTAAGGGTGTTGGAGGACCGGCTGGTGGTGCCCATCGGCGGCGAGCCGCAGGCGGTGAACGTTCGGGTTATCAGCGCGACCCACCGTGACTTGCTCGAGCGGGTGCAGGACGGCAGTTTTCGCGAGGACTTGTATTACCGGCTCAACGGCCTGGAGATCGGCTTGCCGGCGTTGCGCGAGCGTAGCGACAAATCGCAGTTGCTGGACTTCCTGCTGGCCGAGGAGGCCGGCGAGCACAACGTATTGCTTGACGGGCCGGCGCGACAGGCGTTGCTGGACTTCGCCTGGCCGGGCAATGTGCGGCAATTGCGTAATGTGCTGCGCACCCTGGCGGCGCTGTGCGACGACGGGCGGATTGGTCTGCAGGATTTGCCGGTGATGATCAGGCAGAGTCGGCCAGTTCTGGCGCTAACGACCGTCGAAGAGTCCTCCGGGCATCCCCTTGATGACGCCGAGCGTCTGGCATTGCTCGACGTCCTGGAACAGCAGCGTTGGCACATGACCCATACTGCCGAACAGTTGGGGGTCAGCCGCAATACCCTTTATAGAAAGCTGCGCAAGCATGGAATAGCGCGCTAGCGAAAAGATGATCGTTCCCACGCTCTGCGTGGGAATGCAGCCCGTGACGCTCCGCGTCACATTCACGAGCGGACGCAGAGCGTCCATTGAGGCATTCCCACGCGGAGCGTGGGAACGATCAAGCTCCCTCGCCACAGGGGAACGATCACTCAAACACAAGGTGCGATTTGCGGTCCTCTACGCTAACCTGCCTCGATGTTTTACGAGGTTGACTATGCACATTCATATTCTTGGTATTTGCGGCACATTCATGGGCTCGTTGGCGGTACTGGCCAAAGAGCTGGGTCATCGCGTGACCGGCTCCGATGCCAACGTTTATCCGCCGATGAGCACTCAATTGCAGGCTCAGGGCATTGAGCTGACACAGGGCTACGATCCCGCCCAACTCGATCCGGCGCCGGATCTGGTGGTGATCGGCAACGCGCTCTCGCGTGGTAACCCTGCGGTTGAGTACGTGCTGAACAAAGGCCTGCCGTATGTTTCCGGTCCGCAATGGCTGGCCGATCATGTGCTGCAAGGTCGCTGGGTGCTGGCGGTTGCAGGAACTCACGGCAAAACCACCACCAGCAGCATGCTGGCCTGGGTGTTGGAGCACGCCGGGATGAGCCCGGGCTTCCTGATCGGCGGTGTACCGCAGAACTTTGCCGTGTCGGCACGCTTGGGCGGTACGCCGTTCTTCGTGGTCGAGGCGGATGAATATGACAGTGCGTTCTTCGACAAGCGCTCCAAGTTCGTTCACTACCGCCCGCGCACGGTGATCCTGAACAACCTCGAGTTCGATCACGCTGACATCTTTCCCGATCTGCCCGCCATCGAACGTCAGTTCCACCACTTGGTGCGGACCATCCCGAGCGAAGGTCTGGTGATCTATCCGACCACTGAACCTGCGTTGCAGCGAGTGATCGAAATGGGTTGCTGGACTCCGGTGCAAACCACCGGTGTTGGTGGCCAATGGCAGGTCAAGCTGCTCAGCGAAGATGGCTCGAAGTTCGAGGTCATGTTCGACGGTGTCGCCCAAGGTGTGGTCGACTGGGGCATGACCGGCCAGCATAACGTCGCCAACGCCTTGGCCACTTTGGCGGCTGCGCGACACGTCGGTGTAGTGCCATCCATGGGCATCGCCGCGTTGAGCGCATTCAAAAGCGTCAAGCGACGAATGGAAAAAGTCGCTGAAGTCCATGGCGTCACCATCTACGACGACTTCGCCCACCACCCGACGGCGATTGCTACCACCCTCGATGGCTTGCGCAAACGCATCGGTGACGCGCCGTTGATTGCGATCATCGAGCCGCGCTCCAACTCCATGAAACTCGGCGCGCACCGTGATGGTTTGCCGGAAAGCGTGGTCGATGCCGATCAGGTGATCTGGTACTCGCCGGCCAACCTCGGTTGGGATCTGGGCGCTACCGCAGCGTTGTGCACAGTGCCGTCGATTGTCAGCCATTCATTGGAAGGCATCATCGAACGGGTGAAAAGTCAGGCCAAACCCGGTACCCACGTGGTGATCATGAGCAACGGCGGCTTCGGTGGCCTGCACGGCAAACTGGCCGAGGCACTGCAATGAGCAACAGCCCTGAACGCATCACACTGGCGATGACCGGTGCCTCCGGCGCGCAGTACGGCTTGCGCCTGCTCGACTGCCTGGTGCGTGAAGATCGCGAGGTGCATTTCCTGATCTCAAAGGCCGCGCAACTGGTGATGGCCACCGAGACCGATGTTTCGCTGCCGTCGAAAACCCAGATGATGCAGGCCTTCCTTACCGAATACACCGGCGCTGCCGCCGGGCAAATTCGTGTGTATGGCAAGGAAGACTGGATGTCACCTGTGGCCTCCGGTTCCGGTTCGCCGAGTGCAATGGTGGTGGTGCCGTGTTCTACCGGGACCTTGTCGGCAATCGCCACGGGCGCATGCAACAACCTGATCGAGCGCGCCGCGGACGTCACCTTGAAGGAGCGTCGTCAGCTGATTCTGGTGCCCCGTGAAGCGCCGTATTCCAGTATCCATCTGGAGAACATGCTCAAGCTGTCGAACATGGGCGTGACCATCCTGCCTGCATCACCGGGTTTCTATCACCAGCCACAGACCATTGATGACCTCATCGATTTCGTCGTGGCGCGGATTCTCAACCTGCTGAACATCCCACAAGACATGCTGCCGCGTTGGGGCGAACACCATTTGAGCAGCGATGAATAAGCTATTGAGCATTATCCTCGCCCTGCAATTGGGTGGCTGCGCCACGGCGCGAACCCTGGATGCTGCCAAGCCGGGCGCGCCAGTGGTGTATTCGGGAACACGCCTGGATGTGTATGCGATGCAGGGCGGTTGCTGCGCCATGGACCGTTTCGGCGCCGAGGCCCCGAGCTACCCGGGCGTCGATCTGCCGGCCAGCGCCTTGCTCGACACCTTGTTGTTGCCGCTGTCGGTGTTGACGGTGATGGGGGTAGGGTTTCAGGCGACAGGTGGGTTGTAGGGGGGAGCACCGAACCCGCTTTCGTAGCAGCTGCCGCCAGGCTGCGTTCGGCCGCGAAGCGGTCGCAATCCAGGCTATTGGATCTCTACCCAGAAATGCGATATGGCATTCACGACCGCTCCGCGGCCGAACGCAGGCTTCGCCAGCTGCTACGGGATCTGTGTTGTTACTTACCCAGTTTGCGCAACTCATCCGACTCGACGATTCGAACCCCATCCTGCTCTTCCAGCGCCAGGCGCCACATGGCTCGGGCCAGTTGGCAGGCTTCGATACCGTGGTATTTACCGGGGAGCAACTTGGAAAACGGTGCTGCCAGTTGTTCCACCAGGCGCGGTTCCAGGCGATCGCCGATCAACAGGGAAGGGCGCACGATGGTCAACTGCGGCCAGTTCTGGGCCTTCAAGGCATACTCCATTTCGCCTTTGACTCTGTTGTAGAGCACCGAGGACCTCCGATCGGCGCCGATGGCGCTGATCACGATCAGATGCCGCGCACCCATCTCCCGGGCGCGTTTGGCGAAGGCCACGACCAGATCGAAGTCCACCGCCCGAAAGGCTTGCTCGGAGCCGGCCTTTTTGATGGTGGTGCCCAGGCAGCAGTAAGCGATATCGACGCGCCCACTGAGCTGTGGAAGAAAGACTTCCGGGTCACCCACCGGATTTTCCAGGTGGGGATGCTCGGCCAACGGCCGGCGTGAGGGCGCTAATACACGGTTGACTGTCGGCTCGTTGAGCAGCCGGTCGAGTAGATGTTCACCGGTCAGGCCGGTGGCTCCGGCAAGCAAGACATGCTGAGGCGTCAAGTACATAGTGTTTCCCCCTTGATACTGTTTCAGCTTAGTTGCTCTTTGTTACCTTGTTGTTCAAGGAGGCGCTTTCGAGAGCCTTTCGTGCTTGCTGTTTACGCAACAACTGCCAGCGCGCGAGGACGCCCTTGGGCGCCCAGATTTGTGGCTCCGACGCTTCGAAGCTGTCTGCCTGCTCGCGTGCGGCGACAGTCGCCTTGGCCAGGGCGAAGGCTTGCTGCAGGTCGTCGGTCTGGTTCAATGCCTGGGCGAACAGTGCGTCGCCGAAGTAGGTGAAGTCAGCTTCTTCCGAGCAGCCAAAGGACACCCTGTCAGCCCGTGAGGCCGTCATGATCAAGGTTCTCTCATCTTTGAGCGCCGGGATAAAACCGCCGGAGTAACAGGCCGAGATCACAATGATCTTGTCGCGATTCTTCAGCGGTGCGAGCACTGCGGCCAACTCGTCGGCCGGCAGGTCGGCCAGCTCCAGACGCGGCTGGTCCAGCACCAGCTCGTGTTCTTGGGTGCCGTGACTGGTCAGGTAAATGAACAGCAAATCTTCCGGACCGCTGCGCTCGGCCAGAGTCAGGACCGCACGCCGCAGACTCTCTCGGGTGGCCATGGGCCGATCACCAAGGTGGTCGCGGTGGTTGACCAGGCGGATCTGGCCATAGGCGCCAAAGCGGCTGGCGAGCATGTTGCTGACGTAGTCGGCCTCACGCAGGAACACACTTTGTTTGCCGTCACCGGCCAGCGTCAGGCTGTACAACTCGACCGCCGGGGTGGACGCGGGCACGTTGGCCAAGGCTTGTTCGAGCAGGCGACCTTGAGCCAGCAAGCCGAGTTCCAGCGTGTCCGGCAATAGTTTGCCGTCGGCATCACGCACCCGTTGGCCATTGACCCAATAACCGCTTTGCACGGTGCCATCGCGCAGCACCAGCGTGCCGTTGCCCTGATAGCTGTCGCTATCGAACTGGCCAATATAGAAACTGCCATCGCTGAGGTTCAAGCGGCCCAGGCCGGTGAAGCGCCAGTCACTGAACTGCCCGATGTAATGGCTGCCGTCGACGCCGATCAGTTCCCCTTTGCCATTGAGTGCACCTTCTTTGAACTGGCCGATCCAGACATCGCCATCGGCGTTTTCGTAGCGGCCCTTGCCGTGCAACTGGTTCTGCTTGAAGCCACCGATGTACATGTCACCTTCGGCGCTACTGAAGGTGCCGTTGCCTTCCAGTTGACCATCGACGAAATGGCCAGTGAACTGGTTGCCGCTGGCATCGCCGCGCTGGCCTTCGCCATTGGGTTTGCCATGGGCGAACTGGCCCTGGTATTGACTACCGTCTTCGAGCTCCAGACGACCGAGCCCTGAATACTGGTCGGCCTTGAACTCGCCGCGGTAGGTCATGCCGTCTTCTTTGAGCGTGCCTTCACCGTCGCGACGACCCAGCTTGAAACCGCCGGTGTAACTGCTGCCACTGGTGGTCAGGGTGCCCTGGCCATCGAACAGGCCTTGCTGGAACTGCCCGCTGTAAACCTCGCCATTGCTGCCGTGCCATTCACCCTTGCCATGCCACTGACCCTTGTCGAACTGACCGGCGTACCAGCTGCCATTCGGGTAATCGACGCGGCCCTGCCCCTGCAATAAGCCGTTGACCACATCGCCGTGATAGCGCCCGCCATCTGGCAAGCGGGCATCGGGCGGCAACAGCGATTCGCCGTCGCCGCACGCGGTGAGCAACAGGGTTAAAACGAGGGGTGCAAGTGAGCGCATAGCAGGATCCGGGCAATTAGGCGACCGAGTATGCCGCAGCTATGTGTCTGATATATAGAGACGCGGTGCGAAACAGCAGGAACTGCTTCGCATCCGGGAGGGGTTAAACGAACGCCAGCGACAGCGGTTCAGCAATGTACGCCGGTTTTTCCGATCCTTCTATTTCCAGGGTGGCTGTGGCCTTGAGCAGCCATTGGCCGGGTTTCTTTTCGATGACTTCCGTCAGGTCGACCTTGAGCCGGACTTTGGAGTTGACCTTGACTGGCTGGATGAAACGCACGCTGTCCAGTCCATAGTTGACGACCATTTTCAGACCTTCAGGCAATACCAGAAGGTCCTCCATCAATTTCGGGATCAGCGACAGCGACAAAAAGCCGTGGGCGATTGTGCTGCCAAACGGCGTTTGCGCCGCCTTCACCGGATCAACGTGGATGAACTGATAATCGCCAGTGGCTTCGGCGAACAGGTTGATGCGGTCTTGATCGATCGTGAGCCATTCGGAACGTCCGAGTTCCTTGCCGACATAATCTTTGAGCTCTGCAACTGGAACATAGGGCATTGAGACTCTCCTTGGGTTCATCGGTTTTATAGTTTTTTAAATGATGGGGTTGGCCCCCTGGCAACCACTTTAGATCATCATGGCCACTTGCTCCGGTCAACCATTTATGGTTTTTGCGAATGCCGGTTCATAGTACGCGGCATGCTTATAATGCCCGGCGCGTTTTTTGCGGGAGACGATGAATGTTGTTACGCGGCCTGACCTGGCTGGTGCTGTTTCAATTGCTCGGCACGGCCATCAATCACCTGTTTTTGCCGGTTCTACCTGGGCCGATTGTGGGGCTGCTGCTGTTGCTGGCGTTTCTGATTTCGCGTGGCGAGGTCGCTGAACCGTTGAGCCTGGCGGCCAGCAGTTTGTTACGTTATTTGCCATTGCTGCTGGTACCGCCTGCGGTAGGGGTGATGGTTTATGCCGCCGACATTGCCGCGGACTTCTGGGCGATCGTCGGCGCGCTGGTGTTGTCGCTGGTGATCTCCATGGCTTTCGTCGGAGTGCTGATGAACAAGTTGGTCAAGCGCCAGGCGCGTCGGGAGGATACCCAATGACCTTCAATTGGCAGGGGGCCCTGGCGGCGGTCATTCATCACCCGTTGTTTGGCATAGGCATTACCTTGGGCGCCTACCAACTGGTGTTGGCGGCGTTCGAGAAAACCCGATGGATATTTTTGCAACCGGTGCTGGTGTCGATGCTGTTGGTGATCGGCGTACTGGTCGGTTGCGGCCTGACCTACACCGAATATCGCAAAAGTACCGAGATCCTCAGCATTCTGCTGGGGCCGGCAACGGTTGCCCTGGCGGTACCGCTCTATCTCAATCTGCGGCGGATTCGGCAGCTGTTCTGGCCGATATTTACTACGCTGGTGATAGGTGGTGTGGTGGCGACAGGCCTCGGTGTGTTTCTGGGCTGGTGGTTCGGCACCGGACACATGGTTCTGATGACCATGGCACCCAAGTCGGTGACCTCGCCAATCGCCATGTTGGTGGCTGAACAGATTGGGGGTGTCGCGGCATTGGCGGCGGTATTCGTGTTGATCACCGGGGTGATCGGGGCGATTTTCGGTCCGGGTCTTTTGACTCGTTTAGGTGTCCATAGCCCTGAAGCCCGCGGTATGGCGCTGGGCATGACGGCGCATGCGGTCGGCACCTCGGTGGCGTTGCAGGAAAGTGAAGAATGTGGCGCTTTCGCCGCGTTGGCGATGAGTTTGATGGGTGTAGCCACGGCGGTGTTCCTGCCGTTGGCAGTGTCGATGGTGGTTTAAGGAAACCTTTATGAGTCTGGCGCTATTCCCTCTGAACACAGTGTTGTTTCCAGGGTGCATCCTCGACTTGCAGATCTTCGAGGCGCGTTATCTGGACATGATCGGTCGCTGCATGAAACAGGGCGGTGGCTTTGGCGTAGTGTGCATTGTCGAAGGCGATGAAGTCGGTGTCGCCCCCGAGGGCTATGCCCGGGTCGGGTGCGAGGCGGTGATCACCGACTTCAAGCAGCAGGACAACGGCCTGCTGGGGATTCGTGTGGAAGGCCGGCGTCGGTTTCGCGTGCTGAGCGCCGAGGTCCAGCGCGATCAGCTGACCGTGGCCGAGATCGAGTGGCTGGGCGAACTGCCCGAGAAGCCCTTGCAGAATGAAGATGCCGACTTGATCGCTTTGCTCAAGGCATTGGCCGAGCACCCGATGGTCGAAGCCTTGAACATGGGCACCGAGGCAACGGGCCAGCAATCATTGGCCAATCAGCTGGCTTATCTGTTGCCCTTTTCCGAACTGGACAAGATCGACCTGCTGCAACTGGACGATCCGCAACAACGCCTGGACGCGATCCAGGCGTTGCTTGATGAGTTGCAGGGGGAGTTGTTTGCCTAGCCTTTGACCCTTCGTTCCCACGCTCCTGCGTGGGAATGCCTTACTGGACGCTCGGCGTCCGCTCTTGAATGTGACGCAGAGCGTCACAGGCTGCATTCCCACGCAGAGCGTGGGAACGATCGAACTCCACAACCAAGCGTATGGCTTCCGCTTTTTCCTCAGAGGTAACAACCCGATATCCCATGACGCTTCCTTAGGTCGACACTCCTACATCATGGTCCAAAAACATTGAGCCACAACAGCCTCGCTCCTACGGGTATTGCGCGGTCCTTGTAGGAGCGAGGCTTGCCCGCGAAGACGTCCTCATGGCTCGCATGGATTTCGGTTGGAGCCCAATCCGCAAGCTCGTCTCAATACGCATACCGCGCCATCGCATAAGGCAAATGCCACAGCGCGAAGAAACCAAACAACGCCACCAGCGCCGGCAGTACCAGCCACCAGACTTTGCGCGGCATTACGCCCAAGGCGCGCTGGCGTTGGCTCAGGGCCAGGCTGGCCGCGCAGAAGCAGGCGGCGAGCATGGCGCCTGCCAGGATATCTGTCGGCCAATGGGCTCCGAGATACACCCGCGACAGTGCGATCGACGCCGCAGGCAAACAACCCAGCAGCAGCCAGGTCAGGCGCATCCGCGGTGGCTGGCCGCGTCCGGCGAGTACCGCCAGAGTCAGGAACAGGGCGAACGAACCGGAGCTGTGGCCGCTGGGCATGCTGTAGCTGGTCAGCGGATCAGTCAGCACTTCCGGGCGCATGCGGGCGAAAAACCACTTGGTCGCGGTATTGGCCAGGGCGGTGCACAGTAGCGTGGCGCCGGCGAAGGTAGCGTGTCGCCATTGCCGGGTGGCCAGCAGCAGGATCGTCACCAGAGTGCTGGCCAGCAGCATCGTGCGAAATTCGCCGAGCTGCGTCAGGGCCACCATCACCTCATCCATCGACGGGCTGCGGTGTTCTTGTACCAGCGTCATCACGCCATGATCGAGCTGAGCCAAGTACGGATAGCCGATAAACAGTCCTGCCAGAATCATCAGGCTCAGGCCTGTTATCAGCAGCGTGACCTTGCGGTGGCGGCGCAGGGTACTGTTGATACTCAGACCCACCAGCACCGCGATGCTGCCCGCGACGATCCCGGCTTGTGGCCAGAACCCTTCGGGCAACGGCAGGCGAATCGCTGCGCCAGTGGCCCAGCCCGGCAGCAAATAGGCAACCGTCCAGCCTGCTGCAGCCAGCACGCTGACGGCAATAAAACGTGGAAATGGCATGTCGAACATCCCGGCAACCATCGGCAGCATCGGTCGCAACGGGCCAATAAAGCGCCCGACCAGCAGGCTGGCGATGCCATAGCGCTGGAAATACGCCTCGGCGCCGCTGATCCACTCGGGGTGATGGCGCAGCCCCGGCAGGCGACGAATGTTCTGGTGGAAGCGTCTGCCGAGCAAATAAGACGCCGCGTCGCCAAGCAAGCCACCGAGAAAACCCATTAGCAGGGTCTCGCCCAGGGACAGCGCGCCACTGCCGGCCAGCACGGTGATGGCAAATAACAATACCGTGCCCGGCACGATCAGCCCGGCAATCGCCAGGCACTCCACGCACGTCACTATGAAGACCGCCGCGGCCAGCCATTGCGGGTTTGCCGTCAACCAGCCGGTCAGGCTATCGAGCCATGGGCCCATCGATTCAACTCCATTGGATTGGTGTCATATTGGCACTGCCTACGGCTGCGATCTTTTGATCTGGCTTTTGTACGTGCCAGAGAGAAGATCGCAGGCGTCGCCAGCCCCTACAGGTTTCAGATCAGAAAATAGTCGCAACCTTCGACCTGGCCACGGCGTAGCGGGTTTCGGGTGCAATAAGGCGCGTAGGCGGCATCGACGAAGCGGTACATCAAGTGTTCGTCGCGCCCGTGCGGAATGCCTAGACGAGTGGTTTGAATGACGTGCGCCGGTGGCGTGCCGACATCTTCGACAAACAGCAACTCATGATCGAAGCGTTTGGCATCCCAGGCGGGTACTTTCAGGCCGAGTGCCTTGCATAGCAGAGTCTGGCCGGCGCAGAGCTTCTGCGACGGGCGCGGTCGACCATTGGCGTCGGGGTTGTTCAAGAGCATTTGTGCCAGGCTCGCGGGGCCGGACAACTCGTCGACCCACGGATAGGCCGATTTGATCAGGACGGCATTACCCGGCCCGTGCGCACTGAAGTTCAGCGAATCGCCGCCACGGGCGTAGTACATATAGATGTGGCCGCCATCCAGAAACAAAGCCTTACGTTTTTCCGTGTAGCCAAGGGAGGCATGGCTGCCTTTCTCGGCACAGTAATAGGCTTCGGTCTCAATGATTCGCGCCGAAAGCCACAGATTACCGACCCGATGGCGGATGACTTTACCCAGTAAATCGCGAGCAAGTATCTGAGCGTCTCGGTTGAAAAACTGGTCAGGCAGGGCGTTGGGCGGGTTCTCGGTGATCAGATTGGACATGATGGCCAAGGGCAATTCGGCTAAATGTGACCGAATGATAACAACTTAAGCCTTAATCGAGGCTGAACAGTGGGTATTTGCACCCCATTTCGACCATCCGCCCGTCACCGCTGTTAGTAGGAGAGCGCGACAGCTATAATCTGCCGCTTTCCTCTTTGCCAAGACCATAGAGACCATGACTGAGTCCGTTCTTGACTACATGACCCGTTTGGGTCGCGCTGCCCGCGAAGCCTCCCGCGTGATCGGCCGTGCCAGCACCGCGCAGAAAAACCGCGCGCTGCACGCTGCCGCCGCGGCTTTGGATGCCGCTCGCGCCGAGTTGACCACCGCTAATGAACTGGACCTGGCCGCTGGTCGGGCCAACGGTCTTGAGCCGGCCATGCTTGAGCGTCTGGCGCTGACTCCGGCACGGATCGACAGCATGATTGTCGGTTTGCGTCAGGTGGCCAGCCTGCCGGACCCGATTGGCGCGATCCGCGACATGAGCTATCGGCCATCGGGTATTCAAGTCGGCAAGATGCGCGTGCCGCTGGGCGTCGTGGGAATTATCTATGAGTCGCGTCCGAACGTGACCATCGACGCCGCGAGCCTGTGCCTGAAGTCGGGCAACGCAACCATCTTGCGTGGTGGCTCGGAAGCCATTCATTCCAACCGCGCAATCGCCGCGTGCATTCAGCGTGGCCTGGCCGAAGCCGGGTTGCCGGCTGCCGTGGTGCAAGTGGTTGAAGTCACTGATCGCGCAGCCGTTGGCGCGCTGATCACCATGCCCGAATACGTCGACGTGATCGTGCCCCGTGGCGGCAAGGGTCTGATCGAGCGCGTCAGCCGTGACGCCCGCGTGCCGGTGATCAAGCACCTGGACGGCATCTGCCACATTTATGTCAGTGCCCACGCCGAATTGCCCAAGGCCCAGCGCATCGCGTTCAACGCCAAGACTTATCGTTATGGTATCTGCGGCGCCATGGAAACCTTGCTGGTCGATCAGGCGGTGGCCACCGATTTCTTGCCGGCGATGGCCGAACAGTTCCGCGCCAAGGGTGTCGAGCTTCGGGGTTGCGAGCGAACTCGCGCAGTCATCGACGTGGTCGCGGCAACCGAAGAAGACTGGAACACCGAATACCTGGCACCGATCCTGTCGATCCGCGTGGTCGACGGGCTGGATGAGGCCATCGAACATATCAACCATTACGGCTCCCATCACACCGACTCGATCGTTACCGAGCATCAGGGCGAGGCCCGGCGTTTTGTTGCTGAGGTCGACTCCAGTTCCGTGATGATCAACACCCCGACCTGCTTCGCCGATGGCTTCGAGTATGGATTGGGTGCGGAGATTGGCATTTCTACTGATAAGCTGCACGCCCGCGGTCCGGTGGGGCTCGAAGGTTTGACGTGCGAGAAGTACATCGTGGTCGGTGATGGCCAGTTGCGCGGTCAGGAGTCGGTCTGACTTGGCCGATAAACGCCAGTCAGCTACCGTGACCCCAAGCGAACCCCTGCCTCGACGCATTGGCGTGCTGGGCGGGACCTTCGACCCGGTACACATCGGCCATTTGCGCGGTGCACTGGAGGTTGCCGAATCGCTGGCGCTCGATGAGCTGCGTCTGACACCCAGTGCCAGGCCGCCGCATCGGGATACGCCACAGGTTTCGGCCCCCGACCGTCTGGCGATGGTCGAATGTGCGGTAGCGGGCGTTGCACCGTTGGTGGTGGACGCTCGTGAGCTGCAACGGGACAAACCGTCCTACACTATCGACACCCTGGAACTGATGCGGGCCGAGTTGGCCGCTGATGACCAGTTATTTCTACTTTTGGGCTGGGACGCATTTTGCGGCCTGCCCACTTGGCATCGCTGGGAAGAGTTGCTCCAGTATTGCCACATCCTGGTGCTGCAACGCCCGGATGCCGACAGCGAACCGCCGGATGCCCTGCGCAACCTGCTGGCAGCGCGCTCGGTGAGCGACCCGCTGGCCCTCAAGGGGCCGAGCGGACACATTGCATTCGTCTGGCAGACGCCGCTCGCGGTATCCGCCACCCAGATCCGTCAACTGCTGGCCAGCGGTAAGTCGGTACGTTTCCTGGTGCCTGACGCGGTCCTGGCCTACATCGATGCGCACGGACTTTACCGTGCGTCGAACTGAAAAGGAGCGCTTCAAGGCACGAATAAACGTGTATTGAAGCGCCCGAACATACGAGCTGAACGAGTTTTATATGACGAACAAAGTACAAATTAGCGGCGAAGAAGTAGTCAAGCTGACAGTAGCGGCTCTGGAAGACGTCAAAGCGGTAGATATCCACGTAATCGATGTGCGCGAAAAGCACAGCATCACCGATTACATGATCATCGCGACCGGTACCTCTTCTCGCCAGATCAACGCGATGCTCGACAAGGTTCGCGAAGAAGTGAAAAAGCATGGCCTCAAGCCGTTGGGCGAAGAAGGCAAAGGCAACAGCGACTGGGTTCTGCTGGACCTGGACATCGTCATCGTGCACATGATGACCGCCTCTGCACGTCAGTTCTATGACCTTGAGCGTCTGTGGTCTGGCGCTGAACAGAGCCGTGCTCTGAATGCTGCTCACCACAGCCCGGAAAACTCCCACGAGCACTTCATCAAGCTCAACCGCGACCAGGAATAAGGGGCCGCTGTGCGACTGCGTCTGATCGCCGTCGGTTCCCGCATGCCCAAATGGGTGGAAGAAGGCTGGCATGAGTATGCCAAGCGTCTGCCATCCGAGCTGGCGCTGGAGCTGGTGGAAATACCGCTCAACACCCGTGGCAAGAACGCTGACGTGGCGCGCTTCATTCGCCAGGAGGGCGAAGCCATGCTGGCCAAGGTCGGCCCGAACGAGCGCGTCGTTACCCTTGAAGTGCACGGCAAGCCCTGGAGCACCGAGCAACTGGCGGTCGAGCTCGATCGCTGGCGGCTGGATTCGCGTACGGTGAATTTCATGGTTGGCGGCCCCGAGGGGTTGGCGCCTGAAGTCTGCGCGCGGGCCGATCAGCGCTGGTCGCTGTCGCCGCTGACCTTGCCGCATCCGCTGGTGCGGATTCTGATCGGTGAACAGCTGTATCGCGCCTGGACAGTGCTGTCCGGGCACCCTTACCACAAGTAGTTCAGCGCCCTCATGTCTCAGCCGATCCGCATCAAGGACCACGAGAAAGACGCCCGTCTGGTGCGTGGCCGGGTCGTGTTCGGTGCAATTGCGGTGGTAACGCTGATCGGCGTGCTGATCGCGCGGCTGTATTTCCTTCAGGTGATCCAGTACGAGTATCACTCCACGCTGTCGGAGAACAATCGCGTTCATGTGCAGCCGATTCCGCCGTCCCGCGGGATGATCTTCGACCGCAATGGCGTTGTGGTGGCCGATAATCGGCCCAGCTTCAGCCTGAGCATGACCCGCGAGCGTTCGGGTGACTGGAAGCAAGTGCTCGATGTGATCGTTGAAGTGCTGCAACTGACGCCCGAAGACCGGGTGGTCTTCGAAAAACGCATGAAGCAGGGGCGCCGACCGTTTGAGCCGGTGCCGATCCTGTTCGAGCTGACGGAAGAGCAGATCGCCCGGATTGCGGTGAATCAGTTCCGCCTGCCGGGCGTTGAAGTGGTTGCGCAGCTGGTGCGCCACTATCCGCAGGGCGCGCATTTTGCACACTCGGTCGGGTACATGGGGCGGATCAACGAGAAAGAGCTCAAGACTCTGGATCCGGTGGGTTACAGCGGCACCCATCAAATTGGTAAAACCGGCATCGAGCGCTTTTACGAGCCCGAATTGCACGGTCAGGTCGGTTACGAAGAAGTCGAGACCAATGCCCGTGGTCGCGTGTTGCGGGTACTCAAGCGTACCGATCCGATTCCCGGCAAGGACATTGTCCTGAGCCTGGACATCAAATTGCAGGAGGCCGCCGAACTCGCCCTGGGCGGTCGACGTGGCGCGGTGGTGGCTCTGGACCCGAATACCGGCGAGGTTCTGGCGATGGTCAGCCAGCCGAGTTTCGATCCGAACCTGTTTGTCACCGGCATCAGCTTCAAGGCTTACGCCGAGTTGCGCGACTCCATCGATCGCCCACTGTTCAACCGGGTCCTGCGTGGTCTGTATCCGCCGGGGTCGACGATCAAACCGGCGGTGGCGATTGCCGGGCTGGACTCTGGCGTGGTCACCGCCTCGACCCGGGTCTTCGACCCGGGTTACTACATGTTGCCCAACTACGACCACAAGTACCGGAACTGGAACCGCACCGGTGACGGCTATGTGGATCTGGATACGGCGATCATGCGTTCCAACGACACCTACTTTTATGACCTGGCGCACAAGCTGGGGATCGATCGACTGTCCTCTTACCTGGGCAAATTCGGCATCGGTCAGAAAGTTTCCCTGGACATGTTCGAAGAGTCGCCAGGGCTGATGCCAACGCGTGAATGGAAGCGGATTACCCGTCGTCAGGCCTGGTTCCCGGGCGAGACGCTGATTCTGGGTATCGGTCAGGGCTACATGCAGTCGACGCCGTTGCAATTGGCTCAGGCCACGGCGTTGGTGGCCAACAAGGGCAAGTGGAATCGCCCGCATCTGGCGAAAACCATCGAAGGAGAGAAACCGGTCGATGCGAACCCGATGGCGGACATCGTCCTGCGCGATCCGTCCGACTGGATGAAGGTCAATCACGGCATGCAGCAGGTGATGCACGGTGCCCGCGGTACCGCGCGCAAGGCTGCCATCGGCTCGCCATACCGGATTGCCGGCAAAAGCGGTACGGCCCAGGTGGTGGCGATCAAACAGGGCGAGAAGTACGACCGTTCCAAGGTTCAGGAGCGTCACCGCGACCACGCCTTGTTCGTCGGTTTTGCTCCGGCCGATAACCCGAAAATCACAGTGGCGGTCATGGTCGAGAACGGCGAGTCCGGCTCCGGCGTCGCCGCACCGGTAGTGCGTCAGGTGATGGATGCCTGGCTACTGGGCCAGAACGGCCAGCTCAAGCCTGAGTTTGCCAGCCCTACAAGCGCGGAGGCTACGGCCCGTGAAGAGTAATTTTGATCGCATCCTCTCCAGTGAGGATGTGATGCGTCGCCGCGCGACGCTATTGCAACGCATGCACATTGATGGCCCCTTGCTGATCCTGCTGCTGACGCTCGCGGCGGGCAGTCTGTTCGTGCTGTATTCGGCCAGTGGCAAGAGCTGGGATCTGCTGATCAAACAGGCCACCTCGTTTGGCATCGGTCTGGTGTCGATGGTCATCATTGCTCAGCTGGAGCCCAGGTTCATGGCGCGTTGGGTGCCATTGGCCTATGTGCTGGGTGTCGTGTTGTTGGTGGTGGTGGACGTCATGGGCCACAACGCCATGGGCGCCACACGCTGGATCAACATTCCCGGGGTGATCCGCTTCCAGCCCTCGGAATTCATGAAGATCATCATGCCGGCGACCATCGCCTGGTACCTGGCCAAGCGCACCTTGCCTCCGCAACTCAAGCATGTGGGCATCAGCCTGATGCTGATCGGGGTTCCGTTCATTCTGATCGTGCGCCAGCCCGACCTTGGCACCTCGTTGCTGATTCTGGCGGGCGGCGCGTTCGTGCTGTTCATGGGCGGCCTGCGCTGGCGCTGGATCCTCAGCGTGATCGCCGCAACCGTTCCCGTGGCGATCGCCATGTGGTTCTTCATCATGCATGACTACCAGAAGCAGCGGATCCTGACCTTCCTCGATCCGGAGAGTGACCCGCTCGGCACCGGCTGGAACATCATTCAGTCCAAAGCCGCCATCGGTTCAGGTGGCGTATTCGGTAAAGGCTGGCTGCTCGGCACCCAGTCCCATCTGGACTTTTTGCCGGAAAGCCACACCGACTTCATCATCGCGGTCATGGGCGAGGAGTTCGGTCTGGTGGGCATCTGTGCGTTGTTGCTGATCTATTTGCTGTTGATCGGTCGTGGGCTGGTGATTACCGCTCAGGCGCAGACATTGTTCGGCAAATTGCTCGCCGGCAGCCTGACCATGACGTTTTTTGTTTACGTTTTCGTCAACATCGGTATGGTCAGCGGCCTGTTGCCGGTAGTGGGGGTGCCATTGCCATTCATTAGCTATGGAGGAACTTCGCTGGTGACGCTGCTGTCAGCGTTTGGGGTTTTGATGTCGATCCATACCCATCGTAAGTGGATCGCGCAGGTTTGAATAAGGTGAAGATTTCAATGCAGGTAATGCGTCGCTGGGCTGCTCGATACGCTCCGTGGGTCGGCCTGGTAGGCATTCTTGGTGCGGCGCAGGAAGCGTTGGCCGGCGATTATGAAGGTTCGCCGCAAGTGGCCGAATTCGTCGGTGAAATGACCCGCGACTATGGTTTCGCCGGGGAACAGCTGATGGGCGTGTTCCGTGAAGCCGAGCGCAAACAATCGATTCTCGACGCGATTTCCCGGCCTGCCGAGCGGGTCAAGCAGTGGAAGGAATACCGCCCGATGTTCATCACCGACGCGCGCATCGCCCGCGGTGTGGATTTCTGGCGTCAACACGAAGCTGTGCTGGCCCGTGCCGAGCAGGAATATGGGGTTCCGGCTCAGGTGATCGTGTCGATCATCGGCGTTGAAACCTTCTTCGGCCGCAATACCGGCAACTATCGGGTGATCGACGCCTTGTCGACCCTGAGCTTTGACTACCCGCCACGCGCCGAATTCTTCCGCAAAGAGTTGCGTGAGTTCCTGCTGCTGGCCCGTGAAGAACAGCTCGACCCGTTGACCCTCAAGGGCTCTTACGCCGGTGCCATGGGCTTGCCGCAATTCATGCCGAGCAGCTTTCGCGCCTATGCTGTGGATTTCGACGGTGATGGCCACATTAATATCTGGACCAACCCTGACGATGCCATCGGCAGCGTTGCCAGTTACTTCAAGCGTCACGGCTGGGTCGCCGGCGAGACAGTGGTCAGCCAGGCCACAGTGCGTGGCGATCAGGTCGACGATGGGTTGAGCCCGGGAATCGAGCCGGTCAAAACGGTCAGGGAGTTGCGGGCGCTGGGCTGGTCAAGTCATGATGCGCTGCGCGATGATATGCCGGTCACGGCTTTTCGCCTGGAAGGCGACAATGGTCCAGAATACTGGATGGGTCTGAATAATTTTTACGCAATCACGCGCTATAACCGCAGCGTGATGTACGCCATGGCCGTGCATCAGCTGTCTGAACTGCTGGTCCAAGCACGGGGCGTCAAGTAATGCGGGCAATGCCGATTCGTAAACCCCT
Organism: Pseudomonas sp. GW821-FHT01E05; assembly: GCF_059422425.1. NCBI lineage: Bacteria > Pseudomonadati > Pseudomonadota > Gammaproteobacteria > Pseudomonadales > Pseudomonadaceae > Pseudomonas > Pseudomonas sp. GW821-FHT01E05. Next base: position 102,957 of record NZ_JBWKWW010000014.1, read on the forward strand.
GAAGCTGATGGCTTTCGCCGCACTATCGTTGCTGGTGGTCAGTTGTTCGACCAGTCGCTCACCGCAGCAGAAATCATCGTCCGGCATTCGCGCAATGCCCGGTCTGGATATCAATCGCGCCCATAAAGACGGCGCGCCGTGGTGGGATGTCGATATTTCGCGCATTCCGGACGCCACGCCTACCTTGCACCAAGGGCCCTACAAGGCCAACCCGTACACGGTGCTGGGCAAAAACTACTTTCCGATGAACGAGTCGAAGAACTATGTCGCCTCGGGCACGGCGTCCTGGTACGGCACCAAGTTTCACGGCCAGAACACCGCCAACGGCGAAGTCTATGACTTGTACGGCATGAGTGCCGCGCACAAGACCCTGCCGTTGCCGAGTTATGTCCGGGTGACCAACCTGGACAACAACAAGAGCGTGATTCTGCGAGTCAACGATCGTGGGCCGTTCTACTCGGACCGGATCATCGACTTGTCTTACGCTGCTGCCAAGAAGCTCGGCTATGCCGAAATCGGCACTGCGCGGGTCAAGGTCGAGGGCATTGACCCGCAAGAGTGGTGGGCCCAGCGCGGCCGGCCGGCACCGTTGATGCTGAACGAACCGCAAGTGGCGCAATCTGCCGCGCCCGTGCTGACGGCTTCGGCCGGCACGGTCGAGCAATGGACGCCGCCACCACAGCAACATGCCGCGGCCGTTGTGCCCGCGCAGCTGGATGCGAAAAAAAGCGCTTCTGCACAAGCCTCTGGCCAGTATCTTCAGGTGGGCGCCTTCGCCAACCCGGACGCTGCAGAACTGCTGAGGTCGAAGCTGAGCGGGATGGTGCAGGCCCCGGTCTTCATCAGCTCGATCGTACGCAATCAACAGACGCTACATCGGGTACGCCTGGGGCCAATCGGTACTCAGGGTGAAATCCAGCAAGTGCAAAACAGCGTTCGACTGGCCAATCTCGGCCAGCCTAGCGTCGTAACAGCAGAATAAGTGACATCGGATTGAGGGCCTGGCCTTTGCAGGGTCGGGTTCCGGTTGTTGGCTCGTCGAACAACAAAAGCTCGTGAAGGGCCATAGAGTGAGCAACTGAACACGCGACAACCGGGTAACGGTTGTCAGATTAGTTTTGCCCGTGCGGGCAAGTTTCCATTAGCAATTTCGAGAGACGGATGAACATCACCACCTTTGCCAAACGCCTGTGCCTGCTTGTCCCGCTGATCATCACACCTGCTGCGTGGGCGGCAGAGATGATGCCGTCGCCACCGCAACTGGCTGCCAAGGCCTATGTGCTCATGGACGCCAGCAGCGGTAACGTGCTGGTCGAGAACAATGGTGACCAGCGCCTGCCACCGGCCAGCCTGACCAAACTGATGACGGCCTACATCGCGACCCTGGAAATCCGTCGCGGCCAGATCGGCGAAAACGATCCGGTGACCGTCAGCGAGAACGCCTGGCGTACCGGTGGTTCGCGGATGTTCATCAAGGTCGGCTCTCAGGTAACGGTCAGCGACCTGCTGCACGGCATCATCATTCAGTCGGGTAACGACGCCAGTGTTGCGCTCTCCGAGCACATCGCCGGTAGCGAAGACGCGTTCGCCGACATGATGAACAAAACCGTCGCCGATCTGGGCATGAGCAACAGTCACTTCATGAACCCGACCGGCCTGCCGAACCCGGAGCACTACTCGTCGGCCCACGACATGGCGCTGCTGGCCCGCGCGATCATCCACGAAGATCCGGCTCACTACGCGATCTACTCGCAGAAAGAGTTCTTCTGGAACGGCATCAAGCAACCGAACCGCAACCTGCTGCTGTGGCGTGACAAGACCGTCGATGGTCTGAAAACCGGTCACACCGATGAAGCCGGCTACTGCATGGTGTCGTCGGCTGTACGTGAAGGCATGCGTTTGATCGCTGTGGTGTTCGGCACCAACAGCGAAACGGCTCGTGCTGCTGAAACCCAGAAGCTGCTGACTTACGGTTTCCGTTTCTTCGAAACCCAGACCTTCTACCAGAAGGGCGCCGAGCTGGCTCAGGCTCCAGTCTGGAAAGGCACCACCAATCAGGTTAAAGCCGGTTTGGCTGAAGACCTGACCATGACCATGCCTAAAGGTCAGTTGAAGAAACTGGCTGCGAGCATGAGCATGAACCCGCACCTGGTTGCGCCGATCGCCAAGGGTGACGTGATTGGTAAAGTCGAAGTGAAACTGGACGATAAAGTCGTGCACAGTGCCGACCTGATCGCACTGGACGCTGTTGACGAAGGTGGTATCTTCCGCCGCATGTGGGATAGCATCCGTCTATTCTTCTACGGCTTGTTCAACTGATTAGTGTGGACCTGCATGGCTGCGTTCCAATCTGGAGCGGGGCCATGTCCGTTGCCACGGCTTACGAGGCCGTTACGCCATGACAGACACCGAAGTAAAGGCGCCAAAGATCGAATTTCCCAACGTTGATTATCCGGTTAAGGTAATCAGCGATACGGGTGTAGGCAACAAAGACAAGATCATCGAGATCGTCAAGAAACACGCGACGATCAACCATGACCGTGTGGATGAGCGCCAAAGCACCAACGGCAAGTACACCACGATCCAGTTGCACATCGTCGCCACCGACCAGGACCAGCTGTACAACATCAACAGCGAGTTGCGTGCGACCGGTTTCGTGCACATGGTGTTGTGATGTCCGAGCCGCTGGGCTTTCGCGAGCTCGGCCAGCTGGCTTACGAGCCGGTCTGGCATGCCATGCAACGGTTCACCAACGAGCGCGGCAGCGACCGAGCCGATGAAATCTGGCTGGTCGAGCACCCGCCGGTTTTCACCCAGGGCCAGGCCGGCAAGGCTGAGCATCTGCTGCTCCCCGGCGATATTCCGGTGGTGCAGGTTGACCGTGGTGGTCAAGTGACTTACCACGGCCCGGGTCAGTTGGTGGCTTATCTGCTGCTGGACGTACGCAAGCTGGGTTTCGGCGTGCGCGACCTGGTCAGCCGGATGGAGCAGTGCCTGATCGAGCTGCTGGCCAGCTACGGCGTAACCGCTGTAGCCAAGGCCGATGCACCGGGCGTCTACGTCAACGGTGCAAAAATCGCTTCTCTGGGTCTGCGGATCCGCCACGGTTGCTCCTTTCATGGCCTGGCCCTGAACGTGGATATGGACCTGGAACCGTTTCGACGGATTAACCCCTGTGGATACGCCGGGCTGGCCATGACCCAGCTGCGCGATCACACCGGGCCGATTGAATTTGCCGAGGTTAGTGCCCGGCTGCGTGCGCAGCTTGTCAAACACCTCGACTATGCTGAGCAGACGACCCTAACGGGCGGAATCGACTGATATGACTACTGCGCAAGACGCTGTGCAAACCATGATCCCGACGCTGGATGTTACCGAGCGCCCGGCCCCGCGTGCCAAAGTGGAAGCTGGCGTAAAGCTGCGCGGTGCCGAAAAGGTTGCGCGCATTCCGGTGAAGATCATTCCGACCACCGAGTTGCCGAAAAAGCCTGACTGGATTCGCGTACGCATCCCGGTTTCCCCGGAAGTCGACCGCATCAAGGCCCTGCTGCGTAAACACAAGCTGCACAGCGTCTGCGAAGAAGCATCCTGCCCGAACCTGGGTGAGTGTTTCTCCGGTGGCACCGCGACCTTCATGATCATGGGCGACATCTGTACCCGTCGTTGCCCGTTCTGCGATGTTGGCCACGGTCGTCCGAAGCCACTGGACGTCAACGAGCCGCAAAGCCTGGCCATCGCCATCGCCGACCTGCGTCTGAAGTACGTGGTGATCACCTCGGTAGACCGCGACGACCTGCGTGACGGCGGTGCCCAGCACTTCGCCGACTGCATCCGCGAAATCCGCAAGTTGTCGCCGGATGTACAGCTCGAAACCCTGGTCCCGGACTACCGTGGCCGGATGGACGTGGCGCTGGAAATCACCGCCGCCGAGCCGCCGGATGTGTTCAACCACAACCTGGAAACCGTACCGCGCCTGTACAAGGCTGCACGTCCGGGTTCCGATTACCAGTGGTCGCTGACCTTGCTGCAGAAGTTCAAGCAAATGATGCCCCATATTCCGACCAAGTCTGGCTTGATGCTGGGGCTGGGCGAAACCGATGAAGAAGTCATCGAAGTCATGAAGCGCATGCGCGAACACGACATCGACATGCTGACTCTCGGCCAGTACCTGCAACCCTCGCGCAACCACTTGCCGGTCCAGCGCTTCGTGCACCCGGATGTGTTCGCCTGGTTTGCCGAAGAAGGCTACAAAATGGGCTTCAAGAACGTTGCGTCGGGCCCGCTGGTGCGTTCCTCGTACCACGCCGACGAACAGGCGAAACTGGTTAAGGCCGAGTTGATGTCGTCCTGATCGACAATGCCCGCAAGGCTTACGCGTTGCGGGCTTTTTTGTTCCCGGGCACTGACCACGGTGATACGTCACATTCAGTCATTTCCCGCCTCTTGCGGGGCGGCTGACCCTCTTCTGTTTGTTCCCGTTCCTGACTACTGTGTGTTGAAACATTCACGCAGGGAGAATCACGGATGACCACTCGCTCGACCCCTATCGTTTGTGAGCACGCTCCGGTCCCGGCATTGCCTGCCGAAGGGTTGATCGGCGTTATTGCACCGGCAGGGCCGGCGGCACTGGATACCGAAAAGGCCCTTCAATGGATGCATGCACGGGGGTATTCGCTACGGATTTTCCCGGGCGTCCTGGAGACAGACGGCTACCTGGCGGGCAGCGACGACGTTCGCCTGAAGGATCTGCATGATGCTTTTGCCGACACGGCCATCGATGCCATTCTCTGTCTGCGCGGTGGTTATGGCAGCCCCCGGTTGCTGGACCGAATCGATTTCGAGCTGCTGCGATGCAATGCAAAGCCGTTTGTCGGCTACAGCGACATCACTGCGCTGCACCTGGCCATCAGTCGCTACGCAGGTTTCGTGACCTTCCATGGGGCGATGCTCAATGCCGATCTGCTGGGGGATAAACAGCAGCCCACTGAGTCATCGCTGTTCAACCTGCTCAGCGGGCAGCTGAAGGCCGGAAGCCTGTTGGCACACCCAGTGGCCTACCCCTTGACGACGATCGAGCCAGGTGTCGCTCATGGACGTTTGCTGGGCGGCAACCTGTCGATGATCGCTGCGTCCATGGGCACGCCCTATGAGATTGATGCCGAAGGCGTGATTCTGTTCATCGAGGACGTCAACGAGCCGCTGTACCGCATCGACCGGTTGCTGACCCAGCTGCGCCTGGCCGGAACCCTTGGCAAGTTGCGTGGGGTGCTGGTGGGAGATGTGGCGGGGGTGGATGGCGAGGCGTTGGCGCGGTTGCTCAAGCAAACCTTTGAACCGTTGCGTATTCCGGTGTTGGCTGGCTGGTGCAGCGGCCATTGCGATCCCAACCTGACGCTGCCCATGGGCGCACTGGTCCGGCTGGATGCAGGGCGCAGGGAGCTGGTGCTGGAGCAGGATGTGGTAATCAAACCTTAAATTTTCGCTGTCTGGCAGGCCGCTATCGCGAGCAGGCCCGCACTCTTCAGCGAACACAGCGTTTGTGTGCGACCTGAATCCCGTGTGGGGGCTTGCTCGCGATGCGGTTGTAGCCATAAGGCTGACTAGCGGTTACGCAAACTTTCCAACAGCTTATGCGTCGGATAGCCATCAGCCGGCAATCCAAAAGATTGCTGTGCGGTGCGAATCGCCTTGCGGGTATTGGCGCCGATGATGCCGTCGGCATTGCCTGCATCGTAGCTGTTGGCGCTCAGCAGGTTTTGCAGCTCGATCCGCTCGGAGCGGCTCAATGGCAGGTCATCTTTCGGCCATTCGCCGCTGATCAGGCCGGCACCGTTAAAACGCTCGGACAGCAGGCTTACAGCCAAGGCATAAGACGACGAATTGTTGTACTTGAGAACGGCGCGGAAGTTGTCGAGGATCAGGAACGCCGGACCGCGATAACCCGCTGGCAGCAACAGGGCCGCGGACAGTTGTTCGGAACCGAGCGGTACCTTCACACCGCTGGGGAGTTTAAGCCCCAATTGCAGCCACTCGGCGACTGTCTTGCGGATCGAGCCATCGGCCAGTGCATAGTCGAAACCGGTCGCCATTTGTACTTCGAACCCCCACGGCTGACCTTTCTGCCAGCCGGAGCTTTGCAGGTAGTGAGCGGTCGAGGCCAGGGCGTCGGTCGGGCTGCCCCAGATATCGCGTCGACCATCACCGTCGAAGTCCACCGCGTGGGTGTTGTAGGTGGTCGGCATGAACTGGGTTTGCCCCATGGCGCCCGCCCAGGAGCCGAGCATCTTCTCGGGCTCGATATCACCCTGCTGGAGAATCTGCAGAGCTGCCAGCAATTGGCTGTGGGCAAACTCTGGCCGCCGGCCTTCGTAGGCCAGGGTCGCCAGTGAACGGATCACCGACTTGTCACCCTGGAAGCTGCCGAAGTTACTTTCCATACCCCAGACCGCTACCAGTGCCTGGCGATCAACGCCATAACGTTGCTCGATGCTTTGCAGGATCCCGGCATATTGGTTGAGCAGTGCCTGGCCCTTACGTACTCGCGAGGCAGACAGTGCGCCGTCGAGGTATTCCCAGACCGGACGAGCGAATTCCGGTTGGCTGCGGTCGGCGCGGATTACGCTCATGTCCGGCGTGATACCCGCGAAGGCCCGGTCGAAAAGGTCGGGGTTGATGCCAGCGGCCAGGGCGTCTTTGCGAAAGGCTGCCAGCCATTCGGCGAAAGTCTGTGCTGGCTGAATGTCCAGGTCCTCGCCAGTCTGGGCGATTGGAGGAGTAACGGCGGGAGCGGGGGCAGCAGGAGCGGTCTGAAGCGGTTGGGCGTCGGCGGCGGTCGGTTTTTCCGCGCAGGCGACTAACAGAACAAGGCTGGAGGCAGCAATCAATTGGCGTAAGTGCCAACGACGGGAAATACAAAAGGGCATGCACAGGTCCAGAGAATACGAATCAGGTGTCGACCTTATCACGCCAAGGGATTCTCTGCCTTCAAGCGGCCAGAAAGTAAGAAGCCTCCCAGCTTTTAGACTGGAAGGCTTCGCGGCGGTAGCTGCCTTTGCCCTTGCCGGCTCGTTCCTGACGGCTGCGGAACAGTGGCTGGGCGATGATGGATTTGGCCTTGTTGGGGCCATGCTTTGATGGCTTGCTCATGGTGAGATCTCTACTGTGGATGGCTTTTGCGGTGCAGATCATCGGACAGAGTCGAGATTCTGTCCAGCCCCTACAATGTGTAGGACCATTCGTCCGTTTCCGAGCGCGGACCGGCCCGTCGGGAGCAAGCTCCCTCGCCACTATGTCCGATCACTCGGCCGGCAATGCCAACCGCTGGCCGGCCATCAACAATGACAACCGACTCAGGCTCATCCACGGTGAGCCCGCAGCCTGACCTTTGATCTGCGCATCGATACGCTGGGCATCGAGCAGAAGTTGTCCCCAACGCTGGGCTGAGTGACGTTGCAGGGCTTTGCTCATCAGGGGCTTGCGTTTGTCCCAGACCGGTGGACGCGCCAAGCCGAAGGCTTTGTCCAGCGGCACCCCTTGGCTGTATTGCAGCGACAGGTTGGCCAGCAGGCGCAGCTCTCGGGCCAGGGCCCAGAGAATCACCGGCGGTTCGACGCCTTCGCCGCGCAGGCCTTCGAGCATGCGCAAGGCGTGGGCGGCTTCACCGTTGAGAATCGCATCCACCAGCCCGAAGACATCGAAGCGTGCACTGTCGGCAACCGCGGCTTGCACCGTATCGACGGTGATCTGACCACCTTCGGCCATCAGTTTGAGCTTTTCAATTTCCTGCGCGGCGGCCAGCAGGTTGCCTTCCACTCGCGCGGCAATCAGTTCGACAGCGTCCTGGCTGGCGGAAAGACCGGCCTGAGACAAGCGTTGACGAATCCATTGTGGCAGCTGGCTGGCATCCACCGGCCAGATCTGCACGAACTGGGTTTGCTGACCTTCGATCAGCGCTTTGCCCCACTTGGTTTTCTGCGCACTGGCGTCGAGCTTGGGCAGACTGATCAGCAGCAGGGTGTCTTCGGCAGGGCGCGAGCAGTATTCAATGAACGCAGCAGCGCCTTTGTCACCGGGCTTGCCAGAAGGCAGACGCAGTTCCAATAAGCGCTTTTCGGCGAAGAGCGACATGCTGGCGCCCGCTTGCAGCAGCGTGCCCCAATCGAAGCTGGCATCGGCGCTGAACACCTGGCGCTCATCGAAGCCTTGCTGGCGGGCAGCAGAACGGATGGCATCGGCGGCTTCCTGGCACAGCAACGGGTCATCGCCACTGATAATGTACACAGGCGCAAGGTTGCCTTGCAGATGTTTGGCGAGCTGGGCGGGGGCAAGCTTCATAAGAAGAGGCGAACGGGGCGCTGGAGCGCCCCGTAAGGCTTATTGGTTCTGCAAATGCAGAGGCGATTGGCGAGGCGTTTCCGCTTCAGCCTTTTGTGCCGCTTTCAGTGCTTCGGCGTCAGCCTTGGCTCTGGCATCCGCGGTTTGCTGCAGTTTATCCAGTTGTTCCGGGCTCAGCTGTTGCAGACGCAGCACCATGCGCTGTACGAGGTCACGACGCATTTCCTGACGTGTTTCGGCCGCTTCCTGGTCGGAACCTACCAGGTTGTTACCGTCGTGGAGGAAGACTTTCTGCACTTGCAACTTGTCACTGAGTAACGACAGATTATCGTGACCCTGAATATCGTAGTACAGCACGGAGGTCAGCTCGTATTCGGCCGAGCGGCCTGCACCGGCATAGCTGAGGGCGCGCTGGGATTCCTGTTCATCAGTCAGCGTCAGCTTGTACGGCGCGCCGGCGTAGACTTTGACGCCGCTGTTCTGAAGTACCTGACGCAGTTGCGTGACGGTCTCACCGTAGGCGTTGCGGGCATTCAAGTCGAGTTCTTTGATAGCGAGCTCGGTGGTGCCGGTGCCGCGCAGCTGGAAGCCGCAGGCGCTCAGCAGTACCGCGAGGCCCATAACCAGCAGATTGCGTTTGATCATCTTGGTGCTCCCCTTCAAACCATGTGGGTCGACTGTGCGGCCCTGGAGGATTTGTTCGGCGCCAGGTCAGCGACCTGGCGCCTGATCCAATTAGCTAGCGACGATATTGACCAGTTTGCCGGGCACTACGATCACTTTACGAATAGTCAGGCCTTCGGTGAAACGCAGCACGTTTTCATTGGTCCGCGCAGCGGCTTCAACTTCTTCGCGGCTGGCGCTGGCAGGCATTTCGATCTGACCGCGCAGCTTGCCGTTGACCTGAATCACCAGTTGCAGGCTGTCCTGCACCAGCGCGCTGTCATCCAGAACCGGCCAGCCGGCGTCGATCACTGGATCGGCGTGACCCAGTCGATGCCACAGTTCATGGCTGATGTGCGGCGTGATGGGCGCCAGCAACAGGGCAACGGTTTCCAGGCCTTCGTGAATCAGCGCGCGATCCTGATCGGTGCCTTGCGGGGCTTTTTCCAGCACGTTCATCAGCGTCATCACCTGAGCGATGGCGGTGTTGAATTTGTGGTACTGGCCGACGTCCTGGCTGGCCTGTTTGATTGCCAGGTGGATAGCCCGACGAATGACTTTTTGTTCGTCGTTCAGCGTACCGAGATCCAGTGCGCCCGGCAGGCCTTGGCCAACGTGGGTCTGCGCCAGGCGCCAGACACGCTTGAGGAAACGGTGCGAGCCCTCGACGCCGGAGTCGGACCACTCCAGGCTCATGTCGGGCGGCGAGGCGAACATCATGAACAGGCGGCAGGTGTCGGCGCCGTACTGGTCGATCATCGACTGCGGGTCAACGCCGTTGTTTTTCGACTTGGCCATCTTCTCGGTGCCGCCGATTTCGACGGGCAGGCCGTCGCTGATCAGCTTGGCACCAATGATCTTGGCCTTGCTGTCGCGCTCGAGTTCAACGTCCGCCGGGTTGTACCAGGTGAAGCTGCCATTGGCTTCGCGACGGTAGTAAGTCTCGGCGATCACCATGCCCTGGGTCAGCAGGTTCTTGAATGGCTCGTTGGAGCTGACCAGGCCTTCGTCGCGCATCAGTTTGTGGAAGAAGCGCGCGTAGAGCAGATGAAGAATGGCGTGTTCGATGCCGCCGATGTATTGATCGACCGGCAGCCAGTGGTTGGCAGCAGCCGGGTCGACCAAACCACCTTCGTAATGCGGCGAGGCGTAACGGGCGTAGTACCAGGACGACTCGACGAAGGTGTCCATGGTGTCGGTTTCACGCTTGGCCGGTTTGCCGCATTTCGGGCAGCTGCATTCATAGAACTCGGGCATGCGCGCCAAAGGCGAACCGGCGCCGTCGGGTACGACGTCTTCGGGCAGCACGACAGGCAGCTGGTCTTCCGGCACCGGCACGTCACCGCAGGTATCGCAGTGGATGATCGGGATCGGGCAGCCCCAGTAACGCTGACGGCTGATGCCCCAGTCGCGCAGACGGAACTGGGTGCGCGAGGCGCCGAGATTTTTCTTGATCAGGGCAACTTCCATGGCGTCGAACGCGCCAGCGAAGTCCAGGCCGTCGAATTCACCGGAATTGATCAGCGTGCCGTATTCGCCGTAGGCGTCTTGCCATGGGGCCGGGTTCTCGTCGCCTGCGCTGGTGCGCACCACGGATTTGATCGGCAGACCGTACTTGGTGGCGAATTCGAAGTCACGCTCATCGTGAGCCGGCACAGCCATAACCGCGCCATCGCCGTAGTGCATCAGCACGTAGTTGGCGACCCAGACCGGCAGCTTTTCGCCGGTCAACGGGTGCTCGACGAACAGCGAGGTCGGCAGGCCTTTTTTCTCCTGGGTGGCAACGTCGGCTTCGGCCACGCTGCCGCCTTTGCATTCAGCAATGAACGCTTGCAGTTCAGGGTTGTTCTGCGCCGCCAGGGTCGCCAGGTGGTGCTCGGCTGCCACGGCAACGTAGGTCGCGCCCATCAGGGTGTCCGGACGGGTGGTGAAGACTTTCAGTGTGCCGGTTTCGCCGATCGAGTCGACGTTGTATGGGAACTGCACTTCCATGCCGCGGGATTTGCCGATCCAGTTGCGCTGCATGGTTTTGACTTGCTCAGGCCAGCCTGGCAAATCGTCGAGACTCTCCAGCAACTCATCCGCGTAGGCGGTGATCTTGAAGTAGTACATCGGGATTTCGCGCTTCTCGATCAGCGCGCCGGAACGCCAGCCGCGACCATCGATCACCTGTTCGTTGGCCAGAACGGTCTGGTCTACCGGGTCCCAGTTGACGGTGCCGTTCTTGCGATAGATCACGCCTTTTTCGAACAGGCGAGTGAACAGCCATTGTTCCCAGCGATAGTAATCAGGTTTGCAGGTGGTGACTTCGCGCGACCAGTCGACCGCCAGGCCCAGGCTTCGCAGCTGGGTCTTCATGTAGGCGATGTTTTCGTAAGTCCACTTGGCCGGTGCGACGTTGTTTTTCATCGCGGCGTTTTCTGCCGGCATGCCGAAGGCATCCCAACCCATGGGTTGCAGGACGTTTTTGCCTTGCATGCGCTGATAGCGGGAGATCACGTCGCCGATGGTGTAGTTGCGCACATGCCCCATGTGTAGCTTGCCGCTGGGGTAAGGGAACATCGACAGGCAGTAGAACGTCTCCTTGCCTGGCTGTTCACTGACTTCAAAGGACTTTTGCTCGTCCCAGAACGACTGGGCGGCGGCTTCGATTTCACGGGGCTGATATTGTTCGTGCATGGCTACTTTTGAACTGAATAGGGGTGGCCTAATCCTCTTCAATGCGACGCTGGGCGGTGACGACGCCAAATGTGGCGTTTTCGGTGCCCAGTCGAGCTGGAAGTGGAGTTACAGGAAGCGCCGTAGCATACATGACCGCGCTCTACCGAGGGAAACCCTGATTGCACCCGGCAGGGCCTCAGGGGCCGTTGGTCGCGGCAACAGGCCGGTTTTCTCAGTGGGACTAAGCTCTTAAAGGGGAGTGAGTCTTATGTTCAATGAGGTGAACGGATGGTTGAGTCGCAGCGAAAAGAAACAAAACCCGAGTTGTACGAACGGCTGATTGATCGTCTTGGTCTGGCCCTGGATGCGGCAAGAACGGCAGGCCAGTTGCGCGATGAACGTCCTGTCGAGTTGGAGTTGCGTGGTTTGAGTCGCGCTGAGTTTGAGTTGATCAAGGCCTATCTGGACCGCAGCATACGTGAGGCACATTCAAACGTGTTGGAAGCCGTAAAACATAAAGAAGTACCACATACGGCCAAAATCATCTGGTTGAGAGGCAAAGCACCTGTTGGGGACGCGGCAAAACTCCGGTCCCAGCTGTTCAAATAAGAGTCTGCAGCCCCGCTCAAGTGCATTGCATGACGTCACACGTTCAGGCTTTTCGATTGAAATGCCTACAGAACCTGTTGTTGCTTTGCTTCAACCCACTTAGGCTTCGGGCATCTTTGGAGATGCTCGATGCCTTTTCGTTATTTCGTCAAACAACTTTTTTTGCCGCCCGGCATTTTTTTGCTGTTGCTTCTGGCTGCCTGGTGGTTCCGTCGCTCCCGACCCCGCTTGGCAGGCGCTTTTTTTGCGCTGGGGGTTGGTGGTTTTTGGTTGATGAGTTTGCCAGTTGTCGTGGAATGGAGTGCCCGGGCGCTTGAACGCGATCCGCCACTGGCCCGTAGCGAATGGGCGACGCTGGCCGAGCGCGCGGATGCGATTGTGGTCTTGGGCTCGGGCCGGGAACGGGGCGATCCGGCGTGGGGCTCTGACCAGCCTACCGGCGTGGGGCTGGAGCGCGAGCGTTATGCGGCCCGCCTGGCCAAGGCCTCGGGTTTGCCGGTGTTGACCAGTGGCGGCTTGCATTACGGAACACCGCCCACTGAGGCGGCAATGATGGCCGAGTCCATGCAGGATGATTTTGGTGTGGCGGTCAGTTGGCAGGAAGGGCGCAGTCGCACGACCTGGGAGAACGCTCAGTTCAGCGCTGAGGTGCTTGTGCCGCAGGGTATCAAACGGGTGGTTGTGGTGACCCAGGCCTGGCATATGCCGCGTTCAGTGTGGAGTTTCGAGCGGGCAGGTTTCACCGTCGTGGCTGCACCAGTGGGCTTTTTGGGTGTTGATAATGCCCAGCCGTTCGGAGGCTGGATGCCCGAGTTCAAGTCGATTTGGCAAAGTGGCCTGTTGCTGAATGAGGCCGTAGGGCAGATCGGTTATTCGTTGTTCTACCGCTGAAAGTCAAAAGATCGTCCGAAGGCGTTCGGACGATCTTTTTGCGGGCACCCGGATCCTGGGTGTTAAACCGTCTTGGCAATCCGGCTGGCCAGTAGCGCCCAACCGAACAGCAGCATGCACAGAATGATCAGCGGCCACGAACGCCATTGCAGGTAAGGTGTCAGGTTGTGCATTGGCACCACTTCGCCGTAGAGGATGCCGCGTTCGAATTGCGGGATCTGCACGGTGATCTTGCCAAATGGGTCGATCAAACCAGTGACGCCGTTGTTGGTGGCGCGAATCATCCAGCGTCCGGCTTCCAGGGCGCGCATCTGTGCCATCTGCAAGTGTTGCAGCGGGCCGATGGAGGTGCCGAACCAGGTGTCGTTGCTGATGGTCAGCAGCAGGTCGCTGCGGGCCGAAAGGCTGGCTGCGAATTCCGGGTAGACCACTTCGTAGCAGATGAATGGTGCAATCTGATAGCCCTTGGCTTGCAGCAACGGCTGATCAGCCGGACCACGGGCGAAATCCGACATTGGCAGGTCGAAGAACGCAATCAGGCCTCGCAGCACTTCTTGCAGTGGTACGTACTCACCAAACGGCACCAGTTTCTGCTTGAGGTAAGTACCGTCGCCTTCGCCTACCACGGTGATGCCATTGAAGTAGCGTTTTTCGTGGCGCACTTGCTGGCGGATCGGCACACCGGTAATCAGTGTCGAGTTACGTTCGGCGGCGAAGCTGCCCATCATGTTCAGGTAGCCCTCGGCAGACTCCTTGAGCACCGGGACCGCGGTTTCCGGCCAGATTAGCAGGTCGACGCGTTTGGAGCTCAAGCTCATGTCGCGGTACAGCGCCAGTTGCTTGTTGAGCTGCGCCGGGTCCCACTTCATGCTTTGTTCGATGTTGCCTTGAATCGCCGCGACGCTCAGCGGGTTGCCCGAAGGGCTGGTCCAGGCGTGGCCCTTGAGCGACAGGCCGATGACCCATGGTGCGGCCAGCAACAGCAGGCCTGCGACGATAAACCCTTTGCGTCCGGCCTTGATCAGGCGTGGCAGGTTGTACACAAGCGCGGCGGTCAGCGCCAGGCTGAAGGAAATCAGCCACATGCCTCCCAATGGTGCGAGCCCGGCCAGCGGGCCATTGAGTTGGCTGTAGCCGGAATAAAGCCACGGGAAACCGGTCAGAAACCAGCCACGGAACGCTTCCTGGGCCAGCCACAACGCGGCAAAGGCCAAGGCATCGGCCAGCGGCGCTTCGTTACGGCGCAGCCAGCGCGCCCAGAGCCAGGCGGGCAGGGCGAAGAACCAGGCAATCGCAGCGGTGAAAGCCAGCATCAGCAACCCGGCCAGCAGCACCGAAGCGCCGCCAAAGTTGTGAATGCTGTAGTAGATCCAACTGGTGCCGGCGCCAAACAGGCCAAAGCCGAAACACCAGCCACGCCCCAGCGCCTGACGGGGCGTCAGTTCACGCAAGCCGGCATAGAAAAAACCGGCAGCCAGTAATGCCAGTGGCCAGATATCGAACGGCGCCAACGCCAGGGTGGTGAGTGCACCGGCCGCCACGGCCAGCAGGTTACCGGGCCAGCCGGGGCGGGTGATCCAACGCATTTCAGTCCTTAACGGGCAATAGGAGTCAGGCGCAGCAGGTGAATCCGGCGGCTGTCGGCATTCAGAATGCGGAAGCGATAGGCGCCAATTTCGGTAATTTCATTGCGTTTAGGCAGATGCCCGAACGCGCTCATCACCAGGCCGCCGACGGTGTCGAATTCATCGTCGGAGAATTCACTGTCGAAGAACTCGTTGAAGTTCTCGATCGGGGTCAGCGCCTTGATCAGGAAGTCACCGCTGGGCAGCGGCTTGATGTAGCTGTCTTCCTCGACGTCGTGCTCGTCTTCGATATCGCCGACGATCTGTTCCAGCACGTCTTCAATGGTCACCAGGCCAGCCACGCCGCCGTATTCGTCGATGACGATGGCCATGTGATTATGATTGGCGCGGAATTCGCGCAGCAGCACGTTCAGGCGCTTGGACTCGGGGACGAAGGTCGCCGGACGCAGCAAATCCTTGACGTTGAAGCTGTCGCCGTTTTCCTGAAGGATCAGCGGCAGCAGATCCTTGGCCAGCAGGACGCCCATGACGTCGTCGTGGCTTTCGCCAATCACCGGGTAGCGCGAGTGCGCGGAATCGATGACTGCCGGGAGGAATTCGCGGGGTGTATGGGCCGCCTTGATGCTGATCATCTGCGAGCGCGGAACCATGATGTCCCGTACTTGCAGGTCAGCGACCTGGATGGCACCTTCCACGATGGCCAGCGCTTCGCTGTCCAGCAACTTGTTCTGATGGGCTTCGCGCAACAGCTCCAGCAGCTCCTGACGGTTTTTCGGCTCGTGGGCAAAAGCCTGGGTCAGTTTGCCCAGCCAGGACTTTTGCCCGCTGCTCGATCGGTCTTCGCTCATAGCGATTACTCTAAATCCTTGGTTATTACAGTTGGAGGTTCGCAGGTTTCGTCATCTGCATACGGGTCAGGATGACCCAGTTCAGCAAGCAACGTTCGTTCCAGTGCTTCCATTTCTTCGGCTTCATCGTCATCGATGTGGTCGTAACCCAGCAGATGCAAGCAGCCGTGAATGACCAGGTGTGCCCAATGGGCGTTGAGTGCCTTGCCTTGTTCGGCTGCCTCGCGGACGACCACGGGCACGCAGATCACCAGATCGCCGAGCAGCGGGATGTCCAGCAGCTCGTCCGGCACATCGGCAGGGAAGGACAGTACGTTGGTGGCGTAATCCTTTTGCCGCCAGGTGTGGTTCAACTCACGGCCTTCTGGCTCGTCGACCAGGCGGATGGTCAGCTCGGAGTCGGCGGTGCGTTGTCGCAGGGCCAGCCCGCACCATTGGCGGAACTCGGCTTCGCTGGGGGCAGGGGCATCGGTTGCCAGTTGCAGATCAAGCTCAAGCATCGCGGCGACTGTCCTTCGCAGAGGAAAATTTGACCGGCTCGCCTTCAGCGCGATGCTCGAAACGCTCGTAGGCTTCGACGATGCGTTGCACCAGCGGATGGCGCACGACATCTTTGGAGGTGAAGTGGGTAAAGCTGATACCCGGCACATCCTTGAGCACATCGATCACGTGGGTCAGACCCGAGCGCGTGCCTTTGGGCAAGTCGATCTGGGTGATGTCGCCGGTGATGACCGCGGTGGAGCCGAAGCCGATTCGCGTCAGGAACATCTTCATCTGCTCGACGGTGGTGTTCTGGCTTTCGTCAAGAATGATGAAGCTGTTGTTCAGCGTTCGTCCGCGCATATAGGCCAGCGGCGCGATCTCGATCACTTGACGCTCGATCAGCTTGGCGACGTGTTCGAAACCCAGCATTTCGTACAGCGCGTCATACAGCGGACGCAGATACGGGTCGATTTTCTGTGCCAGATCGCCGGGCAGGAAGCCGAGTTTTTCGCCGGCCTCGACCGCTGGACGCACCAGCAGGATGCGGCGTACTTGCTCGCGCTCCAAAGCGTCGACCGCGCAGGCCACCGCCAGATAGGTCTTGCCGGTACCGGCCGGGCCGATGCCGAAGTTGATGTCGTTGCCGAGAATTTCCTTCACATAGCGCTGCTGATTCGGGCCGCGAGGGCGAATCATGCCTTTTTTGGTGCGCAATGCGACGGCGGGTTCGGCGGCCGGAAAGCTGTCCAGCTCTTCCACCGCAGATTCCTGCAGGAACAGGTGAACCATGTCCGGCGACAGCTCGGTACCCTTGGTTTCCCGGTACAGACGGCGCAGGAGGTTTTCCGCGGAGGTGGTGTGTTTGGGTTCGCCGATCAATTCGAACTGGTTTCCGCGGTTGCGGATCTCGATGGTCAGGCGCTGTTCGATCAGGCGCAAATGCTCGTCGAATTGCCCGCACAGATTGGCGAAGCGGCGAGCCTCAAAAGGCTCGAGGATGAAACGATGCGGTGCTATGGGTGCGTTCAAGGTCGTTTTTAGCCGCCCTAAGGCAATTGATATGGAATCAAGGATAACGCCAGTGGCCTGGGTGCGAAAGCTCTTAAATGGATGAGCGCGTCCTCAAGAACAACGCAGTTACAATGTGGGAGCGGGCTTGCTCGCGATAGCGGTGTATCAGGCAACATCAATGTTGAATGAAAGTCCGCTATCGCGAGCAAGCCCGCTCCCACATTTGATCTCCAGTGTCTTGACGATTACCTCAGCAGCGAACCACGCAGCGAGTGCGGTTGCGCGGCATCGATACGCACGTCAGCGAACTGGCCGATCAACGTGGGATTGTCGCAGCGGAAGTTGACGATACGATTATTCTCGGTACGCCCCTGCAGTTCGCCCGGGTCTTTCTTCGAATAATCGGTCACCAGAATGCGCTGGGTGGAGCCAACCATTTGTCGGCTGATCTCGAAGCCTTGCTGGTTGAGACGATGTTGCAGGGCGTTCAGGCGCTCTTTTTTCAGCTCTTCCGGAGTCTCGTCGGCCAGATCCGCGGCCGGGGTGCCCGGGCGTTGGCTGTAGACGAACGAATAGGAAAAGTCGAAGCCGACGTCTTCGATCAGCTTCATGGTCTGCTCGAAGTCTTTTTCGGTCTCACCGGGGAAGCCGACGATGAAGTCCGAACTGATGCAGATGCCCGGCACGGCGGCCCGCAGCTTGCGCAGTTTGGACTTGTATTCCAGTGCTGTGTGGTTGCGCTTCATCGCCGCCAAAATGCGATCCGAGCCTGATTGCACCGGCAAATGCAGATGTTTGACCAGCTCCGGGACTTCGGCATGGGCCTGGATCAGGCTGTCGGAGAACTCCAGCGGGTGCGAAGTGGTGTAGCGAATACGTTCGATACCATCGACGGCGGCGACCACGCGGATCAGTTCGGCCAGGTCCGCCAGACGACCGTCATGAGTCTGGCCGCGATAGCCGTTGACGTTTTGCCCAAGCAAGGTGACTTCACGTACGCCGTTTTCGGCCAGGTGAATGATTTCGGCCAGCACATCGTCGAATGGCCGGCTGACTTCTTCGCCGCGGGTATAAGGCACTACGCAGAACGTGCAGTACTTGCTGCAGCCTTCCATGACCGAGACGTAGGCGCTCGGGCCGTCGATACGCGGTTCTGGCAGGTGATCGAATTTTTCAATTTCCGGGAATGAAACGTCAACTTGCGGCAGCTTGGTGGTGCGCGCGGCGTCGATCATTTCCGGTAGGCGGTGCAGGGTCTGCGGGCCGAAGACCACGTCGACATAGGGTGCGCGGTCGCGGATTGCCGCACCTTCCTGGCTGGCCACGCAACCGCCGACGGCGATGACCATGTCCGGGTTGGCCAGTTTCAACTCGCGCCAGCGGCCGAGCTGGGAATACACCCGGTCCTGGGCGCGTTCGCGGATCGAACAGGTGTTGAGCAGGATGACGTCCGCGTCTTCGGCGCGTGCGGTGACTTCCAGGGCCTGATGTTCACCCAGCAGATCGACCATGCGCGAGCTGTCGTACTCGTTCATTTGGCAACCGTGGGTTTCGATGTAAAGCTTCTTGGCCATGGGAGTTCATCAAGTGATTCAAAGAACCGCGCATTATAGTGGTCACGACCCGAGGTTCCTAGCGTTGTGCATCGGGTGGCTATGCTATAGTTTGCGCCCTCTTTTATATCCCCCGATTTGTTACCCGCCCACCATGACCAAACGTGAAGCTCCAATCTACAAGGTGATT
The DNA here is from genome assembly GCF_059422425.1 of Pseudomonas sp. GW821-FHT01E05. Lineage (NCBI taxonomy): Bacteria > Pseudomonadati > Pseudomonadota > Gammaproteobacteria > Pseudomonadales > Pseudomonadaceae > Pseudomonas > Pseudomonas sp. GW821-FHT01E05. Next base: position 121,786 of record NZ_JBWKWW010000014.1, read on the forward strand.
TTCCTCAACCAGGGCCAAGTGTTCGAAATGTACGCCAAGCAGATCTATCAAAGTGATCTGTGGGGCTTCCTGGAAGTGGAAGAGTTCGTCTTTGGCGAGCGCACACAGCTGGTCGTCGACCCGGGCGAAGAGAAGCTCAAGGCGCAGTTCGAAGGCGTGGTGCGCAGTTTTGTGCCAATGCATTCGATCGTGCGCATCGACGAAGTCGAGCGTCTGGGCACGCCGAAGATCACTGAAGCGCGCGGTATGAGCAATGTCATGCCGTTTCCGATGCCGATGCCGGAGAAGTAACACCCGAGACCGAGTCGCAGCCAATCGCGGGCAAGCCTTGCTCCTACGGATCACATACAACCGTAGGAGCGAGGCTTGCCCGCGATAGCGTCAGAAAGGCGATGCAGAGCTTAAGGCAGTGGCGAAAACGGTGAGCGCCCATCGGCGCTTTGCAGTTCCAGCAGGTATTTGCGGAAAATCTGCCCGAGCACCTGCGTCGCGACTTCCAGCTCGTCACGCTGCATGTGTTGAGCGACTTCGTCGGCAGTGTCCAGAGCATCCTCGGCGCCATTGACCGCCGCCATCTTCAGTACGATATACGCCTGAATGTTATTGGCCGGAACGCCTTCTCCGTGGAAAAACATGGTACCGAGTTTGAATTGCGCCTGGGCATGGCCTTGCAGAGAGGCTTTTTCGAAGTAGCTCAGGGCTTGATTGAGGTCACGCGGCGCATTTTTGCCCTCGTAATAGAATTCACCCAACTCGTATTGTGCTTGCGCATCCCCGGCATCCGACGCTTTCTTGCAGGCGGCAAGCGCCTCTGACTGGTCTTGTGGCTGAGTATTGAGGGTGCAGCGACCCATCGCTGGGATCAACAACGAGTTGCCGCCTGCTTGTGCTTGCGCGAGCAGGGGCTGAAGGAGCAACAGGCAGCCCAATGCAAGGGCGCGGCCGGTGCGGTTCATGGGAATCGACTTACCTCTGAGGGGCGCGCGGACCCATCGAGGGATCCAATAAGCGCGCATTATGAAATAAGCAGGGCCAACCTTACAAAGTCTTTACTCGTTTTTCTGCTGCGCGGCCCGATATCGTCCGGTTTGTAGGAAATTTCGTGCCTTAAAGGGCGGAAAAGAGACGTAAAGACCTGGGAAAAATCCGGACGCCGCGCAAGCAGCGTCAGATTGGTCATTGGTCGGCTTATTTCAAAGCAGCAAATGCACGCTCAGCAGCATCCAGAGTCAGTTTCAGCTCGGCATCGCCATGGGCTATCGAAGTGAAACCGGCCTCAAAGGCACTCGGTGCCAGGTAAACGCCGCCTTCGAGCATCAGGTGGAAGAAGCGTTTGAACAGGCCAGCGTCGCTGGACATGACGTCGTCGAAGGTCACGATGTCGTCAGCACCGCTGAAGTACAGCCCGAACATGCCGCCGGCCTGAGTGGTCACGAACGGAATACCGGCTGCGTCGGCGCGCTGTTGCAGGCCATCGAGCAGGCGAGTGGTGTAGTCGCTCAACTCTGCGTGGAAGCCTGGACGGCTGATCAGGCGCAGGGTGGCCAGGCCCGCAGCCATGGCCAGGGGGTTGCCGGACAGAGTACCGGCCTGGTAGACCGGACCCAACGGGGCAATGTGCGACATGATTTCTCGTTTGCCGCCGAAACAGCCCACCGGCATGCCGCCGCCAATGATTTTTCCGAAAGTGCTCAGGTCCGGGGTCACACCATAGTGCGCCTGGGCGCCACCGAGGGCGACACGGAAACCGGTCATCACTTCGTCGAAAATCAGCACCACGCCATGTTTGTCGCAGAGCGTGCGCAGACCTTCGAGGAAGCCCGGCGCCGGTGGTACGCAGTTCATGTTGCCGGCCACTGGCTCAACAATGATGCACGCCACTTCCTGGCCGACTTCACTGAGCATTTGCTCGACTGCGCCGATGTCGTTGAACGGCAGGGTCAGGGTATGTTTGGCAAACGCGGCGGGTACGCCGGCAGAGCTTGGAACGCCTTGGGTCAGTGCGCCGGAACCGGCTTTGACCAGCAGACTGTCAGAGTGGCCGTGGTAGCAGCCTTCGAACTTGATGATGCTGTCGCGGCCAGTGAAACCACGGGCCAGACGGATCGCGCTCATGGTCGCTTCAGTGCCGGAGCTGACCATGCGGACCATCTCCATCGATGGCACGATGGAGCAGACCAGATCGGCCATCCGGGTTTCCATCTCCGTCGGGGCACCATAGGACAGGCCGTGTTCGAGCTGCTTGCGCACTGCATCGAGCACCTCCGGGTGGCTGTGGCCGAGGATCATCGGGCCCCAGGAGCCCACGTAGTCGACATAGCGTTTGTCATCCTCGTCCGTCACATAGGCGCCTTCGGCGTGCTTGAAGAACAACGGCGTGCCGCCGACGCTCTTGAATGCACGAACGGGCGAGTTTACGCCGCCGGGAATGTGTTTCTGGGCATTGGCAAACAGGGTTTCGGAACGAGACATGATCGGGCTCTCTGAATCAGGATTCGGCTATTTAGATATGAAGCAGGGCTTTGAAGGCACGGGCGCGACGCGTCACTTCCTGGGTGTTCTCGGCGCCGAACAGGCCGTGGACCACGGCCAGCAGATCAGCGCCGTGGGCCACTAATGGGGCGGCGTTTTCCAGGGTGATGCCGCCAATCACGCAAATCGGCAGATGCAATTTGGTCCGGGCCTGGTCAAGCAACTCAAGGGTTGCCGCCGGCGCGCCGGGCTTGGTGTTGGAGTTGAAGAAGCGACCGAAGGCGACATAGCTGGCGCCTTCTTTGGCGGCTTGTTCGGCGAGTTCGAGCTGACTGTGGCAGGTGGAACCGATGATCGCCGTGCGCCCGAGCAGTGCCCGGGCCGGTGTCAGTGGGCCGTCGGTCTGACCCAGGTGTACGCCGACGCCAAGGCGCGCAGCCAGTTCGGCATCGTCATTGATGATCAACTGGGCGTTGTATCGCTCGCACAAGGTGCGCAGGGTTTCGGCTTCGCGCAGCCGACGGGCTTCGTCGCTGCTCTTGTCGCGGTACTGCAGCAGCGTGACGCCGCCATCCAGCGCCGCTTCCACATAGGGCAGAAATTTGCCGGCCAGCAGTTGGCTGTCGGTAATGGCGTACAGGCCACGTAGTTTCATCGAGCAAGCCTCATGCGTTACGAGCAAAAGTCCAGCGGCAGACGGCGCGGGACGAACTGGCCTTTGCCAAGCTGTTCGGCATCACGCAGGGTGCGCCAAGTGTAATTCAGAGCGGATTGCACGGCACTGGCGAGGTTTTCGCCCAAGGCCAGGCGACCGGCCAAGGCGCTGGCCAAGGTGCAGCCCGAGCCGTGATAACTGCCCGGCAAGCGCTGACAGGTATAGGTTTGACGACTGCCATCGCGGCTGTAAAGGCGATTATGCACTTCATGTTCATCGCCATGGCCGCCGGTGATCAGCAGGTGTTCGCAGTAGGCCAGGAGTTTCTCTGCGCACTCGTCAGGAGAGCCTTGCGGCAGTTCAGCGAGGATGCGGGCTTCGGGAAGGTTAGGTGTCGCGATAGTCGCCAACGGCAACAGTCGTTCGCGCATGGCGTAGCCGACTTCATCTTTACCCAGACGACCGCCGCCACCGGCACGCAATACCGGGTCACAGACCATCGGCAGATGCGGGTGCGCCTGGAGCAGTTCGACCACGGTGTCGACCATCTCCAGCGAGCCGAGCATGCCCAGCTTGACCGCTGCGACGGTCGAATCGTTGAGCACGGCGTTGGCTTGAGCCAACACCCACTCGCGATCCAGGACGCGGAAATCGCTGACATTGACCGTGTCTTGCACGGTCAGGGCGGTAACGGCGGGAGCCGCATGACAACCCTGAGCGAGCAGGGCTTCGATATCTGCCTGCAAGCCGGCGCCACCACTTGGGTCGTGGCCGGAGAGACAGAGGACAACGGGGCGAGAGCTATAGATATTCATGGTGCGCGAGCTTACCACCAAACGCTTTTTTCCGGGGCAGTGGCCGGCCCTATAAAGATGGCGGGCGAATGCAAAACCGTAGGAGCAGCCGGTCGACGCTCGATTGCTCGCGATGGTCGTTAACGATTACGCGTGCTTCCTGACGAAATGCGTCAGCTTCAAGTCCATCGCGAGCAATCGAGCGTCGACCGGCTGCTCCTACGGTTTTGCATTCGCCCGCCATCTTTATAGGGCCGGCCAC
>NZ_JBWKWW010000015.1:0-111172 GCF_059422425.1 Pseudomonas sp. GW821-FHT01E05
GCGGCTTCATGCCAGCGTTTTTCATCGTCAAAGGCCAAGGTGTCGCCCACACCGATGTTCTCGCCCACGGAGAATTGGTAGCGAATGTAATCCTGGAAGATGACGCCGATGCGCCGACGCAGCGCGTCCTCTTCCCAGCCCTGCAAATCGCTGCCGTCCAGCAGAATGCGTCCCTGATCGGGGCGATACAAACGGGTCAGCAACTTGATGAGCGTGGTCTTGCCCGAACCGTTCTCACCCACCAGTGCCACACTGCGACCCGGTACAAGGTGCAGGTTGATGCCCTCCAGAGCGGCTCGACTCGCCCCCGGATAGCGGAAACCCACATTCTCGAAACGCACTCCGTCACCGGGCATGACGCCCACGCTCAGGCCACCGGTGTCCACCACCACGGGTTCGGCGAGGTACTCATAGAGGCTCGAGAGGTAAAGCCCGTCTTCATAAAGACCGCTGATGGCGCTCAGACTGCTGCTTACGGCAGCCTGCCCCTGCTTGAACAGCACCAGGTACATGGTCATCTGCCCCAGGCTGATGTTGCCGTGGACGGTATCGACCACCACCCAGGCATAGGCCAGATAAAACGCCCCCGTCCCCAGCAGACCGAGTACAAATCCCCAGCCATCCCGGCGCAGGGTCAGGCGCCGGTCTTCGGCGTAGAGACGGGTGAACGTGTCTCTATATCGCTGCAACAGCAGCGGGGCAAAGCCAAACAACTTGACCTCTTTGATGTAGCCCTCGTGGGAGAGCAGCGTCTCGATGTAATTCTGCTGTCGACTCTCCGGCGCGCGACGGGTGAACAGACGAAAAGCATCGCCGGAGAAATGTGCTTCGGCAAAAAACACCGGCAACGCACCGACCACCAGTAGCACCAGCGCCCAAGGTGAAAAATGCACCAGCAACAAGCCGAAACTGATCAGCACAATCAGGTTCTGGATCAGCCCCAGCGACTTGATCACCAGCGCCAATGGCCGGGTCGAGGCTTCGCGCCGCACCCGGACCAACTTGTCGTAAAACTCGGAGTTCTCGAACTGCACCAGGGACAAGGTCTGAGCCTTCTCCAGAATCATGGTGTTGACCTTCTGCCCCAACTGTACCCGCAACAACGACTGCTGGACCGAGAGTGCACGCTGGGTTCCGGACAGTAACGCGAGCACACCGGCTTCAAACAGCACATAACGCACAGCGGGCCACAACGGCGCGCTGCCCTGCCGGGCGTGCAACTGCATGGCGGTCACCACCGCATCGACGATGCGCTGTCCCAGCCAGGCCGCCAACGCCGGAAGCACACCGGCAATCAGCGTCGCCAGCACCAGCCCCAGAAACAGCCCGCGGGACGTTCCCCAGACCAGCAACAAGGCACGTCTCGCCTGGTCGAGCAACGAGGCGAAACGGTCAAGAACAGGCATAGGGCAATGGACTCGGCGGCGGATGGGAGATGGGTGTGTCGGGTTCGTTGATCATGACAATGCACCATGGTACTTCAGCTCGACAACGGGGCGCTCCAGCTAACGCGCGTGTCTGCAGATGAAGCGATAAGTCTCAGCTCATCCATAGAAAAAACATCTAAAAAAATGCACCCGCACATCGCGATTTAGCGCTTTGCTACTGGGGGTCAACGCCCATCGGAATTCGCGGACAAACCCAACGTCCAGCCGATGCACCCACCATTGCCGGGAGCAGAACATGAAAATCAATCCCTACCTGATCTTCAACGGCGACTGCCAAGCCGCCTTCACTTTCTACGCCCAATGCCTGCCAGGCAAGATCGAAGTCATGATGACCTTCGGCGAAAGCCCGGCTCGCGAGCAAATTCCAGCGAACTCTCACAACCTGATCATGCATACCCGCCTGCTGGTCGGCGATCAGGCAATCATGGGCTCGGACACCACACCCGATCGCCCCACTAACGGTATGAGCGGTTGTTCGATCTCGTTGAATGTCGACAGCGTTGCCGAAGCAGAGCGGATCTTTGCTGCGCTGGCGGACAAAGGGACAATTCAAATGCCGCTGGAAGCCACCTTCTGGGCGGCCCGCTTCGGAATGCTGGTTGATCGCTTCGGTGTCTCGTGGATGATCAATTGCGAAAAGGATCAGTGAACCTGGTTTCAGTAATTAGATAAGGGGACGACCTTCATCGGTCGCTCCCCTGCCACACCAGCCGGCTGCGGGCCGGTGTACCGAAGGGTTCATTTGTTTCGAAAACCCTAGTTATCAATCACCCGTTGCAAATGAATCGCCAACTCCGTGGCAAACCGCCGCTCCGGCGTCTCGACATCAATGCCGAACAGATCCTGAATCCGCGACAGGCGATACCTGAGCGTCGTCACGTGCACTCCCATTGCATCAGCACAGGCCTGACTGCGGCAGCTTTCCCTCAGGTAGACGGTCAGTGTTTCGAGGTAAGGCGTGTGGTGTTTGCGGTCATGAGCCAGCATGGCACCGACGCTTTCATTGACGAAGGTACGAATATCTTCACCGCCTACCGCCGCCATGAAGATGGGTATCGGTCCAAAGTCCTGATCGGAGATCGGGCCATTGCGGCCGAACGAACGAGCAATATCGATCAGCCGCCTGCAGCGTTCCCAGGCGGCGGGGTAATCGGTCAGCATCCTGCAGACGCCGCTGGCCAGCAGAATCGGCTCGGCCCCCAGGTAGTGCGCCAGGTCATCGGCAATCTGGCGCTGGACCTTGGCCAGCCGCTCCCGGCCCTTCTCGCCTTCCGAGGGCACCAGGCACACCAGGCCATTGTCGACGATGATCACCGTTGAGTGGATCGCCGCCCGCGCCAGGATTCGTGCCACGTTGTGATGCAGGTTCTTCGACTCTTGGGCCTTGCCGCCGTAATCGATAATGATCATTTGCTGCGCGGTGCTGAAGCTGATGCCCAGGCGCTGCGCCCGCTGCTGGATATCATCGGCGTCGCGCCAGCGGCCTTCGAGCACCTCGAACAGCAGTTCGGTCTGGGTTCGGGTTTCGAAGCGAAAGCGGATAAAGCTGCGCATCATCTGCACGCTCAAGGCGAACCTGGCGCTTTCCAGCATCAACAGATCCAGCTCATTGACCCGCTGTGCTACAGGGAACAGCACCAGTGCCCCCACCAGCTCGTGATCGACCATCAGCGGCTCGATCTGCGCCCGCAGGGTGAACTGACGCTGGCCGTCGTCGAGGAACAGATTGACCGTACTCCTGAGCGCACTTCTCAAGCTTTCATGCGCGGCCCTGGAGATCTGCACACTCAGCACGCCGGCGACCGCCGCCTGCCAGGCAATGTCATCGAACAACGCCGTATCCGGTGAGCGACCGGCCACCACCTGATTAGCGGTAAAGTCCACCGCAATCACCGGGTTGGGTAACTGGTTGCCGACCATCAGCGACAGCGACGTCACGGAACCGCCGCCCAGCACGTGCTCCAACAAGGTGGTATGCACATGCAACGCCTGCTGCATGCGTTCGGCTGCGCGGCGCTCGGCTTCCAATTGACGCTGACGCTCCACCGCGATAGCGCCCAGATGGATGATCATGCCGAGGAACACCCGGTCTTCCTCTGACACGTCCATGATCGTGCGGGAAATCACGCTGAGTACCATGGGCCGACCATCGAAGTCGGTGCAATTCATCGGCATCACCATCACCGTACGGTAATCGCGCTCCAGGGATTCGCTGCGATACCCGGGGTACTCGCATTCACGTACGTCGCGGATAAACACCGGCTCATTGCGCTGCAAGGCGGTCATCACCGGGCTGGATGACAGCTCCCAGCAATCCACCAGGGGCCGCTGCACCAGGGTCGGGTCATGGCGGGCAATGACGTGGCCAAAACCGGCCTCCATATCAATGGCCATGATTGAGCTCATGGTCCAGTGGGTGTGACGACAACTGGCGTAGACCAACTGGTGCAGCATCGATTGCAGATCGCCGCCGGAGTTGATCTGGCTGGCCACATCGCGCAACGACAGTATCTGCATTTCTCGATTCAAGGCGCTCACCTGAACATGAAGGTCACGGCAGGAAACTAGCCTGCCAGGCCGGCCTGATACTTGCTCCGGTTCCGAGCAATGTCCAGCTCATTTGCACTGCTGAACCACGGAAGACTCTGTTTCCCTTTGCTCCTAGCCTAAGGCCATAACCAACAGCCACATGGGCGACGAGTCATCATGAATCTAGAGAATCTGGGCGTCAGGAAGTATTCCACCTTTATCGAGCAAACCTTTATCGAAGGCGGCAAGGACGCCGGCAAGCCAATCACCCTGATCGTCGTGGCCGCCGTGTTGAAAAACCCCTGGGCCGGCCAGGGCTTCGTGGAAAACCTGCGCCCGGAGATCCTGCGCCTGGCCCCAGGCCTGGGCCATGAGCTGACCCGCCGCCTGATTGCGCTGATGCCGGGCGACCAGGTCGAAGCCTTTGGCAAGGCCGCCTGCGTCGGGGTCAACGGGGAAATCGAGCACGCTTCCGGACTGATCCACACCCTGCGCTTTGGCAACCTGTTCCGCGAGGCGGTGCAAGGCACGGCCTACCTGAGCTTTACCAACACTCGTAACGCACCCGGTGCCCTGCTCTCCCTGCCAATGGTGCACAAAAGCGAAACCGGCAAGCGCTCACACTTTCTCACCGCCAATTTCCAGATCGCCGATGCGCCAGGGCCGGACGAAGTCCTGATCGCCATCGGTGCCGCCGACGGCTCGCGCCCGCACCCGCGTATTGCCGACCGCTATCAGGACATGGCGGAGATGGAAGCGGAAAGTCCAAAGGACTGAAACACCCCCTTCGAACCGCAGCAAAACTTCTGCTGCGGTTGCTCTTGATAGACGCAAGCCCAGCGGTTTTCTTCCCCGTAGGCTTGCTGCAAACCATAAGAAACACGCCCTTAAAAACAGGAGTACTCCGATGCCGAGCACCATGGTCAGCGCCAACGTTGCAGCCGTCGATCCTGGCGCCTTGCGTCAGGCCTTCGGCACCTTCGTTACCGGGGTTACCGTCATCACCACCCATGACACCGAGGGCAACCCACGGGGCATGACGGCCAATTCGTTTACCTCAGTCTCCCTTGACCCGCCGCTGCTCCTGGTGTGCGTCGGCAAGTCGGCGGCCAGCTACGCCTCGTTCGCCAGCACCGAACACTTCGCCGTCAACTTGCTGCATGAAGGGCAAGTGGACGTCTCGGGCACGTTTGCATCCAAGTCACCGGACAAGTTTCACACCGTCAACCACGACAAGGTCCACACCGGCGCGCCGATTCTCACCGACAGCCTGACCTGGTTCGATTGCACCGTGGACCAGCGCATCGAAGCCGGCGACCACCTGGTGCTGATCGGCCAGGTCCGCGCCTTCGGCACCAGCCCCAAGCTGCCGCTGTGTTTTTGCCGGGGTCGCTACGCCAACATCCAGGACCCGCTGCCGGCCAGTTGGCTGGACTCTCACAAGATGATCATCGGCTACCTGATCGAAGCCGGCGACGCGATTCTGTTCCGCGCCGATGGCAAAGGTGGCTGGACCCTGCCCGTGGCGGGCAAGCGCAAAGGCTTCATTGACGCGGGCCAGAGCGCCCTGCCGATCGAACTGGAATCGACCTTTCTGTACTCGGTGTTCGATGTCGACGACACCGACCCCGGCTACCTGATCTACCGCGCCCAACTCGGGCAACTCGATGCCAAGTTGCCCGACACCCTGCGTTTCTTCCCCCTGGACGACTTGCCCATCGAGCTGATGCCGGTCAACGAATTGCGTTCAGTGGTGCGCCGCTACGCCCGCGAGCGCCAGAACCAGCAATTCGGCATTTACACCGGCTCCGCCGCCAGCGGCCGGGTGGCAATGATCGAAAACATCCCGCTGCCACGCGCAGCACTGGCCCACGAATCCCTTTGACACGCACCCACAGGACTCTTGCATGAAAACCACGGTCAGCGCCCTTGAGGGCAATCGCCTTAACCTGTTTATCGATGGTCGGTTCGTCGCCCCCACCAGCGATACCTGGATCGACAGCTTCGACCCCACCACCGGCCAGGCCTGGTATCAGTTCGCCCAGGCAGATGCCAGCGACGTGGACCATGCCGTCGCGTCGGCCCAGCGCACTTTCAACGACCCGCAATGGCGCAACCTGACGCCCACCGCGCGGGGCAAATTGCTCTATCGCCTGGCCCAACTGGTGGCGGAAAACGCCGAAGCCCTGGCCCTGCTGGAAACCCGCGACAACGGCAAGCTGCTGCGGGAAATGCGCGCCCAGATGAGCGCCCTGCCGGACGCCTATACCTACTTCGCCGGCATGGCTGACAAGCTGCAAGGCGAAACCATCCCGGTCAACAAGCTCAACCAGCTCAACTACAGCACCCGGGAACCCTTGGGCGTGATCGGCATGATCACCCCTTGGAACTCGCCGCTGATGCTGCTCACCGGCACCCTCGCGCCATGCCTGGCCATCGGCAATACCGTGGTGATCAAACCGTCCGAGCATGCCAGCGCCTCCACCCTGGCCCTGGCCGAACTGGTGATCGAAGCCGGCTTCCCGGCAGGCGTGGTCAACGTCGTCACTGGCAATGGTGCGGTCACCGGCGATGCCCTGACCCGCCACCCAGGCATCGCCAAATACGTGTTCACCGGCAGCACCGACACCGGGCGGCGCATCGCCGGCAATGCGGCGAACAACCTGGTGCCGTGCCAGATGGAACTGGGCGGCAAGTCACCTCACGTGGTGTTTGCCGATGTCGACATCGACAAGGCGGTCAACGGCGTGGTCTCTGGCATCTTCGCCGCGGCCGGGCAAAGTTGCGTCGCCGGCTCGCGCTGCTTTGTCGAAGCACCGATCTACGACAGGTTCGTTGAAGCCCTGGTGGCCCGTACCCAGCGCATCAACGTCGGCCACCCCATGGAAGAGCACACCGATATCGGCCCGCTGGCGCTGCAAGCCCAGTTGCAAAAACTGGAGGGTTACATCGCCAGCGGCGTGAAACAGGGCGCGCAGGCGGCCATCGGTGGCAAACGTCCCACCGCCTCGCACCTGTCCGAAGGCTGGTACTTCGAACCTACCGTGATGGCCAACGCCACCAACGACATGCCCTTCATGCGCGACGAACTGTTCGGCCCCGTGGTGGGCGTCATGCCGTTCACCTCGGAAGAACAGATGATCAGCCTGGCCAACGACACCTCCTACGGCCTGGCCTCGGGGATCTGGACCCAGAACATCGATCGCGCCATGCGCTTCGCCAATCGGATCGACGCCGGCACGGTGTGGATCAACACCTACCGCAGCGCCGCCTACATGTCTGCCAATGGCGGCTTCAAGCAGAGCGGTTATGGCCGTCGCGGGGGCTTTGACGTGATGCGCGAGTTTTCCCGGGCCAAGAATGTGGTCATCGATTACTCCGGCGAGATGCAGGACCCCTTCGTCATTCGCCTGCGCTGATCAAGCCTTCGTCATTCAAGGAGCTACCCATGAAATTTGCCGTGTCGTTGAGCATGGAACGTTTTTCCCCCGACGTGCCCATGCAGACCGTAATGGCCAACCTGCTGGAACTGGCCAGGATCGCCGATGAAGGCGGCTTCGAAACCCTGTGGACTTCGGAGCACCACACCCTCGAATGCACCATCGCCCCCAACCCGTTCCAGACCCTGGTGTGGCTGGGCCAGCACACCCAGCGCATTCGCCTGGGCACCGCGACCCTGGCAGCCGCCTATTGGCACCCGATCCGCCTGGCGGGCGAAGCGGCGCTGTGCGATCACCTGACCAACGGACGCCTGGAATTCGGCATTGCCCGCGGTTCCTATCAGTATGAATTCGACCGCATGACCCCCGGCCTGCAACAGCAGGAAGGCGTGGGCTATATGAAGGAACTGGTGCCGGCGGTGCAAAAGCTCTGGGCCGGGGATTACGCCCATGACGGCCACTACTGGAAGTTCCCGCAGACGGCCGCTGTGCCCAAACCGTTGCAAAAGGATCACCCGCGCATCTGGGTCGCCGCTCGGGATCCGGGCACCTTCGACTGGGCGGTGGGCATCGGCGCCAACATCCTCTCCACCCCACTCTCGGCACCGGCCGCTGAAATCGCCGTGCTGGGGGAGAAGTTCAACAAGGCCGTGGCCGACAATCCCCATGTACCGCGTCCGCGCTTCATGATGCAGCGCCGTACCTGTGTGTATGCCAAGCCAGAAGATTGGGAGTTGCCAGTGCGCCACAGCATGGACTTTGGCCGCGCCTTCGAAAACCTGATGCAGAACGTCGGCACCGTGCACAACGGTTTCCCTGAAGCCGTGCCCTTTGAAAGCGTGCGGGGTAAGGAGAATTACAACCCGGAAAACCTGCGGCGCAACCTGATGTTCGGTACTCCGGATGAGATCATCGAGAAGTTGCTCGATTACGAAGCCGCCGGTGTCGACCAGTATTGCCTGGGCCTGACCTTCAACCTGCCGTTCGAATTGCAGAAGCAGACGCTGCGCCTGTTTATCGATGAAGTGATGCCGGTATTCGCCGAGCGCGAGCGCGCCAAACGTCGCGAACAGATCACGGGGTAAGCGCCATGAGCGACACACAACGATTCAGCGTGGCCAACGTCACCCTCAACTATCGCCTCGACGGCCAGGGACCGCGCCAGCTGGTCTGCATCCACGGTGTCGGCTCACGCCTTGAGGCTTGGCGCGATGTGGTGGAGCACTTGAAAGAGTACTTCACCGTCCTGACCTTCGACCTGCGCGGCCACGGCCAGTCATCCCGCACCCAGGGTCGTTATGAAATCGATCACCTGGTGGGTGAAGTCCTGGCCCTGGCCGAGCATGTCGGCTTCAAGCGCTTCGACCTGGCCGGCTTCTCGTTGGGAGGGCTGATCGCCCAACGCCTGGCCCTGACCCATCCGGCACGGGTTCAGCACCTGGTGCTGCTGTCGACGGTCGCCGGGCGTAACGCTCAAGAGCGCGAACGGGTGCAAGCCCGCCTGGCGGCCTTGCAAGCCGGTGAGCCCGTCGCGCACTACGAAGCGTCGCTGTCGCGCTGGCTGACCGAGGACTTTCAAGCGCGCAACCCTGAAGCCGTCACCCGCTTGCGCCAACACAATGCCGACAACGACCGGGGCTGTTACGCGGCGGCGTATCGGGTGCTGGCGGAGTCGGACTTCGGCGAACAGCTATCGCAGATCCGCTGCCCGACGCTGATTGCCACGGGCGCTGACGATGCGGGTTCCAACCCGAGAATGGCCACGTTCATGCACGAACGCATCAAAGGCTCACACCTGAAAATCCTGCCGGGGTTGCGCCACTGCATTCTGATCGAGGCGCCGGAACAGGTGGCTTTGATCATGCGCGACTTCCTGGTTGATTTGGAGACACATCATGGATAAGTCATTGCAGGCCCAAGGTGAAACGGTTCGCCGCCAGGTCCTGGGTAATGCTTACGTCGACCAGGCCCTGGGCAAGGCCGACGATTTTTCCCGGCCCTTCCAGGCCGTGCTCAACGAGTACTGCTGGGGCATGGTCTGGACCGACGACGCCCTGGACCTCAAGCAACGCAGCCTGCTGAACCTGGGCATGCTGGCGGCGCTGGGCCGGATGGACGAGTTCGGCACCCACTTCTGTGGCGCCATACGCAACGGCCTCAGCGACGAGGAGCTGCGCGCCGCGCTGGTACAGATCGCGGTGTACTGCGGCGTGCCGGCGGGTGTCGAAGCCTTTCGTGTCGCCCGCAAAGCGCGGGAAACCATGAGTCAGGAGGAGCAATCATGATTTTGCGACCGACTGACGCCTCACTCTTGCACTCGCCACGCCGCTCATGCTGTAAGTGCCATCGCACAACAACAAGAAATTTTTGAGACTGCACCTTTGCGTCACTAACACCTGAATGACCCTGACTGCCAGTAGCCCAAAAATTTCTATTAATGAAGTTTTCCGCAGATTGCAAAATAACAATTGGAGGCAATTGGTGAGCGAACGACTGAAGATTGAGAACCTCTACAAAGTCTTTTCCTCTTCGCCAGACAGAGCCATGCAGCTCTTGACGGCCGGGGTCAGCAAAGACCGAATCCTGGCCGAGACCGCCACCGTGGTCGGCCTCAATAACGTATCGCTGTCCATTCCCAGTGGCGCGATCTACATGATCATGGGCCTGTCCGGCTCGGGGAAATCCACCCTGGCACGCTGCATCAATCGCTTGAACGAACCGACGGCGGGCAAGATCCTGCTCGACGGTGAAGACCTGGTGACCTTGAACGAAAAAGAGCTGCGGGAAGTCCGACGAACGCGCATCTCCATGGTGTTCCAGCACTTCGCGCTGCTGCCGAACAAAACCGTGATCGAGAACACCGAGTTCGGCCTCAAGCTGCGAGGCATTCCTGCGGCCCAGCGGCGTAAACGCGCCGAGGAAGTCCTGGCAATCGTCGGCCTGGCCAAGTGGGCCGATCACCATCCCCATGAACTCTCCGGCGGGATGCGCCAGCGGGTCGGCCTGGCCCGTGCCCTCACCACCGACGCCGATGTGCTGATCATGGATGAAGCCTTCAGCGCCCTCGATCCGCTGATTCGCACGGAAATGCAGGACGAGTTGCTGCGCCTGCAACGGACCCTGAAGAAAACCATCCTGTTCATCACCCACGACTTTCAGGAAGCCCTGAAGCTGGGCACACGCATTGCGATCATGGCCGACGGCCAAGTCGTGCGCGAGGGCACGCCCCAGGAAATCGTCATGGACCCCGGCAGCGACTATGTGGCCGCGTTCACTCGGGAGGTGGATCGCTCCCGGTTGTTTGATGCCCGCTCGATCATGGAAACCGCCGACACCCTGCTGGTACAGGGCGACACCCGCATTGTCGGCAGTGAGAGTTCCGGCGCGTTCGTCCTCAATGCCAGCGGCAAAGCGGTCGGCGTGCTGGATTCAGGTGCGCTGCTGGCCATCGGCGGCGGTGCCGATGCCCTGCAACGCCTGTCGACTCAGTTTGTCAGCGTGCGGGCCAACGCCAAGCTGGTGGAAGTGGCACGCCAGCTCAAACCAGGCCTACCGGTGGCCGTGGTCGATGGCGAGGGGCTGTTTGTCGGCACCCTGAACACTGCCCACATTCTCGATTGTATCGCCAGCGTCCCGTCCCATCGCCCATCCGCTGCGGAGGTTGCACACCATGCTTAGTTCAGAAGACCTTGCCGTTTTCCCCGTGGACCAATGGATCAGCCAGGGCGTCGAATGGCTGGGCATTCATTTGCGGCCGATGTTCCAGGCGATTCGCTGGCCGGTGGAACACCTGCTGGCGTTGAGCGACAGCGTGATCCACGCCATTCCCTTCCCGATCATGGTACTGCTGATGTTCCTCGTGGCCTACCGCGCCGCGAGCCTGGGGGTGGCGCTGTTCAGCGCCGTCGCCCTGGTGATCATCGCCGCCCTGGGTGTGTGGGACGAGGCCATGACTACCTTGTCGCTGATCACCACGGCAATTGTGATCTGCATGCTCATCGGGATTCCGGTGGGCGTCTGGTGCGCCCGCAGCGAACGGGTCTGGGGCGTGATGCGGCCGATCCTCGACATCATGCAGACCACGCCGACCTTCGTGTACCTGGTGCCAGTGGTGATGCTGTTTGGCGTGGGCACCGTATCAGGTGAAGTGGCGGTGGTGATTTCCGCCTGCCCGCCGCTGATCCGCTTTACCTACCTGGGCATCCGCATGGTGGAAACGGAACTCGTTGAAGCCGGCCAGGCCTTTGGCGCCGATCGCCAGCAATTGCTCTGGGAAATCCAGTTGCCCCTGGCGATCCCGACCATCCTCGGCGGCCTCAACCAGACGGTCCTCACGGCCATGGTGATGTCGGTGGTGGTGGCGATGATCGGCGCCGAAGGCCTGGGCCTGGTGGTATTGCAAGGCCTTGGGCGCATGGACGTGGGCCGGGCGGCGGTGGGCGGGATCGCCATTGTGCTGCTGGCGATGATGCTCGACCGCATCACCCAAAACCTGGCGCAACCGACTCCGCGCAAACGCAAATCGCTGTTCAAGCGACTGCTCAATCCGCGTCCGGTCAACGCATAAGAAAAAGAAAAAGAAATCATGAATGCCAGTTATTGACTGCCAACCCTTAACCATAACGAGAAAATAAAGAGGAAATCATGATGCGTCCATTCAAAGCCTTGCTTGGATTTGCAGCAACGTTGTCCCTGGTGGGCCTGGCCTGCACGCAGGTGTTGGCCGAGGACCTGCCGGGCAACGGCAAGACCATCCGTTTTGTGCAGTCGGAAAGCACCGGCGGCAACTACGTCATCACCAAAATCGCCATCGAAGCCAGCAAGCGCCTCGGTTACGCGACCAGGTTGAGCACCGTCAACACCACGCTGTTTTTCCCGGCGGCGGCCCAGGGCGACCTGGACCTCTCGATGGACGTGACCCTGCCCCAGCTGCAACCCAGCTTTGACAAGGTCAAGGACCGTATCGAGGTGGTGGGCAGCGGCTCCATCACCGGCGCCGGCTACAACGGTTACATGATCGACAAGAAAACCGCCGACGCCTACCACATCACCAGTCTGGAACAGTTGAAAGACCCGAAGATCGCCGGGCTGTTCGGCAAGAACGGCAAGGCTGACCTGATCAGCTGCGATCCGGGTTGGGGCTGCGGCGATGTGGTCGACTATCAGCTCGACAAGTTCGGGCTCAAGGCCACCGTCAACCCGGTGCGCGGCAAATATGAAGCGCTGATGTTCGAAAACGTCGCCCGTCTCAAGCGCGGCGAGCCGGTATTTTTCTATGCCTGGGCGCCGTCGTGGATGACCAACACCATGGTGCCGGGCAAGGACGTGGTATGGCTGCCGACACCGTTCGATGCCTTGCCTGGCAATGTACCGAGCACAGTTTCGGCGTTGACCCCAGGGGTGGCCGGTTGCGCCGGCGGCGCCGACCCTTGCCGCATGGCCATGGCCGCATGGAACTGGTACGCGATCGGCAACAAGCAATTTGTCGCTGCCAACCCGGCCGTCAAGGCCCTGGTGGATCAGATGACATTCTCCCAGGCAACCTGGAGCTACTGGGAAAAAACCATCAGCCAGGATGGCTCCAGCGAACGCAATATTCGCAAGTTGGCTGATGACTGGATGAGTGAGAACAAAGCGACGATGGATGGGTGGGTTGCCATGGCCAAAGCCGCTAAATAGACCCGGATACCTTGTGGTGAGGGGGCTTGCCCGCTCACCACAAAAACCTCTGTTTGACGGCCTGCAATCAGAAAAAAACCGCTACCGTCCCCCCGCCAAACCTCCAATCCCCGCTACCGCCCTGCCCTAGCATGTTCCCACTCAGACGATTTGGAGTGAACGCCATGACCTACAAACATCCGCTACTGTTCAAAGCCCTGTGCTACGTCGACGGGCATTGGGTCCACAGTGACAGCGGTCGCAGCATCGCCGTGCATGATCCGGCAAACCAGAAGTTGATTGGCCATGTGCCCCTGCTCGACCAACCGCAGATTGTCGCGGCGGTCGACGCGGCACACCGGGCGTTCGGGACCTGGCGCGAATTGAGCCTGGATGCTCGCGCCACGATTCTGCGGCGTTGGGCGGCGTTAATCCTTGAGCACCAGGAGGACCTCGCGCGCATTCTCAGCCAGGAGCAAGGCAAACCCCTGGCCGAATCCCGCGGCGAAATCGCCTACGCCGCAAGCTTCATTCCCTGGTTCGCTGAAGAAGCCCGGCGCCTCTATGGGCATAACATTCCCAGCCATATCCCCGGCGCGCACCTGGGCACCGTCAAGGAACCGGTGGGCGTGTGTGCACTGCTGACCCCCTGGAATTTCCCGTCGGCAATGATCACCCGCAAAGCGGCCGCCGCACTCGCCGCCGGTTGCACGGTGGTGATCAAGCCGGCCCATGAAACGCCGTATTCGGCCTTTGCCCTGGCGCAGTTGGCGGAGGAAGCGGGCTTCCCGGCGGGCGTGTTCAACGTGGTGCTGGGCGAACCGCAAATGGCCATGCAAACCCTGGTTCAGGACAGTCGCGTGCGCTCGGTCAGCTTCACCGGCTCGACCCGGGTTGGCAAGTTGGTCCTGCAAGCAGCGGCCCAGGATGTGAAGAAGGTGTCGCTGGAACTGGGCGGCAATGCGCCGTTCATTGTCTGCGCCGATGCCGATCTGGAACTGGCGGTAAAAGTCGCGGTAGAGGCCAAGTTCCAGAGCTGCGGCCAGGATTGCTGCGCGGCCAACCGGATCATGGTTGAACGCTCGATTTACCCGGCTTTCCTCAGCCGCTTTGCTGCTGCCGTGCGTGAACTGCGGGTGGGCCCGGCGCTGATGGGCGAGCACGAGCAACACATCGACATCGGCCCGCTGATGCACCAGGCCGCCTTCGATGTGACCACCGAGCGGGTGGCTGACGCGCTGCAACAGGGCGCGCAACGTCTGGTGGGCGGCGAGGCTCACGCCCTCGGTGGATTGTTCTACCAGCCGACGGTACTGGCCGACGTCACGCCGCAGATGCGTATCTACCGCGAAGAAAACTTTGCGCCAATCGCCGGGGTGATGCCGTTCGACACCCTTGAGCAGGCCATCGAAATGGCCAACGACACCGAATACGGTCTGGCCGCCTACATTTGTTCCAACCGCCTGGACCTGATCTACCCGCTGATCCGCCGACTCGACCACGCCATGGTCGCGGTCAACGGCGTCAAATTCACCGGCCATCCCATCCCGTTCGGTGGCATGAAAGCCTCGGGGCTGGGCCGTGAAGGCGGCACCGAGGGCTTCGAAGCCTTTGTCGAAAGCAAATATTTTTGTCTGCACCATCAAGGCCAGTTCTAAGGAGATCCGCTATGAATCAAGAACTCGAATCGTTGTTCGAACAAGACCGTGCGCATTTCATGCACCCCTCGACCCATGCCCATGACCACGCCAGCGGCGCGCTCAAGGGACGTATCATCAAGAGTGCATCAGGTATCCGCATTCGCGACCATGAAGGGCGCGAATTCATCGACGCCTTTGCCGGGCTGTATTGCGTGAACATCGGCTACGGCCGCACCGAAGTCGCCGACGCCATCTACAAGCAGGCCAAGGAACTGGCCTACTACCACACCTACGTCGGCCATTCGAGCGAGGCGATCATCGAGCTGTCGAGCCGCATCATGGACTGGGCGCCTGAAGGGATGAAAAAGGTCTATTACGGCCTGTCCGGTTCCGACGCCAACGAAACCCAGATCAAACTGGTGCGCTACTACAACAACGTGCTGGGGCGGCCGCAGAAGAAGAAAATCATCTCCCGTGATCGCGGCTACCACGGCTCGGGCATCATGACCGGCAGCCTCACCGGGCTGGCGGCGTTCCATCAGCATTTCGACCTGCCTTCACCGTGCGTCAAACACACCGTTTGCCCCCATTGGTACCGCAAGGCCCCGGCCGGTATGGACGAGGCTGCATTCGTCCGCTATTGCGCCGACGAGCTGGAGAAAATGATCCTCGCCGAGGGCCCCGATACCGTCGCCGCGTTCATTGGCGAACCGGTCATGGGTACCGGCGGCATCGTGGTCCCTCCCGCCGGTTACTGGGCGGCGATTCAAGCGGTGCTGAACAAATACGACGTGTTGTTGATCGCCGACGAAGTGGTCTGCGCCTTCGGCCGCCTGGGCTCGAAGATGGGCAGCCAGCGCTATGGCATGCATCCGGACCTGATCACCACCGCCAAGGGCCTGACCAGCGCCTATGCACCACTGTCGGCGGTGATCATCGGCGAGAAGGTCTGGAGCGTGATTGAAAAGGCTTCAACCAATGAAGGCGCCATGGGCCATGGCTGGACCTACTCCGGGCACCCAATCTGCGCCGCGGCCGCCCTGGCCAACCTCGACATCCTGGAACGGGAGAACCTCACGGCCAATGCCGAGCAGGTCGGCGGCTACCTGAACCGCCGCTTGCGCGAAACCCTGGAAGGCCACCCGCTGGTGGGCGAAGTGCGCGGCGACGGCATGCTCGCCGCCGTCGAGTTCATGGCCGACCGTGAGCAACGCACGCCGTTTGACGCCGCCTTGAAAGTCGGCCCGAAAGTCTCGGCCGCCTGCCTCGAACGCGGCATGATCGCCCGGGCCATGCCCCATGGTGACATCCTGGGCTTCGCGCCACCGCTGATCCTGACCGAGGAAGAAGCGGACCTGATCGTCGACATCACCAAAAGCGCGATTGACCAGGTCGCCGGTGAAGTGCTGGGCTGATGCTTCTGTAGGAGCGAGCTTGCTCGCGATGGTCGTGAATCTGATGCGTTTCGTCAGAATGCACGCGTAATCGTTAACGTCCATCGCGAGCTAGCTCGCTCCTACACCCATCGCCTGCGGAGTTCATTCACGATGCACAAGCTTGATCGTTATGACCTGAAAATCCTGCGCATCCTCTCCGAGGACGGACGCGTCACCAAGTCGAACCTGGCCGAGGCGATCAACCTGTCGGTGACGCCGGCCTGGGAACGTGTGCGCAAGTTGGAAAGCGCGGGCCTGGTGAAGGGTTACCGCGCCTTGATCGACTGGAACCAGGTGTTCAAGAGCCAACAGTTACTGGTGGAAATCACCCTGGCACGTCACACGGCACAGGACATGCGCCGCTTCGAACAGCGCATGACCGACGCTGCCGAAGTGGAGTTCTGTTATGCCACCGGCGGCGGCGTGGATTACATCGCAATGATCCGGGCGCCGGACATTGATCAGTACCAGCGCTTTATCGATCAGTTGCTACTGGAAGACCTGGGCATCGAGCGCTACTTCACCTACATCGTGACCAAGACCATCAAGACCGGCGGGGCGTTGCCAGCTCAGGCGTTGAACCTTTTACCTTCCAGTGACTAATGCCAGGCGACAGGCCAACCCCAGGAAAACCACACCCAGCAATTGATCAAGGCGCCTGGCTACCCGCAAATTGCCCGTGATCCGGCTTCTGAGCCTGGTCGCCAACACCTTAATCCGTGTCACGATGAGTTGGTCACCAGCCCCTGCCTGAAAATATCCGCCGCGCCCTTCAGCTCAATTCGCGTTCCCGGATGAGCTTCTTATTAATCTTCCCGACGCTGGTTTTAGGGATCTCGGCGACGAACTTGAACTGCTTGGGGATCGCCCATTTGTTGATACGGCCACGCTCGACAAACGCTTGCAGGTGCGCCTCGAAGAAGCCGCCCTAGAGATGTTCAGGTTGGCAAAACAACGCGGGGATACAGAGCTTCTGGAGGCAATGGAGACGATCGAAAGGTTGCATGAGCAGGCTGATCGGCTGACTGCGTACGCGTATGAGGTGAAGGTGGGAAGGATTGTGCGGGGCAGGCCGGAATAGATGACGCGGGGGGAATTTGTAGGGAAGTCCTGAAGCAAGACCTCCCCTGCACGAATGCCAGAAACGGCACAAAGGCAGAATGAATAAATAGCCTCTGATTGTCGTTGAAGACTACAGAATGCTCGGCATCCGCCTACAGTACAGGAATGAACCGCGGTGTTTGCGGACTGCACTGAAAATGAACGGAGTCCATATATGACCTTCTCAACATCGAACCCAGTTGCGCGCAAGTTATCGGTAGCTCTCGCTCTCGTATTGTCAACAACCCTCGCTGGTTGTGCCGCTAACAAAGACTTTTACGCCAAAGGGGGAAGCCGAGCTGATGGCGTCGTTGATATGGCGTATGACTTCCAGTAGTTTGAGACCCCTGTGGTTCGAGTCGAGCAAGCCCAGAGTATCGCTAAATCGAAATGCGCGAAGTGGGGTTACACCGATGCAGAGGCATTTGGAGGAAAAACCCAGCACTGCAGCCAGATGAATGGCTACGGCACCTGCATTGCAGGTCAGATAGTTGTCCAATACCAATGCTTGGGCAACCTCAACACCTCCAGCCCTTCCGCTACGCCGGCCACCACCGCGCCCGCTGCCGCTACTGCAGCAACTTCTGCTCCGGGCGGGCCGCTCAGCAAGGATCAGTGGAAGCTGCAGCAAATTCAGCAGTTGAACAAATCTGGACCGTCGTATGAGGAGTACCAAAAGCGGTACCGGGCGATCATCGAGCAATAACAACCCCCCCTTCGGCGCTACCGCCCGAGCCCTTCTGGCCCGGAATACGCGAGAGCTGCACTCAGGCGTCGAGGGATTTGCAGGAGGTCGTTTGGAAATTCAATCCTCCAGGGAAGTTCGAGCAAATGAAGATCTGAGGCCCGGCCCAGTGCCAGGCCTTTTGCTGTGAGGTACCCTCCCATCTTAAGCCGATAAGAGGAGATATTTATGGTTCGGGGAATGCTGATTCTTTCTTTAATGCTGTGGCTGCCAGGATGCAGTGACTCCGGACCATGGGATGGGCCTGCCGGCACAAAGATGGGTCTGAAGAAAGGTCAGATTGAAAAATATGCCGTGCTTGAGGCTTCCGGTTCGAACGATACAGGGGCCACTATATATTCATCAAAGCAATCTCCATCCATGAAGGCGCAAGCGGACTCGTACAGATACGTTTTTAGCGGAAAAGGTGATTTATGCCTGGTCCAGCTGCTCTTCGATGATGTGAGTCAAACGGCCTCTCCAGCTATTCTGGAACTTAAATCCAAATACGGAGTGCCCGTGAAGGATGACAAGGTCCCCCGGGGCGTTGTCTGGTCAGCGGATAAGTACAAGCTAGGCGACGACCTGATAGAGATTTCCAGCGAATTTTTAGGCTCTGAGCCAAATGTCTCGGCAATTGTGAGCTTCTCCTATAGAAATATAGATGAGTGCAGAAAGAAGAAAGGGTAACGACACAGAGTATCCAGGCCCTCCTGGCGAGGGCTTTTCGTATCTGCCCTGTCATACCTTCGTCACACCTGCCGAGCACAATGCGGTCAGCCAAAAGGATTTGGCCCCATCTATAGAGAGCCCGCCGAACGCGGGCTTTTTCGTTTCTGCCTCGCGCCCTCCCCCCTCCGATCTACACCTGCTTGAGCCCCATCAGGGTGGCAACATAGGGCACCCCCCAGGCATGCACGTGAAACATCGGTGTGATGGGCATGTATACATCGTCGGAACGCAGCAGCGGCAGACCTTGATAGACACCCAGCGTGCCCACGGCATTCAGTGTGTGCAGCACCAACTGGCGGTGAGTGAAATACACCCCTTTAGGGTCGCCGGTAGTCCCTGTGGTGTAGAAAAGGGTCGCCACCGAGTTTTCATCAAAGTCAGGAAACTCGTACTGGTCTGCCGCCTGGGCCAGCAGCTGCTCATACTCCCCCAACACCGGCAAAGACGTGTCGGCGGCCTTGTCGTCAGTGAGCTGCAGGTAGCCTTTGACGATACTGAACTGCCCCTGAATCTGCTCGATCAAGGGCAGGAAATCATCATGCACCAGCACCAGATCATCCTCGGCGTGGTTCATGGTGTAGAGCACCTGATCCGCAGAGAGACGAATATTCACGGTATGCAGCACCGCACCGATCATCGGTACGGCAAAGAAACATTCCAGGTAGCGATGACTGTCCCAGTCGAGCAGTGCCACGGTATCCCCGGCCTTGACGCCGGCCGCCGTCAAGGCGTTGGCCAGTCTGCGTATCCGCTGGTTGAGCGTCTGGTAGCTGTAGCGCAGCTTGTCGGCATACACGATCTCCCGGCCCGGCTCGTAGCGCACCCCTGACAGCAACAATTGCTTGATCAGCAAGGGATAGGTATACGCGCCGTGGGCGGGGGGGAATTATTTTTGTCGCCATCATGGTCAGGGTTCCTTGTCCTTTCGATCAGAACTGCGCTGCTTCCAGCTCGTAGAGGCATTCGCTGCCGGCCTTGACCGAAGCACTCAACGAGTGGATGCGCGGCAGCAGGCGGGCGAAGTAGAAGCGCGCGGTGCCCAACTTGCTGGCGTAGAAGTCATCCTCGGCCTGTTTGCCCATGGCCGCCTTGGCCATCAGTGCCCACATGTAGGCATAGGCGGTGTAGCCGAATACCTGCAGGTACTCGACCGAGGCGGCGCCAATTTCGTTGGGATTGTTCGTGGCCCGATCCAGCAACCATGCGGTCAGTTCGTCGAGGGTGTCCACGGCGGCGTTCAATGGCTTGCAGAACTCGCCGAGGTCAGCGCGGGCGTTGGCGGTGAAATTGCGAATTTCGGCGGCGAACAAACGCTGGAGCGCCCCGCCGCTTCCGACTATTTTGCGCCCGGCCAGGTCCAGTGACTGGATACCGTTGGTGCCTTCGTAGATCTGGGTGATGCGCACATCGCGAACCAATTGCTCCTGGCCCCATTCGCGGATGTAACCGTGGCCGCCGAAGATCTGCTGGCCGTGCACCGTGGTTTCCAGCCCCATGTCGGTGAGGAACGCCTTGGCCACTGGGGTCAGCAGCGACACCAGCTCCTGGGCGCGGGCGCGGGTTGCCGCGTCATCGCTGTACCTGGCGGTATCCAGTTGCAGGGCCACATAGCTGGAGAACGCCCGCCCGCCTTCGTTCAAGGCCTTCATGGTCAACAGCATCCGCCGGACATCCGGGTGCACGATAATCGGATCGGCAGCCTTGTCCTTGTTCTGCTCGCCCGTCGGCGAACGGCTTTGCAGACGGTCACGGGCGTATTCGACCGCGTTCTGATACGAACGCTCACCCAACGCCAACCCCTGGATACCCACCCCCAGGCGCTCGTAGTTCATCATGGTAAACATCGCGGCCAGGCCCTTGTTCGGCGCATCGACGATCCAGCCGGTCGCCCCGTCAAAGTTCATCACGCAGGTAGCGGATGCCTTGATGCCCATCTTGTGCTCGATTGAACCGCAGGACAGCGCGTTGCGCTCACCCTGCGAGCCATCGGCATTGACCAGCACCTTGGGCACCAGAAACAGTGAAATGCCCTTGGGGCCGGCTGGCGCATCCGGCAGTCTGGCCAGCACCAGGTGAATGATGTTTTCGGTCAGGTCGTGCTCACCACCAGTAATGAAAATCTTGCTGCCGCTGATCGTGTAGCTACCGTCGGCCGAAGGCTCGGCCCTGGTGCGAATCAGGCCCAGATCGGTACCCGCATGAGCCTCGGTCAGGCACATCGAACCGGTCCAGACACCGGCGTACATGTTCGGCAGATAACGTTCCTTGAGCGCCTGGCTGGCATGGGCATTGATCGACAGACAGGCCCCGGCGGTCAGCATCGGGTACAGACCGAACGACAGGCTGGCGGAGTTGACCATTTCCTCAACCTGGGCCGAAATGGCCTTGGGCATCCCCATGCCACCGAACTGCGGGTCGCCGCCGACACCCACCCAACCGCCTTTGGCGAACGCTTGGTAAGCCGTGACAAAACCTTCCGGGGCTTTGACTGTGCCGTTGTTCCATGTGCAACCTTGTTCGTCGCTGCTGCGGTTCAGCGGCGCGACCACTTCGGCACTGATCTTGCCGGCCTCTTCAAGGATCGCGGCGGCCGTCTCTTCATCGATCACCTCGGCCAGGCCAGGTAGCTGGGCCCATAGCCTGGACACCTCAAAGACCTCATTGAGTACGAAGCGCATGTCGCGCAAGGGGGCTTTGTAATCAGACATAGTTGGCTTACTCAGGAGTTGTCAGGGCATGAGGCATGCCCTGACTTTGGGATATGCAGGTTTCACCGGCTTGCGCCACGAGGGCATCCGGAACAGGGCGACGCTCCAGCGACGCCCCCCGCAGCAGGAAATACGACAGGGCAGGAATCAGAATCAGGGCGCCGAGCATGTTCCACAGGAACATGAAGGTCAGCAGGATGCCCATGTCCGCCTGGAATTTGATCGGCGACCAGACCCAGCACACCACGCCGGCCGCCAGGGTGATGCCCACCAGGCCCACTACCCGGCCGGTAAACGACACGGCGTTGCGGTAGGCCTGAGCCAGCGGCAGACCCTGGCGCTGGTAATGCAACTGCACGCTGAGCAGGTACAACGCGTAGTCCACACCGATCCCTACGCCCAGCGCGATCACCGGCAGGGTCGCCACTTTCACGCCAATGCCCATGACCACCATCAATGCCTCGCAGAGGATCGAGGTCAGCACCAACGGCAACAGCGCAACCAACGTGGCGCGCCAGCTGCGGAAGGTCATCAGGCAGAACAGCGTCACCGCTGCATAGACGTAGAGCAGCATGGTGCGATTGGCCTCGCGCACCACGATGTTGGTAGCCGCTTCGATGCCGGCGGTCCCGGCGGCCAACAGGATCTGGCGATCATCACTGCTGTTTTCCCGGGCAAAGGTGTCGGCGATCCCCACCACGGCATCCAGGGTCTCGGCCTTGTGGTCCTTGAGAAAGGCAATCACCGGCATCAACGAGCAGTCGGTATTGAACAACTCCGGGGAGTTGACCGAGGCTTGCTGCGCGGCATAATTCAAGACGTCCTGGTTGCGCTGGATACTGTTGAGCTTGGGATTGCCCTCATAAGACCCGGCTGTAATCTGGCGCACGGCATTGACCAGCGAGACCGTCGCCTGCACCCCCGCAGACTGCTGCAGTTCCCAGGCCAGGCGGTCGGCGAGGATCAGCGTCTGGTAGTTCAGACAGCCTTCGGGCGGCGTCTTGATCATCACCGCGAACAGGTCGCTGGATAACGCGTAGTGACTGGTGATGTAGGCGTTGTCGCGGTTGTAACGAGAGTCGGCACGCAACTCGGGAGCACCACTCTGCAGATCACCAATCTTCAGTTGCAGGCTGATCACAAAGCCGCAGATACCCATCAGTACCGCGACCAATACCGCACCTGTGGCCCACTTGGCCGTGGTGAAGCGGTCGAGCAAGTCCCACAGTTTGCCAAAGCCCTTGTGCCCGTCCGCACGTGTGTCGATTTTCAGTGAGCGCTCGGCAGCCCTGGAACCGACGCCTGCATAAGACAGTGCTACCGGCATCAGCAACAGCGAGGTGAAGATCAGTACCGCAACACCGATACTGGCGGTGATGGCCAGGTCCTGGATCACCGGTATGTCGATCAGCATCAGCACGGCGAACCCGACTGCGTCGGCCAGCAGCGCGGTGACACCGGCAATGAACAGACGGCGAAAGGTGTAGCGTGCAGCGATCAGCTTGTGGGTGCCACGGGCGATATCCTGCATGATGCCGTTCATCTTTTGCGCCGCATGGGACACACCGATGGCGAAGATCAGGAAAGGCACCAGGACCGAATAGGGATCGATGGCGTAGCCCAACCAGGCGACGATGCCCAGTTGCCAGATCACCGCGATCAGCGAACAGCCCACCACCAGCAGCGTGCTGCGCACACAGCGAGTGTAGAAAAAAATGATGACCAGCGAGGTGACCACGGCCAGGCCGAAGAACATCATCACCTGAATCAAACCGTCAATCAGGTCGCCCATCAGTTTGGCGAAACCGATCACCCGCACCTTGTACTGGCCCTTGCCCTCTGCCCCGGCTTTGCGCGCGGCGCTGTCGCCGGCGAATTCGATCCTGTCGCGCAGCTGCTCTTCAAGCATCTGCGAGAATTCGTGGTAGTTGATGCGCTGGCCACCGGCCCCGGCCTTGTCCAGCAGCGGTACGATGAGCATGCTCGACTTGAAGTCACTGGCCACCAGGCTACCCACGATTCCGGCGCGGCTGATGTTCTGGCGCAGCTGCTCGATGTCCGCGGGCAGACCCTGATAGGTACCGGGCATCACCGGGCCGCCCTGGAAGCCCTCCTCGGTGACTTCGGTCCAGCGCACTCCAGGACTCCACAGCGACTTCATCCAGGCGCGGTCGACGCCTTCGGTGAGGAATAGCTGGTCGTTGACCTGCTTGAGTACCTCCAGGTAGCCGGGGTCGAAAATATCGCCCTGGGTGTTCTCCACCACCACCCGCACCGAGTTGCCCAGGCCGCGCAACGACTGGCGATTCTCCAGGTAATTCTGGATGTATGGCTGGCTCTGCGGAATCATCTTCTCGAAGCTGGGGCGCAGTTCCAGACGGGTCACCGCCATATAGCCCAGCACTAGGGTGACCAGTGTCATGAGCAGCATGAACAGCGGGCGGTAGTTGAACACCAGCCGCTCCAACCGGTTGCCGGAACACCGATCGAAGTCACGCAGATCGCGGATCACCGGCATGCTGTCTTGCTTGATATTGCCCATGTCTGGGTTCTCGCTCTAAATGTTCGAGGTCTTATTTGACGGACAATGCCTGTGCGCCACGGCTACCCACCACCACCAGCGAACCATCGGCGGCCAGGGTGGCACCGGCCACGGGTGACGGGTCTTGCTGCGGCAGCAACTGCAGCCGTGTACCGCCGGCCTGGCTAATCAGCGTGTGTCCGGCCTGGGTGAATAGCTCGTACTGACCCTGGGCATTCACGATGGCTGCAGTGATGCTGACCTGCAGGCCGCTAGTCAGTTGGCTCCAGTGCTCGCCGCCATCGGTGCTGCGCAACACATTGCCGCGCAGGCCGTAGGCGATCACTTCACCAGGCTTGCCGACGACGCCGAAGTAGCTGCCCTGATAGGGCGTATGCAAGGCTGCGAAACGCTGCCGGGCCTCATCCCACTTGAGCAACAGGCCCTGTTCGCCGGCGATGTACAGCGCATCGCCGGTCGAGGCGATGGCGTTGAGGTGAAAGCCCTGCGGGTTGTCAGTGCGATCCTGAAAAGGTGTCCAGCTCTGGCCACCATCCTCGGTACGCAGGATCAGGTTGAACACACCGACCACATAGCCAAGCTTGTCGTTGGCGAACCACACATCGAGGAACGGCTTGTCGGCGCCCTGCTCGACCAGACGCTGACCTTCAGCGACCAGCAGAGACCATTGCTCGTTGGCCGGCTCGGCACTGGCCAGCGCCGCATAATGCTTGACCAGCAAGGCACCTATCTGGCGCCCGTCGAGCTGCTTGCGCCAGGTGACGCCAGCATCGCTGCTGTGCAGCACCACACCATCGTTGCCGACCGCCCAGCCCTGCTCGGCGGAGGGGAAAAACACCGCATTAAGATCGCTGCTGAGCGGGACGCTGGCCTGCAGCCAGTGCTTGCCTGCGTCATCGGAATAAAGAATATGGCCACGCTGGCCAACGGTGACCAGGCGCTCACCGGCGCGAGCGATGCCGATCAAGGGACTACGCACGGCCAACGCACTCGACCTGGCCGGCAGATCCAGCACATCCACATAACTGGCCGCTTGAGCGACACTCTGCAACAGCGCCAGCATCGAGCACAGCAGCGCCAGCTCAAACTTTTTCAAGAAACCCATACCGCACCTTCCAGGAAAACGATACCGCGAAGCACCTGAGGTGCAACCCGGCGTCGGAGTCGGTAACCCAAGATGAACGGCACTCACGCCGTCGATCTTCCAGTCACTCTGCCGGGGGACGACAACCGGTCGCCCCGGACTTTTGTCACCTGCCGCTTAGCGGATACCGGACCCCGCCAGGGCCTCCGGCGACCACTGCGCCTTCGACAGTGGCTCGATGTACTTGATGCCGCCGTACGGGCCCGCGATGCCGTTGATGTTGTAGGTGCCGCCCACCAGGTCGTAGATCATGAAAGCCGAGGTATCGGGGGCCTGTTTGTCGTAACTCTGGCTGAGGAAGGCGAAGCCGCCACGGTAGAGCTTGCCGCTCGAGTCATACTGGTCAGAGGCCAAAGCGATCCAGCTGTCTTCATCCAGGTAGAAACGGCGCTTGTGGTAGATGTGTCGCGCACCGGCCTTGACAGTGCCCTCCACCACCCAGACACGGTGCTTCTCCCAGCGCACATAGTCAGGAGCGATATGGTTGGGGGTCGTCAGCACCTTTGAGTCCTGAGCGTAGGTCAGCTTGTAGGTGTTGTAGGGCACGATCATTTCCTGCTTGCCCACCAGCTTCCAGTCGAAGCGGTCCAACGCGCCATTGAAGACGAATGTATCGTCGTAGGTATTGGTACCGGCAGTACCAGGGTTAGGCGTGTCATAGGCCAGGTCCGGCGCCAGCTTCACCCGACGCTGGCCAGGCAGGTACTGCCAGGCCTTGCGTGGCTGGGCCAACGGGTTGGCAGAATCCTTGAGCATGATCGCCTCTCCCGCACGACGCGCGGGACCGGTGTAATACAGCTTCATCTGGTAGAAGATGTCAGTGCTGCTGATCGGCTTCGACATGTTTTCGTAGATCGGATAGTTCATGAACGCCAGAGCAGTGGTGGACAGTGTCGGCACACCCGAAGCATCAACGTTCCAGGAGTCATACTTGGTGCTGAGATTGACCCCCAGGTAACGCAGCAGGTGGTTCCACATGGCCTCACTGCCCGACTGCGGAATCGGGAACGGCACGCCGGGCAGTACGTTATCGATGGACAGGCCGCCGTCGAGGGACTTGGCACCGGTGGCGTTTTTCAGGCTGTTGTCCAGCACCGCCTGGGGCAGAGCCACAGTACGGTGGGTCGGATAAACATCGATGCGGTAACTGGGAAAGCGCTTGGCCAGCTCCACCGTGGTGGCCGTCAACAGACCCTTGTACTGGTCGACGTTCTTGCCATCGATAACCAGCACCGGCTTCTCGTCGACAAAGGGGTTCGGACGCATGCTGTCGCCGGGTTTGAAACTGGCTGGCGGGGTGGTCAGCCCGCCTTTGTAGGCCGGGATTGAACCATCGGCATTGCCCGCCATCTCGGCGCCTACACCGGTAAGGCTGGTGCCCAGCCTGGCCGCTTCCTGAACCGATACACCCGCCTGGGCCTGACCGGCAATGACGGCCACCAGGGAGGCTGCCAGCACGCTACTTGGGAATCTCATCTGAATTCTCTCCACTTGTTTTTGTAATCCGAGCGTCAATCAGAAGGTGGTTTTGAACGAGGCCGTGACCATCCCGCGGTCCTTCAGCAGAGGCGCCAGGCCTGCCTGCGAAGTGATCTGACCGGGGATGCACTGGTACAGGCCATTAGCACCGGGGGTGTTGTTGTCAGTACCGCTATTGCAGGTATCGAAGGGACCAAAAGCGTCCACGTACTTCAGGTCGAACTTGTACTTCTGATAGACGTCGGCAGCGATGCCTACGGAGTAGCTACCGGCGCCTTCGTTGCCACCCAGCTGGATGGCAGAGTTGCCCTTGAGGCCGACGTTGTAGGCCACTGGCATGGACAGATCGACACCCGGGAACACCTGGAACCAGGTCGGAGTGAAGTTGGCAGCGATGGTGTATGCATTGGTGTCGACCTTGTCGACGCCCCTGTAGCTGGAATCGCCCTTGAAGGTCTGCTTGCCGGCCTGATTGACGCTGACCAGATGGGTCATGGCACCTTCCACGGCCAAGGAGGAAGCATCCCACAACGGAGTCCTGCCAAAAGTCACCAGGCCATTGAGTACCACGTGGAAAGTCTTGCCACGGGCCAGTCCGGTATCACCTTTGCCCGGCACGGCACCGATCAGGTTGGCGCCGTTGATCTGGCCCTGGCCAGCCTCAGCACTCAATGGCCCGTTGATGGTGCTGAAATTGCTCACCAGCGGCATGTTCTCGCGATAGTTCAGATCGAGACCGACGCTGACCGGACCCACACTCTTCGACAGACTGATGCCATAGATATCGATGTCATCGGCGTAGGCGCTGAAGTATTCAGTGCCCTGGAGACCCGCCAGCCCAGCCTTATTCAGGTTAGGCGCATTGATCAGCACTGCCGGCAAGGTGTCCGAGGTGTTGCGGTAGTAGAAGCCCAGGGTGCCATCCAGCCATTCCGGACTCCACTTGGCCATCAGTCCGAAGTCGCCGGAATTGCGCGGTTTGATATCATGGCCACGCGGCGCGCCGAAAAAGGCACCATTCCCAACCGTCGGCAGTGGCAACCAGAAGACTTTCCCTCCATCGTTCAGCATGTCATAGGCCCCCATGTAGGTCCCCCCCTCGGGCAGACGGGAGTTCTGATACTCCAGGAAGTACTGAGCGCCCAGCGTCAGCTCTGGATTGACCGTGAACGACATGGAAATCTGGTTGCGCGGCAGGAACAGTTCCTTGGTTTCGGTGCCCGGCACGTTATACAGCTTGGCAAGGTCCAGGCCTGCCTGACCGTAGTTGATACCGTTGGCCGCGTTGAACAGGGTCTCGCCCCAGTACACGTTGTGCTTGCCGAGCTTGACGCTGAACATCGACTCCTCGCCGATCTCGGTGCTGTAGAACACAAAGGCATCGAGGATTTCGCCGGAGGGGCCGTTGTAATAACGATCGGTATAACCGCTCAGTCCATGCGTCTGTGCAACGTGGCCGTTCAGCGAATTGCCAGCAGGATTCGCTGAAACCAGGTTACCCGCGTTGCCCGCCTGTCCTGGAAAAGCGTTGGAATTGGAACCTGCGTTGTCATAGGCATGGTCATACCAACTCGCGCCGCTGACACGAAAGCCCATTGTCCTTTGGTAGACAACATCCAGCTCGGTCAGCAGATCGACCCGCTCAGTCACCGCTCGACCGACACGAAAGTTCTTGTCGCCGTCGTTGAGGTTGGAGGTGTTGGCGATCTTCGAGTTCTGACCTTCCACCCGTTGGCCATAACTGGTCTTGAGGGTGTTATCGAAGCGCACGGCCCAGTCTTCACTGCCAGTGTTGAACTCAAAGGCATGGGCGGCCGGCATGCAGGCCAGCAGCATAGCCGTGGCGAGCAGGCTTCGATGAAAGTAGCTGTGACTTGTTGGGTTGTGCATTACGTTGTCTCCGTTTTTTTGTTTTTTTTGTTCTAACAACGGCTCACATCCGGGTAAGGCGGCGATGCGAGTGTCTTTCAGGCACCGTTACTCAGGTGCTTACTTCCTTTCCTCCAGGGTGAGGTGAGCCAGGCTCGTCGCGCCTAGCGATCCAATGTGCGGATAAAGGCTTCAGCCTGCGGCCATTCGCCGTAACCGGCGGCCGGGTTGAGATGGCCTACAGCGCCGAGATTGACCAGTTCACTGCCCCAGTTGCGGGCCATTTGGGTCACGGCCTCCAGGCTGGCAAGGTGATCGTTGGTGCTGCCGGCCACCAGGCTGCGGAACGGCAGCGGGCCTTGGGGTAGAGGATCCCAACCATTGGTACGAAGAGTTTCAGCGGATGGGTAGCCTTGCGGCCAGCTGGCATCGAGATCCGGTGGAGCGGCCAGCAGAGCGCCCTTGATCGGACGACTGTGCCGCGCAGCCCAGTGCGCGACCATCAACACGCCGGCACTGTGGGCCACCAGAATCACCGGCCCTTCGATCTGCTCCAGTTCGTGCTGGATCGCCCGGACCCGCGCAACGCAGTCCAGCTTGTCGGCTTCAAGTGGCGGGACACTGCGCACCTTGCTCAATCTGGCCTCAAGCAACGTTTGCCAATGCTCGGCAACGTGCTCGCGCAGGCCCGGTACGATCAGAACGGTTGCGGCAGTTTGCAGTTTGTCCACGTCAACACCTTCGCTTTCTCGATGACTCGACTGGCTCATTCGCCAGAAGCTTTTTGTAGTGCTGACATTAAAGAGCCCTCACTCGACGCGCTTTTCATTTGACGTCAGTCGCTTTTCTTTTGATGACAGATTTCGAGGCGTTGAAGTGACTCTTGCGCGGGTCGAAAAAACCCTCGAGGTTGCTCCAGGTCACGGTATTCAATGCTTGAGGGTGGATTGACCCCATGAGGCAGTCATGAGCCGATACAGGAATGGGTGAACCACATCGTTCAGGGCATAACTTTTCATTTCATGACTTGCTGGATATAGTCAGCCACGCTCATTTCCACCGGAACTACTCCAGGAAAGACCTCTGCATGACTAAGCTTGTTCGCGCCGCCGTCTTGACCAACTACCTGGAAGTCACCCAGTACCTTGGGTTCAATCCGCACGATTTGCTGGCGAGCGTCGGTCTGAGCAAGTCCCAGCTACAAGCCCCCGAACAACGTATTCCGATCGATGCAGCCGTGCGCCTGCTGGAGGATTCGGCCGCCGCCAGCGGATGCCAGAGTTTCGGCCTGAGCATGGCCGAATCGCGCCAGCTCTCGGACTTCGGTGTCGTCAGCCTGCTGCTCAGCCACCAGCGCACGCTGCGTGATGCCTTGCAGGTCGTGGTGCATTACCGTCATCTGATGAACGATTCGCTGGCCATCTTCATTGAAGAGGCCGGCAAGATGGTGATCATTCGCGAGGAGGTGGTCACCGAATCACCGATGCCCTGCCGACAAGCCACTGAGCTGGCAATCGGGGTGATGTTCCGCCTGTGCGCCGCCTTGCTCGGTACACACTGGCACCCCTACAGCGTCAACTTCACGCACCAGCCCCCGGACAACCTGCACCTGCATCGCCGCCTGTTCGGCTGTAACCTGGAATTCGGCAGCGAGTTCAATGGCATTGTCTGCTCCGACGCCAGCCTCGACATGACCAATCCCCATGCCGATCCGGCGATGGCGCGCTACGCCCAGAGTTACCTCGACTCGCTGCTCAGCCACGAAGGACCATCGATGCTGTTCGAGGTGCGCAAAGCCATCTACCTGCTGTTGCCGATGGGGCGCGCCACCATCGAGCAAATCGCCCAGACCCAGGGCATGAACGTTCGGACCCTGCAGCGCCGCCTCAAAGGCGACGGCTGCGCCTTCAACGACCTGATCAACGACGTGCGTCGCGATCTGGTGCTGCGCTACCTGGAAAACCCGCATTACTCGCTAGGGCGCATTGCCGACATGCTCGGCTACTCCATGGCGAGTTCCTTCACACGCTGGTTCATCACCCAGTTCGGCATGCCACCGGCAGCCTGGCGCAGTGCGCAAAAACACGCCGCTGCCAGAGCACAGATTGACCCGACCACCCTGCCCGGCCCCACAGCACCCTGAACCGATTGAAATGGACGCATGGCTTGCAAAAAAAACGGCGACTGCTGGTACAGTCGCCGCGAAAAAACCCGTGTTTGTGATACCGGCCCAGAGCCTCACTGCACCGAGGAACCAATGCAGTGCAGCCCTCCGTAGCCGCTGGCGAAGCCTGCGTCCGGCTGCGTAGCAGTCGTAAAAACTGAGTGCGCGGTTTTCCTGAAGCACCCTATCGTTTGAATTCACGACCGCTGCGCGGCCGAACGCAGGCTACGCCAGCTGCTACGGGGAATAGGCTGGACCTGAAATTTCTTAACGGGCTTAGAACCCCCAGTGCAGCAACAGCAGCACCAGCACGACAAGGAACACCGTCTCCCCCACCATCAGCAGGATGGGCTTGATGCCGACTGCGGCCAGCTCCTTGAGTTGAGTCTTCATTCCCAAGGCGCTGATGGAAACCACCAGGCACCAGCGCGACAGTTCGTTGGCCGAGCCCTGTACCACTGGAGCGACCCAACCGGTGCTGTTGATACAGGCCAGAATCAGAAAACCGACGGCGAACCACGGTAGCAGCGGCGGTCGTTTGCCCGCCGTGTCGGCGCCCTGCATACGGGTGATCATGGTGGCGCAGAGGATCACCGGCAGCAGCATGGCGACCCGCATCAGCTTGACCACCGTGGCTATATCACCGGTTTCGGTCGACAGGCTGTAACCGGCACCGACCACCTGAGCGACATCGTGGATGGTGCCGCCGAGGAACATCCCTGCCATTTGTGGTGACAACGACAGCCAGTTGGCAATCATCGGATACAGGATCATCGCCGTGGTCGACAGTGCCGACACTCCAATGACGGTGAACAGCGTGGCACGCTCTTTCTGCGGATGATTGGGCAACGCCGCCGCTAGCGCCAGCGCCGCCGAGGCGCCACAGATCGCGGTTGCCCCACCGGTGAGCATGCCGAACAAACGCTGAAAACCCAGCGCCTTGGCCGCGACCACCGAAACGCCAATCGTCACCACCACCAGAATCACCACCAGGGCCACTGGCTTCCAGCCAAGAGCGGCAATCTGCTCCAGTGTGATGCGCATGCCCAGCAGCGCCACGCCAATGCGCAACACGGTGCGTGCCGTGAACTCGATGCCGGCCTTGCACGCGCCATCACTGGCCAGGAAGTTGAGCGCCATGCCCAGCAGCAAGGCGAACAGCATCACCGGCGCACCATAATGCTCGGACAAAAAGGAGGCTGCCGCCGCCACAATCAGACTGACGATGAAACCCGGCGCCAATTCGCGCGTTCGGCTATGGACACGGGTGAGAGCGATGGTGCTCATGGCACGGACTCCTCAGAAACAATGACGATGAATGCCTGGCCGTCGACGACCTCGACCGGGTAGTTGGCGACTTTGAGTTGGGTTGAATTGAGCAAGTAGCCGCTGCGCAGATCGAAGCGCAGGCCATGGGCGCAGCATTGAATCACCCTCCCCTCAAGGCGCCCGCCACACAGCGAGGCGCCCTGATGCGGGCAACCGTCGTCGATGGCGAACAGATCGCCCTCGACGTTGAACAACGCCAGGCTTTTGCCCTCGAATTCAACCAGCGCACGGCCTCCCGCCCGCGGGAGTTTTCCGGCAGGCACGGGTACACGCAGACTCATGCCGGTAGCCGCGCGCGATGGCTATCGAGCAAGGCTTCGCCCATGGCGCCAAGCAGTTCCTCGGCAGGCTGCGCGCCTACCACCGTCAGGCGACGGTCGAATTGAAAGCACGGCACACCGCTGCCAGCTCCTGCCTCGTTGCCGACGTAAGGATCGCCGTCACCTTGCAGAACGGAGGCCATGGCATCAGCGTCGAAGCCACACGCCTGGGCGATGGCGATCAAGGTCTCATGACAACCCAAGTCCTCGCCGTACTGGAAGTAGGCGGCGAACAGACGTTCAAGCAAGACATCACGCTGTGCCGTACTGCCCAGCACAGCGGCACGTTCCAGCAAACGATGGGCATCAGCGGTATTGGGCATGGTGGCGATGCGGCTCAGGTCGATGGGCACCCCCACCGCCATCGCGGCCTGCTGCACCTGGGCCTGGCGCATGCTTACCGCTTCGGCACTGCCCAGGCGTTTGCGATAAAACTCGACAAAGGGCTCACCCTGCACCGGCAGTTGTGGCAACAGCTGCACCCCGTGCCACACTGTGGTGATGTCCACACCCGGTTGCTGGATGCGCAAAAGATCCTGCGCGCGCTCCAGTTGGCGCTTGCCGATCAGACACCACGGGCAGATGAAATCGAAGAACACATCAATACGTAAACGACCACTCACAACTTCACCTCTAACACCGCTTGGCTAACTGAATCGTTGACACGCTCGCCCTTAAGCCGGGCAATATCCTTGTGGTAATGACACTTGGCATAAAAGAACACGGCCGCTGCCGCGATGCTGACCAATGGCACCAATTGGAAGGTGGCCTGCAAGCCGATTACATCGGACACCTTGCCGGTGATGAACGGCCCCGGGGCCAATCCGAGCATGTTGTTGGCCAGGGTCAGCGTGGCAAAGGCCGTGCCGTGGACTGAATAATGGGTCAGGTTGGCAACCATCGCCCCGGCAGGTCCGGTGGTGCCGGCGGCAATCAGCATTCCCAGGCAGATCAGCAGCAGTTGCGCAGGCCCCGCCGGCAAGGCGAACGCCGCCGACAGCAGCAGGCAACTGCCCAGGCAAAACGCGATGGCCAGGGCGACCTTTCGCTCCGGCGAGTGGCGACACAGTCGGTCGCTGAGCATGCCGCACAGAATCATCCCTGCCCCGCTGCACAGCACGATGATTGCCGCGACACCGCCCGCCTTGTCCGTTCCCATGTCGTAATAACGATTGAGGTAACTGGGCATCCACACAATCACGGTGCCACCGACAAACAGTTGCAAGCCGCTGCCGATATAGGCCGCGATCACCGAACGGCTGGAACACAGCGTGCTTAGCGGACGCTTGACCGCTGCTGCTGCCTTGTTCGCGACTTGGGCGGCGCGTTGTGGGGCGATGCGCGCTTCCTTGACGATGATCGGGTAAAGCACAGCCAGCAGCAGGCCAAACAGCGCCATGCCGGCGAACGACCAGCGCCAGCCCAACCTGGCAGCTAATACACCGCCCAGGGCCATGCCTAATACCGATCCGAACATGCCGCCCGCCATGAAGGCACTGGCAAGCGTTGCGCGCAGGTGTTTGGGAAAGACCGAAATCACCACCGCGATGCCGACGCTGCCATAGGCCGCCTCGCCGACACCCACCATGAAGCGGGCAATAAACATCTGCTGGTAGTCCTGCGCCAACGCGCAGCCTAGAGTGGCCAGACTCCACAGTAGAGCCATCAGCGCCAGGCTCTTTACCCGACCGAAGCGATCAGCCATCAACGACAGGGGAAATGTCAGCAAGCCGACCATCAAGGCGACAATGCCACTGAGCAGGC
This sequence comes from Pseudomonas sp. GW821-FHT01E05, assembly GCF_059422425.1. Classification (NCBI taxonomy): domain Bacteria; kingdom Pseudomonadati; phylum Pseudomonadota; class Gammaproteobacteria; order Pseudomonadales; family Pseudomonadaceae; genus Pseudomonas; species Pseudomonas sp. GW821-FHT01E05. Next base: position 34,028 of record NZ_JBWKWW010000015.1, read on the forward strand.
CGAGCTGGCCGTCGCTCAGGGCCCACTCGCCCTTGAGCATCGGGAACACCGCGTTCAGCACCTGGCGCGACATGTAATCGGAAATCAACAAGCCGAACGTCAGTGCAAAGACGATCCAGGCATATTTGCGCGCAACACCGACAGCACTTGAGTCGTCATCGTCTGCGACGCTTGGGTGATAGGCCATGCAGCCTCCTCGAAACTTTGTTTTATTTGTTGTTATCGAGCTTGTTGCAATACAGCGAGCGAGAGGCCGTCGACCTCTCGCCCCGGCTGCCCCTCAGCCGCGTTGCGGCACACCCTTCTGGCCAGCCTTGCGGTTGGGGGCCATACCGTTGGCCAACAGGGTTTCTTCGATACTCTGGTACTGCACACCGATGCGGTAGATCTCACGCGCTTCTTTGCCGGTGGCGATTGCGCGACCCAGCTCATGGGCTACGCGCACGGTTTGCTCGATCTGCTGCACAGAGCTGAAACGCTCGCCTTTGTGATTGATAATCGTGTCTTCAATGCCCACCCGTGGATGCATCCCCATGGACAGCGCCATGACATTGAACGGCAGCACGTTCTTCAACAGCGATTCGGCGGTCACGGTGCAGCCATCCGGCGCGCGGTGGACGAAGTTGAAGAAGTTGAACGGATTAGGGCCATCGAAACCACCGCCGATGCCGATCCAGGTCAGGTTCAACGGCCCCATGTAGACGCCTTTGCGCACCAGGCGCTCAAGTGTCTCCAGGGCGTGCATGCCGGTCAGCTGGAAATGCGGCTGGACGCCGGCAGCCATCAGGCGACGCAGGTGCTCCGCGACCCAGGCAGGACCTGCCGGCACGGTCATCTCGCTGTAGGCGGCCTGATAGGCCGGGTTAGCCAGGGACGTGCCCTCCAGGTATTCCGGATAGAGCAGCTCCATGATGTTCATCTGCGTGGTGTTGATGGCCACCGTGACCTGATCCGGCTTTGGCGTCAGCTCAGCCAGCATGTGGCGAGTATCGTCAGACAACCACTTGGCGGCTTCGCCATCGCTTTCGGGCGCGAAGGAAATCGAGCCACCGACCTGGATGATCATGTCCGGCACGGCTTCACGCACACCGGCGATCAATTCGTTGAACTTGGACAGGCGCTTGGAGCCCTTGCCGTCCAGTTCTCGCACGTGCAGGTGCAATACGGTGGCACCTGCCTCATAACAATCGACCGCCTTCTGCACCTGCTCATCCATGGTCAGGGGGATGTCTTCGGGGAAGTCTTCCGGCATCCACTCAGGCCCGTACGGAGCGACGGTGATCACCACCTTTTCCATGTTTTCCGGGTGCAGGGAATCGTCAAAAAATTGCATGAGTTACTCCTTTTATTATCATTGTCCGCCCACTCCGGACGTTGCCGGGGGACGTGTGTACGAGTGCGAATGCAGAAACGACTGATCAGTAAGTCTTGTCGCCGATGATGCCGGCACGTTCCATCTTGCGATGGCACGGCGGGTAATCCATCACGGCGTAATGCTGGGTACTGCGGTTGTCCCAGATCGCGATACTGTTGGGCTTCCAGCGCCAACGCACCTGATATTCCGGGATGTACGCCTGGCTGATCAGGTAGCGCAGCAGCTCACCCGCACCAGGGTTGGCGTCCTGGCCGAAGCGTACCCGCCCGGGGGTGTGGTAGTTGCTGAAGTGGGTGGTAAAGGCATTGACGAACAGCACCTTTTCCAAGGTTTCCGGGTGGGTGCGCACCACCGGGTGCTCGGCATCCGGGTACATCGCCTTAAGCGCCAGACGCTTATCGATCGGCATGGCGGCACCGAAGCTCGACTCGATGCTGTGGCGGGCTCGCAGATCGGAGATCTTCGCCTTCACCTCATCAGGCAAGCGCGCGTAGGCTTCCACCATGTTTGCCCACATGGTGTCGCCCCCCACTGGTGGACATTCCACGCAGCGCAGCACGCAGCCCATCGGCGGGGCCTCCCGCCAGGTAGCATCGGTGTGCCAGGCGTTCTCGTAGCGGTCCATCGACTGGTCCGGGCTCTTGTAGATGCGCACCAGCCCCGGATGATCCGGGTCGCTGCCGGCCACCGGATGATCCTCCAGCTCGCCAAAACGACGGGCGAACGCCACGTGCTCGGCGCGACTGATGTCCTGGTTACGCAGGAACACCACCCGATGCTTGAGCAGCTGAGCACGAATCTCGGCAAAAAGACCGTCGTCATGGACCGCATCGGCAAGGTTGACGCCGACCAGTTCCGCGCCAATGCTGCAGGTCAATTGTTCGACTTTCATGGAAGGCGGCTCCCTTAAATGACGAAAATCGATGAGCCCGTGGTCTTGCGTGACTCCAGGTCGCGATGAGCCTGCGCGGCATCCTGCAACGCATAGTGCTGGTTAATCTCGATCTTGATTCGACCGCTGCCGACGTGGTCGAACAGCTCGCCTGCCAGGGCGGCTTTTTCCGCCGGGTCGGCGATGTAGTCGGCCAGGGCCGGGCGGGTCATGAACAACGAGCCCTTCATCGCCAGTTGTACCGGATCGAAGGCCGGGATCGGGCCGGATGCGGTGCCGACGCAGACCATCAGGCCGCGGCGCTTGAGCGAATCCAGGGAGCCCATGAAGGTATTCTTGCCGACGCTGTCGAACACCACGTTGACACCGACGCCGTCAGTCAATTCGCGAACGCGCTGGGCGACGTCTTCATGGCTGTAGTTGATGACATGGTCGCAGCCATGGGCCCGGGCGATTTCGCCCTTGACCTCGGTGGACACGGTGCCGATGACGGTCAGGCCGAGCAGCCTGGCCCACTGCGAAACGATCAGGCCCACACCACCGGCGGCGGCGTGCAGCAGAATGCTGTCGCCGGCCTTGAAATCGTAAATGCGCCGCATCAGGTACGCCGACGTCAGGCCGCGCATGGTCATGGCCGCGGCGGTCTCGAAACTGATGGTTTCCGGAAGCTTGATCAACGGCGCGGCCGGGATCAGACGCTCGGTGCTGTAGGCACCCAATGTATTGAGAAAACCGGTGTAGGTAACGCGATCACCCACGCGTACGTTGGTAACCCCCTCGCCGATGGCCTGGACCACACCGCAGGCTTCAACCCCCATGCCGTTGGGCATCGGGATCGGGTAGGTGCCATTGCGAAAGTAGGTGTCGGCATAGTTCAGGCCGACCGCCACATGACGAAGACGAGCCTGGCCTGGACCGGGTTCGCCAACTTCGACCTCCTCATAACGGAGGACTTCGGGACCACCTGTTTCGTAGAAGCGTATGGCTTTGGCCATGTTTTCTTATTCTCCAGTCTGCAAGATTGGCGTGCAGCGTCGATTTGCGCTGATTGGACTGTAGGACGCAGTCCGGCAAGCCGCTTCTCATCAGACGACAATGGCTTTTCATTTCATGACAGCTACCCGGGTGGTGTGCGCTGTATCAACGCCTGAGGTGGATGACTTATCCAGTACCGCTCGATACCCTTGCGCACCTCGGTACCTGACGGTGTTCCAGGTCAAACCACACTCCATCCAGACGAGCATGTAATGAAATCCCCCGCAGGTTTGCTGCTGTCGGGTATTGAGCTGGACCGTGCCAGCTCCATCCCCCTGTACCGCCAACTCTATTTGCAGATTCGCAAACAGATTCTCAGTGGAAGAATTCAAGGGGGCGTGCGCCTGCCGTCGACCCGGACCTTGAGCAAAGAGCTTGCGCTGTCGCGGATCACTATTCTCAATGCCTTTGATCAACTGATTGCCGAAGGCTTTCTGGCCTCGCGTACCGGGGCCGGTACCTATGTCGGCAATGAGTGGGAAAGCCGTGGTATTGCCGACGATGAGCGGCAGCGCCAGCCGCCTCGCCTGTCCAATCTGAGCCAATCCATGTTGTCGCTGCGCAGCAATCATTTCCGCGGGGTTTGCTATGCCGACTGGGACCCCGCAAGCCCTACCTCATTCCTGCCCAGCCACAGCACTTACGACGCGTTCCCGCAGCATATCTGGAAGCGCCTGATGAACCGCCACCTGCACAAGCCGACCAAGGCCATGCTCGGCTATGGCGAACTGCAAGGATTGCTGGCCCTGCGCAAGGCGATTGCCGAATACGTCTTTGATGCCCGTGGCATCGACTGCAGTGCCGAGCAGGTGGTCATCGTTTCCGGCGCCCAGCAAGCCTTTAACCTGCTGGGCATGCTGTTGCTCAATCCACAGGACAGCCTGTGGATGGAGGATCCGGGGCATATCGCGGCGCGAATCGCGCTCCAGGCCCAGGGTGGTCTGGTGGTCCCGTTGCGTATCGACGAACAGGGGATCGATATCCAGCAAGGCCTGGCTCAGTGCCCTGACGCCCGCCTGGTGTTTACCACGCCTTCTCGCCAGCATCCCTTGGGCGTCACCATGAGTTATGCACGGCGCCAGGAACTCATCGACTGGGCCGCGCGCAACCAAAGCTGGATCATCGAGGACGACTGCGACAGTGAATTTCGCTACAACGGCCGCCCCCTGCCTGCACTCTATGCCATGGACCAATGGGCCCGGGTGATCTACGTCGGAACGTTCAGCAAAGTGCTCTTCCCCTCGCTACGACTGGGTTACGTGATACTGCCGCACGCCTTGATCGAACCCTTCTGCACCCTGCGGGCGGTCATGGATCGCAGCCCGCCCACACTGCTGCAGGCCGTGACAGCAGACTTCATGGGCGAAGGCCACTTTCTGGGCCATATTCGTCGCATGCGTGCGCTGTACCAGACTCGCCAGCAAGCACTGGTCAAACAACTGCAGCAACGGCTGGGCGGTTTCTTCAAGATCACCCCGGTGGAAGCCGGCATGCACCTGATCGCCTGGCTGCCACCCAAGCTTGATGACGACGCCATCGCCAAGGAACTGGCCAGGCATAATATTCACACCTATGCCCTGAGCGACTACTGCCTTGAGCATGTCCTGCCACCTGCTCTACTGATCGGTTTTGCCGGCACACCTGAGGACCAGGCCGAGGAGCGCGTCGAAGCACTTGCCCAGGCCTTGAGCAAAATGGGGTACCTGCAGCAGGCCACTTGAAGCAAGGCAAGTGGTCTTATGATTTAACTGATAATGGATCTATCGAGAGTTCCTGACTGGCGCGATAAAGGCTGCGCCGGTAGACCCGGCGTCTGAACCAGGAATAACTCGAATGAACAATAAGATCCAGGAACGATTCAATGCCTTGCTCAGCCACAAGGCTGTCGAGGCAGGGGCACCTCCCGCACTGACTGGAGCACTGGCCCGCCGGCTGCTCGACCGACTTGGGCAACTGCGCTTGTTTGCTCATGCCTACCCCTTGCTGACCAACCTCACCCATGGCCGTGTCACACCTGGCGACCTGCTGGACTTCGCCTATCGCCACGAGCTGCAGGGTCTGAGCCTGCACTTGCTCGATGGCGAGGAAAACAGCCTGAGTCAAATGACACCTACGCAACTACAGGCGTTTGCTGACAAGGCCAATGCGCTCGGACTGGATGTGCACCTGGAAATCAGCAGCACGCTGAAAAAAGATGTCGATCAGGTGATCGCCATTGCCAAGGCCCTGGGAGCCCGCAACATACGCGTTTACTCACGCTACGAGGGGACGCTGTCGCAGGTCATGGAGGTGATCGAGTCAGACCTGCATTACCTCGCGCAGCAGGCAGACGAGCATGACCTGTTCTTCGACTTCGAGCAGCATGAGGAACTCAAGAGCGCCGAGATCGCGCAACTGCTGAATCGGCTCAACCACCCCCGACTGCATGCCTTGTTCGACTTCGGCAACATGATCAATGCCTGCGAACAGCCCCTGCAGGCGCTCCGTACCCTGGCGCCGCACATACGCCAGACCCACCTCAAGGGTGTGCGTATCGTCCCCGAGCAAAACGGATTCGGCCATTACGGCGTGCTGCAGGGCTGTGACGAAGACGATCTGCCCAACGCACGCATGGTGTTCGAACTGTTGATGCTCGGCGAATCAACCCCGCAAGTGATCGCGTTCATCCTTGAGCAGGAAAACCACTACGTCGCCCCGGCGTTCCGCCAGACCCTTGAGGCCGCCGACCCGTTCATTGCGTACCGGGAAATGAGTGCAACGGCGCTGCCTGGCGGCTATTCGCTTGAGCGAATGTTGGCCGATGAACACCGTTGGGCAAACAACCAGGTCGCCTATGTACGAAGCCTGCTGGCCGAGCTCCGAACCCTGGCCGAGTTGACCCTGGACAACGGCGCAAACGCCTGAACGTGACGTGACAACCGGTACTGCTTACCCGATTACGCCTGGAGAACAATAATGACAACTCGTGACAAGGCCAAATGGCTCAGATTCCTGATTCTCATCCTCGGTGGGGGCACCATTTACAAACTGTCGAGCCTCAAGGACGCCTTCTATGTGCCCATGCAAGAATTCATGGGATTAACCCATACTGAAATCGGCCTGCTGCTGAGCGCCAACGCCATTATCGCCACCGCGCTGTTTGTCGTAGGCGGTCTGCTCGCAGACCGTTTCGACACACGCAAGCTGATTCCCATCGGTCTGCTCGGCACCGGCAGTCTGGGGCTCTACCTGGCGACCTTCCCGCCCTTCAGCAATTTGCTGATCGTGTTCAGCCTGTTGGCCGTCTGTGCCGATTGCATCTTCTGGCCCTCGCTGCTCAAGGCCATCCGCAATCTGGGTGACGACCAGGAACAGGGGCGGTTGTTCGGTCTTCTGGAAGGCGGGCGTGGTGTTATCGATACTCTGGTCGCCTTTTCTGCTTTGGGTGTCTTCGTCGCCATGGGCTCCGGTGAGGCCGGCCTGAAATCGGCGATCCTGTTTTATTCGGTCATCGACATTCTTGCCGGAATCCTGACCTGGTTTCTGCTCAAGGGCGGCACCGCGCAATCGACTGCCAAGCCGAAAAACGGTTTGTCGAACCTGCTCGAGGCCATCAAGGTGCCGGGTATCTGGCTGGTCAGCCTCAACGTGTTCATGGTCTATATCGTGTACTGCGGCCTGACCTACTTCATTCCCTACCTCAAGGACATGTACGAACTGCCCGTGGCACTGGTGGGCGCTTACGGCATCATCAATCAGTACTTTCTCAAGATCCTGGGCGGCCCTGCCGGTGGCTTCATTGCCGACAAGCAGTTCAAGAGCACCAGCCGCTATCTGAAATGGGCATTCCTGGCTTTGCTGCCGCTCATGGGCGTCGTCATGCTCATCCCGAAAAACCCGAGTTTCATCTACGCGGGCATGGCCGCCACGCTGTCCTTTGCACTCATCGTGTTCTCCATGCGCGGCGTGTTCTGGGCGCCCATGGGTGAAGTCGGTATCCCTCAGCACATCACCGGTTCAGCCTTCGGTATCGGTTGCCTGATCGGCTACGCACCGGGCATGTTCGCTTACGTCATCTATGGCGCAATCCTCGACCATTTCCCCGGCCAGCAAGGCTACAACTACGTCTTCAGTTTGATGAGTCTGTTGGCCATTCTTGGATTCATGGTGTCCAGCCTGCTGTATCAGGCTGTCCGGAATAACTCCACGACCACCGGCGAAATTAGCGCAGTGCAAACCTGAACATCGCCCTGGTAACCGGAAACTGGTCGGCGTAATGCCTCTTCCTGGAAAATCAGCCCTGGCGCATGCCAGTCAGAAATGAGCGAAACGATCATTTGAATGATTGAATTGCGCAGATTAAGTTGTTGGCCTAAGATCAATTTGACTGAATCAATCACCAGATGATCGATTCAGTCAGTTTCGAGGTGAAACACGTCTTGCCAAACAATTATAAAAGGAGACCTTCGTGGCCCAGATTCCTATCAAGCGCACCATTGAACGCATCCCCGGCGGCATGATGATCGTGCCTCTGCTGATCGGCTCACTCGTGGCGACATTCCTGCCTGACACGCCCAAATTTTTCGGATCATTCACCAATGCGCTGTTCACCGGCGCGTTGCCCATTCTGGCGGTGTTCTACGTGTGCATGGGCGCGAGCATCAATATCAAGGCCACGCCTTACCTGCTCAAAAAGGGCGGCACGCTGCTCATCACCAAAGTCGGCATCGCCGTGCTCATCGGCATTGTGCTTGGCCACTTCCTGGGTGAGCAGCCGGTATCCTCCGGGCTTTTCGCCGGTATCTCCACGCTGGCGGTGGTCGCCGCAATGAACGACACCAACGGCGGCTTGTACATGGCGTTGATGGGACAGTACGGCCGCTCCGAAGACGTCGGCGCCTATTCGGTGATGTCGCTGGAGTCCGGGCCTTTTCTGACCATGGTTACCCTCGGCATTGCCGGCTTGTCAGCCTTCCCCTGGCCGACGCTGGTGGGCAGCATCCTGCCGTTGGCCCTGGGCATGCTGCTGGGCAACCTCGACCGCGACATGCGCGACTTCCTGGCCAAGGCCGTGCCGGTGATGATCCCGTTCTTCGCCCTCGCACTGGGTGCCAGCCTCGACCTGCATAACGTCTGGCAGGCTGGTTTGCTGGGTCTTGGCATGGGTGTCGCGGTGGTCGTGCTGACCGGCATTCCGCTGTTTTTCGCCGATCGTTTGACCGGCGGCACCGGTGTTGCCGGCGTGGCGGCAGCCACCACCGCGGGCAATGCCGCCGCCGTTCCGGCGTTGATCGCAGCGGCGAATCCGGTGTACGCCGAAGCGGCCAAGAGCGCGACAATTCTGGTGGCTGCCTGCGTTGTGGTCACCGCGATCCTCGCACCGTTACTCACTGCAGCGGTGGCCAAACGCGTGCAACTGCGCAATCCCGTGGTCATCCCCGAGTCGGACCTCCAACCGCAAAAACAGGAAGCCCTGCGATGAGCATTCTGATCATCGCAGACGATCTGTCCGGCGCGGCGGATTGTGCCATCGGCTTTGCCAGCGCGGGGATGCAAACGGTCGTCACGCTCGAGCCTTTGCATGACAAGGCTGACGCCCAGGTGATTGCCGCCGATACGGACACACGGCGCCTGTCCCCGACGCAAGCCGCCGAACGCACAGTCGCTGCGTACAAGGCGCTGCAGCGTCCCGGTCAGCGGCTGTACAAGAAAATCGATTCGACCTTGCGCGGCAACTGGGCGGCGGAAGTTGCCGCCCTGCAACCGCTGGCGGGTCTGGCCATCGTCGCCCCGGCGTTTCCTGCAACCGGGCGCACGTTGCGAGGTGGCCGGGTGTTCGTCAACGGCCAGCCGCTGGAAACCACCGATACCTGGAAGCTCGAAAACGCCGATCGTCCGGCGGATGTCGAGGCGATGCTGGTGGCCGCTGGCCTGAGTACCGCCAAGCTTGATCTCGACACCTTGCGCGGTAATGAAGAAGCACTCGTGCGTCACATCGCTGAAGTGGCGAGCAAGGGTACCCAGGCGCTGATCGTCGATGCACAAACCGAAGACGACCTGCTGACGATCGCTCGCCTGACCGCGTCGATGGAACAGCCGCTGTTCTGGATCGGCTCGGGTGGGCTGGCGCGGGAAATCGCCAGTCTTGCGGATTTTTCCGAAGCACGCTTCACGGCTATCGAACCCACAGCGCTGGAAAAAAGTCAGGCACCGATTCTGATCATGGTCGGCAGCCTGTCAGGTGTCTGCGAACGGCAATGCGCACTGCTCAAGGAGCGCGGCGGGGTCAGCGAACTGGTTGTCCCGCCCGAAGTCCTTCGCCAAGGCACGACGCACGTCGATTGGGCGCTGTGGCAAGCGCGCATCGGCGAGCGGTTGGACGGCTGGAGCGACCTGCTGCTGCGCATTGGTCGCGATGAGGCGTTCGATCCCCAGGAGGGCGCTCAACTCTCAACCCGGTTGGCCGTGCTGGTAGAACCACACTTCGCCAAGATCGGCGGCCTGATTGCCACGGGCGGCGAGACGGCGCGGGCCATATTGACCACCGTCGGCATCGACAGCCTGCAATTGCTCACGGAAATCGAAGCCGGCGTGGCTTTCGCGCGCCCCACCGTTTCCCGGCAAGGGCATCGTCCCGGCATTGTTACCAAGGCAGGTGCATTCGGCACTGACCACGCCTTGTATGCGGCATGGCAGCACTTGAGCGAACGCGCCGATCGCTCCCCGCCCCAACGTACACGAATCCAAGGACTCCAATGAACACTATGAGCAACTACCTCCCCATCATCGGCATCACCATGGGCGATGCCTCAGGTGTCGGCCCGGAAATCATCGTCAAGAGCCTGACCCACGACATCGTCTACCAACAATGCCGGCCATTGGTGATCGGCGATGCGCGGCGTCTGGAGCAGGCCAACGTGATCGTCGGCGGCAGCGCCAAAGTGCGCCGTATCGAAGACGCCTCCCAGGCTTTGTACGAGGCCGGCACCATCGATTGCATCGACCTCGACCTGATCCCCGATGACCTGCCGTTTGGCGAGCTGTCACCCATTGCCGGTGACGCCGCTTATCAATACATCGCCCGCGCTGTGGAACTGGCCGAGGCCAAACAGATCGATGCGATCTGCACCGCGCCGCTGAACAAGGAAGCGCTGCACGCCGGCGGCCACAAATACCCCGGCCACACCGAAATGCTCGCGCACCTGACCCACGTCGACGAAGTGTCGATGATGCTGGTGGCACCGCAGCTGCGGGTGATTCACGTCACGACCCACATCGGCATCATCGATGCGATCCGCAAGATCGAACCGGGCCTGGTCCAGCGCACTATCGAACGCGGCAACGCCACACTGATCAAGGCAGGCATCGCCCGTCCCCGGATTGGCGTGTGCGGGATCAACCCGCATGCCGGTGAAAACGGCCTGTTCGGTTATGGCGAAGAGGAAGAAAAAATCATCCCGGCGGTGAAGTTGCTGCAGGAACGCGGCCTCGACGTGACCGGCCCGTTGCCGGCCGACACCCTGTTCTTCCGCGCCGGGCGTGGCGACTTCGATCTGGTGGTGGCGATGTATCACGACCAGGGCCACGGTCCCGTCAAAGTACTGGGGCTCGAAGCCGGGGTGAACGTGACCGTCGGCCTTGAAGTGATCCGCACCTCGGTCGATCACGGCACCGCCTTCGACATCGCCGGCAAGGGCATCGCCGATGAGCGCAGCCTGCTCGAAGCACTGCGCCAGGGCGCGGAGCTGGCCACACGACGGGGATGAGGTGCAGCGGCACTGTCGTGTAAGATCGACCACCGCCCAACCAACGAGACCCGCCATGAAAGTGTCCGAACGCCACCGCGCCATCCTCGATCTCGTACGCATCGGCGATGCCAACGTCGAGCAATTGAGCGCGGCCCTCGGCGTATCGGAGGCGACCGTGCGGCGCGACCTGACCATGCTCGCCAAGCAGCGGCACCTGGTCCGCACCTACGGCGGCGCCACCGCTGTGGTGGGCGTCCATGAACCGGAAGCCTCGCTGGAAGAGCGCAAAACCAGCCAGTGGGAACAGAAAGACGCCATCGCCCTTGCAGCGGCTGCCCACGTCCAGGACGGCGACACCGTCCTGCTCGACGGCGGCACCACTTGCGCCGCATTGGCTCATCATCTGTGCTCACGACAGGACGTGCACGTGGTGACCAACAACCTGCTCGCCGTAATGACCCTGGCCAACGCGCCGGGCGTGCGCCTGACCTTGATCGGCGGTGATTTGCGCGGCTCGAGCATGAGCACCTTGGGGCCATTGGCCGAGCTGACGTTGAGCCGCCTGAGCGTGGACAAAGCCTTCCTCGGCGCAGACGGCGTCGTCGCGGAATTCGGCTTGTGCGAGGCGAGTGCGCAGCAGGCTTATCTCAAGGAATGCATCATCAAGCGGGCTGCGCAGATCGTCGTTCTCGCCGACACCGACAAACTGGGGCGGGCGCGGCAGCAGCATTGGACGCCTATCGAACGCGAATGGCGATTGATTACTTGTGCTACTGCCGATGAAGCTGCGCTCGCACCGTTTCACGCGATTGCGCAAATCACTGTGGAAACCGTGGACCTCGCCTGATTGCCTACCTATTGTGGGGAGCGAGGCATTGCGCCAGGAAACCCCGACGTTTTTCAGCAGCCCAGTCTGAACAACGCAGGATACCGAGAAATTGTGCCCCCGTTCATGCTGCTCACCCTGTGCCGTTTTGATATGGGCAGCGCGCTGACAGGCCAGTTGAGTCGTCAAGCCCGGTACACCCAATGCGGCGAAATCGAAGACATAATGAGCCACCCAGGTTCGCTCTCCCGCCTTCTGGAAACGTGCTCCAGTTTGCCGGTCCGTGACTTGCTCCGTCCCCCTGATTGCCAAACGGAAAGTCGCTTGAGCCACTCAGATGTTGATAACCCAGACTGAAAACGTGGCCTGCCAGACTGTAGGTGAACACGCCTGCAACCACACAGCTGCAGCCCCTCACGACAGGCTGCAAATCGGCCAATACCCGATATCTCTCCCCTGGCCCGATAGCAGGCGTTTTCGGTCCATGTACCGTCACAACCACCGCGTGAAACCTTGCGCGAAAATCTGTCATGACATGTTATGACCACATCCAAAAAGGCGTTTGGCCCAACAAATACGGCGTTAAATGGACGAATGGTCGAGAGGCGTCAAGCACGGGGAATTGCCGGGAGCCTGAAGCCACTACAGGCGACTCGGATCGGTGCGTTCGTCGCGGTGAAGTGAACTTCCCTTTCACCACGTGTCACATTAGGTCCTTGTCAAGCGAACTTAAGTGGAGGTACAACCTTATGAGCATGACCACAATTGTCAGTGCCGTGATTTCCAGTCTCGTACCAAGTGTCTTCGACCAGAACAGCCTGCAAGAACCCGGCGCCCATGTCTCAGCCGTCGAATACCACTACGGGATGGACATCGATGTGAAACGGGTACTGCAGCGCACCGACACATCCGACAAGACCGGCGTGGTACCGGTGACCCTGGTCTACGAAGACAGCGAGGGCGAGGTGCACAAGATCCGTTTCCTCGAATGGGGTGCAAGCCCCGCCGCCCCCACCAGCATTGCCTGATCCGCTCGCCGATAGGGTTCTGGGCCTCGTGCCCCCCAGAAGCGGAAGTTAAACCTCATATGCGCCAAGTGCGGATGATGTTTTTTGTTACCTGAAAATGGACATGATCGAATGATTAAAAGTTCATTCGCGAAAATCGCTATTGTCCTGGCAGCGTAATACCGCAAGATTAATTAATATTAATTGCTGGATCTTAACTGCAATCATCAACGGCAAATTCCAATTATGCCGTGCTGAGAGCCAGGTTGATCCACCGTTATAACAAAGAGGTAACCATGGAACTTAGTATGCTTTCTTCGTCGACCGTGGAGTTTTTGCGTTTGGGCGTTGTATATGTCCACCTTATTGCCTGCTGTGTGGCAATCGGGCTGGTTTTGACCAGCGATATTGCAATGGTCAAGCAACTCCTGAAGGGGGATGCGTCAGGTCAGCATGATGACGCGCACATGGAAAGTCTTCAAAAAACCGTAGTGCTTGCCCTTGTAGCGCTTTGGATTACGGGCATTGGTATTGTCGGGATAGATTATGCCGGCAAGGGGATGGAGTATTTCCTCAATCCAAAGTTGCAAGCCAAGATCGGCATAGTTGTACTGCTGACCATTAATGGCGTCGTGTTGCATAGCGCGGTATTGCCTGCTCTGAAAAAAGCCGGTTCGTTACTGAAACTCTCCTTCAGCCTGCGCATGCTGGCGCTGTTCTCGGGGGCGTTCTCTGGCGTGTCGTGGTTCTATGCCGCAATGCTGGGTGTTGGTCGTCCGTTGGCCTGGAAATACTCGTTGGTGGAGTTGCTGGCAGCCTATCCGGTCCTCATCGTCGGTGGATTCGGGATGATGGTGATGCTCACCATCTGGGCCAAAAACAAGAGCACGGCAGAATCTACGGAGCAAGGCACCAGGACAGTAGGAAACGCCGCCCTGGCTGGATGGTGAAGCCAGGTTGAACAAGGACGTTCAGCTTTAGCCAATAAAACCCGCTGTTAGCAGTTCACAAAGTTTCACTTGAGGATACCCAAATGAAATCCATGAAAGCTCTCTTCGTCGTCGCCGCTCTGACCGTTTCTTCTCTGGCTATGGCCACAGGTGGCGGTGGTGACCGGACCATCGCACGCATGGAGAAAGCCCGGAAAGTCTCGATGGAAGCCTTCCAGGTTGCACAGAAACAGAAGGCTGAAGCCGCTGTAGCTCAAAGCAAAGCCAAGGCGACCGATCACGCCGACAGCTGATCGGTGTAGCGCGTCCCCCGGCTGACAGAAACGCGGGGAGCATGAAGAACTCGAGTCACCAAATGAATCAGCAGCCGACTTAGGTACGCTCATGACCATTGAGCATGCTTAAGCCGGCTCGCTAACTGGCGCGAAACGTTGTGCGTACTCCTTTGGACTCACCCCCATGCGTCGCACGAAGGCTTTTCTGAGCACGTCGACACTGTGGTAGCCGCATCGGCGCGCAACCTCCTCCATCGACCGCCTTCCCAGCTCTATTTGCCGACAGGCCGCTTCGACCCGAACGTCCTCGACGTACTTCGCAGGCGTTGTCTTGAATTCCCTCTGAAACATGCGGATCAATGTCCTCACACTTGTGGCGAGCTTGTCTGCAAGTATCTCGACCGTAAGCTCCGAATGTAGATGCTCACTGATCCATACGCATAACTCATCCAGGTTCGAACCGGTCGCATGCTGCGACTGGAGAGCAACGCTGAACTGTGCCTGACCGCCTGGACGTCGCAGAAACAGAACCAGGTTCTTCGCGATCTCCAAAGCGATGTCGTCTCCCAGGTCTTCGCTGACCAATGCGAGCGCAAGATCGATTCCCGCCGATATGCCTGCCGAGGTGTACAGGTTGCCGTCCTTGACCCAAATCGGGTCGGGATCTACCTGCACATTGGGATAGCGGTCAGCCAGGCTACGCGCCATCCGCCAGTGGGTCGTTGCCTTACGACCATCCAATAGTCCTGTCTCGGCCAAGGCGAACGCTCCGACACAGATCGAGCACACACGCCTGACGCTCTTGGCTCGCGTCCGGATCCACTCGATGGCGGTCTGATCCAGCTGATCCATGGCTTTCCAGCCCGACGTCACGATCAACGTGTCGATCGCCTTGTTTTCAAGACGTTCCTGTTCAAGCGTCTTGTGCGCCATGAGCGCGATGCCGGTGCTGCTCTCCAGGTGTTCATTGGTGCCCGCGCAAACGAGCTCAAGTACGTAGGGAGCAGAGTCGCCGCGATGCAGATTGTTCGCATAGGCAAACACCTCCGCCGGACCGATCACATCAAGCGAATCCACGGGCGGCAAACCCAAAATTACCACTCGTTTTTGCACCCCGCCGATAAGGGGCAAGCTTGATTTCGTCGTTTTCCGCACAGCGATCTCCCGCGTTGACCAGGCACACATATTGGCACAAATCATCTGTAAATAGTCAATTCTGCCAACCGCACCTATTTAGAATGAACTGCGAACCAACTTCATCTCCAGGAAGCAAACATGAGTACACCTGTCACCATCGGCGGCTTCAGCGCTCCAGACTCTGAACTCGCTCGCAAGGCCTCTGCCCTCGTCGAACGCGTCCACTCGACAGTGCTCCTGCACCACGTGCACCGGACGTGGTGGTTTGCCGAATTCCTCGGCCAGCAGCGAGGCCTGAAATACGACCGCGAGGCCGTCTATCTCGCCGCATTGCTGCACGACCTGGGCCTGACGCACGAATTTGCAGCCGACCAACGTTTTGAGGTCGATGGCGCCGACGCCGCCAGCCGCTTCCTGTTGGAAAACGGTTACCCGGAATCGAAGGCCGAGTTGGTTTGGGATGCGATCGCCCTTCACTCCAGCGCCGGCATCGCCGACCGCAAACAGCCAGAGATCGCCCTGATCTACATGGGCGCCCATGTCGACGTGATGGGATTACGGCTGGAGGAAATCACGCCATCGCTGGTCGAGGATACGCTGGCCCTCTACCCCCGTCTTGGAATGAAAGCCGCGTTTACCCAAGCGGTCGCTGAAGTGGCCAGGAAGAAACCTCACACTGCGATTGGCACTGGGCTCGCTGATGTCGGACGTCGACACGTGCACGGGTTCGATTGCCCGAATGTGTGCGACCTGATTGATCACGCTCCTTTCGACAGCTGACTGCGGTGCTGCCAGATGGCACTACTGCGCAACATTCGTGAATGGGTAACGCCTGATACGTGATATCGGCGCGAGCAATGTGTGTTCCTTTACTTTGGAGTATTCACCATGCAGCAACGTAAATACCTCGTCACCGGCGCTACGGGAAAAACTGGCGTCTACACCATTCGCCACCTTCTCAACGGAGGTCATGCGGTTCGGGCTTTCGTACATCAGGAAGACGAGCGCAGTGCAGCACTCAAGAGTGAAGGCGCCGAAATATTTGTGGGTGACCTTCTTGAACATGACGACATCATTCGTGCGATGGAGGGAGTCACAGGCGCCTATCTGTGCTACCCCGTGCGTCCTGGCTACATTCAGGCGACCGCCTATTTTGCCGATGCCGCCCGGCGAGCAGGCGTCGAGGTCGTGGTGGAAATGTCGCAGATTTCCGCGCGGGAAGATTCATTGAGCCACGCCGCGCGCGACCACTGGATCGCAGAGCGCGTACTCGACTGGTCGGGCGTGCCCACCGTCCATATCCGCCCGACATTCTTTTCTGAATGGTTGATCTTTCCGTGGGTGCTTGATCAGATCGTGAAGGAGAACAAGATCACGCTGCCATACGGTAGCGGACGACATGCACCGATCGCTGCCGAAGATCAAGCGCGACTGATCGCCGCCGTTCTCACGCAACCGTCTGGCCATATCGGGAAAACCTACCCGCTTTACGGCCCTGTCGAGATGAACCATCAAGAGATTGCTGATGAAATCAGCGGCATCACAGGTCGCACCATTACCTACAGCCCTTCGACCATCGAAGAGTATCGCCAGCATCTGGAGACCTACGATCTGCCGGAGTTTGTGATCCAGCATTTCCTTGCGGTCGCGATCGATTACCAGAACGGAATTTTTAGCGGCGAGGATGGGGTTATCGGTCAAATCACCGGACAAGCGCCTCAAACGGTGGGTGACTTCGTACGCGCCAACCGGCAAGCGTTCGGGGTGTGATCACCAGGGGCGCATGCGCTTGGTCTTGATGACCTTTGCATACGCCATTTTTTAAGTAAGCGTTCCGGGAAGCTCAAGCTGACACAGAACAAGACGGACAAGCGCTCTACACTGTCCAGATCAAGTAGCACCCACTGAATAGCCATTCATTCTTTCCAATGGAGTGCCTGATGAACACCGTAATAGAGCTGTATGGCGCTAATACCGGCAACAGTCTGAGGGCTGCAATAGCCTTGGAAGAAGCAGCTATCCCCTACACACCACGGAGACTGAATCTGCAAGCGAATGAGCAGCGCGACCTGGCGTACCTGGCGCTCAATCCGGCGGGAAAAGTCCCAACCCTGGTCGACCATACGTCGACACCGCCACTGGTCATCAACCAATCAAACGCAATCATTCAGTTCGCTGATGCCAAAGCTCCCGGCCGACTCGCACCAGCGCATCCTGGACCAGAGCGCGACAGAGTGTTTGATCGCTACTTCTTTTTCGTAACGGACGTAATCGCGCCTAGCCATGCAGCATTCTTCCTGCGCCAAGCGGGATTAAATGATGCGGCCACGCTCATCGATCTGCGGGTCATTGAACAACTCGTCTATGCAGAACGGTTTCTTACCGACGATTTTATGGCCGGAGATCAGTTTTCCATGGCGGACATCTCTGCCTTCACCATTGCGGCATCAATTCGTGACCGGCTGGATTGGGCAGCGCTTCCACGCTTATCACGCTGGTTCGACGCGATCGAAGCCAGGCCCGCCGTGCAGCAAGGATTGAAAGCGTTCCAAAGTCACTAAGCGCTACCCTGCAGACCTTTTTGTGTGCGCTAAAGAGTTCGACGACGCCTGCCCTGACGTTGAAAAGCCATCCCGATGTGAAGAGCCACGCTTCAACGGATGCCGTTCCACTGGGTTAGTCATGGATAGAACCGGTCTCACCCGACTGGTTCTAAAGACCCAACGCAGGTTGTCCGTTCAGCCTGATTCCAATAACTCTTTGATAAATCCGGCACCAAGCCAGGGTTTAACGGACGAGTGGTCGAGAGCCTCAACCACGGGGGATTGCTGGTACTTGTCAGCGGCTGTGGCAACACCAGACAGGGGGCGTTCGTCCGGAGAAGTGAACTTCACCCTCACCGACGGTCACTAAGTCCCTGCAAGCGAACTCAAACAGAGGAACAGCCTTATGCAAATGGCCTCAGTTATCAGCGCGGTGATTTCCAGTCTCGCGCCAAGTGTATTCGCCCAGAGCGGCCAGCAAGACCCCGGTGCGAGCATCTCCGCCGTGGACTACCACTACGGGATGGAAATCGATGTGCAGAAGGTGCTGCAACGCACCGACACGTCCCAGAAGATAGGCGTGGTACCGGTGACTCTGGTCTACGAGGACAGCGAGGGCGAGTTGCACAAGATCCGTTTCCTCGAATGGGGCGGAAGCACAGCCAGCACCACCAGCGTTACCTGATTAGCCCTGTCGATAGGGGTGCAGGCTACGCGCCTGCTCAGCGTAGGTCTGTACCCTCGACTCGCTCCTGAAGCAGGAGCTCGTCCACCACCACGCGTCGGCCGGCTGAGTCAGCCAACGTCCGGATAGTGGCGATTGGCGCGAAGCCATCCATTCGACGCTGCTCCGCCTCCACGCCGCGGCCCCAGAAGCATCGGCGCACTTCCTCGCCGTGTCACGTCAGCTCGAAATAGCCTGGACCTGCCATGTTGGAAGATCACCGACCGTGATAGCACCATTGATGTGATGGAGCTGCGCAGGATTGATGTTGGAGAGGAGCAGTTGTAGCTGCGCCATCGACTACTGCGCCGAACTCCAAGGCGTGCATTCGCAGATGCGATCACGACCCTACGTGCGAAAGCTCTTCGTTAATGAATCGCTCTGCATTCTTCGCAGCGGTTGTCGCAAACTCGTAACAGACCCGGAAGTCCTGCTCTGTTACGGATGCAGATCCCTGCAAGTTCTCCAGGCAGCGCGTTAATGCATGCTTTATCAAGCCATCATTCAGAGCATTGCGGGCTGCCTCTTCACCTTCAACCGCTCGAATGGCCGCTTCGATTTCTTCGATCTGCTCAATCTTTGCCGCCAGCGCGACCCTGGCGAACTCATCTCGCTCGATGATTTTGGTCCAAGAGTGATCAACTATCAGCGTTTTCATAAATAGCCCCTGTCTTCCGGACTCATGCCGAGTCATCAACCAATAGCCCACAAACTCGAATCACGCCAGCCGGTGGGGATCCCCTATGTCCGCACAACAGAAGAAACCCCAGTTCATCCATGGCCAGCCAAGCATGGGTCTGCCCTTCCAGAAAGAGTGCCAACGCCGCCGACATCATCGAGCTTTACCAACGCCTTGCGGCCTGATCAGGCATCCCAGAAAACAAAAGCACCTGTGATGACCGGGATCCGCTCGGGATGAGCATGCCGCTGGCGCTCAAACCACCACCTCGTTTTCGTAACATCGAATCGGCGGTCTTGCTGAACTGAAAGCAGAAGCCCCGAAACGCCGAAGTGGCCACAATCCGGGCACCTCAGTTCTGTTCCATCAAGATCAGACTCAACTCTTAAAGCATCGACCCCGCAGACCAGGCATTCCATACGACTCTCCTTTTTTAGTTAATTGCTCAACTGTAGCTGATCCCTACTCACCCTCCACCACCCGGGCATGGCCCGGCATAGGACGCCCCATGCTCACAGAAAACCAAATCCCTCGCGCGTTCTATGTGCTGAGCCTGAAGCACACACCGCCGACTCAACGCCATCACTCTTTGGCGATCCGACGACAGCGGCTACTGCTGGACTCTGACCCGTGTCGGTCGCTACGACGAAGAGCGCGTGCTCGAGCATCTTGGCTACTACAACTCGGGTTGCTCGAACATTGTCGTCCCTATGGACCTGGCGGAGCAGCTTGCAATAGAACTCGAGTACGACAGCAAAGAGCATGGCATCCGCCTTCCGAATACCAGGGCGACTTGGAAGGCGTTGCTAGTCACGATCATTCGCGCGCCGGAGTACACGCCACAACCTGAATATCCAGGCGCCCGATCTCGAAAGGCATCCTAACCCCTTCCCCACCTTCTGCCGCCACGCGCGGCATAGTGCATTTGCGCCCGATCCGGGCAGAGGTATTCAATGAAGCGAGAACTGATAAAGAAACGATGTCCAACAGTGCTGAACCGTAAGTGACAAAGTCACTCGACCTTTTTTGCCCCCCTCCGACTTCCTGCGACCGAACACTATCCCAAACCTACCGGCATGAAACCCTCCACAACTGATCCAGCCTAGTCGTGTAACTCTCGCTCATTATCTCCCGTCGCCCCCAATCCAGATGACTCGACACGCTGGCACAGCAAAGCGTCCCCCTGCCCAAGCGCCAGTCAATCTGGTCCAGCACCGCCATGACCCTGGTGGACTCGGCCGGTTGGGAAATGGCGAAGAGGTCGTCGGTCAGGTTTGGTAGATCGACCACCACGCCGCTGGCTGTCGCCTCAGTAAAACTCTCGGTGGCTACAAAGACGATACCGCAGGGCTTACCACCGCCATCACAAAGGTAGAGGCCTATCCTGAATGACCCGTTTCATAACGAGGGTCGAGGTCAATCGTTGGACGTTGGGCAAGGTCGAAAGGCTCTCATCGTATAGCCGTTGGAAGGCCGGCAAATCCTGGGTGATGACGTGCAGCAGGTAGTCCGGTTCCCCGAATAACCTCTGGGCATCGACCACTTGCGCAATGTCAACGAGCGCCGTCTCGAAAGCCTCGACGGCTTGCCTGTCTCCCTCACGAAGCGTGGCAAACACCATGGCGGAAAAGTTAAGGCCCAATGCGCCCGGGTCCAACTGTGCTCTATAGCCGAGCAACACGCCCGACTCTTCCAGTGCCCGTACTCGTCGATGACAAGGGGAAAGACTCAGTCCCACACGCTCGGCGAGTTCGGTGACCGAAAGGCGACCGTCCTTTTGAAGCTCAGAAAGAATCTTTCGATCAATCCTGTCCATTTGGAAGAATCTCCCATCCTGTAGCGTTTTCATGACCATCTTTGAAAGTAAATTCTAACAAGATTTAACTATTATTCCTCACACCAATAATTGCCGCACTCCCTGGACCAAAGGAGCGGCGGCCTTTGATTCGCGGAGCGGGACGATGCACAGAGCGATGTGTCAGCAGCAAGAGTGGGTAACGCCATGACCTTGAGCGTTTTCGTTGCCTTCTGGGCGGTGTCGATTCTGTTCGTCATCACGCCAGGCGCAGATTGGGCCTACGCGATTTCAGCGGGCTTGAGGGGCCGGGTCGTCATACCCGCCGTGGGCGGGCTGTTGTCCGGTCATTTGATAGCCACCGTGATTGTTGCCGGTGGTGTCGGCACGCTGGTTGCCAACCACCCCGTTGCCTTGACGGTGCTTACCGTTGCCGGGGCGGGTTATCTGCTTTGGTTGGGCATCAACATGCTTGCCCGCCCCGCTACACCGCACGCCGATGACATTCAGGCCTCGGGCTCCTGGAAGCACTGGGCGATCAAGGGGCTTTGCGTGAGCGGGCTGAATCCGAAAGTGTTCCTGCTGTTCCTGGCGCTATTGCCTCAATTTACCGACGCTGCCGCTGCCTGGCCTGTGCCGATGCAGATGATTGCGCTGGGGCTCATCCACACCGTCAGTTGTGGCGTTATCTATCTGCTGGTCGGATTTGGCTCACAGGTCGTACTGCAGGCACGTCCCGCCGCTGCTCACTTGGTCAGTCGTTTCTCCGGAGCGGCCATGATCATCATCGCGATCGTTCTGCTCACCGAGCAGATGCTGGGTTAATCCATTATTTCAGCGAGACAACACCATGAGCGATCAACCCTCACCGTATGACAACGCCCAACAGGCGCCACGAGTCCGGATCCCGTATCTGAAACAAATGAAAGTGGAGGGCCGGAAATGGGCGATGCTCACCGCGTATGACATGTACAGCGCGGCCATTTTCGAAGAGGCCGGAATACCTGTCCTACTGGTGGGCGATTCCGCCTCTAATAATGTCTTCGGCAATGAGTCCACGCTATCCATCACCGTTGATGAACTTATCCCTCTGGTTCGCGCGGTCAGCCGTTCGACAAGGCGGGCACTGGTGATTGCGGATCTTCCTTTCGGCTCTTATCAGGCTTCGGCGGAGCAATGCTTCCACACTGCCGTCCGGTTCATGAAAGAAGGCGGTGCACATGCGGTCAAACTGGAGGGCGGGATCGAAATGCTGCCTCAGGTCGAGAAGCTCGCCTGCTCTGGCATACCCGTCATGGCACACATCGGTTTCACACCACAGATGGAACATCAACTGGGTGGCTACCGAGTCCAGGGTCGGGGCGAAGATGCGCAGCGCCTGATAGACAGTGCCAAAGCGTTTGAAGCAGCGGGCGCATTCGCTGTTTTGATTGAGATGGTGCCAGGAGATGTGGGTCGAGCGATCACTGAAGCCGTTTCAATTCCTACCGTCGGGATTGGCGCGGGTAGCCAATGCGATGCCCAGGTGCTGGTCTGGCAGGACATGGCCGGACTGCGCACAGGTCGTATGCCGCGATTCGTCAAGCAATACGCCGACCTTCGTTCGGTACTTCAGACGGCAGCAAGGGACTTTGCACTTGAGGTGGGTGCAGGAACATTTCCAGGCCCCGAACATACTTTTTAACCTCCCACCCTCACCGCCCAGGGAGTCTTTATGAAGAGCCCAAGAGAACGTGCTGCCGAAGATCTCCAGGTGGGAGACCGGTTCACGATAGTCCGCTGCTTTTCAGATGACGATATTCGTCAATTCGCGCAGATTTCTCGAGACTACAATCCGGTTCACTGCGATGCACGCTACGCCGAGATACGAAGGTTCAAGGCGCCCATCGCCCATGGCCTTCTGACAGCCAGCCTCGTCACCGAAATTGGCGGGCAAATCGGTTGGCTGGCAACAGGGATGAGTTTCGCGTTCAAACGACCGGTTTATGCGGGAGAACAGATCACCTGCCACTGGCTTATCGCTGACATCGATGACCGCGGTCACGCAAAAGCCGAAGTCAGGATACTCAATGCAGAGGGCATCACAGTGCTGGAGGCGACTACGACTGGAGTGCTACCCGGAACTGAAGAACGTGAACGCCTCAAACAGATGCTTTCTGATGGAGATCCCACCAACGGCGCTGAAGATTCCACCCAGAGCTAGCCGTTTTGTGGGGGTAAAAACGCGGACAAATAAAAAGGGGTCGCAAGATAAAATCTCGCAACCCCTTGAATAATATGGTCGGGACGGAGTGATTCGAACACTCGACCCCTAGCACCCCATGCTAGTGCGCTACCGGACTGCGCTACGCCCCGACTAGGCGTGAAACCTGTTCCTCACCTCGAGGAACGCTCAAGAATATATCGCAAGCTTTTGAAAACTGGAAGTATTTAAAAGCAGATATTTATTTCTTGAGTACCACCAGAACATCTTCCAGTTCGGCGATCATCTGGCGGATCATTTGTTTGTATTGGGTGGTGTCGTCTTTGGCTTCATCACCGGAAAGACGCAGGCGCGCTCCGCCGATGGTGAATCCCTGGTCATACAGCAACGCGCGGATCTGGCGGATCATCAGCACATCCTGGCGCTGATAATACCGACGGTTTCCGCGGCGCTTGACGGGGTTGAGTTGAGGAAACTCCTGTTCCCAATAGCGCAGCACGTGTGGTTTAACCGCACAGAGCTCGCTGACTTCACCGATGGTGAAGTAGCGTTTGCCTGGGATGACGGGAAGCTCGTCGTTATGACTTGGTTCCAGCATAAGCCTCAACTCGGGCCTTCAACTTCTGCCCTGGACGAAAGGTGACCACACGGCGAGCCGTGATCGGGATTTCTTCACCCGTTTTCGGGTTGCGGCCAGGCCGCTGGCGTTTGTCCCGAAGGTCGAAGTTGCCAAAACCGGACAACTTCACCTGCTCGTTGTCTTCAAGAGCGTGCCTGATTTCCTCAAAGAACAGTTCGACCAATTCCTTGGCCTCCCGTTTATTCAGGCCCAGCTCTTCATACAGACGTTCCGCCATTTCAGCTTTCGTCAGAGCCCCCATACGTCACTTCCTTAGCGTGGCGTTCAACCTTTGTTCGAGCGAGGTGAGGATGTTTTGCGTCGTGGTATTCACCTCATCGTCATTAAGAGTGCGCGATGGATGCTGCCAGGTCAAGCCAACTGCAAGGCTTTTTCTATGCGGATCAATGCCTTTACCCTGATACACGTCAAATAGCCTGAGGTCTGTCAGCCATTCACCTGCATTGTCACGGATTACGTCCAGTACGGCACTGGCTGCAACGTCTTTGTCTGCCAGCAGCGCAAGGTCACGACGCACTTCAGGAAAGCGCGATAACTCGTGGAACTCAGGCATTTTGCCCAACGCCACTTCGGCCAGAACCAGCTCGAAAACGAAGACCGGACGGTCGAGACCGAGGGTTTTCGACAATTCAGGGTGGATAGCGCCGATGTAACCGACTACGCGACCATCACGCTCGATACGCGCGGTTTGACCCGGGTGCAACGCAGGGTGGCTGCCCGGCACGAACGTGAACGCGTCCAGTGCACCGGCAAAGCCCAGTACTGCTTCCACGTCGGCCTTGACGTCGAAGAAATCCACGGTATCGCGACCTTGGGCCCAGCCTTCCGGCAGACGGCTACCGCACACCACACCGGCCAGCATCGGCTCTTGCTTGAGGCCTTCCAGCTGACCGACGAAGCGCAGGCCGCTTTCGAACAGGCGCACGCGATCCTGTTGACGGTTCAGGTTGTGCTGAAGCGCCTTGACCAGACCAGGCCACAGGGACGAGCGCATGGCGGCCATGTCGTTCGAAATCGGGTTGGCCAGCAACAAAGGCTCGACGCCGGGACTGAACAGCTCGAACTGTTTCGGATCGATGAAGCTGTAGGTGATCGCTTCCTGATAACCACGAGCCACCAGCAGACGACGCAGCTCAGGCAGATCGCTACGAGCTTCAGCCCTGGCTTGCGGCGCCAGACGGGCTTGCGGGTAGCGAACCGGCAGACGGTTGTAACCGTACAGACGGGCCAGTTCTTCGATCAAGTCGACTTCCAGGCTGATATCGAAGCGATGGCTTGGCACGTCTACGCGCCACTGCCCTGCCCCATCCGCGGAAATCGTCAGGCCCAAAGCGCCGAGCAGACGCTCGACTTCGGCCGAATCCATTTCCATGCCCAGCATCTGAGTGATCCGCTGAGCACGCAGGGTGACCGGCGCGATCTTCGGCAGGTGCTGCTCGCTGACGGCTTCGATGATCGGGCCAGCTTCGCCGCCGGTGATTTCCAGCAGCAGGCCAGTGGCGCGCTCCATGGCTTCACGGGCCAGTTGCCAGTCCACACCACGCTCGTAGCGGTGCGAGGCGTCGGTGTGCAGGCCATAGGAACGGGCCTTGCCAGCGACGGCAATCTGATCGAAGAACGCGCTTTCCAGGAATACATCGCGAGTGGTCGCCGAAACACCACTGTGCTCGCCACCCATCACGCCGGCAATCGCCAGGGCGCGGGAGTGGTCGGCAATCACCAGCGTATCGCTACGCAGGCTGACTTCCTGACCGTCGAGCAGAACCAGCTTCTCGCCTTCTTCAGCCATGCGAACGCGGATGCCGCCATTGATTTCGGCGAGATCGAAAGCGTGCAACGGTTGACCCAGCTCCAGCATCACGTAGTTGGTGATGTCGACGGCGGCGTCGATGCTGCGCACGTCGGCACGACGCAGACGCTCGACCATCCACAGCGGCGTAGGCCTGGACAGGTCGACGTTGCGGATCACACGACCCAGGTAACGCGGGCAAGCAGCTGGTGCCAGAACCTCAACCGAACGCACTTCGTCGTGCACGGCTGGAACAGTGGCAATGACCGGGCGCGTGACTTCAGCAGCGTAGAGCGCACCGACTTCACGGGCCAGACCCGCCAGGGACAGGCAGTCGCCGCGATTCGGGGTCAGGTCGACCTCGATGCTGGCGTCTTCCAGATCCAGGTAGACGCGGAAGTCTTCGCCAACCGGTGCATCGACCGGCAATTCCATCAGGCCATCGTTGCCTTCACCGATTTGCAGTTCGGCCTGGGAGCACAGCATGCCGTTGGATTCAACGCCACGCAGCTTGGCCTTCTTGATTTTGAAGTCGCCTGGCAGTTCGGCACCGATCATGGCGAACGGGATCTTCAGGCCAGGGCGCACGTTTGGCGCACCGCATACCACCTGGAAGGTCTCCGAGCCATTGCTGACCTGGCAAACGCGCAGCTTGTCGGCGTCCGGGTGCGGCTCGGTGCTCAGCACCTCGCCCACGACCACGCCGCTGAATTCACCGGCGGCCGGCGTAACGCTATCGACCTCAAGACCGGCCATCGACAGACGAGCAACCAGCTCGTCGCGATTTACCTGCGGGCTTACCCAGCCGCGCAGCCATTGTTCACTGAATTTCATCCTGCTCTCCTAAGAATTCGTTACGACTAGCGAAATTGCGCGAGGAACCGCAAGTCGTTGTCGAAGAACAGACGCAAGTCGTTCACGCCGTAACGCAGCATGGCCAGACGCTCAACGCCCATGCCGAAGGCAAAGCCCGAGAACTCTTCCGGGTCGATCCCGGACATACGCAGCACGTTCGGGTGAACCATGCCGCAGCCCATGACTTCCAGCCAGCCAGTCTGTTTGCAGACACGGCAGCCTTTACCGCTGCACATCACGCATTCCATGTCGACTTCGGCGGATGGCTCGGTGAAGGGGAAGTACGAAGGACGGAAACGCACTGCCAGTTCTTTTTCGAAGAACACGCGCAGGAATTCCTCGATGGTCCCTTTCAGGTCCGCGAAATTGATATCGCGGTCGACCAGCAGGCCTTCGACCTGGTGGAACATCGGGGAGTGGGTGATATCCGAGTCGCTACGGTACACCCGGCCTGGGCAGACGATGCGGATCGGCGGCTGTTTCGATTCCATGGTGCGGACCTGTACCGGCGAGGTATGGGTGCGCAACAGCATGTTGGCATTGAAATAGAAGGTGTCATGCATCGACCGGGCCGGGTGATGGCCTGGGATGTTGAGCGCCTCGAAGTTGTGATAGTCGTCTTCGACCTCAGGGCCTTCGGCGATGCCGTAGCCAATATGAGTGAAGAACTGTTCGATACGTTCCAGAGTGCGGGTAACCGGATGCAGACCACCAGAGGTCTGACCACGGCCCGGCAGGGTCACATCAATGGACTCGGCGGACAATTTGGCAGCTAGATCCGCCTCCTCGAACAACGCCTTGCGCGCATTGAGAACCTCTGTCACACGCTCCTTGGCAACGTTGATCAGCGCACCGACTTGCGGACGCTCTTCAGCCGGCAAATTCCCCAGGGTCTTCATCACCTGAGTCAATTCACCCTTTTTGCCAAGGTAGTGAACCCGGATTTGCTCCAGGGCATTGATGTCTTCAGCGCTTTGCACAGCCTCTAGAGCTTGAGAGACCAGCGCATCCAGGTTTTCCATGTACAGACTCCAGATACAAAATAGGGGAAGAGCTTGAAGGCTCTTCCCCTATTTATGACGTTTAACACCTGAGCCCACAGAGGTGAGCCCGGGTGACTGTCGGGGGTACTTAAGCCAAGGTGGCTTTAGCTTTCTCGACAATCGCAGCAAACGCCGCTTTTTCGTTCACTGCCAGATCAGCCAGAACCTTACGGTCGATCTCGATGGACGCTTTTTTCAGGCCGGCGATGAAACGGCTGTAGGACAGACCGTTGATACGAGCACCAGCGTTGATACGAGCGATCCACAGAGCGCGGAACTGACGTTTTTTCTGACGACGGTCACGGTAGGCGTACTGGCCTGCCTTGATTACCGCTTGCTTGGCAACACGGAATACGCGTGAACGCGCGCCGTAGTAGCCTTTAGCAAGTTTCAGAATTTTTTTGTGACGCTTACGGGCAATGACGCCACGCTTTACACGAGCCATGAGTTACTTCCTCTATTCTTAACCAAAAATTAACGAAGGCGCAGCATGCGCTCGACTTTTGCCACGTCGGACGGATGCAGCAAGCTGCTACCGCGCAGTTGACGCTTACGCTTGGTCGACATTTTGGTCAGGATGTGGCTCTTGAAAGCGTGCTTATGCTTGATACCGTTAGCAGTTTTCAGAAACCGCTTAGCAGCACCACTTTTAGTTTTCATCTTTGGCATGTTCGGATACTCCGCATTCAGTTGATAAACATAATCGCAAGGCCTGCCGTGCCCTGTTGATTACTTCTTCTTTTTCGGGGCGATGACCATGATCAGCTGGCGTCCTTCCATCTTAGGATGCTGTTCGACCGAACCGTACTCGAGCAAGTCAGCTTCAACCCGCTTGAGGAGTTCCATCCCCAGCTCCTGGTGGGCCATCTCACGACCGCGGAATCTCAACGATACCTTGGCCCTGTCCCCGTCACTCAGGAAACGTACCAGGTTGCGCAGTTTTACCTGGTAATCCCCTTCCTCCGTCCCTGGACGAAACTTGATTTCTTTAACCTGAATCTGCTTCTGGTTCTTTTTCGCTGCGGCAATCTGCTTCTTCTTTTCGAAGATCGATTTGCCGTAATCCATCACGCGGCAAACCGGTGGGACTGCGTCGGCGGAAATTTCCACCAGATCCAGTTTGGCTTCTTCAGCAATACGAAGCGCTTCATCAATCGAGACGATGCCAATCTGCTCGCCGTCAGCGCCAATTAACCGAACCTCGCGTGCCGAGATATTCTCGTTGATCGGGGCCTTCGGTGCAGCTCGTTTATCTTGTCTCATTTCACGCTTAATAATAATTACTCCGAATCATGGCGACCACGCCGGGAAACCGCTTGAGCGAGGAATTCAGCGAATTGGGCGACGGGCATCGAGCCCAGGTCAGCACCTTCACGAGTACGCACAGCGACAGTCTGCATCTCGACTTCCCGATCTCCAATAACCAAGAGATAGGGAACCTTGAGCAAAGTATGCTCGCGGATTTTAAAGCCGATCTTTTCATTTCTCAAGTCGGACTTGGCACGAAATCCGCTTTGATTGAGAGTTTTTTCAACCTCAGCGGCAAAATCTGCCTGTTTATCAGTGATATTCATGATCACTGCCTGAGTCGGAGCCAGCCACGCAGGGAACGCACCCTCGTAATGCTCGATCAGAATCCCGACGAAACGCTCGAAGGAACCCAGGATCGCCCGGTGCAACATAACCGGGTGCTTGCGACTGTTGTCTTCGGAGACGTATTCGGCTCCCAGACGGATCGGCAGGTTAAAATCGAGCTGCAAGGTACCACATTGCCAGACACGACCGAGGCAATCTTTTAGCGAGAACTCGATTTTCGGACCGTAGAAAGCACCCTCGCCCGGCTGCAGATCGTACGGCAGGCCCGCGCTATCAAGGGCTGCGGCCAGCGCGGATTCTGCGCGATCCCACAACTCATCGGAGCCGACGCGTTTTTCCGGACGAGTGGACAGCTTCAGCTCGATGTCTTTGAAGCCGAAATCGGCGTAGACATCCAGAGTCAGCTTGATGAACGCAGCGGACTCGGCCTGCATCTGCTCTTCAGTACAGAAGATGTGTGCATCGTCCTGGGTAAACGCACGCACGCGCATGATGCCGTGCAGCGCACCGGACGGCTCGTTACGGTGGCAAGCACCGAACTCGGCCAGACGCATCGGCAGCTCGCGGTAGCTTTTCAGGCCCTGATTGAACACCTGCACGTGGCAAGGGCAGTTCATTGGCTTGATGGCGTAGTCGCGGCTTTCCGACTCGGTAGTGAACATGTTTTCGGCGTAGTTGGCCCAGTGCCCGGATTTCTCCCACAGGCTACGGTCAACCACTTGCGGAGTCTTGATCTCCAGGTAGCCGTTTTCACGCTGAACCTTACGCATGTACTGCTCGAGTACCTGGTACAGGGTCCAGCCGTTCGGGTGCCAGAAAACCATGCCCGGCGCTTCTTCCTGGGTATGGAACAGACCAAGACGCTTGCCGATCTTGCGATGGTCGCGCTTTTCAGCCTCTTCGATACGCTGGATGTAAGCTGCCAGTTGCTTCTTGTCAGCCCAGGCTGTGCCGTAAACGCGCTGCAATTGCTCGTTTTTGGCATCGCCACGCCAGTAGGCGCCGGACAGCTTGGTCAGTTTGAAGGATTTCAGGAAGCGGGTGTTCGGCACGTGCGGACCGCGGCACATGTCGACGTATTCTTCGTGATAGTACAGGCCCATGGCCTGCTCGTTCGGCATGTCTTCGACCAGGCGCAGCTTGTAGTCTTCGCCACGGCTGGTGAACACGTCGATCACTTCGGCGCGCGGAGTGACTTTCTTGATGACGTCGTAATCTTTTTCGATCAGCAGGTGCATGCGCTGTTCGATAGCCGCCAGGTCGTCCGGAGTGAAAGGACGCTCGTAGGCGATGTCGTAATAGAAGCCTTCATCGATGACCGGACCGATCACCATTTTCGCCGTCGGGTACAGCTGCTTGACCGCGTGGCCAATCAGGTGGGCGCAAGAGTGGCGAATGATCTCCAGCCCCTCTTCATCCTTTGGCGTGATGATTTGCAGGGTCGCGTCGCTGTCGATGACATCGCTGGCGTCAACCAGTTTGCCGTTGACCTTGCCGGCCACGGTGGCCTTGGCCAGACCGGCACCAATGGATGCGGCGACCTCGGCTATGGAAACCGGATGATCGAAGGAACGTTGACTGCCGTCGGGAAGAGTAATAGTGGGCATGGCGCCTCCTCTCCTAGTGGTGACCCCTACCAAAGGTCACGTGGGTTGGGATGAGCAGCCAGTACGCGACTCAGTTCAGGCCATTCAATAACGAACGCCTGCCTTACAGCGGCAGGAGCCTTGCGGCCAACCGGAAACCGAACCAGAGTGACTGGAGATCAAATCAGGGTTATTCGGGTCTTGACCGCTGCCGGAGAAAAAGTCATCCAGAGCTTGAAAATACCCAAGCCGAGGATCCTAGCACAGATGAACGGTCATCGCCGCGACCTTGTTCCAAGAGCACCGAATTCAGGGCTTTTACGCCATAAAGTGAACTTGGGATGTACGGTCCACCTCAAATAGGCCGAGAATTGCCACACATTTTCGACCTCACGGAGTTCCAGCCATGCGTTTTATCCACCTTTTCGCCCTCGCCACTCCGCTCGCTCTGCTGCTGCCATTGAGCGCTCAGGCCGCCTGGCCCGCAGGTGTAAAAGCCAGTTACATGAAGGATTGCACTGCGGCGGCCAGTCAAGGCGTCAACCCTGAGCTCGCCAAGCAACACTGCACCTGTGGCGCCGACGTCCTGGAGAAGAAGTTCACGACTGAGGAGATCAAGCAGCTGATGGATGCGAAAAACCCTCCGAGCGCCGATCTGGGCAACCGCGCACTGAAGGAAATCTCCGTCTGCAAAGTTCAGAAATAGGCCGTTTCGGCGCAAATGTTAAGGCTCCAGAAGCCGGAAACCGCTCAAAAAACGGTTGTTTTACACAATTTACGCAGCTTTTACGGCTTTTTTTAATGAGCGCTTTTTCAGGAGAAACCCCCTGAAACCGGGGCCTCCAGCCCATCAGGATCACAAATAAAGCACAACCAGGGGGCAAACAACACGTCCGGGGGGCTCCCAAGCCGAACATTTCGACTATGATACTCCCGTGTGCCCAGTTGGCCTGAGCAGCACAGCACTACTGAAAATATTTGTTTCTTGGAGATACACCATGTCTAATCGCCAAACCGGCACCGTTAAATGGTTCAACGATGAAAAAGGCTTCGGCTTCATCACTCCTCAAGGTGGCGGTGACGACCTGTTCGTACACTTCAAAGCTATCGAAAGCGACGGTTTCAAAAGCCTGAAAGAAGGCCAGACTGTTTCCTTCGTGGCTGAGAAAGGCCAAAAGGGTATGCAAGCTGCACAAGTTCGCCCTGAGTAATTTCTCGGCTGGCTAAAAAAACCCCGTCCATGTGACGGGGTTTTTTATGCGCCTGAGAAAAGCCGGAAGCGATCAGCCGCAGTTGACGCGAGTGATCACCAGGTTTTCATCGGTGTTGAGATTCAGGCGCTCCGAGCGGTACTCCAGAGTCACCATGTCGCTCGGCCTGAGGACTCGCGCGTACTGCGCACCTGAATGCGTACGGGCTTGCTCCAGGAGCTCAGGCGAGGCCTTCTTGCCAATGGCGAATTCGGCGCCTTTAGCCTCACAGCGACTGTGCCCGGTCTCGGTAACCACAGAATCCTTTACCGAATCGGAAGTGCTGCACCCCGACAGGATAACTGCTGCTAACAAAGTTCCGAATGACGCGAGCTTCCAAGGCATGAGGCCTCCTTTTTCAAAAATGGACAGAGATCGTGCGACAGCCATTTTGGCTGTTGGTTTCAACGGAGCACTGAGGTGCTGTTGTAGGAGCAGCCGGTCGACGCTCGATTGCTCGCGATGGATGTTAACGATGACGCGTGTTTTCTGAATAAACGCATCGCCCTTGAGTCCATCGTCGGAACGCCGCCCGGAGCAAGCTCGCTCCTACAGGGTTTGATTTCACACAGCGGCAAGTCTGCCTCAACCCTGAGGCAATGTTCACTGCGCAATCGTGACTGAATATGAGCAATGATCAGTAGATGTCGATGTAGTCGAGCGGTGGATTTGGCCAGTTCTGCTTGAGTGCATTGAATATCTGCATGACCCAGACCGCATCACTTGCAGCTACCGCTCCGACATAGCCAGATCCCTTCGCCCAGGTTTCCAGACGAAACAATAGACCTTCAATATCGGTACCGCCCACGACACCTGAAGAAATATAGGCAATACCGGCCTTGGTGACCCGCAACTGGGTATGCGCATCATCGCTGGCAGAAGCCAACAGTTGGCGCACAGCCTCAAGCGTCAAACCGTCAGGAGTGCTCAAATCGATCTGCAAAGTGTTTTCCTTGAAATAATCAAAGCTCAAGTGTCGCATAGCCCTCTCCTCATGCCTAAGACGGAGTGCCAAAAGCCTCGCAAGATGTTTAACTCAACACAACCAAAACCACCCGGATAGACCTCCAGGCATTACCCGGCCTATTCAGACTTTGCGAGTTCATCATGACAACCATAACCATCGACGCCGACATCAAAGCCAAATGGCCTGAAGGCCACTGCTCCTACAGTCCTGGCAGCCCTGAAGAGCTGGCGATCATCGGTATCGACCTGTTGATCAAGGAATTGGGAACGCAGGCGGCCCAGGCATTTATCGCTCAAATATTCGAAAAACACCCAAACAACACTATGGACACGCCACGCACCGAAAAGGAGTAACACCCCACAGGCTGGACACTTGCGGGGCTGAAACTTATGCAAGACGAGCGAGACGTGCCGTGAGTAAGTCGAAGAAGCCTTGTGCATCAGCGTCCTGAACCCAGAACACGTTCTTTTCCTGCTTCAGGCCGTCGTACCAGTCGACAATGGTCTGACCAAAGGTCGGCCCTTCACGGCTGTCGACCACCATGTTTACCTGACGACCGGTGAACAACTCCGGCTTGAGCAGATAAGCGACGACCGTGGCGTCATGCACCGGACCACCCGGGATGCCATAGTGCTCCATGTCGCCTTTGATGTACTCGTTGAGGATTGCGCCCACCACCTTGCTGGCATTGTTGCCCAGTGCAGCGATCTGTTGCAGGCGCGCCTCACTGGTCAGCACCTTGTGGGTCACGTCCAGTGGCAGGTAGGTCAGTTTGACAGCGCTTTTAAGGACGACTTCAGCAGCCTGCGGATCGGCGAACAGATTGAATTCGGCGACCGGGGTAATGTTACCGCCGTTGAAGTGCGCGCCCCCCATGACCACCACTTCCTTGATGCCCCGGGTAATGTCCGGTGCCTGATTCAGCGCCAGTGCCAGATTGGTCTGCGGACCCAGCATGGCAATGGTGATGCTGTGGGGTTTGGCTGCGCGCAAGGTGTCGATCAGGTAGTCGATCGCGCTGCCGTTGGCCAGGCCTTCCCTGGGTTCGTGCACCGTTACACCCGAGATACCCTCCTCGCCGTGGATATCCTCGGCGTAGATCGGTGTACGCAACAATGGTTTGGTCGCACCCGCATAAACCGGCACTTCTTCGCGCCCTGCCCACTCACGGGCCAGGCGTGCATTACGCGAGGTCTTGTCCAGTCGCACATTGCCGGCAACGGTAGTGAGCGCACGAATGTTCAGTTCCTCGGGCGAAGCCAGGGCAAACAACAAGGCAACGACGTCATCGGCACCCGGATCGGTGTCTATGATCAAATCGATTTTTTCCGCCGCCCGGGCGTTTGTGGCGGTGATCAATGACAAAAGCAGCAGACTCCGGATCAGGTATTGCACTATTTGAGCATAGTGGTACATGGCGCACTCCTTGCGCGTGAAAAACAGGTTGAGATACAGCGAGCTAAAACGTTACACCTGCGACCAGCACAATGTTGCAGTACGGCTGACATTCACCCGTACGAATAATCGCACGTGCTTGTCGGGTAAGGATTTTGAATGCGTCATGACTCAGTAACGTGCGCTGGCCCAATTCAGCCTTGGCCGTCAGCTCGTCAATCACCTGAAGCGCGGGAGGTTGTTTTAGCAGGATTTCTTCAGCCAGCACATGGCTTTGCACCTGCATTTCGCTGAGCACGATCTGCAAGGTGCTGACGAAGTCCGGAATGCCCTTGGTCAACGCCAGATCGATCAACTCGACACCCGGCGGCACAGGCAAACCGGCATCGCCGATCACCACCCTGTCGCCATGACCCAGGGAGGCAATCAATCGCGACAACGCGATGTTGAGCAAAGGTGTCTTTTTCATGAGGGGCTAATGGCCTGTACGTCGGACAAGGTGGGAATGGAAGGCTGCGCGCCCGCTCGAGTGACCGACAGCGCGGCCGCGACCTGACCGAAGCGAATGGCCTGGGCTTCGCTTTTGCCGGCCGCCAGTGCCGCGGCAAAACCGCCGACGAACGTATCTCCCGCTGCTGTCGTGTCGAGCGCCTTGACCCTGGGCGCCGGGAAGTGCTCGAAGCTCTGCCCATCGGCGAACAACGACCCCTGGGCTCCGAGGGTAATGATGACTTTGCCAGCGCCGGCAGCAATCAATCGACTCGCGGCGGCTTCAGCGGTTTCCAGCGAATCCACCGGCATGCCGCTCAGGGCCGACGCCTCACTTTCGTTAGGGATCAGGTAATCGATGGACGAATACCAGTCAGCCGGAAGTGGACGGCTCGCCGGGGCTGGATTAAGGATCACGGTCTTGCCCAGTTCACGACCGCGCTTGAGGGTGTAACCAACGGTCTGCATGGGCACTTCGAGCTGGCAAATGATCACATCGGCCGCCTGCAACACCACGTCATAACCTGCAACCACTTCAGGCGCGAGCAGCCCGTTAGCGCCGGCGACGATCACGATCGCATTCTGGCTGCTGTCATCGACCACGATCAGCGCCACGCCACTGGAGCCTTCGACGGTTCTCACCGCCTGACAATCGATTTGTTCAGCCACCAGCGCCGCTCGCAGTTGCTCGCCATACGCATCGGCACCGACACAGCCAACCATCGATACTTCAGCTCCCAGTCGTGCCGAAGCAACGGCCTGGTTCGCCCCCTTGCCGCCCGAGACGGTGGCAAACGACTCGCCAATCAGTGTTTCACCGGCCCGGGGCAGCCGCTCGGCCCGGGTCACCAGGTCCATGTTCAGGCTACCTACAACCACTACTTTTGCTGGCATACATCAGTACTCGTCAATTCGTTTCAGCGGCATTCAGCGAAAACGCCGGCAAGCGGCGCAGTCGACTCTCGCAAGACAATGTTGGGTGTCACGATGCGCTGATCGGTCGCCTGCTCCGGGTTTGCGATCCGTCGCAACAGGCGCTCCGCCGCCATCTCGCCCAACTGCAGGATCGACTGGCCCACCGTCGTTAACGCCGGATAGACATACCGACTCATCTGGATATCGTCGAAACCAATGACCGAGAGTTCGCTCGGTACACGGATATTGCGCTCGGCCGCCGCACGCAATACACCGATTCCGATCATGTCGTTACCGGCAAATATGGCGCTGGGCGGATTCTTTTCCAACAGCAGCGCAGCAGCGCTATAACCGCCGGTACTGGTGAAGTCGCTTTCCAGCATTCGCTGTTGTGGCACCTCGACGCCTGCCTCTTTCAGCGCCCGGCAGTAACCGGCCAGGCGCATCTGCGCCACACTGGTATGCGCCGGACCGCCGATGCAGGCGATGTCCCGATGCCCCAGCTTGAGCAGGTGTCGCGTCGCCAGATAGGCACCGTATTCGTGATCGATGCGCACCAGATCCGCATCAATCCCCTCCAGCCCCCGATCGACAATCACCATAGGCGTGCGCACGGCGGCCAGACCTGCAGCCAGGCCGGCGTCACCGCCAGCCGAAGCGACGATCAAGCCATCGATCCGCTTTTCCAGCAGCACCCGCAGATAACTGCGCTGCTTGTCCGGGTTGTCATCGGAGTTGCACAGAATCACGCAGTAGCCATTACGCTCGCAGTAATCCTCGATGCCCCGGGCCAGTTCGGCGAAGTACGGGTTGAGGCTGTTGGGCACCAGCAAACCGATGGTCGCGGTGGTCTTGGCCTTCAACGAACGGGCCACGGCACTGGGCACGTAGTCCAGGCGCTTGATCGCCGCCTCGACCTTGACCCTGACCTCTTCACTGACTGGCCGCGTTTTGTTCACCACATGAGAAACCGTGGTGTAGGAAATCCCCGCCAGTGCAGCCACATCTTTGATTGTTGCCATGATTCAGGCCCGCCGACTTGCGCGTTGACTGCGATAAGTATCGAGCACTACCGCCACCACGATTACCGCGCCAGTGATGATGCGTTTGGTCGGCTCGGTTGCACCGATTTGTGCGAGACCTGCCGCCAGCACGGAAATGATCAAGACGCCAAAAAAGGTACTGATGACCGAACCGCGCCCGCCCATGAGGCTGGTGCCGCCGATCACTACAGCCGCGATCACTTGCAGCTCCAGCCCGGAACCGGCATTCGGGTCCGCGGCCTCCAGACGGGAGATCTGAAACAGCGCCGCCACACCGGCCAGCAGCCCCATCAGACTGAATACCAGAATCTTGTAAGGCTTTGGGTTGATACCCGCCAGACGCACCGCTTCTTCGTTGGTACCAATGCCGATCAGGTAACGACCGAACACCGTGCGCGTCAACACTGCCTGAGCGATGAATATGATCAACAACGCAATGATGAACGACGGCGAAATGCCCAGGGCAATCGGGTTGGACAGCCAGGCGAACGCATCACCGATATAGGCGGTGCGCGAGCCAGTCATCTGGTAAGCCAGACCGCGAGCCATTTCCAGCACACCCAGCGAAACGATGAACGAAGGAATGCGCCAGGCCACGGTGATCGAACCGGTGATGGTGCCAGCCAGAGCGGCGACGGCCATGCCGAGCAAGGCTGCCGGCAAGACACTCCAGCCCCAGCCGAGGACCGCCACGCTGACCGCCGATGCCGCCAACGCGAGCACCGAACCGACTGAAAGGTCGATACCGCCAATGATCAATACAAAGGTCATGCCGACAGCCAACACCATCAAATCCGGAATCTGGTTGGCCAGCGTGCTGAAAGTGTCGTAGGAGAGGAAGTGACTGCTCAAGGTCGAGAACAGGGCAATCATCGCCAGCAAGGCACCGGCCAGGCCCAGATAAGTGCCCAGACCATAATAGTTGCCCCTGCGTATGCTGACAGAAGTAGCAGTTGTCATGAAATGTCCCTAGGCGCCGCTTCATTGAGCAACGCATCACGTTTTTGGTAGCCGGCAAATGCGGCAGCAAGTAGTTCATCCTGAGTCCAACGGTCGCGCTCGAAGGTCTCGATCAAGCGCCCGGCGGAAAGTACACCAATCCGGTCGCAGATCAGCATCAACTCGCGCAGATCACTGGAGACCACCACCAATGCCTTGCCCTGGCGGGTCAATTCACCCAGCAAGCCATAGATATCGAACTTGGCGCCAACGTCGATCCCTCGGGTCGGCTCGTCGAACAGCAGTACCGAGCAATCTCGCTCAAGCCAGCGGCCGATCACGACTTTCTGTTGATTGCCGCCGGACAGTTCGGACACCAACTGTGACGGGCTGGTACTGCGAATCCGCATGGCGTCGATCTGACGCTGAGCCAGGGCCGACTCGTCATCGCCGTTGACGATGCCGGCACTGGAGATGACCGGCATGTTGCCCAAGGCAATATTGGCGCTAATCGATTGGCTCAGCAGCAGGCCTTCGCCCTTGCGATCTTCAGTGATCAGGGCAATCCCGTGTCCCACCGCATCGACCGGTGAGCGAATGCTGACGACCTGTGCAGGTGACCCCAGCGCGACTGTGCCGCTGTCTGCGATGTCAGCACCAAAGATCAACCGCAATAGCTCGGTGCGCCCGGCCCCAATCAACCCGGAAATACCGAAAATCTCGCCGCTGCGCACTTCAAAGGAGACATCGCGAACCTTGTCCGAACGGGTGAGCCCTTTGACCGTCAAGGCAGGAGCGCCAATCTGGCGTGGTCCCAGGTCAATGTGCTCGCCCAGTTCGCGGCCAACCATCAGGTTGACCAGTTGCTCACTGTTGTAATTGGCCATTGGCTCGACGCAGACCAGATAACCGTCACGCAGCACTGCAATGCGTTGTGCGACACGGGCCAGTTCTTCCAGTCGATGGGAGATGTAGATGATCGCCACTCCGCGCGCTTGCAGGCGGGTGATTTGTTCGAAGAGCATTTCGACTTCGCGGGCCGTCAGCATTGCGGTCGGCTCATCGAGGATCAACACATGACAATCGCCAATCAGGTTGCGGGCGATTTCGACCATTTGCTGGTGACCAATGCCCAACTCGCCGACCAGCGTGTCCGGATCGATCGAATCCAGCCCGACCTGAGCCATCGCTTCTATAGCCGCCTTGCGCAGTTGCTTGCGACTGATCCAGCCGCCAAGGCTGGGTAGATTGTGCAGAAACAGGTTTTCGGCGACGGACAGGGTCGGCAGCAGGTTGAGCTCCTGCATGACCATGCGGATCCCTAGCTCTTCGGCCTGCGTGCGACTGCCGGGCCGGTAATCCTGACCGTTGAACTGCATCTGACCCGCGGTCGGTGTGACCAGGCCGCCGATGATTTTCGACAGGGTGCTTTTGCCAGCGCCGTTTTCACCGGTCAACGCCAGCACTTCACCGCGCATCAGCGTCAGGTCGATATTGGTCAGCACCGGCTGAGCATAGGTCTTGCCGATACCGCTGACCGAAAGGACAGCGTTCGGGGTGCAAACTGACATAAGAAACTCTCCATGCGCCCGCCCGGATGAGCGAGCGCCGTTGTGCCGCCAGAATGACTATTTGGTGACCAGTTCAACCGGAGTTTCGATTACGCCGTTAGCCGCGCCGTCGACCTTCTCACCCTTGAGGATTTTCAGCGCCGTTTCGATACCGAATACGGCCTGCCTGGCGGCAAACTGGTCAGCGGTAGCCAGCACACGACCATCGTTGAGCATTGGTTTGATGGCATTGATGTTGTCGTAACCCACCACTTGAACCTTGCCCGCCTTCCCTGCTGCGCGCACCGCCGACACAGCGCCGACCGCCATGCTGTCATTACCGGCCAACAATGCCTTGAGGTTCGGATACTCGCTCAGCATGGCGGCGGCGACGCGGTTGCCGGCGTTGATTTCCCAGTCACCGGATTGCAGAGAAACCACCTTGATCTGCGCAGCCTCCATTGCATCCTTGAAGCCTGCGGTACGCTGCTGAGCATTGGTGGTGGTGGAAACACCTTCGATGATGCCGACTTCGTCACCGGCCTTCAGCTGCCTGGCCAGGTACTCACCGACCAGGCGAGCACCCTTGCGGTTGTCCGGCCCTACGAAAGGTACGCTGATGTTTTTGCTTTTGAGCACACCGACATCCAGCTGGTTATCGATGTTGATGACCGTGATGCCGGCGTCGACCGCCTTCTTGATCACCGGCACCATCGCTTTCGAGTCGGCTGGCGCGATGATCAGTGCGTTGACCCTGGAAACGATCATCTGCTCGACGATGCGAATCTGGTTGGCAGTGTCCGTCTCGTCTTTGATCCCGTTGGAAATCAAATCGAAATCTGCGGAATGCTCTTTCTGGTAGCTCTTGGCGCCGTCTTCCATGGTCAGGAAGAATTCGTTGGCCAGGGATTTCATGACCAGGGCGACTTTAGGTTTTTCAGGGGTGTCGGCGAAGGCCGGGGAAAGAGGCAGCGCGGCGGATGCGGCTGCGAGCACAGCGACAGCAAGAAGACGTCCAGCGAATGGCAGCTTCATGGGTTCACTCCGTTCTTATGATTATTGTGAGCAACGCTTGCACTGGATCACGCTTCGACAGCCGTTAAACGCAGCGGCACTGGATCGAGACAAGATTTCCAGGCTGATCATAAAAGATCACCTGGAAACACGCGCAAACGTTTGCCTGGATCGAACTATGCGAATCCGGCTGTCATTTGTCAACGGCCAGAACTTCCCGTTTTAAGAGCGCGTGCGCAGAGTTCGCTAACACCCCGAAGAAATCCTGGCCGACGCGTTGGCCTTGCCACTCTCTTCGTCATCCCCGCCCGGCATGTGCCAGGCCCCATCGACATTTGCCGTAGCCTTTTTTTTCGGAGAGCCGAACGTAAAGCGTCCATATCGTCGGAAAGCCGGACGCAGGCCTGTACGAAAAATCAAATTCAAAATAAAAAATTGATAAATATCAACTACTTATATTAACAAGCCAATCAAAGTACATCTGGTACAGATCCTGCTCTCCTCCAGGACCCCACGGCATTCAGATCTGCCCGGGGCGTGTCTTGATAAACCCGCATCAGCACCTTCATTACAACAAGAGAAAAAATAATGAAATCTGCTTTCAATACCTTTGTTCCGGGCGCTTTGGCCCTCCTGTTGCTGCTCCCTACCGCACTGCAAGCAAAAGAAGTCGAAGCCAAACAAAAACTGGCTAACGTCGTAATTCTCGCGACCGGCGGGACAATCGCCGGGGCTGGTGCCAGTACCGCCAACAGCGCCACTTATCAAGCGGCCAAAGTGGGTGTCGATAAGTTGATTGCCGGTGTTCCCGAGCTGAGCCAATTGGCCAATGTGCGTGGCGAACAAGTCATGCAAATCGCGTCGGAAAGCATCACCAACGAAAACCTGCTGCAACTGGGTCGCCGTGTCGCTGAACTGGCCGACAGCAAAGACGTCGATGGCATCGTCATTACTCACGGTACCGACACGCTGGAGGAGACTGCATACTTCCTTAACCTGGTCGAGAAAACCGACAAGCCAATCATCGTCGTTGGCTCGATGCGCCCAGGCACCGCCATGTCTGCTGACGGCATGCTGAACCTGTACAACGCCGTCGCGGTTGCCAGCAGCAAAGATGCGCGCGGCAAGGGCGTGCTGGTTACCATGAACGATGAAATCCAGTCGGGCCGTGATGTCAGCAAGATGATCAACCTCAAGACCGAGGCCTTCAAAAGCGCCTGGGGTCCGCTGGGTATGGTGGTCGAAGGCAAATCCTATTGGTTCCGCCTGCCAGCCAAGCGTCACACCATGGATTCTGAATTCGACATCAAAACCATCAAGAGCCTGCCTGACGTCGAAATCGCCTATTCCTACGGCAATGTCAGCGGCACCGCCTACAAGGCCCTGGCTCAATCGGGCGCTAAAGCCATCATTCATGCCGGCACCGGTAATGGCTCGGTCTCTTCGAGCGTTGTTCCAACCTTGCAGGCACTGCGCAAGGATGGCGTACAGATCATTCGCTCTTCCCACGTAAATGCCGGGGGTTTTGTACTGCGCAACGCAGAGCAGCCTGATGACAAATACGACTGGGTCGTCGCCCATGACCTGAACCCGCAAAAAGCCCGCATCCTGACGATGGTCGCCCTGACCAAGACTCAGGACAGCAAAGATCTGCAGCGGATGTTCTGGGAATATTGATTCACATCGCCCGACCTGATCAGGTCGGGCATCTGTCGCACCACTCACCTTTAACGGTGAGTGGTTCTACCCCCACTTGCTGATCCCGCCCAGCACCGCTGCGCCCCCCCTTTCTCGAAAAAATCAATCGACTTACACCAAACGGAATAAATCGCTGTCAGAGGGTTTTCTGGAATCTTAAGCAGTTGCGAAAAATCCTACAGTTAAATACTGTATGCACATACAGCTAAATAAGGATTGTTCCGTGGCCAATACCTCAGCAACAACTACATCTCCAGGCGCATACGAACGACTCGGTTTGCGCGTTCAGAAAATCATTAACTCCCCCACCGCACAAACAGCCAAAGCCGCATTGATCTTCCGTCTCCCGGACGAACCCGTGGATGAATGGGAGCGCCTGCTCGAAGAGATTGCCGAGAACGATAACGTCACCCTCGCCTATCGCGACGATGGCGGCGTGCACATTTTCTGGGTCGTGCCGAAGGAAGACTGAGTCAATGATTGTCCGTTTGCTGGCACCAGCAGTGGACATGAAAGCCTGCGGCTGAACCACTGCTCAAACGCAAAGGCCCCGGACAAACTGTCTCGAGGCCTTTTTTGTTTTCAGACTTGCCGGGATGACCGATCACTGAGCCGCGCTATGCTCAACCACCACTGACTCGACGTTGCGCTTTTTGGCTCGCTCCAGACTGGCTGTCAGTTGAACCTGCCTGGCTTCGGCTTCGGCTTTCGAACTGAAAGGGCCGACCAGAATCCGCTGTTTGCCGCCGGCGGTGGTCACATAGCAAATGAAGCCGTGTTCGATCAACCAGCCGGTCAAATCGCTCACGGCCTGCAAGGTGTCCCCTCTAACCTCGACATCCCACTGGGGCGCTGCCGCAGCCGCCGGAGATTGTGCAGCTGAAGCCGCCGAAGACGCGGCCTTGTGCTCGACGCCGGTTCCTTCACCGCAGCCTGCCAGCACCAACACCGCCATTACCATCGCCAGTTTACGCACAGCCTTCCCCTCGAAAATTCAAGTCGACGATTTTACCACCCACGACCACCCCATGGACGCGACAAACCTGCCCGAAAACAACGAGAATGATGTGTATAGGCCCTGTATAGTTACAGCTTGGAAATTAATACAGTGGCTACGCGTCTGAAAGAGGCACCTACAGTGGCACTTCGCAGTAATCTATACATACTACCGACATCTGCATTATCTGAATCAGGTGCCCTACAAAGCAATCAAGGAGAAGATCATGCTGATACTCACCCGCAAAGTCGGTGAAAGCATAAACATTGGTGACGATATTACGATCACCATTCTGGGCGTTAGTGGCCAACAGGTCAGGATTGGTATCAACGCTCCGAAAGACGTAGCCGTACATCGCGAAGAGATTTATCAGCGTATCCAGGCAGGACTGACTGCGCCGGACAAACGCGAGACTCCCTGAGCCTCATCAGTAGCCAGCCTCTCCTCTCACAGCGATGGCTGGCGAAAAACCCGAGCATGCTCTTGCCTGATCATTTTGCCTCGACCCTCCATCCCTCCTCCTTGGCAGCGGCGCATGTCCAGGCTGCCACAGCCACTGCAACCAACACAGACCAGAACCCGCACGCCAGGTACAGCAGCGCTGCACTGATGCAACCCACGGCAAACCCCAACAGATTCATTCCGATCGGCTTCAAGCGCTGAATGATCGCCGCTCTTTCAGCGGCATTGCGCTGAGCTATCAAAGCAAAGAGGTCGATGGCGAACTGAGTCACGTTCCCTGTCATGAGCGTGGTGGGCGGCGCTCCTTTCATGTGCTGACGGGAAACAGCATTTTGAATCGCCATGGCCGCGACGCCAGTCATGCCCGTCAACAATGCCGCGGCGCTGTCCCCATCGGGGAAAGGTCCCAGCCATAGGGCAAGCCCTCCAAACGCGGCCAGCAACAGCGTATGCGCAATGAGCAGAATGCGTAACGGCGCCCAGCCTCGGGCGTGAATGGCCACCGCCGCCAAATGGGACAACCCCCCACCAGGGCAAAAACCGGCAATGCCAACAACTTGGCCAGCGCCCCGGAAGTACCGTGCACGATACTGACCCCCAGCGTGACAAAGTTCCCGGTCACGTGCGCGGTAAACAATCCCTGCAACGCCAGAAACCCCAGCGTATCAACGAAGCCGCCGTTAAAACTCAGTGCCGGCGCGAGAAAGCGGCGAATGGACGACATGGCTTTTCCTTGTAGCGCAGCTTTCAATCAAATGTGCCAAGCCTGTTGGCCATCAACAGACGTGAGACCAGGATCCTGATTGAATCGCAGCACATATCCATGGGGTTCAAGCACCGGAAAACCCGGCTGCCCGCGAAGAAGGTTGCGATTTCTGTCGCAGCACTCTTCGACAGCCCTGCAAACTGCTAGCCGGACACCAGCCCACGAGCCATGCCGGTCGCCGCTACCACCATGAGAACAATCAGCAATGCCTCAATGTGGCTGATCCTGGCGAATAGCGTCGCACGCCGAACGTCAATCGTACGCCCTCGACTCAAGGCGATCCGCCATTTGATCAGGGCGACCATCGGAGCAGTCTCAAGCAGCAAAATAACGATAAACAACGTCATCTTGA
Organism: Pseudomonas sp. GW821-FHT01E05; assembly: GCF_059422425.1. NCBI lineage: Bacteria > Pseudomonadati > Pseudomonadota > Gammaproteobacteria > Pseudomonadales > Pseudomonadaceae > Pseudomonas > Pseudomonas sp. GW821-FHT01E05. The sequence goes on from NZ_JBWKWW010000015.1 coordinate 78,542, forward strand.
GATGAAACAGTGGCTGGTGCAGGTAGTAGTCCGTGCCTTTTTCGTACCCGCCAAAGGCGCGAACCGCACCGGTGACCAAAAGAATCGCCGCCGAGATTCCCCAGCAGTTATCCACAAACAATACATTCCGGACCTCAGTGGCGCTCACAGCGACACGACGCAAAGCCGCTCCGCGAGCGAGCACCGCCGCGAACCCCGTTGCAAATGCCAGAAGATGAATTGCCGCAAGGAACCAGTGCGCAAGCATCGACTTGACCTCCCATCCATGAAGAAAAGAATATCGGCCTGACAGTAGTAGCCCATAAAACACAGCGCTGCTTAAACCAGCTGCAACGCCTTAGCCATGTCTAATTCCCATTTTTGAAGCGGCAAACCGTCGATAAAAGCACCTTGCTTTACCCTCCCCTGCGTCGTGGCGAACGAGCACGATCCGAAAAGCCAACAATTCGTCACCTCGACTCGACAGTTTTCCATTGATATAGAGCCTTTGGCGATCAGTCCATTTACACTTCAATACCTGTCCAACCCCAAAGATCAAAGTCCATGTCTGAAGAGTTCGAAGTCCCCAGCCCCCATGAAGAACATCTGGAACACGTCACCAAAAACGCCCATGCCCACGGCGATAATTTCGCCAGCAAGATAGCGGTGATGACGGCGATCATGGCGACCATAGGTGCCTTGCTCAGCTATCAGGCGGGCTCCACGGAGAGCGAAGCGGCAATGGACAAGAACAACGCCGCCATCAAGAAAACCGAAGCCTCCAACCAGTGGAATTATTACCAGGCCAAATCCAGCCGGCAAAACCTGTCTGAATTGGCGATCCATATCCCTGGCGTCGATGCCGCACACTACACCGCCGAAGCGCAACGCTATAAAGATGAAAAAGAAGTGGTGCGCCAGAAAGCAGAAGCACTCGAGGCAGAGGCTCGCGAGTGGGATGAAAAGTCAGAATTGGCATTGCATCAGCACCACCGCTGGGCCCAGGCGATGACGGCAATTCAGATTGCCATTTCGCTGGCGGCGATTACCTTGCTGACGCGCAAGGAATGGCTGAAAAGGGTCGCCTATAGTGCGGCGGGAGCCAGTGTAGTGCTGGGTACTCTGGCCTGGTTACATATATAAACCGGATGAGCCCCCGATACGCCTGGTTCAAATATGAATTTCAACAAGCCAATGTGAGAGCCAGGCCCAACTGACCCTGGGCACCTTCGATCAGAGGTAATGAATGGGCGGGCATTTGCTCGAATGAACCCGCCTGACCCACCCTCACCTATTGTGCGCTGAACGCCTCAGCAGCCGCCTGTTCAGGTGACAATCAGTTGGTTATAAGCAACATCGAATGGCGTTATCGCCGGGACAACACCGATAACTCTACGTGACGCCAAAAAAATTCTTGTGCGCACCACATCAAGATTTTGATTTCGCTTCACCATGTCAGTGACCAGTGCTCGAGAAATGCAGTAGCGCCCGCAGCCAGGGCAGTCTCTTTCCTCGAACTCACCGACTGACAGAACCTCTTTGGCTGCGCCCTTGCAGATCAAGCACCTCATTTTCGATCTCCATTTCGATGAGCAGTCAACTGTAGCCGATCCCCGACGAGGTATCCCCATGCCCACAGAAAACAAAACCATCGACCAGCAGCGCATTAAGCGCATCATCGCCAACGAGTTCATCCAGGTGATCGCCAGTTTTTTCGCAACAAGACGGTCGCAGGCCCCCTTGGGGCTATGACGACGACATTCTGATCGTTCGGGATAGTGTGCGGCTTGGGCTCATTCGGAAACCGACCGAAGCTCAGGAGGCAGCATGCATCGCGTTTACATTAGCGGCTTGGTCCATCATCTTGCTTGAAATTGCTGTATTCCCCTGGCAATTCCATCCAGGCATCAAGGGCTGTAATCTGCCGCGCTACGGCAGCATCCCACTCGGGGCCTGTGGCTTTGTTCTCACTCATTATTTTGTGGATGACGATCGTAGCCTGCTCATATTCATGATGAACCTCTAATACTTTCGCCAAAAATTCTTCTCGCCGGTTCATAGAGATTCTCCCAAGACAGGTGAGAAGTATTGACCCGTAACCACTTGAGCACCAATCGGCAAGGAATCATCGTGCATCGATTTTTTTGTCAGCCCCCAAACTACCTGGCCAGGGAGTTCAGCAAGGCACGCGACGCCCCCCACGCCTGACTGGCGTCCTGAGTGGGGGGGTGAAAAAGTTTTGCAAACGCCAGACGCAAAAAAGGGCCAACCTCTCGGTTGACCCTTCTAGACCGCCCAGCAGAGCGGATTTTGTTTGGTAGGCGCGATTGGACTCGAACCAACGACCCCCACCATGTCAAGGTGGTGCTCTAACCAACTGAGCTACGTGCCTGCTGTGAGGCGGCATTCTACGGAATTCCGGAGGGGTGTCAACACCTTTTTTGCAGCTAAGCCTATGAATATGCGAATTTTTTATTTTCAGGGCCACAAAGAAGATTTTTCGTTGGCTGGTAGCCTATTTTTAACTCAGGTAGGATCGATGCACTCGTAAAAAATATAAAACAGAGGTTGCAGGATGGTGAACACCCCCTATCCGAAGTCCTATTACGCCGCATCGGCTAACGCGGTTGCGCCGCGCCCATCGCTACAGGATGAGGTAGAGACTGATGTCTGCGTGATCGGTGCAGGCTACACAGGCCTCTCCAGCGCGCTGTTTCTGCTGGAGAACGGTTTTCGGGTGACCGTCCTGGAAGCGGCCAAGGTCGGCTTCGGCGCCTCGGGCCGCAATGGCGGCCAAATCGTCAACAGCTACAGCCGCGACATCGACGTCATCGAGCGCAGCGTCGGCCCCAAGCAGGCACAGTTGCTCGGCCAGATGGCGTTCGAGGGCGGCAAGATCATCCGCGAGCGCGTGGCCAGGTACCAGATCCAGTGCGATCTGAAGGACGGCGGCGTATTTGCCGCAATCACCAGCAAACAGATGGGCCACCTGGAGTCGCAGAAGCGCCTTTGGGAGCGTTTCGGCCACACTCAACTGGAACTGCTGGATCAGCGCCGCATCCGCGAGGTGGTGGCCTGCGACCAATACGTGGGCGGCATGCTCGACATGAGCGGCGGACATATGCACCCGCTCAACCTCGCCCTTGGCGAAGCCGCTGCAGTGGAGTCGCTGGGCGGAACCATTTATGAGCAATCGCCCGCCATACGCATCGAGCGCGGCGCCAATCCGGTCGTGCACTCGCCGCAAGGCAAAGTCAGGGCCAGGTTCATCATCGTCGCCGGTAACGCCTATCTGGGCAATCTGGTTCCGGAACTGGCAGCCAAGTCGATGCCCTGCGGCACCCAGGTCATCACCACCGAACCCTTGAGCGATGAATTGGCGAAAAGCCTGCTGCCGCAGGACTACTGTGTCGAAGACTGCAACTACCTGCTCGACTACTACCGTCTTTCAAGTGACAAGCGCCTGATCTTCGGCGGCGGTGTGGTCTATGGCGCGAGAGATCCAGCGAATATCGAAGCGATCATTCGACCGAAGATGCTCAAGGCCTTCCCGCAGCTCAAAGACGTGAAGATTGATTACGCGTGGACCGGCAACTTTCTGCTGACTTTGTCGCGCCTTCCGCAAGTCGGACGCCTGGGTAACAACATCTATTACTCGCAGGGCTGTAGCGGCCATGGCGTGACCTACACCCATCTGGCGGGCAAAGTCCTGGCTGAGGCTCTGCGAGGCCAGGCAGAGCGTTTTGACGCCTTTGCCGACCTGCCGCACTACCCTTTCCCTGGCGGGCAAATGCTGCGCACCCCATTCGCCGCATTAGGCGCCTGGTACTACGGCCTGCGGGATAAATACGACTTGTGATTTACACGAACACAACAAAAACAAAACCCCACCAGTCAGCGTAATGCCGTTCAGTTAAGGCGACGACGCGATCCGTAGCAGCTGGCGAAGCCTGCGTTCGACTGCGTAGCGGTCGTAAAATCAGGCACTGTGGTGTTACAGGTTGACCGTGGTTGCATGATTTGCGACTGCTGCGCAGCCGAACGCAGCCTTCGGCAGCTGCTACGGGGAATGTGCGGAGCCAGAAATTCCTTAACTGAACAGCATTGCGCCAGTCAGCGGGGTGTTGTTTTATTCAATTCGAGAAAATTTCTGGAACCAGAAGCAAAAGAAAGCCAAATCCCGGATACAAAAAACCCCGGTCTTTCGACCAGGGTCTTTGCTATCAATCAGAAGCAGCCATCGGCTTTCTTCGTAGCTTCAAGGCGTTCAGTGGGCCTTGAGGCAGATATGGCGCAGCGGACGGGACTCGAACCCGCGACCCCCGGCGTGACAGGCCGGTATTCTAACCGACTGAACTACCGCTGCGTATCGCTTGGACTTGCGTCCATTTGAACCTTTGAAATCATCTGACTGGAAAGCTCTAGGCTTTTCAATCTCAAACCGGGAAAACCCGATCTGGAAAATATGGCGCAGCGGACGGGACTCGAACCCGCGACCCCCGGCGTGACAGGCCGGTATTCTAACCGACTGAACTACCGCTGCGTATCGCTTGGACTTGCGTCCATTTGAACCTTTGAAATCATCTGACTGGAAAGCTCTAGGCTTTTCAATCTCAAACCGGGAAAACCCGATCTGGAAAATATGGCGCAGCGGACGGGACTCGAACCCGCGACCCCCGGCGTGACAGGCCGGTATTCTAACCGACTGAACTACCGCTGCGCGTCGGTGGAGGCTTTTAAAAGCTTCCATCTTTCTTTCGAAAGACTCTCAAGAAGTGGTGGGTGATGACGGGATCGAACCGCCGACCCTCTGCTTGTAAGGCAGATGCTCTCCCAGCTGAGCTAATCACCCTTTGCTTCGTTGAGGCCGCGAAATTTACGCAGATACCGAAGCTAAGTCAATACCCTGCTTGAAGTTTTTCTGAAAAAGACAAAATAAGTTTATCTTTCCCGGACAGCCTTCCATTCGAACAGCTCGATCGCGCAAGCCGCATCGCGAGCAAGCTGCGCTCCTACCGATAAATCATTTTCTTGGTCATGCCACCATCGACCACAAACTCCTGGCCCGTGACAAAACCCGCATTCTTCGACAGCAGCCAGGCCACCATCGCCGCCACGTCCTCAACCGTCCCTACCCTGCCCGCCGGGTGCTGAGCATGATCAGCGTCCGTCAGCGGCTCGGCACGGCGCGCAGCCGGGTCTCGGGCATCGATCCAGCCAGGACTGACCGCATTGACCCGAATCTCCGGACCCAGACTGATCGCCAGCGCATGCGTCAGCGCCAGCAGCCCGCCCTTGCTCGCCGCATAGGCCTCGGTATCCGGCTCCGATTGCCCGGCGCGGGTCGAGGCCAGATTGACGATGGCACCCGCGTGAGCACGCAGATAAGGCGCGCAGTGTTTGGCCAGCAACATCGGCCCACTGAGGTTCACCGCCAGAACACGATTCCAGTAAGCCAAATCAAGACTTTCCAGCGTGATATTGCGCGGTTCGGCCACCGCCGCATTGCAAACCAGCGCATCAAGGCGCCCGAACTGACCAAGCACCTCGGCAACGCCCAAGGCGACTTGCTGCTCATCCGCCACATCCATGGTGATGAACCAGGCGCTTTCACCGAGGACCTTGGCGACCCTGGAGCCACGCACGCGGTCAAGATCAGTCAGCACCACCTGCCAGCCTTCGCTGATCAGCCAGGCCGCAATCCCCAGACCGATGCCACGCGCCGCGCCGGTAACCAGCGCGACACGACCATTGGTGCTACTCGCCCCCATGGACAAATCGATCACAAGGCAGCCAACCCGCGCGCCAGATCCACTTGCAAGTCAGCGACATCTTCCAGACCGACCGCAACGCGGATCAGGCTGTCACGAATCCCGGCAGCCTCACGCTCTTGCGGCGCCAAACGGCCGTGAGAGGTGGTGCTCGGATGAGTGATGGTGGTTTTGCTGTCGCCCAGGTTCGCGGTGATCGAAATCAGTCGGGTTGCATCGATGAAACGCCAGGCCCCCTCTTTGCCACCCTTGACCTCGAAACTCACCACCGCACCGAAGCCACGCTGCTGACGCCGGGCCAACTCATGCTGTGGATGGCTCTTGAGGCCGGCGTAATGCACCTTCTCGATCCCGTCCTGCTGCTCCAGCCATTCAGCCAGAACCTGAGCGCTGGAACAGTGAGCGCGCATACGCAGGTTCAGCGTTTCCAGGCCCTTGAGGAAAATCCAGGCATTGAATGGACTCAGGGTCGGCCCGGCAGTACGCAGGAAACCAACCACTTCTTTCATCTGCTCGCTGCGACCGGCAACCACGCCCCCCATGCAACGGCCCTGGCCATCAATGAACTTGGTGGCCGAATGCACCACCACGTCCGCACCCAGCTTCAACGGCTGTTGCAGCGCCGGCGTACAGAAGCAGTTGTCGACGACCAGCATCGCACCCTTGGCATGGGCAATCCCGGACAATGCCGCGATATCCACCAATTCGGCCAGCGGGTTGGACGGTGATTCAACAAAGAGCAATTTGGTATTGGCCTTGATTGCCGCATCCCAACCGGACAAGTCCGCCAGGGGCACGTAATCGACTTCGATACCAAAGCGCTTGAAATACTTTTCGAACAGACTGATGGTCGAGCCGAACACACTGCGCGACACCAGCACATGATCACCGGCGCTGCACAGGCTCATGACCACCGCCAGGATGGCTGCCATGCCGGTTGCCGTGGCAACCGCTTGCTCGGCACCCTCCAGCGCTGCGATACGCTCTTCGAACGACCGCACCGTAGGGTTGGTGTAACGCGAGTAGACGTTGCCCGGCACTTCACCGGCGAACCGCGCAGCCGCATCGGCGGCCGTGCGGAACACGTAACTGGAGGTGAAGAACATCGGATCACCGTGCTCACCTTCCGGCGTACGGTGCTGACCGGCGCGCACGGCCAGGGTATCGAAAGCTACGCCATCGAGGTCGCTGTCCAGCCGACCGGCATCCCAATCCTGACTCATGCTGCCTACTCCTTAGTCTTGTATTCCAAATCAGTTGTTGTACAGGTCGATGATCGCGCTGACGGCCTGAGTCTTGACCTTGGAGGCATCGTTACGCGCCTGCTCGATCTTGTTCAGGTAGGTCTCGTCGATATCGCCGGTGACGTACTTGCCGTCGAACACCGCGCAGTCGAAGCTCTCGATCTTGACCTTGCCACCGCCAACCGCTTCGATCAGGTCCGGCAGGTCCTGATAGACCAGCCAGTCGGCACCGATCAGATCGGCAACGTCCTGGGTGGTACGATTGTGTGCGATCAGCTCGTGGGCGCTCGGCATGTCGATACCGTAGACGTTCGGGTAGCGAACAGCCGGTGCCGCCGAGCAGAAGTAGACATTCTTCGCACCCGCTTCACGGGCCATCTGAATGATCTGCTTGCAGGTGGTGCCACGAACGATGGAGTCATCCACCAGCATCACGTTCTTGCCACGGAATTCGAGCTCGATTGCGTTGAGCTTCTGGCGCACGGACTTTTTCCGTGCTGCCTGGCCCGGCATGATGAAGGTCCGGCCGATGTAGCGGTTCTTCACGAAACCTTCGCGGAACTTCACGCCCAGGTGGTTAGCCAGCTCCAGTGCAGCCGTACGGCTGGTGTCCGGAATCGGGATAACCACGTCGATATCGTGCTGTGGACGCTCACGCAGGATCTTGTCCGCAAGCTTCTCACCCATGCGCAGGCGAGCCTTGTAGACCGAAACGCCGTCGATGATCGAGTCCGGACGCGCCAGGTAGACATGTTCGAAGATGCAAGGTGTGAGCTTCGGATTGGTCGCGCACTGACGGGTGTGCAGCTTGCCGTCTTCAGTGATGTAGACCGCTTCGCCCGGTGCCAGGTCGCGAATCAGGGTGAAACCAAGCACGTCCAGGGAAACGCTTTCCGAGGCGATCATGTACTCGACGCCTTCATCGGTATGACGCTGACCGAAGACGATCGGACGAATGCCGTGCGGGTCACGGAAACCGACGATGCCATAACCGGTGATCATCGCAACCACGGCATAACCACCCACGCAGCGATTGTGCACGTCGGTTACGGCGGCGAAAACGTCTTCTTCGGTTGGCTGCAACTTGCCGCGCTGGGCCAGCTCGTGAGCGAACACGTTGAGCAGGACTTCCGAATCGGAGTTGGTGTTGACATGGCGCAGGTCAGATTCGTAAATCTCCTTGGCCAGTTGTTCAACGTTGGTCAGGTTACCGTTGTGCGCCAGGGTAATGCCGTAAGGCGAGTTGACGTAAAACGGTTGAGCTTCGGCCGAGGTCGAGCTGCCCGCGGTCGGGTAACGCACATGGCCAATGCCCATGTGACCGACCAGGCGCTGCATATGCCGTTGATGGAACACATCACGGACCAGGCCATTGTCCTTGCGCAGGAATAACCGGCCGTCATGACTGGTCACGATACCGGCAGCGTCCTGGCCGCGGTGTTGGAGGACGGTTAGCGCGTCATACAGCGCCTGATTGACGTTCGACTTACCGACGATACCGACGATGCCACACATGCGACGCAACCCCTACTTAATGAATCTGAACTGAACACATCTCACTGAGGCGTTTTGGCCGTCGGCAAGAGGTATTCCTTGAACGGTACTTCAGCGGGTACGCTGATACCGCTGGCAAGCCACTGACTGCTCCACCCCAGGATCAGGTTTTTGGACCAGTCTGCGACCAATAGAAATTTTGGCACGAGTCGTGACTCCTGCCACCACGAATCCTGCTGTACCGGACCCAGGCTCAACAGCCCGACCGCCACGACCACCAGCAACGCGCCACGCGCGGCACCGAAGGCCGTGCCGAGAAACCGGTCGGTCCCGGACAGGCCGGTGACACGAACCAGCTCGCTGATAAGATAATTGATCATGGCGCCTACCAGTAAGGTGGCGACAAACATGATGGCACAACCCGCGATCACGCGAGCCGAAGGTGTTTCGATGTATCCGGCGAGGTACTGGGACAATGAGCCACCGAACATCCAGGCTACGATTCCTGCGATGATCCAGGTGAGCAGCGACAGTGCTTCTTTGACGAAGCCGCGACTCAAACTGATCAAAGCGGAGATGGCGATGATTGCAACGATCGCCCAGTCAACCCAGGTAAATAGCACAGTGCAGCCTACAGACGGATAAGGCGGCGCATTTTAGCAGAGCGCATGCCTGTCGGTAAGCTGCGATTGTCAGTGCATTTCAAATCAATGAGATAGCGTCAGCCGATAACACGACCTGCGTAGCCGCTGGCGAAGGTTGCGTCCAGCTGCTCAGCAGTCGCAATACCAGGCATCTCGGTCATTCAGGCAAGCCGGACTTATGACTGCTGCGCAGCCGGACGCAGGCTGCGCCAGCTGCTACGAGCAACGTGGCTTCAGCCGCGCTCAGGCTGGAAACGCACCACAAACCCCTTGAGGTTCTGCTGACGACCCAGCAAGTCGCGCAGACGATCGGCTTCAGCGCGCTCGATCAGCGGCCCGACGAACACCCGGTTCTTGCCATCTGCAGAACGGATATAGGCGTTGTAACCCTGGCTGCGCAGGGATTTCTGCAAGCTCTCGGCACTTTCCCGACTGGACAGACTGGCCAATTGAACCGACCAGCTGACTGACAGACCATTGGCATCGATGCGACTTTGGCTCACATCGGGCTTGCTCGGCGCCGGTGCAACAGGCTGGGCTGCTGCAGGTTTTGGTGCCGGCGCGGGAGCTACAGGCTTGCTGGCTACGACCGGCGCCGGGACTGGAGTCATCGGCGCGACCGGCTTGGCCGGCACCGCCTGATCAGCGATCTCGTCATCACTGGGAACCGGCTCTTGCGGCAGACTTTGCGGCTCAGGCACGACCACTGGCTCAACCTGCACTTGCTGCACCGCAGGCGCTTGAGGCTTGGCCGGGGCGTCAACGGTTATCTGACGCTGCTCATCCTGACGGGAAAACAGCATCGGCAAGAAGATTACCGCCAACGCCACCAGGACCAGTGCTCCGACCATGCGCTGCTTGTAAACGTTATCCAGCAAAGCCATTTGCAGCCTCCTCCGTGGAGCGCCGGGCTAACCATTGGAGCGCCTCGGCAACACAATAAAATGATCCAAACAACAGAATTTCATCCTCGGCCGCCGCTTGGGCACACTGCCCTTCCAGCGCGGCAGCGACACTTTCGTAGGACGTCACCGACGCACCAAGGTTCTGCAAGGCCGCCTGCAGATCTTCGACCGGGCGACTGCGCGCAGAATCCAGCGGGGCAACAGCCCACTGCTGGACACTACCACTCAACTGCGCAAGAACTCCATCGAGGTCCTTGTCAGCCAGCAAACCAAACACCGCCAGACGCCTGCCTGCCAACGGGCGGCGAGCCAGGCGATGGGCCAGATACTCCGCTGCATGCGGGTTGTGTCCCACATCCAGCAGCACATTCAGACGCTTGCCGTGCCAATCAAACTGACGCCGATCGAGGCGACCAACCACCTGAGTGGCTTTCAGCGCCTCGACAATTTGCTTCGCCTGCCAGGGCAAACCGAGCAACAGGTAAGCCTGCAATGCCAGCGCCGCGTTTTCCATCGGCAGATCGAGCAGAGGCAAATCATGCAACTCGACAACACCACCTTGCGCATCCAGGCCACGCCACTGCCAGTTATGCTCGGTGATACCCAGATCGAAATCGCGACCACGCAGGAAAAACGGGCAACTCAGCTCGCGCGCTTTGTCCAGCAAGGGTTGAGGAGGATTGAGATCGCCGCAGAGCGCAGGCGCGCCCTGGCGGAATATGCCGGCCTTTTCGAAAGCCACCGACTCACGGGTATTACCCAACCAGTCAGCGTGATCGACGCCGATGCTGGTGACCAGTGCCAGATCGGCATCGATCAGATTGACCGCATCCAGACGACCACCCAGACCGACTTCCAGCACCACGGCATCGAGACCGGCACGCTGGAACAGCCAGAACGCCGCCAGGGTGCCCATCTCGAAATAAGTCAGGGAGATTTCGCGGCGACCGGACTCGACCGCCACGAAGGCCTCGCACAGTTCAGCGTCAGTGGCTTCGACGCCATTGACCTGCACCCGCTCGTTGTAGCGCAGCAGATGCGGCGAATTGTAGACGCCGACCTTGAGTCCCTGCGCTCGCAGCAAGGAAGCCACGAACGCACAGGTAGAACCTTTGCCGTTGGTACCCGTTACCGTGATCACCCGAGGCGCCGGCTTGCCCAGCCCCATCCGGGACGCTACCTCTTGCGAGCGCTCCAGCCCCATGTCTATGGCCGACGGATGTAATTGCTCAAGGTAGGCGAGCCAGTCGCCAAGGGTACGTTCGATCATAGGTTTGCAGGCACCGGAGGGATCGCGATCGACTCGACCGGGGCGGCAATGAATACCGGCGTCGGCAGGCCCATCATTTGCGCCAGCAGGTTACCCAGACGCGGGCGTAGCTCCTGACGAGCAATGATCATGTCGATGGCGCCGTGCTCCAGCAGGAACTCACTGCGCTGGAAGCCTTCCGGCAGTTTTTCACGCACGGTCTGCTCGATCACACGCGGGCCGGCGAAGCCGATCAGGGCCTTGGGCTCAGCGACGATGACGTCACCGAGCATCGCCAGACTGGCGGAAACCCCACCATAGACCGGGTCGGTAAGAACGGAGATGAACGGAAGACCTTCTTCACGCAGACGCGCCAGAACCGCCGAGGTCTTGGCCATTTGCATCAGAGAAATCAGCGCTTCCTGCATCCGCGCACCGCCGGAAGCAGCAAAGCAGATCATCGGGCAGCGGTTTTCCAGCGCGTAGTTGGCGGCACGAACAAAACGCTCACCAACGATGGCGCCCATCGAGCCACCCATGAAGGAGAACTCGAACGCCGAGACCACCACAGGCATACCCAGCAGAGTACCGCTCATGGAGATCAGCGCGTCTTTCTCGCCGGTCTGCTTCTGAGCCGCGGTCAGACGATCCTTGTATTTTTTGCCGTCGCGAAATTTCAGACGATCCACTGGCTCCAGGTCAGCACCCAGTTCGGCACGACCTTCAGCATCGAGGAAGATATTGATACGAGCGCGAGCGTCAATACGCATGTGGTGGTTGCACTTGGGGCAAACATCCAGGGTCTTTTCCAGCTCCGGACGATACAGCACGGCGTCGCAGGACGGGCATTTGTGCCACAAACCTTCAGGCACCGAACTTTTCTTCACCTCGGAACGCATGATCGAAGGGATCAGTTTGTCTACTAACCAGTTGCTCATGCTTTCTTTCTCCAGTACCGGCGGCCCGAACATTTGACGTTCGCAGCCCCGCGCATGCCCTTGAGCTAAATTCATGTGTGCGGCGATGATCCGTTGGTTACCGCGGTCAGCGCGAGGCTTGACCTGCGTGTAACCGAACAAATCCTCAGCCATCCCGGCAGCCGCTCCAGAGCGGCTGCCACTTTAATTTCGGCCCGTCCAGGGACGGTGCCAAGCCTGTTGTGTACAGTGGTGTTATGGACGGCGGCAGACTGCCAGCCGTCACATCGACTAGCTGCTGCTACGTACGGCCTGAATAAACGCACGAATCTTTGCGTGATCCTTGATGCCTTTGCTCTGCTCCACCCCGCCACTGACGTCCACCGCATACGGATGGACCCGGGCGATGGCCTCAGCCACATTCGTCGCCGACAGACCTCCGGCGAGGATGATCGGCTTGCTCAGGCCCTGCGGCACCAACGACCAGTCGAACGCTTCTCCGGTACCTCCAGGAACGCCTTCGACATAGGTATCCAGCAATATCCCGCTGGCACCCGCATAAGCCTCGCACCTGGCAGCGATGTCATCGCCGGCCTTGACCCGCAGCGCCTTGATGTAGGGCCGGTGATAACCCTCGCAATCGGACGGCGTTTCGTCGCCATGAAACTGCAGCAGGTCCAGCGGCACGGCATCGAGAATTTCGCCCAGTTCACAACGACTGGCATTGACGAACAAACCGACAGTGGTCACGAATGGCGGCAACGCCGCAATGATCGCCCGCGCCTGCTGCACACTCACCGCCCGAGGGCTTTTGGCGTAAAACACAAAACCAATCGCATCCGCCCCGGCGTCGACGGCTGCCAAGGCGTCTTCTATGCGGGTAATCCCGCAAATCTTGCTGCGAACGGCTGACATGTCGTTTGAACCTCAGGGCTGATCCGAGAAAGTCCCGGATGGTAACAAATGCTTTTCCGGGCGTCAGCCGTCAAGTTCCGAGAAGCCGGTCAGGAAATGCGGGCCAATGAAACGCTCGGGCAATTGGAACTCGTCGTGGTACTCAACCTGTACCAGATACAGCCCGTACGGATGGGCGGTCACGCCACCGGTTCGACGAATACGGCTTTCGAGCACTTCCCTGGCCCACTCCACCGGCCGCTCACCGGCGCCGATGGTCATCAGCACCCCAGCGATATTACGCACCATATGATGCAGAAATGAACCGGCACGGATATCCAGCACGATCATCTTGCCGTGCTGGGTCACACGCAGATGATGGAGCTTCTTGATCGGTGACTTGGCCTGGCACTGACCGGCGCGAAACGCACTGAAATCGTGAGTCCCGACCAGATGCTCGGCGGCTTCGGCCATACGCTGTACATCCAGCGGGCGATGGTTCCAGGTAATTTCCTGATTCAAATGCGCCGGGCGAATCTGATCGTTGTAAATCACATAACGGTAGCGCCGGGCAATCGCCTTGAAGCGTGCATGGAAATCGGCAGGCATGACCTTGGCCCAGCTCACGCTGATATCGTGGGGCAGATTGATGTTGGCCCCCATGACCCAGGCCTTCATCGAGCGTTCGGCCTGGGTATCGAAATGCACTACTTGCCCGCAGGCATGCACGCCGGCGTCGGTACGGCCGGCACACATCAGCGATACCGGAGAGTCGGCGACTTTGGACAAGGCATTTTCAAGGGTTTCCTGCACCGTCAAAACGCCGGAAGCCTGACGCTGCCAGCCGCAATAACGCGAACCTTTGTATTCAACACCCAAAGCGATTCTGGAAAAGCCTGCGGCCGCCATTTCGGCGGCCGCGTTATCTATATTTGCCAAGGACTTACAGCCTGCTGATTTACGCAAAGGTGTCCATTATAAGGCCGCGAGACCGAGACGCCATGTTCACGCCGTTTTTAGTTTCAGACTTCAACTTTTTGATCGCCACCTCACGCAACGATTGCATCCTGCCCAACGACATCGCTATATATATTTATATACAACGAAGATCAAAAAAACCCCTTACCGAGACCTGATCGATGACCGCCATAAACAAAGAAGCCGTTGGCCTGGCCTATAGCCTGGAAGGCATGCGCCACGCCAAACGCAAGACCTGGGAAGCCATCGAAGAGATGGCCAGACGCATCAAGCCCGGCATGCTTGAATCCGAAGCCAAAGCGCTGGGCCCGGAGGTTTTGCAAGAACTGGGCATGGACCGCATCTGGCATCCACTGCTGATCCGTTTCGGCGAAAACACTTTAAAAACATTCAAACAGCGCTCCGAAGGCGATCCGACACTGGGTGACAACGATATTTTCTTTATCGACCTGGGCGTGGTCTGGGATCAGCATGAGGGGGACTGCGGCGCAACCTTCACCACCGGCAACGATCCAGAGATGCACGCTTGCGCCACGGCTGCCAAAACCCTGTTTGATCAGGTTCACGACTATTGGCGAACCCATCAGGTAGCCGGGCCTGAGTTGTATCGCTACGCCGAGGCGCAGGCAACGGCCATGGGATGGGTACTGAACCTGGACATCAAAGGCCATCGCGTCAGTGATTTCCCCCACGCCATCTATCGCGCCGGGGATCTGGGAAATTTCGAAGCCTGCCCCGATGTTGGCCTGTGGATTCTGGAAATCCAGATCGCCCACCCTACTCGTCCGTTTGGGGCATTTTATGAGGATTTGCTGGCCTGACTCGCACACTGGCATGGGGTATTAGAGGTCTAGCGACCACAGAAACAACAACGGCAGCCTCAATGGCTGCCGTTGTCGTTAAAGCGGGTGCGATGTATCAGGCCAAACGTGCCAGCATTTCCTTGGCTTCGCTTTTCTGACTGTCATCACCCTCAGTGATCACTTCACTGAGGATATCCCGTGCACCATCGCTGTCGCCCATGTCGATGTAAGCCTGAGCCAGGTCCAGCTTGGTAGCGACCTCATCGGTACCCGAGAGGAAATCGAACTCAGGCTCGTCAGTGTCGATCGCTGCGTCCTCGACCGTGAAGCTTGGCCCGGCGAACGACTCTGAGATAGGCGGCTGCTTCAGACTTTGCGATAGACGATCCAGCTCGGCGTTGACGTGATCAAGCTCCACAGCGAACGCATCCGGCTCGGTGTGCGCATCGAGCTCATCGGACAGAGACAGATCGAAATCAGCCGGCAGCTCCAGATCATCGATCGGCGCCGTGGTAACCGTCGGCACTTCAGTTACCGGCAGGTCTTTCAGGTCATCGTCAAGGCTCAACAGGAACTCGTCATCGGCCAGCGCGTCGGCTGGCATGTCACCGCCCAGATCAAGATCGAAATCCGACAGATCGTCCAGGCTCTCCTTCGCTTCGGCCTGCTGCTGCAACACCGATTCGAAGCTCAAATCATCATCCAGCGGAAAGGCTTCAAGCTCAGGCTCAGGCACGACCACCGCAGGAGAAGCCGCTTCCAGATCATCCAGACTCAGATCAAAGGCAGTATCAAACTCATCATCCATTGCGGCCGGGGCTGGCGCCTCAGGCTCATCAAGCAGCAGATCTTTGACGTATTGTGCGTCCAGCGCAGCAGCCACCGCCGCCGCGCCGATACCTGCGACGGCTGCCACTGCAACCATCGACGGGAAACGGCTTTTCAGCTGTTCGACTTCAGCATGATTCTTGCCATTGGCGACCAACTGACGCTCTTGAGCGACAAACGCGTCACGATCGCCCTGTGCGCCATAGACTTCCATCAGTTTCAAGCGCAAGTCACTGCGCTGCGGTTCCTGCTTGATGGCCACTTCCAGAATCTCGGCAGCCTGATTCAAGGCACCGCGATCGATGTGCGATTGCGCTTGCGCCAGAACGTCGTCCGAACGCTCAGCCGCTGGCGCTACCAACGGTGCGGCAATGGGCGCTACAACTACAACGGGCGCGATCGGAGCTGGAGCGAGCTTGACGCTCGGCGGTGGAACTTCAAGACCTTCGAAGCTGCTTTCCGGCAGGTCCAGATCGCTGGAAAACTCAGCTTCCTCTGACAAGGCACGGGCCATGCGCATATGCTTTTCGGCCTCTTGCTGAGCTTTGCGACGACGCGCCAACAGCAGCAGCAACAGCAGAACCACCACCGCACCGCCACCAATCAGCCCCAACAGGACTGGATTGGTCAGCAAATCATTGTATTTCGACTCTTGCGCGGCCGGGGTCGCCGCTTGAATCGGCGTCTCGGCAGGTACCGCTGCAGGTTTGGCAGCGTCAGGCGCCGGTACTGGCGCCGCGTCTGCCGGTGGCGTCACCGCAGCCTGAGAATGTGCGACCAACTCGGCCGGCATCGCCACCGAAGGCTTGGCAGCGTCCGCGCCTTCGGCTTGCATCTTGGCCAACTGATTGTTCTTCAGCTCGATCAAGCGCTGGAGTTTGTCCAGCTGGCTTTGCAGATCCGTCATGCGACTTTTCAATTCGGCATTGTCGCGCCGGGTCGAATCGAGGCTTTCCTGAGTGACGGCGAGCTTGTTGCTCAGCGCTTTGCTGTCGCCAGCCGCGCCTTTGCCACGCGCTTTGCCGGAATCCGCGGAAACCAGACTCAAATTATCTTTGGCTGCTGTTTGCGACGGCGCGGTATCGCCACGCGCACGCTTGGTGGCGTCCAGCTGCTGCGGGCGCGAGGCCAGGCGACGGCCCTGGCGCCAGGCAGTATTCTGCGCGGCGACTTCGGCAACAGCCTTAGGCTGCGGCAGGCTGGTAATTTGCTCAGGGGCCGGCAAACGCAATACCTGACCGGCTTTCAACCGATTGATATTGCCGTCGATAAAGGCATCCGGGTTCAATGCCTGAATTGCCAGCATGGTCTGCTGGACCGAACCGCCGTTACGAGCCTTCGCGGCAATCTCCCAAAGGGTGTCGCGCCGCGTAGTGGTGTATTGCGCAGGCTTGCCTGCCCCGGTGAGCGGAGCGGTGACCGCAGCAGCTGGAGCTGGCGCGGACTGAGCAGCGGCTTCAGCGGTTTGCGGGGAGAACTTCGAAGGATCCAGCAACACGCTGTAATCACGCAGCAGACGGCCGCTAGGCCACATCACCTGCACCAGAAACTTGACCATCGGCTCGGACAGCGGCTTGCTCGAAGTCACGCGCAAAACGCTTTTGCCACTGGCATTGAGTACCGTGGTGAAGGTCAGGTCATTGAGGAATGCCTGACGGTCGACACCAGCCTTGGCGAACTCTTCCGATGACGCCAGGCTCGGCACTACTTCGGCAGCGGTGAGGTCCTTGACATCAAGCAGTTCGATTTCTGCCACCAGCGGCTGGTTCGGAGTCGACTTCAGGGTCAACTCGCCGAGTCCAAGGGCCTGCGCCATACCGGAGGACAGCGCCGAGGCGGCCGCAATTGCTAACACCAGTTTGCGAACTTGAACCATTGCCTCATCCTTTGTTTGAACACTCCTCGGCTAGCGAGAAGGTGTAGTAGCCGCTGCCGTAAGGCATTGCGTGCAGTGATGAACGTGACCTGCACGCGATTATTTCATTCATGCCCCTGGAAGCCCCGTAAAGCGGCTCACCTCCAGCAACAACCAGCCGAGCATACTGCCCGGCCAGAATCATTATGCAAATTGTTGCCAAGTATCTTTTACAGAAGGTCTTTTATCAACAACTCAGCCAACTGCACAGCGTTCAGCGCGGCACCTTTGCGTACGTTATCTGACGTCAGCCACAGATTAAGTTCCGCCGGGTCATCGACACTGGTCCGAACCCGTCCGACATACACTACATCCTGCCCCACCGCATCGCCGACCGCCGTCGGGTAATCACCCGCTTCGACCAGTTCGATGCCCGCAGCCGCGTCCAACGCCGCGTTGACCTGCACCAGGTCGATATCGGTCGCAGACTGCAAGGTCACGCTAAAGCTATCGCCAAAAAACACCGGGGCTTGAACACAGGTAACAGAAATCTTTAACAAAGGCTGCGCCAGGACCTCACGCAGCTCCCTGACCAGGCGCTTTTCCAACAACGTGTGGCCTTGAGCATCAGGGGTGCCAACTTGAGCCAGCAGGTTGAACGCCATCTGCCGATCAAAGAATCGCGGCTCCAACGGGCGGACATTAAGCAGTTCGGCGGTTTGCCGGGCCAGCTCTTGAACGGCTTCGCGACCTTGCGCGGAAACGGCCAGGCAGGCCGTCAGGTTGATGCGTTGAATATCGAGCAAACCACGCAACGGCGCCAACACTACCGCCAACGCAGTGGCCGATGCACTTGGGCTGCTCAGTTGTACTGGTTTTTTCAGCCCGGCCAGCACCTGGCCGTTGGTTTCCGGAACGACCTGCGGCGCTTGCGCGGCGGGCAAGGCACCGGACAAATCGATCACCGCACAACCGGCGGCTGTAGCACGTGGCGCGAAACTCAGCGTAACCGCGGGACCCGCAGCGAAGAACACCAACTGAACCTTGCTGAAGTCGAATTCGTCGACTTCACGCACTCGCATGTTCTTGCCGCGGAACGGCACCGAGTGCCCGGCCGACTCGCTGCTGGCCAGCAGGTACAAGTTGGCGACAGGGAAATCACGCTCTTCGAGAATCTGGACGAGTGTTTCGCCGACAGTACCGGTGGCGCCGATCACGGCAATATCAAAGGACTGGCTCATGTTGCTACCTCAGGCGAAACGGGGGAGCGGCACTTTACCGGTCGAGAGATGCCTAGGCAATTCGTCACAATACCGATCGTTTCCACGCTCCTGCGTGGAAATGCCGCCATGGACGCTCTGCGTCCGCCGTAGATGTGACGCGGAGCGTCACGGGATGCATTCCCACGCAGAGCGTGGGAACGATCACTGCATCATAAAAAAACCCGCATCTCTTTCGAGACACGGGTTTTTTCAATGCTTCAAACGATCAACGCTCAAGCAGAATCCGCAACATGCGACGCAGCGGCTCGGCCGCGCCCCACAGCAGTTGGTCGCCGACGGTGAAAGCACCGACGAACTGCGACCCCATGTTCAGCTTGCGCAGACGGCCCACCGGTACGTTCAGGGTGCCGGTGACCTTGGTTGGGCTCAGCTCCTGCATGCTGATCTCGCGCTGGTTCGGCACCAGTTTGACCCAAGGGTTGTGCTGGCTGATCAGCCCTTCGATATCGGCAATCGGCACGTCTTTGTTCAGTTTGATGGTCAACGCCTGGCTGTGGCAGCGCATGGCGCCAATGCGCACGCAAATGCCGTCCACCGGGATCGGGCTCTTGAAGCGACCGAGGATCTTGTTGGTCTCGGCCTGGGCCTTCCACTCTTCACGGCTCTGACCGTTCGGCAGCTCTTTGTCGATCCACGGGATCAGGCTGCCGGCCAACGGCACACCGAAATTTTCGGTCGGGTAAGCGTCGCTGCGCATGGCTTCGGCCACTTTACGGTCGATGTCGAGGATGGCGCTGGCCGGGTTGGCCAGTTCATCGGCGACAGCGGCGTGGGTAGCGCCCATCTGTTTGATCAGTTCACGCATGTTCTGCGCGCCGGCACCGGAGGCCGCCTGATACGTCATGGCGCTCATCCACTCCACCAGACCGGCTTCGAACAGACCGCCCAGGCCCATCAGCATCAGGCTGACGGTGCAGTTGCCGCCGATGTAGTTCCTGGTGCCCGCGTCGAGCTGCTGATCGATGACCTTGCGGTTCACCGGATCCAGCACGATCACCGCGTCATCCTGCATGCGCAGGCTGGAAGCGGCGTCGATCCAGTAACCCTGCCAGCCGGCTTCGCGCAGTTTCGGGAAGACTTCGCTGGTGTAGTCGCCACCCTGGCAGGTCAGAATCACGTCGAGGGTTTTCAGCTCTTCAATGCTGTAAGCATCCTTCAGCGGAGCAATGTCCTTGCCCACGGACGGGCCTTGGCCACCGACATTGGAAGTGGTGAAAAACACCGGCTCGATAAGATCGAAATCCTGCTCTTCCAGCATCCGCTGCATGAGCACGGAACCGACCATACCGCGCCAACCGATCAGACCTACACGTTTCATCGCAACTACACCTTCTTGAAAAAGTGGGCCGCTGCTTTCATGGGTGAAAGTGGCAGCGGGCCCGAGAGATTACAGATTCCGCAGCGCGGCGACTACTGCGTCACCCATTTCCTGCGTACCGACTTTAGTGCAACCGTTCGACCAGATGTCGCCGGTGCGCAAACCTTGATCCAGTACCAGGCTCACGGCCTTCTCGATGGCATCGGCGGCGTCCAGCAGATTGAAGCTGTAACGCAGCATCATTGATACCGACAAAATGGTCGCCAGCGGGTTGGCAATGCCCTGCCCCGCGATGTCCGGCGCCGAACCGTGGCACGGCTCGTACATGCCCTTGTTGTTGGCATCCAGCGACGCCGACGGCAGCATGCCGATGGAACCGGTGAGCATCGACGCTTCGTCAGACAGGATATCGCCAAACAGGTTGTCGGTGACAATCACGTCGAATTGCTTGGGTGCACGCACCAGCTGCATCGCGGCATTGTCGACGTACATGTGGCTCAGCTCGACGTCCGGGTAGTCCTTGGCCACTTGCTCAACGACTTCACGCCACAGCTGACTGGATGCCAGTACGTTGGCTTTATCCACCGAGCAGAGCTTTTTGCCGCGTACTCGCGCCATGTCGAAACCGACACGGGCGATACGACGGATCTCGCTTTCGCTGTAGGGCAGCGTGTCGTAGGCCTGACGCTCACCATTTTCCAGCTCGCGGGTGCCACGGGGCGCGCCGAAATAGATACCGCCGGTCAGTTCGCGGACGATCAGGATATCCAGGCCAGAGACGATTTCCGGCTTGAGGCTCGATGCATCGGCCAATTGCGGGTAAAGGATCGCCGGGCGCAGATTGCCGAACAGCCCCAGTTGCGCACGAATCTTCAGCAATCCGCGCTCAGGACGGATGTCACGCTCGATCTTGTCCCACTTCGGTCCGCCCACGGCGCCGAGCAGCACCGCATCGGCAGCACGAGCGCGCTCCAGGGTTTCATCAGCCAACGGCACGCCGTGCTTGTCGATGGCTGCGCCGCCGATCACGTCATGGCTCAGCTCAAAACCCAACTGATACTTGTCGTTGGCCAGTTCCAGCACCTTGACCGCTTCGGCCATGATTTCCGGACCAATACCGTCACCCGGGAGAATCAGAATCTGCTTGCTCATGCTTTCCTCATTTCATCTGTCGGCGTGCCCGCAGGCTCGCGGGTTCACCGGGGAAAAATTCTATCGTTCGGCCCACAGCACCAGTACATCCGTACTGAACGAACCGTCGGCCTCAATCTCAAAATACTCGCGCACCTCAGCGCCCATGGCCTGCTGCAACTCACGGATCGCCACCCGCAGCGCCTGAGGCGTACGCATACGCTCGACCCAGGAGGTGTACTCCAGACGCAGACGCTGGCGAGTCGTGCTGCGGGTATGCAAACCCGCTTCGCTGACCTGACGCAACCACTCACCGGCAGAATAATCGCGCACGTGACTGGTGTCGCGCAGCACTTCGACGCTTTGCAGGTAAGTGTCGAACAACGGGCTACCCGGCGACATCACATCGATAAACGCAGCTACCCCGCCCGGCTTGAGCACCCGCCGCACTTCGCGCAGGGCCAGACCGAGATCGCTCCAGTGGTGCGCCGAATACCGGCTGAAAACGAAATCGAACTCGCCATCGGCGAACGGCAGACGCTCGGCAGCGCCCAGCACTGTAGTGACATTGCTCAGCCCCCGATCGACCGCCGCGCCAGCCACCACGTCGAGCATCTGCTGAGACAGGTCGTAAGCCACGACCTCGTTCACCAACGCCGCGACATGAAAACTGACATGACCGGCGCCGCAACCCAGATCCAGAACTTTTGCATCTGAGCGCCCGGCCAGCTCGGCCTGTAGCAACGCGAACTCGGTGCCTTGAGCGTGCACGGCGCTGCTCAGATAGGCCGCGGCCTGTTCACCGAATTGCTTTTGTACCACTTGGCTATGGGCATTACTGGTCATGCTGATTTCCTTTGGGGGCGAGCTTTGTGTTGTCTGTGCGGCCGTCTTCGCGAGCAAGCTCGGCTCCTACCAGGGCAACGCACTCCCTTGCAGGAGCCGAGCTTGCTCGCGATGAGGCCGCAACTGCCTACAACAATTTCGAATCAATCACGCGTCGCGAAACAACCACGGCTGGCTCGCACGATGTTTGGCTTCGAAGGCGGCAATCGCTTCATGGTCCTGCAGGGTCAAGCCGATATCGTCCAGACCGTTGATCAGGCAGTGTTTGCGGAACGCGTCAATCTCGAAACTCAATACCTTGCCGTCCGGACGGGTCACCGTCTGGGCTTGCAGGTCGATCTGCAGCTGGTAGCCCGGGTTGGACTCGACCTGCTGGAACAGCTCATCGACTTCGGCATCGCTCAAGATGATCGGCAACAAGCCGTTCTTGAAGCTGTTGTTGAAGAAGATGTCGGCGTAGCTCGGCGCGATGATGCTGCGAAAGCCATATTCTTCCAGTGCCCATGGCGCATGCTCGCGGCTCGAGCCGCAACCGAAGTTCTCCCGGGCGAGCAACACGCTGGCGCCTTGATAACGTTCGGCGTTGAGCACGAACTCCTTGTTCAACGGACGCTTGGAGTTGTCCTGATATGGTTGCCCCACATCCAGGTAACGCCACTCATCGAACAGGTTCGGGCCAAAGCCGGTGCGCTTGATCGACTTGAGAAACTGCTTGGGAATGATCTGATCGGTGTCGACGTTGGCACGATCCAAAGGCGCGACAAGACCAGTGTGCTGGGTAAAAGCTCTCATGATTACTGCGCTCCCTGGATCAATTCACGGACATCGATGAAACGACCGTTGACGGCCGCCGCTGCAGCCATCGCCGGGCTGACCAGGTGCGTACGACCACCGGCACCCTGACGGCCTTCGAAGTTGCGGTTGGAGGTCGATGCGCAGTGCTCGCCCGACTCCAAACGGTCCGGGTTCATTGCCAGACACATCGAGCAGCCTGGTTCACGCCATTCGAAACCGGCCTCGATGAAAATCTTGTCCAGACCTTCCGACTCAGCCTGCGCCTTCACCAGACCCGAGCCCGGCACCACGATCGCCTGCTTGATGGTCGAGGCCACTTTGCGGCCCTTGGCGATCACCGCCGCAGCGCGCAAATCTTCGATCCGCGAGTTGGTGCAAGAACCGATGAACACACGGTCCAACTGGATATCGGTGATCGCCTGATTGGCGCTCAAACCCATGTACTTCAAGGCACGCTCGATGGAACCGCGTTTTACCAGATCCATCTCTTTCGCCGGGTCCGGCACGTTCTGATCGACCGCGAGCACCATTTCCGGAGACGTGCCCCAGCTGACTTGCGGCTTGATCTGCGTTGCGTCGAGCTCAACGATGGTGTCGAACTTCGCATCAGTGTCGGACACCAGATCTTTCCAGGCTTCGACCGCCAGGTCCCATTCCGCGCCCTTCGGAGCAAACGGACGGCCCTTGACGTAGGCGACAGTTTTTTCGTCCGCGGCGACCAGACCAACCCGTGCACCGGCTTCGATGGACATGTTGCAGATGGTCATGCGGCCTTCCACCGACAAGTCGCGAATCGCGCTACCGGCAAACTCGATGGCGTGGCCGTTGCCGCCGGCGGTGCCGATCTTGCCGATCACCGCGAGGACGATGTCCTTGGCCGTCACGCCGAAAGGCAATTGGCCTTCAACGGAAACCAACATGTTTTTCATTTTTTTCGCAACCAGACACTGAGTGGCGAGCACATGCTCGACCTCGGAAGTGCCGATCCCGTGAGCCAGGGCACCAAATGCGCCGTGAGTCGAGGTGTGGGAGTCGCCGCAGACCACGGTCATGCCCGGCAAGGTCGCGCCCTGCTCCGGACCGATGACGTGGACGATGCCCTGGCGGATGTCGTTCATCTTGAATTCGACGATGCCGTATTCATCACAGTTGTCATCGAGGGTCTGAACCTGCAAACGCGAGACCTGGTCGACGATGGCTTCAATACCGCCTTTACGCTCCGGGGTGGTCGGTACGTTGTGGTCCGGGGTCGCGATGTTGGCATCGATGCGCCAAGGCTTGCGCCCGGCCAGACGCAGGCCTTCGAAGGCCTGCGGCGAAGTCACTTCATGAATGATGTGACGATCGATATAAATCAGCGCCGAACCATCGTCGCGCTGCTTAACCAAATGCGAATCCCAAAGCTTGTCGTAGAGCGTTTTGCCGGCCATCAGACGGTCCTCATCAGCGTATTTCTATGCCCCGGGTTTTGATGCATTTCAATAACCCCTTGGCTTGTGAGGTCGATCCTATGGCGTTACATTAAATAACTCAAATTCATATTTTTTATGCTTTGGATAACAATCTGGAATACAACCATGGATCTGGCCAACCTTAATGCCTTTATCGCGATTGCCGAGACCGGAAGCTTCTCCGGTGCCGGCGAACGCCTGCACCTGACGCAGCCGGCCATCAGCAAACGCATTGCCGGGCTGGAGCAGCAACTCAAGGTGCGATTGTTCGACCGGCTCGGCCGTGAAGTCGGCCTGACTGAAGCCGGGCGTGCCCTGCTGCCCCGGGCCTATCAGATACTCAATGTGCTGGATGACACTCGCCGCGCGCTGACCAACCTGACCGGCGAGGTCACCGGCCGTCTGACTCTGGCGACTAGTCACCATATCGGCTTGCACCGCTTGCCACCGTTGTTGCGGGCCTTTACCCGGCGCTATCCGGACGTAGCGCTGGACATTCAGTTCCTCGATTCGGAAGTGGCTTACGAAGAAATCCTCCATGGCCGCGCCGAACTGGCGGTGATCACCCTTGCACCGGAGCCGCACACACTGGTACGGGCAACACCGGTCTGGGATGACCCGCTGGACTTCGTTGCCGCGCCGGAACACCCACTTGTCCGCAATGGAGTGGTCAGCCTGGCCGATATCGCCCTGCATCCAGCGGTATTCCCCGGCGGCAACACCTTTACCCACCATATTGTCCAGCGCCTGTTCGAAGCCCAGGGGCTGACGCCGAACATCGCCATGAGTACCAATTATCTGGAAACCATCAAAATGATGGTCTCCATCGGCCTGGCCTGGAGTGTTTTACCGCGTACCATGCTCGATGATCAGGTGGCGCGTATTCCTTTACCGGGCATACAGCTCACTCGCCAGCTAGGCTATATCCTGCACACCGAACGGACGCTGTCGAATGCTGCGCGGGCTTTCATGGCCTTATTGGATGCACAAATCGATTTGCCAGGGACACCGGCATAAGTTGTGCCTACCCGATATAGTCTGGATCCCTCGCGCTAAATGCCCTATTGAGCTCAAGGCCCGCAGCCAATGCACAAATCCTCTGACCGCACTCGCCACTCCACGCCCGCTATGCCGCGCATAAAGGCGCTGGACCCGAAAACGTCGGAACAGAGCTGGGAGAGCGCCCCGCAATTGCTCGCCGCGCTGAACGGTGCCCGCCTGGGCGCCTGGTATTGGGACATAGAACGCGGGCAAATCAGCTGGTCTCGCGGCACTCAAGCCTTGTTTGGCTTCGACCCGCGGCAACCGCTGCCAGCCGACCTGGAATATCTGGACCTGGTGCCCATCGAGGATCGGGCCAAAGCCATGCGCGCCTTCAATGCGGTGGTCGCCGGCGCGCCACTGGAGCAGGCAATGCACCACCGAATCCGCTGGCCGGACGGCAGCCTGCATTGGCTGGAGATCAGCGGCAGCCTGGTGCCGGACAAGAACGGCAAACCGCGAATGATCGGCGTGATCCGCGAAATCACCCATCAACGCCAGCGCGAACAAGCCTTGAGCAGCTCGGAAAAACGCTTTGCCACGCTGTTTCATCTGTGTCCAAACATGGTGCTGCTGACCCGCCAGGAAGACGGCCTGATCAGCGAGGCCAATCAATATTTCGAAAGCCTGTTCGGCTGGCCAGTGCAAGATGCAATCGGCCGCACCACACTGGAGCTGGGTCTTTGGGTCGATCCGGAGCAACGCGCGCAGTTGGTCAAGGCCACCAAGGCCAAAGGTGAACTGACCAACATGGAGGTGCAGTTTCGTGCCAGCAGCGGGCAAATCCACGATGGTATTCTCAGTGCACAAAAAGTTGAGCTGGAGGGGCAGCCCTATCTGCTCAGCACCTTCCTTGACACCACCGAACGCAAAAATGCCGAACAAGCCCTCAAAGACAGTCAGGAGCGCCTCGACCTGGCACTGGACTCTGCCCAGCTCGGTACCTGGGACTGGCACATTCCCAGCGGCATGCTCTATGGCTCGGCACGCGCGGCACAGCTTCACGGTCTGGACCCCAAGCCTTTTCACGAACCCTTCGATGCGTTCTTTGAAGGCGTCCCCGGTGAAGAGCGCGACAGCATGCGCGATGCCTACCGCAGCTTGCGCGAAGGACCGGCCGGCAACTATCAACTGACCTATCGCGTGCAGCTGGCAGACGGCAGCTCGCGCTTCCTGGAAAGCCGTGCCCGACTCTACCGCGACGAAGATGGCAATCCATTGCGTATGGCCGGCACCCTGCTGGACATCACCGAGCAGGTTGAGCGCGAGCAACGCCTGATCACCTCCGAAGAGAAATTCGCCAGTCTGTTCCAGGTCAGCCCGGACCCGATCTGCGTGACACGCCAGGACACCGGCCAGTTCATCGAGATCAACTCCAGTTTCACCCAGACATTTGGCTGGACCGCCGCCGACGTCATGGACCGCAGCGCCGATCAGATCGGGCTCTGGGACGATTCAGCGCAACGCCGGCAACGCATCGAGCAAGTCATCCGCGAGCAGGCGCTGAACAATGTCGCGGTCATTGTTCATCACAAGAATGGCCAAGCCCTGACCTGCGTGATCTCAAGTCGCCAGATCAGCGTCGGCGACCAACCCTGCATCGTGACCACTCTGCGCGACATTACCCAACAGCAACGCTCCGAGGCTGCGCTCAAGGCCAGCGAAGAGAAGTTTGCCAAGGCATTCCACTCAAGCCCCGATGCCATCACCATCACCGAACGCGACACCGGGTGCTACCTGGAGGTCAATGACGGTTTCTGTCGGCTGACAGGCTACCGCGCCGATGAAGTGATCGGGCGCACGGTGTATCAGGTCGGTATCTGGGCCGAAGAGAAACAGCGCTCGACCTTGCTGGCCGAATTGCGGGTGAAAGGCCGGGTTCATCATCTGGAAATGCTCGGCCGTAACAAGCGCGGGGATATTCTCACGGTGGAGGTATCGGTCGAGCCCATTACCCTGAATGAAACGCCGTGCCTGCTACTGACGGCGCGGGACGTCAGCCTTTTGAAGAATGCCGAGGCGCAGATCCGCCATCTGGCTTACCACGACCCTCTGACCAACCTGCCCAACCGTGCACTGCTGATGGACCGCCTGAGCCAGCAGATAGCGCTGCTCAAACGGCATAGCCTGCGTGGCGCCCTGCTGTTCCTCGACCTCGATCACTTCAAGCACATCAACGACTCCCTCGGTCACCCGGTCGGCGATACGGTGCTGAAAATCATTACCGCCCGGCTTGAAGCCAGCGTACGCATGGAGGACACCGTCGCGCGCCTTGGCGGCGACGAGTTTGTGGTATTGCTCAGCGGCCTGGAAGGCTCACGCGGCGAAGTCAGCGATCAAGTACGCGAGCTGGCCGACACCTTGCGCGATCTGCTGTCCGAACCCATGTTTCTCGACGGTCAACGGTTGCAAGTCACACCGAGCATCGGCATCGCCCTGATCCCCGACCACGGCTCAACCCCGAGCGATTTGCTCAAGCGCGCGGACATCGCGCTCTACCGGGCTAAAGATTCCGGACGAAATACCACGCAAATGTTCCACAGCACCATGCAAAAAGCCGCCAGTGAGCGATTGCGCATGGAAACCGACCTGCGCCTGGCCTTCTCACGAGGCGAGTTCAGCCTGCACTTCCAGCCACAAGTCGACGCACGGGACAACCGCATAGTGGGCGCCGAAGCACTGGTTCGCTGGCAGCACCCAAAACTGGGCGCGCAACCCCCCGCAGATTTCATCAAAGTCCTGGAAGAGAGCGGGCTGATTCTGGAAGTCGGTACCTGGATTCTCAATGAAGCCTGCCTGGCCTTCCGCCAACTGATAGATGAGGGCCGGATCGACCCGCTCAATTTCAGCCTTTGCGTGAATATCAGTCCACGGCAATTTCGTCAGAACGACTTCGTCGAACACATCGAACGCAGTATGAACAACCATCAACTGCCCTGCTCGCTGCTAAAACTGGAGATCACCGAAGGGATCGTGATCCAGAACCTCGATGACACCGTCAACAAGATGCGCCGCCTGAAAAAGCTCGGGGTGAGCTTTGCCATGGATGATTTTGGCACCGGCTATTCTTCGCTGACTTACCTCAAACGCCTGCCAGTGGATGCGCTGAAAATCGACCAGTCCTTCGTCCGCGACGCAACCAGCGACCCGAACGACGCGGAAATCATCCGCGCCATCGTCGCCATGGCCCTCAGCCTCGAGC
The DNA here is from genome assembly GCF_059422425.1 of Pseudomonas sp. GW821-FHT01E05. Lineage (NCBI taxonomy): Bacteria > Pseudomonadati > Pseudomonadota > Gammaproteobacteria > Pseudomonadales > Pseudomonadaceae > Pseudomonas > Pseudomonas sp. GW821-FHT01E05. Next base: position 107,170 of record NZ_JBWKWW010000015.1, read on the forward strand.
TGACGGTGATTGCCGAAGGCGTGGAAACCCATGAGCAGCTTGAGTTTTTGCAGGGCCTGGGCTGCCATTTGTATCAGGGCTACCTGCATAGCCGGCCGTTACCGCTGAACGAGTTCAAGAAGCTGCTCAAATGAGGGGCGCAAAAAAGGGCGCCGATGGCGCCCTTTCTATTGCAGTTGGCTGATATGGCAAAAATCAGTGCTTCAGAGCCGGTTTTTGCGTTCCATTGATTGGAATGAGCCGGGCTTTCGCCTCTTCCGGCACGATACGCAACAGGTCGATGCTCAACAGACCATTGCTCAGGCCCGCAGCCTTGACTTCGATATGGTCAGCCAGGCGGAAGGACAGTTTGAAGGCCCGCTGGGCGATACCTTGATACAGATAGGTAACGTCTTCGCCGGTATCGCGCTTGCCGCCACTGATGGTCAATACGCCTTTTTCGACTTGCAGCTCCAGGTCTTCTTCCTGGAAACCGGCCGCGGCAATCACGATACGGTATTGATCTTCCGCGTGTTTTTCCACGTTGTAGGGTGGGTAGGTGCTACCTGGCTCATTGCGTAGCGCCGACTCGAACAGATCGTTGAAACGATCGAAGCCAACCGAAGAACGGAACAGTGGAGCCAAAGAAAATGTAGTACTCATGATCTATCTCCTGAAATTCAGCAAGTGGTTATCTCCGCGACCCGAATTCGGCATCGCGTATAAAAGAGATAAGGATTGACCCACACATTTCAAGAGGCTTTTTTTGAAAAAAATCAGGCCGCTTCGGTGCGCTGAATGCCCAGCAAACGCCCGACCTGATCCAGATCGGTTTCCCGACGCATCGCGGTGAACAGCTCAACCGCTTCAGGGTAATTGCGTGTCAACATCGCCAGCCACTGCTTCAAACGCCCCGGCGCAGAGCGTGGCGTCAGTTGCGCGACGGCCTGCGCCCAGAACTCATGAAGCATCGGCTGCAGATCGGCCCAGGACATCTCGACAACCTCCTCACCGGCCCGCGCAGCGGCTATCTGCCGCGCCAGATCCGGGCGCGAGACCAGTCCGCGACCGAGCATGATGTCTTCGACACCGCTGATCTCACGGCAGCGGCGCCAGTCTTCGACGCTCCAGATATCGCCGTTGGCGAACACCGGTACTTTGACCACGTCCTGAACTCGTGGAATCCACTCCCAATGGGCAGGCGGCTTGTAACCGTCGGTCTTGGTTCGGGCATGCACGACGATGTGCTCAGCACCGCCCTCGGCCAGAGCCGTTGCACACACCAACGCGCCGTCCGGGCTGTCGAAGCCCAGGCGCATCTTGGCGGTCACCGGAATATGCGCCGGCACCGCGCGACGGACTTGGGTGACAATCGCGTTCAGCAATTCCGGCTCTTTGAGCAGCACCGCGCCGCCGCGAGACTTGTTGACGGTCTTGGCCGGACAGCCGAAGTTCAGGTCAATGACTTGCGAGCCCAACTCGCAGGCCAGTGCGGCGTTTTCCGCCAGGCACACCGGGTCTGAGCCGAGCAATTGCACGCGCAACGGCACGCCGGCAGCGGTCTTCGCGCCGCTGAGCAACTCAGGAGCCAGCTTGTGAAAGTAAGCCGGGGTCAGCAGACGATCATTGACGCGAATGAATTCGGTCACACACCAATCGATCCCGCCAACCTGGGTCAAAACATCCCGCAGGATGTTGTCGACCAACCCCTCCATGGGCGCCAAAGCAATTTGCATGGATAACACTCAACGAAAAACGCGGGCAAAAAAAACGTGCGGCAGTTTACTGGGTTTTCAGGCGAAAGAGTTGCGCCAGCATTTGTGGCGAGGGGGCCTACCCCCTCGCCACAGATCGGCGCTAGATTGCGACTTGCAACGCCGGGCCATAGCCCTCGATAAACTCAGCGGGCATACGCTTGGGCCTGCCACTGGATAGCTCGATACAGGCAAAAGTGGTCTGGGCCCGGAGCAAAGTGGTGTTATCGCTTGGGCGGACCAATTGAAAGCGCCGGGTCATTTTCAGACGCTGATCCCAATCGACGATCCAGGTCGCCAATTGCAGCTCATCACATTCATAGGCAGCAGCCAGGTAGTCGATCTCGTGGCGGACCACCGCCATCGCCCGATCCAGCCGTCGGTATTCGGTCAGGTCCAGTCCCAAACGCTGCGAATGACGCCAGGCACAGCGCTCGAGCCAGGTGACATACATCGCGTTATTGGCATGCCCGAGCCCGTCAATGTCTTCGGCCCCCACCTGCAGATCAATGATAAATGGCGTTGCCAGGTCCCAGCCCATGCCCTACTCCCCCGGTCAGATGAATTCGGGGGCAGTGTAACGGATGCTCAGGCGGTTTGGCGCGATTGCAGACTGCGACCGGCGAGCAGGGCCAGCACACCGTCGATCAAACGCGGGTCAGCCAGTACACGCTGATGGCCGCCCTCTTGCAGTCGCAACAAACGGCTGTCAAACCAGGCCTCGTGAATCAGCTCCGATTCTTTGACCGGAACAAAGCAGTCATCCTCGGCGTGCACGATCAGCCCTGGCATATCCAATTGATAGTGGGCCACATCGAGCAGAGACGCCTGCATGCCGACTTCCTGCTCAACTTGCCGGATAAATGCCGAACGCGCCGCGGGCGGCAGGCGTACATACCGGGCAAAACCGCGCAACACACCCAGTATGCGGGCTGGAGCGGCGATGCTGACCAGGGTTTCAGTACGCAAACCCAACTGGACCGCCAGCATGGCGCTGGCACCGCCCATGGAGTGACCGATGACCGCTTGCAGCGGTGGCAACTCAGCGGCAGCCTCAAGCATGGCGCGGGCGAACAACACGACATTCGCCTCACGACCAGGAGATCGACCGTGGGCCGGGCCGTCCAGCGCGACCACCGTGTAACCGGCGTCGACCAGCGCAGTGATCAGGCTGGCGAACTGCGTCGGCCGTCCTTCCCAACCATGCATCAACAACACCGTTGGACCCTGGCCCCAGCGCAACGCCGAAAGCCCGAATCGCAAGGTGATTCGCTCGGACTTCGCCAGCAGCGGCAACTCCCAATCGCGCGGCGGCAGTTCACGCGGCGTCATGAACGCCAGCCGCATCTTGCGGGCAATCAGCTGCGGTGCAAACCAGCCCAGGGTGCCATTAACGCCACGAACCCAGCTTAAAGTGCTCATCGCTCATCTCCTCAGGCTTTCGCTTCAGGTCACAGCACCGCCGACTTGGCGGCACGTAGCAGTCGATCAGATAACTCTCCGGCACCCAGGGCACGAGCCAGAGCCAGACCACCAACCATCAGGGCGATATCGGCCAAAGCCTTGTCGGTGTCTTCCGGACTGGCCGCCAATTGCGCCACCATCAACTCCAGGTGTTCATTCAGCGCCTGACGAAAGTCGTCCGGCAGGCGCCCCAACTCCCCGACTGAAGCCGGGATCGGGCAAGCCTGTTCGGTAGAATCACGGTGCTTGCGTGACAGGTAGAACGCGGCGACCAAGGCGCGACGCTCTTCACCGGTCAACTCGGCATCCATTTGCGCGATCAAGCCACGGCGCTGAGCGAGCAGTTGCCTGAACGCCTCCAGCATCAGCGCATCCTTGCTTTCAAAGTGCGCATAGAAGCCACCCACCGTAAGCCCGGCGGCACCCATCACCTCCCCCACGCTCGGCTCGGCCGGACCACGCTGAATCAGCGCTGCGCTTGCGGCCTTCAAGATACGTTCGCGGGTTTGAGCTTTTTTATCGTTCATCGTTGCCTCCGAATATTACGATTAAAATATTATTCTCATAATAAATTTTCGCAAGTCGTTGATGTGACCGTTGGTCAGAAGAGCCATTCTTTGAGAACAGAAAGCTGAAGACAGAGAAATAAGAGAATTGGCGAATGCCAGACAAACAAAAGGGCCATTCAATAATTGAATGACCCTATAAATCCCGCAGAGCGGGTAATCGTGGCGTCCCCTAGGGGACTCGAACCCCTGTTACCGCCGTGAAAGGGCGGTGTCCTAGGCCACTAGACGAAGGGGACG